>NZ_JAHWCK010000002.1:0-538823 GCF_019550935.1 Mumia sp. zg.B53 | reverse complement strand
GTTGGTGTTGCCGCGATCCGCGCACCCCGCGCTGGGGGGTTGGGGGGGCCCCCTTGTAGAGTCGTCGGCCGCGTCCGCACCGGGCGCGGCCGACGATCCCGACCGGCGTCTCGTGCCGGTGCCACCCGAACCCCTGAGGTCACCATGCACGCGCCCAACGTCCCTGTGATCGACGAGCTCGCCGCGATCCTCGAGCAGATCGCACCCGGATCGACCACGGCTCCGCTCAACCCGTCGTCGTCGTTCACCGAGGACCTCGGTCTCGACTCGCTGTCCCTGGTCCAGCTGGCGCTCGCCATCGAAGAGCGTCTCGGTGTGCGTATCCCCGACGCCGACCTCGCGACGTTGCGTACGGTCGGGGACGCGGTCGCCTACGTCGAGCGGCGTCTCGCCTCCTCCTGACGCACCCCGCCCGACGGCCCCGTGTGTGGCCCCTCGTGTCGTTTGTCATGATGGAGACCGATCACCGAGGAAGGGCCTTGATGGATCTCAGCAGGGAGACGGCGGACGGCGCGCGCAATCGTCTTGTCCTCAAGATCGTGCTCGGGCTCGTCGCGGCAGGGATCACGATCGGGCTCCTCATGGGGATCGCGGGTGCCTCCGCGATGCGGGCGCTGGGGTTCAAGGCGGACGACGCTCCGGCGGAGCCGGCCGCAAGTTCTCCCACCACCACGCCCAGCGCACCGGACACGGAGCCGACGACACCCGCGCCGACCGCGCCCAGCGCGACGCCCGAGGCGACTCCGAAACCGAAGAAGGAGCCCGCGTTCCGCGCCAGCAGCAGCCGGGTCAGACCCGGGGAGCGCATCGAGTTCCGAGGCCGCGCACCCGGCCTCGGAGCAGGCGCCACCCTGACCATCCAGCGCAAGGGCGACGGCGGCGGGTGGTCGGACTTCCCGGTCCGCCTCGAGACCCGCAAGGGCGGAACGTTCTCGACCTGGATCGTGACGAGCCGGTCAGGGCGTTGGGAGTTCCGCGCGGTTGGTGACGGCTTCTCGTCCCCGTCCGCGACGGTAGAGATCGGCTGAGCGGGAGGCACTCAGCCGACGTGCAGCCAGCGAACCGGCGCCCCGTCCCCGGCGTACCGGAACGCCTCGAGCTCGTCGTCCCACGGACGACCGAGAAGCAGCGCCACCTCCTCCTCGAGTGCCGCGGCCCCCAGCTCGGCCTTGGCCATCGCCGCCTTCAGCCGCTCTTCGGGGACCATGATGTCGCCGTGGAGGCCGATCGCCGCGTGGAAGACGCCCAGCGACGGCGTGGACGAGAACCGCATGCCCTCGCTGCGCGCTGTCGCCTCCTCGGTGACCTCGAAGCGCAACCGGTCCCAGCTGCGCAGGGTCGACGTGAGCGTGGCCGCGAGACCGACCGGCCCCTGCCAGGACAGCTCGCAGCGGTAGGTGCCCTGCTCGGCCGGCTGCGGCGACCACGCCAAGGTCGCGGGCATGCCGACGACGCCTGCGACCGCCCACTCGACGTGTGGGCACATCGCCGACGGTGCGGAGTGAACGTACAGAACACCCCGGGTGGCGTTGCTCATCAGTGCCTCCTGGATCGAGATCCGCCTTCCCCAACGTCCTCGACGGCAGGCACTTCCCTCATTGTGCCGCATCGGGGGGCGACGCACCACGCCTGTTGTGGGTCGTGCCGCTCCGCGTGCAAGGATCGGATGGAACCGTCCCACGCTCGAAGGAGGATCCTGTGAAGGTCGCCATCGCCGGAGGACACGGCAAGATCGCCCTGCTGCTGGCCCGCCAGCTCACGGCAGCCGGTCACGAGGCCGTGAGCCTCATCCGCAAGCCCGAGCAGTCCGACGACGTCCGCGCCACCGGGGCGACGCCCGCGGTCCTCGACCTCGAGCACAGCACCGCGACGCAGGTCGCCGAGACCCTCACGGGATGCGACGCCGCCGTCTTCGCCGCCGGCGCCGGGCCCGGCTCGACCATCGAGCGCAAGTGGGCGGTCGACCGCGACGCTGCTGTCCTCCTGGCGGCGGGAGCGCAGCTCGCAGGTGCCTACCGCTTCGTCGTGGTGTCGTCGATGGGCGCGGGCGAGGGCGATCCCGACAGTGACGACGTCTTCCAGGTCTATCTCGCCGCCAAGGGCCAGGCCGACGACGCCGTTCGAGAGAGCGGTCTCGACTGGACGATCGTGCGTCCCGGCGGGCTCACCGACGACCCCGGCACGGGCCGGGTCGCGGTGGGCGACCACGTGGGACGCGGCACGATCCCGCGGGCGGACGTCGCAGCGGTCCTGGTGGCGGTGCTCGAGGCCCCGTCCACGGCACGCACCACCTTCGAGCTCATCGGGGGTGACGTCCCGATCGACGAGGCGTTGGCCTCGCTGCCGCCGGGCCCGCCGGTCTGACGAGGTCTCCGTCCGGCCTCAGCTGCGGATCGTCGCGATGGCGGAGACGACGTACTCGCGCGGCCGGCTCTTGCCGGTGAAGGCGACCCGCATGCTGCTGTCGTCATCACCCGACCCGACGACGGTCACGTCGTGGCTCACCGCGACGATCTCTCCGCCGCCCTCGGCGGCGACGGTGTCCTGCAGGCGAACCGACACCTCGGCCATGGCGGTCTGGATGCTCGTGCTGGCCGACGAGACGGCATAGACCAGAGCCGTGCCTGCAGCGGTCGGTTCGTTCGACATGGATCGCGTCCTCCGGCAGGGTGAGGGCCCATCTCGGGGCCGCGTTGGTCACGCGCGGACGTCGGGCGTGTTGGCGCACCACCCTCGCGTCGCACGTGGGGCGGGTGGGGCTCGAACCCACGACCTGACGGATTATGAGTCCGCTGCTCTAACCGGCTGAGCTACCGCCCCGGGAAGGACAGCCTAGTGCGGCGAGGGAGGGCGCGAACAGCCCGGACAGGCCTACGATCGCGGGATGACAGACCTCCAGCGCGACGTTCCGCAGGCGCTCGAACCGCTCGACGAGAGCTGGTCCACCGCGCTCGCCGTCGTGGCCCACCCCGACGACATGGAGTTCGGCGCAGCCGCCGCCGTGGCGCGCTGGACCGGTCAGGGCAAACGTGTCGTCTACTGCATGGCGACCGCGGGCGAGGCGGGCATCGACGGCATGGAGCCCGAGACCACGAAAGAGGTCCGGACCGCCGAGGAGATCGAGTCCGCCCGGATCGTGGGCGTCGACACCGTCGAGTTCCTCGGTCTCCCTGACGGGACGATCGAGTACGGCGTGCCGCTGCGTCGTCTGATCGCCCAGATGGTCCGGACCCACCGACCGGAGATCGTGATCACCGGCAACTTCGACCAGTTCTTCCCCAACGGCATCCTGAACCAGGCAGACCACATCGCCGTCGGGCGGGCGACCCTCGACGCGGTGCGAGACGCCGGCAACCGCTGGGTCTTCCCCGAGCCAGGGCTGGAACCCTGGGGAGGCGTGCGTCAGGTCTGGGTGTCTGGCTCGCCGGGCGCTCGCCACGGCGTCGACATCACTGACACCTTCGATGCCGGTGTGGCGTCGTTGCGAGCGCACCAGGCCTATCTGGACGGGCTCGGCTGGGTGGACTTCGACCCGGCGGCATTCCTGGGGAGCATGGCCGAGCCGGCCGGCGCCCTCATGGGCACCCGGTATGCGGCGTCGTTCGAGGTGTTCTCCCTGGGGTTCCCCGACGACGACTGACGGAGGCTCCGGGACACGAGAAAGCGGCCTGACTGCGGAAGTCTCCGCCTGTCAGGCCGCTGCTTGCTCCCCCGACTGGACTCGAACCAGTAACCTGCCGGTTAACAGCCGGCTGCTCTGCCAATTGAGCTACAGGGGAACGCCCCGAAGGCGCGACCGCTAGCCTACCAAGCACGTCGCGGGCCGCCCAAACCGGGGTCGTCAGTCGTCGGACGCGAGCCCGAGGTCGGAACGCACCACCGCCAGCGCTCGGGCGGTCGCCTCCTTGACCGCGGCGTCCTCGGAGGAGAGGCCCCGGTCGAGCAGGTAGGAGAAGGTGACCGGACCCTGCCGGGTCGGGGATCGCCGTGCCACCACCGTCACCGCGTCGCGACCGTCACCGACCCGCTGGTGCGCGCGAGCGAGGATGCTCGCATCGACGCGCTCCCGGGCCAGCTCGACCAGCCGCCCCGACCCTTCCAAGGTGACGACGTCGCGTCGCAGGGCTCCCTCGTCCGCGGTGAGGACGGTGACGGTGGACGCCTCGGCGTCCCACGCGAGCGACTCCACCCGCTCCCACGGGATGCGCCGCCGGTCACCGTCACCGAGGTCGAGGTGCAGGGCGGCGTCCGTGCCCAGCTGCCAGGCGCCACGTAGGTCTTGCTGGGCAGCGAGCACCCGCTCACCGTGCTCGCGGGCGATGTCACGGCGGACCTGGCGGGGCAGGGTGGGGGCCATGTCCCCCATCATCGACCATCACCCTCCGAGCCCGGACACGGCGGGATGCGTCCGCAGCGCTCGCAGCACGCGTCGCTCGGTCGCCCGGACCCAGGCGGTGGTGCGCCCGAGCTCGTCGGCCACGGCGCGGGCCGTACGAGGACCGCCTCCGTCGAGCCCGAACCTGCGCTCCACCACCTCACGGTCGCCTTCGGGAAGCGTCCTCAGCGCCTCACGCACCGCTGCCTCGGCGGTGAGGTCACGGCTGGCGGCCCCCCCGACCACGGCCACGTCGAGACCCGCGGCGTCGAGAGACACGACTGGGGCATCGGCAGCCATCAGGCGCTCGACGACCGACACCGCGAGGCCCGTCCGAGCGGCGATCGCGGCAGGCGCGGGCACACGTCCGGCCTCGTGGACCAGCGCCTCCGCCGCCTCGCGGCACGAGACCGCGTCACGCTCAGCCCTCGGAGGCAGGCGCACGGCACGCCGAGTGCTCATGCCGTCGGACACGTGGCGGCGCACCCATGCGACGGCGTACGTCGAGAACCGCGTGCCGTGTGAAGGATCGAACCGGTCGACCGCGGCGATGAGACCCAGCGTCCCCTCCTGGACCAGGTCACCGAGAGGCACGCCACGGTGCTGGTGGGACCGTGCGAGCGCCACCACCAGCCTCATGTTGGCCAGGACGAGGTGCGAGCGTGCCCGCAGACCGATGTCGACGGTCTCCTCGAGGGCGACACGGTCGCCTGGAGGATCCTCGAGCGAGGTCAGCCGCGCAGCAGCGCGCCGCCCGGCGGCGCAGGCCTCAGCGAGGCGGCGTTCGTCCTCGGCGCTCAGCAGCGGTGTGCACGTCAATGCGCGCACCGGATCGAGTCTCAGCGGCACGGGGGCAGGAGGCATGCCCACAGTCTCGTGCCGGGGTCGCCGCCGTCGCGGGCCCGCGCACGGCCGCTGTGGACGGCGCCTGTCATGGCGACAGTGGGGACGAGGTCGCCGCGGGCTCGAGGGTGCTGGCGACTCAGGCCAGCGAGCCGCCGATGGCCCTCTCACGCAGCTGGCGGCGCTGCTGCTCGAGCGCCACCAGGTCGCCGAACATCGCGTTGTAGTCGGCCGTCGACTCCAGAGGATCGGTGCGCTGCAGCCTCGACTTGACCGCGGCGATCCTGCGCAGGATGGCGAGCTCCTGGACGCGGGCGGCGAGGGCGACGACGAGCGCGGCGTCAGGGACGCCCGACACCGGCAACGGGTCGACCGACAGATGGGCGAGCGTGCGCTGTGCCTGCGGGTCCCCGAGGCGGTCGCGAACCCGGGCGGCCCAGGCGTCGTCGGGCTTCGACGGCAGCCCTTCCGCCTTCGCCGCCGACCAGATCGCCGTCGCGTACGGGTGCGTGAAGACGTCGTCGTCGAGCGCGTCGGCGTACGGGGCGAGGAGGTGAGGGTGCTGGACGAGCACCTTCAGGAGCTCGCGCTCGTCGGTGAACCGCTGCTCCCCCAGGCTCGGCACCGGCGCCACAGGCTCGTCGACCGCAGGACCCGACGTCGGGCTTGCGCCGTCGGTCGCCCCTGCCTCGTCGGACCGGCCTGCGCCACGGCTGCTGCTCGTGCGCGTGGCGGGGCGCGGAGCGGGACGGCGGCGGGCCTCACCCAGCTCGCGGCGGACCTCGTCGAGCTCGACGCCCACCGTGGAGGCGATCTCGCGGACGAACTGCTCGACCTTGCCCTGGTCGCGGACCGCCGAGACGAGCTCGACCGCCGATCGAAGGGCGTCGACCCGTTGGTCGGCGTGGTCGAGGTCATAACGGGCGACGACGTTGCGCAGCACGAAGCGGTAGAGCGGGATCCGGGACGCGACCAGCTCCTGCACCGCCGCGTCGCCCTGGTGGAGCCGTACGTCGCAGGGGTCCAGGCCGTCGGGCTGGACGGCTACGTAGGTCTGGGCGACGAACTGCGCGTCGCCCTCGAACGCGCGCATGGCGGCCTTCTGGCCCGCCTCGTCCCCGTCGAAGGTGAAGATCACCTCGCCGCGCATCGCCTCGTGGTCGAGGAGCAGCCGCCGGAGGACACGGGCGTGCTCCTCCCCGAACGCCGTGCCGCAGGTCGCCACCGCCGTGCCGACGCCGGCCTCGTGACAGGCCATGACGTCGGTGTAGCCCTCGACCACCACCGCCTGGCTGGACTTGGAGATCGCCTTGCGTGCGAGGTCGACCCCGTACAGGACCTGGCTCTTCTTGTAGAGAGGCGTCTCCGGGGTGTTGAGGTATTTCGCCTCGATCCGGTCGTCGTCGAAGAGGCGGCGCGCGCCGAAGCCCACCACGTCGCCGGACGCGTCGCGGATCGGCCACATCAGGCGGCCACGGAAGCGGTCGTACGGTCCGCGGTTGCCGCGGGCGACGAGGCCGGCGGCCACCAGGTCGTCGTCGGCGAACCCGCGCCCGCGGAGGTGCCGGTAGAGCGCCTCTCCGTCGCGAGGGGCGAACCCGACGCCGAAGCGTTCGGCCGCGTCGCGGGAGAACCCTCGCTCGGAGAGGAACTGGCGCCCCTTCACGGCGACCTTGTCGGACGCGAGCTGGTCGGAGTAGAACTCCTCTGCGGCGGCGTTGGCCGCGACCAGTCTCCCCCGCTGGGCGAAGTCCCGCTGCGGGCCTGCTGGACCATCGACGTAGGTCAGGGTGATCGCGTACTTGGCGGCCAGTCGCTCGACGGCCTCGCTGAAGCTGATCTGGTCGATCTTCTGGAGGAACGTGAAGACGTCACCGCCCTCTCCGCAGCCGAAGCAGTAGTACATCCCGCGCGACGGAGTGACGTTGAACGACGGCGACTTCTCGTCGTGGAACGGGCAGAGGCCCTTGCGGGAACCACCACCGGCGTTGCGCAGCGTCACGTACTGCTCGACGATCTCGTCGATCCGCGCACGCTCGCGCACTGCTGCGATGTCGTCCTCGCGGATCCGGCCTGCCACGCAGGCGAGTCTACGGTGCTCCCACGAGCCGGCCGCCGCCGTGCACGACGATGCCTAGAGCAGTCGTCGTCCCCAGGCGCGGGCCGAGTCGTCGGTGAGCGACGCCACCTGGTCGACCACCACGCGAAGCCGCGCCTCGTCGGAGTCGGCCAGCCGCAGGTCGGCCGCGAACGGCGCCTCCAGCAGCTCCGGCCCCTTGGTGACCAGGATCTCGACGAGACCGGTGAGGAGGGTGCGCTGCTGCGCCAGCAGCTCGACCCTGGCGTCGTCACGCATGACGTAGTGCGCCGCGACCGCCTTCAGGACCGCGATCTCGTCGCGTGTCTCGTCGGGGACGACCAGGTCGGCCTCGTAGCGGGTCAGCGGGACCGACCCGTACGACGCACGGGTCGCGTCTCGCGCAGCCGCCGCGAAGCGTCCGACGAGCGCGCTCGTGAGTCCCTTGAGCGCGCCGAGCGAACGGCGGCTCCCGTCGTACGGCGAGGTGGGCCACTCGGGCATCGCGGTGAGCCGGGAGTACGCCGCGTCGAGCCGGCGGTCGGACGCGTCACGGACGTACCACTCGCGGACGGTCGACCAGATCACGTCGCGGTCGTCGGGGATGGCGAACAGGTCGACGCTGCCGGCGACGATCCCGTCCTCGACGTCGTGGACGCAGTAGGCGATGTCGTCGGAGAGGTCCATCACCTGGGCCTCCACGCAGCGGCGGTCGCCCGGGGCGTCGCGGCGGATCCAGCCGAAGACGGCGAGGTCGTCGTCGTAGACGCCGAACTTGCGCACCAGCCGCGGAGACCCGTCGCCGTGGGTCCCCTCCGGGACGGGCGCGGCGTCGCGGGTCCACGGGTACTTCGTGCAGGCGTCGAGCGTCGCCCGCGTGAGGTTGAGGCCGACGCTGACGCCGTGCGGGTCGAAGGTCTTGGCCTCCAGCCTGGTGAGGATCCGCAACGTCTGAGCGTTGCCCTCGAACCCCCCGCACGCCGCCGCCACCTCGTCGAGCGCGCGCTCGCCGTTGTGCCCGAACGGGGGATGACCGAGGTCGTGAGCCAGCGCGGCCGAGTCGACCACGTCGGGGTCGCAGCCCAGCGACTTCCCGAGCTCCCGGGCGACCTGCGCGACCTCGAGGGAGTGCGTCAGACGGTTGCGCACGAAGTCGTCGGTGCCGGGTCCGACCACCTGGGTCTTGGCGGCGAGACGACGTAGCGCCGCCGAGTGGAGGATGCGTGCCCGGTCACGCTCGAACGCGCTTCGGCCGGCCCGCTTGGGCGGCTCCGGCACGACCCTCTCGCGGGCCGATGCGGGGTAGGGCTCGCGCGAGGGGGCGGGCACGTCGGGCGGGGTCACGTCCACGAGCCTAGCGATCCGTCAGACCCTCTTGCGCATGCGTGCGGGAGGCCATACGTTTCGGAACGCCGTTCCACCGTCCTCTCGGGAACGCGTCGGTCGGTGCCGTGTCCATCACCTCACGCACCAGGAGCACCGTTGAAGAACTCGTCACCGCGGCGTCTGCCGCGCCTGCTCGCCACTGCCGCCGGAGCCGTCGGCGCGATCGCCGCACTCCTCGTCGGCTCGCCGCCTCCGGCGTCGGCCGCCGTCGCCTGCTCGGGCTACTCCTCCTCCACCACCACCTGTGTCAGCTCCCCGATCACGGTCGGCGGCACGTCGTACGCCGCCGACTGGTACCTGCCCAACGGGACCGCCACCGGGCTGATGCTGGTCGAGCACGGCTTCAGCCGCAGCTGCAAGCACCTCCGCGGCACCAGCAAGGCGATCGCGCAGAAGGGCCTGATGGTCGTCTGCCTGAACGAGGACATGACAGCCGGCAACCCCGGGCTCGCCACGATCATCGGCAACGCCCTGGCCGACAGGGCCGTCGTCCCACCCAACGGCAAGCCCCTCCCCACGGCCTACATCGTCGGAGGCCACTCCGCGGGCGGGCACTTCGCCGCCCTCGTCGGGCAGCGACTCGCTCAGCGCGGCTACGCCGGGCTCAAGGGCGCCGTGCTCTTCGACCCGGTCGCGGCCGACGGGTTCACCGCCGCGCTCCAGGCGGTCTCTGCCGGCGGGTCGCGCCCGGTCCTGAGCATCGCTGCGCGCCCGAGCGTCATCAACCTCTTCAACAACTCGTTCGGTGCACTCACCTCGCTCGGCGCGGACTTCGTCGGTATCCAGCTGGTGTGGTCGAAGATCTCCCTGGGCACCCCGAGCGGCGGCAGCTGTCACATCGACAGCGAGGGCGAGAACACCGACTTCATCGGCGTGGCGGGAGCGCTCTGCAGCCCCAACGCCACGCAGACCGCTCGGCTGCGTGACTTCGCCTCGACCTGGGCGAAGGACCTCGCGACGGGCACACGCACGGCGTCGCACTACTGCACGGACGCCGACGTGGTCGCCACCTGCGGGTCGGTCGTGAGAGACCTCGTCGACCGGTCGCTGCCGCTCGCGGCACCGATCCGATGAGGTGACGTGTCCCCGCTGTCGGCCTCACCAGCGCCCGTTGCGCGGCCGGGGCTGGCAGCGGGGGCACGTGTACGACGAGCGGTTCATGAAGGAGTCGCGCCGGACGGGTGTCCCGCAGCGCGAGCACGGCTCGCCCTCCTGCCCGTACACCTCCAGCGACCGCGAGAAGTAGCCGCTCTCGCCGTTCACCGCGACGTACAACGCGTCGAACGACGTACCGCCTTGCGCGAGCGCCGCGGTCATCACCTCCCGTGAACCCTCGAGCACCCGCTGCGCCTCGGCCCGCCGGAGGGTGTCGGTGGGCCGGGCGTAGTGCAGCCGCGCGAGCCACAACGCCTCGTCGGCATAGATGTTGCCGATCCCCGAGACGAGCGTCTGGTCGAGCAGCGCACGCTTGAGCCCCGTCCGACGACGGCGCAACCGATCGACGAACTCCGCGTCGTCGAACGAGTCGTCGAGCGGGTCTCGCGCGATGTGCGCGATCTCGGAGGGCAGCTCGGCCCCGCCGTTACTGAGGGCCAGCCCGCCGAACATCCGCTGGTCCACGAACCGCAGCTGCACGCCGTCCTCCAGGTCGAGCACGACCCGGAGGTGTCGCTCTGTCGGGGCGTCCGGCGGCTGCACCAGGAACTGGCCGCTCATCCCCAGGTGCGCCAGGACTGCGTCGCCGGACTCCAGCGGCAGCCAGAGGTACTTGCCGCGACGTGAGGCTCCCAGCACGCGGTCGCCGGTGAGGCGCAGCGCGAAGTCCTCGGGCCCGGCGAGGTGGCGACGCACGGGGCGGGGGTGGAGCACCTCGACCCGCTCGATCCGGCGTCCCGACACGTGATCGGCGAGGCCACGCCGGACGACCTCGACCTCGGGAAGCTCAGGCATGGCTGGCCGACCGGCTCAGGAGTCGGCGCGTGACCTGGACGTGCCGGCGCCAGAACCTGCCGCGGCGGCCTCGGCCGACTCCGCGGCATCGACGACCTCGGCTGCCGGGGCGACGGTGCCGTCCTCGTGATCGACCGCGTCGACGGTCGCCTTGATGGCCCGCCAGGCCGTCTCCGCGACCTGCTGCTCGGCTTCCTTCTTGGAGTGGCCGGTGCCCTCGCCGTAGACCTGCCCGCCCACGCGGACGTGGGCGGTGAAGGTCTTGTCGTGGTCGGGACCCTCCTCGGTGAGGCGGTACTCGGGCACGCCGAGGCGTCGGTCGGAGGAGAGCTCCTGAAGACTCGTCTTCCAGTCGAGGCCAGCGCCGAGCTCGGCAGCGCGCGCCATCACCGGGTCGAAGAGCCGGTGCACGACCGTGTCGGCGCCGCTGAACCCGTCCTGGAGGTAGACGGCCCCGATCACCGCCTCGACGGTGTCGGACAGGATCGAGGACTTGTCGCGACCACCGGTCGCCTCCTCGCCCCGCCCCAGCCTCAGGTAGGCGCCCAGCCCGAGCGTGCGAGCCACGTCGGCCAGCGCGCGGGCGTTGACGACCGCAGCTCGCAGCTTGGCGAGGCGGCCTTCGGGAAGGTCGGGGTGCGCGTTGTAGAGCGTGTCGGTGATCACCAGACCGAGAACGGCGTCCCCCAAGAACTCGAGCCGCTCGTTGTTGGGGATGCCGCCGTTCTCGTACGCGTACGACCGGTGCGTCAACGCCTGCGTCAGCAGCCCCGGCGCGAGGCCGGGCACGCCGAGGCGCTCCAGAAGGGCAGCGTTCGCTGCCCCGTCACCGTCGTCGACGACGTCGGACACGAGAGGCTTCTCAGACGACCTGGCGCAGCTCGCCGCGGGGACCGTACTGGCCGCAGTCCGGGCAAGCGCGGTGCGGCAGGTGCTTGGCGCGGCACGCCGGGTTGGCGCAGATCACGAGCTGAGGCGCGGAGGCCTTCCACTGCGAACGACGGTGGCGGGTGTTGCTGCGCGACATCTTGCGCTTCGGGACTGCCACTTCTACTCCTCGTTTGGGCCGGACTCACGCCCGGTCTGGTCCGTACCGCCCGCGGGGCGGTCGTTGCCTTGCTTCAGCTGGCTGAGCGCCGACCACCTCGGGTCGACGGCCTCGCCGTGTGTGTGCTCTGGGTCGTCCGCGAGCCGTGCTCCGCACTCGGCGCACAGTCCCGGACAGTCCGGGGCACACAACGGGTTGTGCGGAAGTGCGAGCACCACCGCGTCCCGCAGGACAGGCTCCAGGTCGAGCAGGTCTCCCTGGAGTCGGGCGATATCGTCCTCCTCGCCCTCGTCGTCATACACGTACAGCTCCTGAAGGTCGACGGTGACCTCACCGTCGATCTCCTGCAGGCAGCGTACGCACTCACCAGAGGTGTGCACCGAGGCGGTCCCTGTCAGCAGGATGCCTTCCATGACCGACTCGAGCCGGAGATCGAGATCGACGTCACTTCCCTCGGGCACGCCGAGCATGTCGACACCCATGCCCGCCGGAGCCTTCGCCGAGTAGGTGAACTCGCGCTGCGTTCCGGGTCGGCGCGCG
Organism: Mumia sp. zg.B53; assembly: GCF_019550935.1. Taxonomy (NCBI): domain Bacteria; kingdom Bacillati; phylum Actinomycetota; class Actinomycetes; order Propionibacteriales; family Nocardioidaceae; genus Mumia; species Mumia sp. zg.B53. The sequence goes on along the minus strand of NZ_JAHWCK010000002.1, from coordinate 526,604 downwards.
ATCTCGTGCGTGTCGAGAACGAACGGCGCCCGGGAGTCGAGCGTGGTCACACGTACTCCTTAAAGGCATGGCGAGGTGCGGCCCAGTTGCAGGCCACGGACCAGGATAGCGAACCCACCCACGCGAGCGCGAACCCGCATGCGCGGGTGGCCCGCCGGGCGCCAGGCCCCGCGGGCTACCCCTCGGCGGCGAGCTTGCGCTCGAGTGCCGCGAGGACCACCGGCGGCACGTGCGGAGACACGTCTCCCCCGTGTCGCGCGACCTCCTTGACGAGGCTGGAGGCGAGGAAGGAGTATTCCGGGCTGGTCGGCATGAACAGCGTGTCCACCCGGGCCAGCGTGGAGTTCATCTGGGCCATCTGGAGCTCGTAGTCGAAGTCGGAGACCGCCCGGAGACCCTTCACGACCGCCTGGATGCCGTGGGCGGTGCAGAAGTCGACGAGCAGCCCGGAGAACGTCATCACCCGGACGTTGGCGAGATCGCCCAGCACCTCCTCGAGGAGCGCGACCCGCTCGGCCGTGTTGAACATCACCCGCTTGGAGTCGTTGATCCCCACCGCGACGACAACCTCGTCGAAGAGATGGGACGTGCGGGCGACGATGTCGACGTGCCCGAGCGTCACCGGGTCGAAGGATCCGGGGCAGACGGCCCTACTCATGCGGCCGACCGTACCAAAGCGTCGTCTCGCCATAACGGCGGTCTCCGAGCGGCTCGACGGCCTCGGGCCACGCGAACGCGCCGTCGCGGGTGGAGCGCTCGACGACCACGATGCCGTCGCTCGACCACCATCTCTGGGACGTCACCACCGCGACCACGGCACTGACCTCGTCGTTCGGCACGTCGTACGGAGGGTCGAGGACGAGGAGGTCGTACGGCGCCGGCGGCGGCGTCCGGACGAACGAGCGCACCTTCTCCGCCACGACGTCGACGGCGCCGGAGACCCCCAGCTCACGCGCGTTGCGGCGGATCACCTGCGCCGTACGCCGGTCGGCCTCGACAAGCGTCGCGTGGACCGCCCCACGCGAGACCGCCTCGAGGCCGAGAGCGCCCGACCCGGCGTACAGGTCGAGCACCCGTACGCCGTCGAACCCGCCGAGCCGCGTCTCCAGCGCGGAGAACATCGCCTCGCGCACACGGTCGGAGGTCGGCCGCGTCGCGGAGCCGGGCGGGGTCGCCAGCCGCCGGCCGCCGAGCGCGCCCGCGATGATCCGTGTCATGAACGCCCTCGCTCGTCGATCTCCAGGTCCCGCAGCGCGAACCGGAGATGTTCCCACTCCTCGTTGAGGACGACGTGCAGGCACTGCAGCACGCTCACCCTGACCGTCGGCCTCCACGGGTCGACGCGTGGCTGGGCGAGGAGCTCGTGAGTCACGTGGTCGAGGAACTCTCTGACCAGCGCCTGGTGCTCGCCACGGACCGCGAGGATCTCCTCGTACGAGGTCGGCTCGCGGAAGATCGTGACGTCGCCGCCGGTGTCGGCGAACTCGGCGAACGGCTGGCCGATCGGGTGGTACGGCTGCTGCTCCCCGAAGATCGCGCCCTTCAGCCAGACGTCCGTCGCCATGACGAGGTGGCGGAGGGTCTGGGCGAACGTCCACTCGCCGTCGACCGAGACGCCCTCGCGCCCGCGCGCCGTGACGAGCGCCCCGGCCCACGCGGCCTCCACGGCCGACCAGGCCTCGCGCAGCCCGTCGGCGTCGGTCGCGTCCTTGAGCTCACGACCGGGGAAGCGCTTGGCAAGCTCGCTCTCAACGTAGGGCGCGACGTCGATCCCGTTGACGAAGAGCGGACCGTCGGCGAGGTCGGGCGTGTCGAGATCCATCCCCGCGACGTAGACCCCGCGCATCACCACATCGGCCAGGTCGGAGCGGACGACCCTCGCCCCCGACAGGTCTTCGTCGACGAACTCCCTGCGCTCACCCGTCATGTCTTCTCCAGGTAGTCGGCCTGCGTGCTGTCCTCGAGCTCGCGCACCACCGCGGCCAGCGCCGCGTGGGCCGCGAGCGACGGGTCGTCGGCCACCACCTCGGCCGCGTCCTCTCGCGCGTCGGAGATCACCTGCTCGTCGCGCACGACCGAGAGCAGCCGCAGACTCGACCGGACCCCGGACTGGCGAGCCCCGAGCACGTCTCCCTCGCGCCGCATCTCCACGTCGAGGCGCGACAGGGCGAAGCCGTCCGACGTCGCGGCGACGGCGTCGAGGCGCTCGCGCGCGGCGCTCCCGGCGGGCGCGCCCGTCACCAGCAGGCAGAGCCCGGCGTGCGCGCCGCGGCCGACGCGTCCGCGGAGCTGGTGGAGCTGAGAGACGCCGAAGCGATCGGCGTCCATGATCACCATCGCGGTCGCGTTGGGGACGTCGACGCCGACCTCGATCACCGTGGTGGCGACGAGGACGTCGATCTCACCCGCTGCGAAGGCGCGCATCACCGCCTCCTTGTCCTCGGCTGCCATGCGGCCGTGCAGCGCCGCGGTCCGCAGACCGGCCAGCGGCCCGTCTCGGAGCAGCTCGTGCAACGCGAGGACGGAGGTCAGGGGGCGTGCGGACTCGTCCTCGGCGGGCTCGAGCTCCGCGCCGTCCTCGGAGGCGTCCGCGCGGTCGCCGCCGTCGCCGATACGCGGACACACGACGTACGCCTGGCGTCCGTCGGCGACCTCCTCACGCAGTCTCTCCCACGTCCGGTCCACCCACGCCGGCCTCTCCGCGACCGGCACCACCGTCGTCTGGATCGGCTGCCTGCCCCGCGGCAGCTCGGTCAGGGTGGAGGTGTCGAGATCTCCGAAGACGGTCATCGCCACGGTCCGCGGGATCGGTGTCGCCGTCATCACCAGCAGGTGCGGCGCATCGACGCCCTTGGCGGTCAGCGCCGCTCGCTGCTCCACGCCGAACCGGTGCTGCTCGTCGACCACGACGAGCCCGAGCTCGGCGAGCTGCACCTTGTCCTCGAGCAGAGCGTGGGTGCCGACGAGGATCCCCGCCTCTCCCGACGCCGCGTCGAGGAGCGCCTCACGTCGGGCCTTCTGGCCCATCGAGCCGGTCAGGAGACGCACCCGGGTCGCGGCGTCGGCCGACCCCAGCATCCCCGCCTGAGCCATCGGTCCGAGCATCTCCACCATCGACCGGTGGTGCTGCTGTGCGAGCACCTCCGTCGGCGCGAGCAGCACTGCTTGTCCACCGGTGTCGACCACCTGGAGCATCGCGAGCAGCGCCACGACCGTCTTGCCGGAGCCGACCTCGCCCTGAAGCAGCCGTTGCATCGGCTGGTCGCGGTCGAGGTCTGCCTCGATCTGGGCCGCGACCTCCTGCTGCCCGGCGGTGAGCGCGAACGGCAACTGCGCCTCGAACCGGTCGCGGAGCCCGTCGGCCACGTGCGGGCGCCTGGTCGCCGGCGCCGACGACAGCGCGTGCCGGCGGACGGCCAAGGTGGTCTGGAGGACGAACGCCTCCTCGTACTTCAGGCGCTCCCGCGCCCGCTGGTAGTCCTCGAGCTCGCGGGGACGGTGGACGTCCTCGTACGCGGTCCTCAGGTCGACGAGCCCGCGCCGGCGGCGTACGGGCTCGGGGACGGGGTCGTCGACCTCGTCGAGCGCGTCCAGCACGATCGCCACCGTCTTCTCGATCGTCCACGACGACACCGCCTGGGTGGCGGGATAGATCGGCACGATCGTGCCGGCGTACTCCTCGGCCTCGTCCCGCGCCTCCTCCTCCGACCCGGTGGGACGGATCTCCGGGTGCAGCAGCTGCTTGCGGCCACGGAACTCGCCGACCTTGCCCGCGAACATGCCGAGGGTGCCCGGGCGCAGGCGTTGCGCGATCCACGGCTGACGGAAGAACGTGAGCACGAGCTCGCCGGTGCCGTCGGTGACGACGACCTCGGTGCGGACGTTCTTGCCGCCGGGCCGCCCGCCCCCTTTGGGCCGGAACGGGTACTCCTTGACGTGCACCACACGGGCGAGGACGGTGACGTGCTCGTCGACGCGCAGCGCGGCGAGGTCTGTCAGCGACCCCCGCTCGGCCAGACGTCTCGGGTAGTGGCGGAGCAGGTCGCCGACGGTCGTGACGTCGAAGCTCCGCTCGAACGCGTCGGCGGTGCGCGCGCCGACGACGTTGGCGAGCCTGGTCCGTGGTCCGACGCCCACTACTCGACCGCCACCAGCAGCGGGTAGCGCTCCTGCCCGCCGTCGTACACGACCAGCTCGACGTCGGGTCGCCGCGCCCGCAGCCAGCGTTCGACCCGCGGCACCACGTCGTCATCGAGCCCGGCGCCGGTGACGAGCGTGACCAGCTCGGCGCGCCCGGTGATGAGGCGGTCGAGCACCTGGCGTACGACGTCGGCCTGCTCGTCGCCGATGATCGAGAACTCGGCGTCGACGACGCCGAGCACGTCACCGACCAGGCAGGGACCTGCCATCGTCATCCCGGACTCGGTCGCGACCGTGATGGCGCCGTGCTGGGTCCCGCGGGCCGCACTGGTCATCGCCACCACGTCGTCGTCGAACGGGTGACCCGGCTCGTGGACGGCGACCGCGGCGAGCCCCTGCACCTGCGTCCACGACGGGATCACGGTGGCATGCACGCCAGCCTCGCGGGCCTGGGAGGCGGCCGCGTCGCAGACGGCACGGAAGTCGCGGCTGTTGGGCAGCACGATGACGTCGTCGGCCCCGCAGTCGAGGATCGTGTCGAGGACGGTGCTGACAGCGAGCGGACCGCCGGGCACCGTGGTGACCACCACCGCGCCGGCATCGCTGAACAGGGAGGCGAGTCCTGGCCCGGCCGCGACGGCGACGACGGCCCGGCTGCCGGAGGTGCTCGCACGGACGCCAGCCTGCTCGGCGAAGTGGGTGACGGCGATCCGGTACGGCCGTCCGGCATCGAGCCCTGCCTCGATCGCCGCACCGACGTCGTCGACGTGGACGTGGACGTTCCACAGACGGTCGCCGCCGACCACCACGAGACAGTCCCCCAGGCCGTCCAGGCGCGAGCGCAGCGCGGGGACGGCCGCGTCGTCGGCCTCCAGCAGGTACATCACCTCGTACGACGGCCCCGCGCCGTCGAGGGTGTGGGGGCCGGTGTCGTCGACGAGCGGTCGCGGGAGGTCGGCCGCCGGCTCGGGGTCGGGGACGAAGCGGCCGGTGATCAGGTGCTCGGTGGTGTCGAGCACGACGACCAGCGCACGTCCCCCGGCATCGACCACGCCGGCACGGGCGAGGCGGTCCAGCTGCTCGGGCGTCCGAAGCAGCGCCTCGCGAGCCGCCGCCGCGGACGCGCTGACCATGGCGGCCAGGTCTCCCTCGGCCGCGACGACGTCCTGCGCCGCCTCGGCCGCCCGACAGGCGACGGTGAGGATCGTGCCCTCGACCGGGTGGCCGACCGCCGCGTACGCCGCCGCCGAGGCCTTGCTCATCGCATCGGCGAGGCTGGCTGCCGACACCTCCGCACCCTCGGAGTCGGCCAGCACCGGCAGCGCGGCGCGGAGCAGCTGGGCCATGATCACGCCGGAGTTGCCCCGCGCGCCGAGCAGCGCACCGTCGACGTAGTCGCGCACGACCGTCGGGAGTGGCGCGTCCTGGTCCAGGGCGGAGACGATCGCCTGCGCCGCGGCCTCGAAGGTGACGTAGACGTTGGTCCCCGTGTCCCCATCGGGGACCGGGAAGACGTTGAGCGCGTCGATCTCGGCGCGCGCTGCGCCGAGAGCCTCGGTGCAGGCCCGCGCCCAGGTGGCGAAGGACTCCGAGGAGACGTGCGTCGTCATGGTCTGAGAGACTATCCCTGGGCAGGCCCGCACCGTGAGCGACGAGGCCGATTGGCTCCGGCCTTGCTCGATCAGATAATCTTGATCTTTGGTATCCCCCCTTCGACTCAACCGGGAGTGTTCGCTGTGGCTGCAGTCTGCGACGTGTGCGGCAAGAAGCCGGGTTTCGGCAACAACAAGCCGTGGTCGCGCAAGCGCACGCGGCGTCGTTTCGACCCCAACATCCAGCGCGTGCGTGCGGTCGTCGGTGCGACTCCGAAGCGCATGAACGTGTGCACCGGATGCCTCAAGGCCGGCAAGGTCAGCCGCTGACCGGATCGCCGGTCGGTCGCCGCTGACGCTGCGACCCCGCGTCCTCGCACGACGAGGCGGGCAACACCCTCTGGGTGGGCCCGCCTCTTTGGCGTCCCCCTCGGCGCGGGGCGCCTCAGCGGTAGTGCTCGTGTCCTTCCGGGCCGTCCCACGCAGCACCGTCCACCGTGACGTCACCCTCGCCGTCCACGACCCGCCCGACGATGGTCCAGCCCTCCGGCGCACCCCGGTCTGCAGGAAAGGTCGCGGCCAAGGTGTGGTCGTCTCCACCGGTGAGCAGGAACCCCAGCGGATCGGCGTTGGTCGCCGCCGCCACGTCCGCGATCGGGTCCGGGACATCGAAGGCCGAGCCCACCAGCGCGATACCGACGCCGCTCGACGTCGCCACGTGGCCGAGGTCTGCCAGCAGGCCGTCGCTGACGTCGATCATCGCCGTCGCTCCGTGCGCCGCGGCACGCGGTCCCTCGTCGTACGGGGGCTCGGGCCGCCGGTACGCCTCGACGAGCACCCTCGGGGACCGGAACCCACGCGCGAGGACGTGGAGACCCGCCCCCGCCCACCCGAGTCGGCCCGTGATCGCGACGAGGTCGCCGGGGCGAGCTCCCGAGCGGAGGACCGGCGCCTGCGCGGACTCCCCCAGCACCGTGATCGCCAGGGTGATGGCGTCGGCAGCAGTCACGTCGCCGCCGACGACCTCCGCGCCCACGAGCGCGGCCTCCTCGACGATCCCCCGGGTCAGGTCCTCCGCCCACACGGTCTCGAGGTCTCCGGGAGCGGCGAAGCCCACGGTGAGCGCCGTGGCGACACCGCCCATCGCCATGACGTCGGCGAGGTTGGCCGCGGCCGCCCGGCGGCCCACGTCGTAGGGCTCGGCCCAGTCCCTGCGGAAGTGACGGCCCTCGACGAGCATGTCGGTCGAGACGAGCACCGAGCCCGCCCCGACGCGGACGAACGCGCAGTCGTCCCCCGGCCCGACGATGACCCGGCTCGACAGTGGTTCACGGGCTACCCGGGCGATCAGCCCGAACTCGCCGAGCTCGCCGATGGTCCGCCCGCCGCTCGTCTCCGCGCGTGTCGTGTCCATCTGCCCATCCTGTCATCGCGGTCACACCGCCACCCCGCCGCCGCGGCCGCGGCCGCGCGATCCCTCAGCGTCACGACGCCGTCACGATCCTGTAGCGTGTCGGAGGCGGTGAACGTTGTCGAGCCACGGAGGAAGCCCAACATGGTCGTGCAGGCCTACATCCTGGTCCAGACCGAGGTCGGCAAGGCTGCCGACGTCGCCACCGCGATCGCTGAGGTCAGCGGCGTGACGCTCGCCGAGGACGTGACCGGACCGTACGACGTCATCGTCCGCGCGGAGGCCAAGCACGTCGACGAGCTCGGTGAGATGGTCGTCGCGCAGATCCAGCGCATCGACGGCATCACCCGGACCCTCACGTGTCCCGTCGTGCACCTCTGACCCACCCCCGGCGGACCGCCCTCGCCCTCGGACTGGTCGCTCTGGCCGCCCTGACGCCGGCCTGCGCGGACACTGTCGCGATCGACCCTCCCACTCCGTCCGACGACGTGGCGGCGATCTGCTCCGCCATGCTCGACGACGCGCCGGCGACGGTCGCCGGACAGGACTCGGTCCGTGTCGCACCGGCCGGCTCGGGACGTGCGTGGGGAAGCCCGGCGATCGTGCTCCGGTGCGGCGTCGAACGCCCTGCCAGCCTCGAGCGGACCTCGCGCTGCGACGTGGTCGACGACGTCGGGTGGTTCAGCCAGAAGGACGACGAGCGCTACGTGTTCACGACCATCGGCCGCCAGGCGTACGTCGAGGTCGCGGTCCCGCGTCGCTACGACCCGCCCGCCGAGGCGCTCAGTGACCTGGCCGCCACGGTGGCCGAGCACGACCCGGTCGTCACGCCCTGCGTGTGAGGGGTCGAGCGCCGCCAGCGGTCAGCGCAGGTCGGTCGGACGCGCGAGCGCGTGCGCGATCAGGCGCTCGACCAGCTCGCGGTAGCCGAGCCCCTTCGACTCCCACACCTGGGGATACATCGAGTACGGGGTGAACCCGGGCATCGTGTTGACCTCGTTGATGTAGAGCGTTCCGTCGAGGAGGAAGAAGTCCACCCGGGCGAGCCCTTCGCAGCCCAGGGCCTCGAAGGCGCGAGCGGCCTTGGCGCGCACGCGCTCGACCAGGATGTCCTCGAGCGGAGCGGGGATCAGGTTCTTGGAGGTGCCGTCGAGGTACTTGGCGCTGAAGTCGTAGAACTCGTGCCCGGAGCCGAGGTCGACCGCGATCTCGCCCGGCGCGCTGACCTCCAGGGAGCCGTCCGGGTTCTGGAGAACCCCACACTCGATCTCGCGCGCGTCGGCCGCGGACTCCACGATGACCTTGGGGTCGTACTCCTCGGCGAGCGCGATCGCCGCGGCGAGGCCGTGCTCGTCGTGGACGAGCGTCCCGCCCATGCTCGAACCCGCACGGGAGGGCTTGACGAACACGGGGTAGTGGAGAGACGCGACGGTCTCCCTCACGGCCGCGGCATCGGTGCGCCACTCGTCGGCGGTCACGACGGCGTACGGCAGCTGAGGGAGCCCGGCAGCGGCGAAGAGCTGGTTGGCGACGGCCTTGTCCATGGCGACCGCGCTCGCCAGCACGCCGGAGCCCACGTAGCGGATCCCGGCCATCTCGAAGAGCCCCTGGATGGTCCCGTCCTCGCCCCACGGGCCGTGAAGCAGCGGGAACGCCACGTCGACGCGCGCCAGCACGCGGCTGGACCCGTCGGGCTCGAGGGCCAGCAGGCGCTCGCCGGCGAGGGCCACGGGCGTGCCGGTGGAGTGGACATCGGGGAGGCCGTCGGCGTCGGTGGTCATCGCGTCGTCGGCCAGAACCCAGAGGCCGTCACGGGTGATCCCTACGGCGACCACGTCGTAGTGGTCGCGGTCGATCACCCGCAGGACCTCTCGAGCGGTCATGCAGGAGACCGCGTGCTCGCTCGACCGGCCGCCGAACACGATCAGGACGCAGGGGCGACCGGACGTGGGCGCCAGGGTGGACGTCTCGGAAGTCGTATCGCTCATCGGGGCGACCCTATCGTGAGGCTCCACAATGGTCGGCATGGCTCGCTCACACACCTTCAGCCCAGAGACCCTCGTCGTCGCCGCCGGGCGCCCCGCCCGCACCCCCGACTCGCCCCTCAACGTGCCGCTGACACCCGCGAGCACCTATGTCGCCGGGGGCGAGCTCGAGTACGGAGGCTTCGGCAACCCGACCTGGGCGGCGTTCGAGGACGCCGTCGGTGCGCTCGAGGGCGGACAGGCGGTGATGTTCGCCTCGGGGATGGCTGCCGCGAGCGCCACCCTGTCGCTGGTCCCCGACGGCGGCGTCGTCGTCGTTCCTCGCCACGCCTACAACGGTGTGCTGGGCCTCCTCTCGGAGGCGGAGAGGCGCGGGCGGATCCGGTTGCGGACGGTCGACGTCACCCTGCCCGGTGCGATGGTCGACGCCGCGGAGGGGGCGGCGATGGTGTGGATCGAGTCGCCGACCAATCCCGCCCTGGAGGTCGTCGACATCGTCGAGGTCGCGACCGCCGCGCGGGCTCGCGGCGCCCTGGTCGTCGTGGACAGCACCTTCGCGACGCCGCTGGTCCAGCAGCCGCTCGCGCTCGGCGCGGACGTCGTGGTCCACTCTGCGACCAAGCTGCTGGCCGGTCACAGCGACGCGCTCGCTGGTGTGGCGGTCGTCGCGGACGACGCGACGTACGCTCTGCTCAAGTCGTACCGCCGGATGCACGGGGCCGTGCCGGGGACGCTCGAGGCGTATCTCGCGACCCGTGGGCTGCGAACCCTCGCCGTACGGTTCGAGAGGGCCCAGGACAACGCTCGGCGGGTCGTCGACGCCCTGCGGTCCCACCCGGCCGTCAGCGAGGTGCGCTATCCCGGGTTCGGGACGATCTTGACGTTCGAGCCGGTCGCCGGTGCGGACGCGGCGCACCGGGTGGTGACCTCGAGCCGGTTGGTCGTCTGCGCGACCAGTCTCGGCGGCGTGGAGTCGACCTGGGAGCGCCGCAGGCGGTGGTCCGGCGAGCCCACCACGGTGCCTGAGGCGCTCATCCGGATGTCGGTGGGCATCGAGGGGTTCGACGACCTGTGGGACGACGTCGAGACAGCGCTCGGTCACGCCTGAGGCGTACGCCGCCTCGTCCGGGCACGCGTCAACGGACCTCAGGCTGCGGCGTACGCGAGACCAGCGCCGCGACGAGCTCCTTCGGCGTGGTCTCCCCGCGGATCAGAGCGGCGACCTGCTCCACGATCGGCATGTCGACACCGTGGAGGCTGGCCAGCTCCGAGAGCGAGTCGCTGGACTTGACGCCCTCGGCGACCTGCCGGGTGGAGGAGACGATCTCGTCGATGCTCATCCCCCGGCCGAGCTTCTCTCCGAAGGTCCGGTTGCGCGACAACGGTGAGCTGCACGTCGCCACCAGGTCGCCCATGCCCGCGAGCCCCATCATCGTCATGGGGTCGGCTCCCATCGCCATGCCCAGCCGTGCGGTCTCGGCCAGTCCACGCGTGATCACCGACGCCTTGGCGTTGTCGCCGAACCCGAGACCGTCGGCGACGCCGACAGCCAGGGCGATCACGTTCTTGGTCGTGCCCGCCAGCTCGCAGCCCACGACATCGGTGTTGGTGTACGGCCGGAACGCAGGGCTGTGGCACCAGGACTGCAGACGCTTGGCGACCGCCTCGTCGGCACAGGCGACCACCGCGGCGGCCGGCTCGCGCTGGGCGATCTCGCGCGCCAGGTTGGGTCCGGTCACGACCGCGACGCGCTCGGGTCCGGCGCCGGTGAGCTCGGCGATGACCTCGCTCATCCGCAGGTGCGTCCCCAGCTCCACACCCTTCATGAGGCTCACGACGACCGCGTCCTGGGGGATGTGGCGGGCCCAGTCGGTGAGGTTGGCGCGCAGCTGCTGCGACGGCACCGCCAGGACGACGACCTCCGCGCCGGACAGGACGATCTCCGGGTCGTGACTGGCCTTGATCGTCTCCGGGAGCAGGATCCCGGCCAGGTACTCCGGGTTCTCGCGCGTCTGGTTGATCGCGTCGCAGACCTCCGTCCGTCGCCCCCACAGGTGCACCTCGTTGCCGGCGTCTGCCAGCACCAACGAGAAGGCGGTCCCCCAGGAACCGGCGCCCAGGACAGCGGTCTTCGCCATGCGTACTACTCCTTCGTGGCGTTCAGGCGTCGCGGTCGCGGACGCTCTCTGACCCGCGGATCGTCCAAGGACATGCGCTGCGTCGGCACCGGCAGGTCGCGGAGCTTCGCGAGCTGCTCGGTGACGGCATCCATGATCCGATCCGTGGCCGTCGCGAGGATAGCCGCCGAGACCTCCTGAGCGCGAAGGTCGTCCAGATCGACCGGCGGACCAGCCGAGATCTGCATGGTCTTGCGAGGCAGCAGGTGCGGCCGGCCGTACGGCTCGAGGAGCATGTTGGGACCCCACTGCGCGATGGGCACGACCGGCTTCCCGGTCGCGAACGCGACGCGAGCCGCGCCTGTCTTGCCCGACATCGGCCACTCGTCGGGGTCTCGGGTGATGGTCCCTTCGGGATAGAAGATCACTCCCTCACCGTCAAGGACCGCCTGCTTCGCGGCGGCGAACGCGTCCGTGGCCGTGGTGGTGCCGCGGTAGACCGGGATCTGTCCCGTGGCGCGCAGGATCTTGCCCACGACCGGGAGATCGAGGATCGCCGCCTTCGCGAGGTAGCGCGGGGGGACACCGTTGTCGTACAGGAAGTGCGCCAGCATCACCGGGTCGATGTGCGAGACGTGGTTGCAGGCGATCACGAACCCGCCATGAGAGGGAAGGTTCTCGACGCCGCTCCACTCCCGGCCCACCATCGCCGTCACCGGCACGCGCAGCGCCGCGACGATCGTCCGGAGCACCATCCCCGGGTCGCGCCCGGGGGACGCGGTGGCAGCGGTCTTCACCGGCCCGAGCCTAGTTCATCCCGGCGGGTGCGATGACGCTCTTCTGGGCCCGTTGGGGCAAGATCGATCCCGTGGCAGGACGGTGGGCCCTGGTGGTCCCGGTGAAGGACACCGCGGTGGGCAAGTCCCGGCTCGCGCCGCTCGGCGCGCAACGGCCGGCGCTGGCGCGCGCCATGGCGCTCGACACGCTCGAGGCCGTCGTCGGCAGCCCGCTCGTCGCCCGTGTGGTCGTGGTGACCTCCGACGGCGCGCTGGCCGATGCCGTCCTGTCCGAGGTGAGCACCGACGTGGAGGTGGTGCCCGATCCCGGCGCAGGTCTGCGTGCCGCGGTGCTGGCCGGCGCGGGCGTCGCGGCCGACAGCGGTCTGCACCTCGCGGTCGTGACGGCCGACCTGCCGGGCATGCGCCCGGAGGACCTCGACGCGGCCCTGACCGAGGCCGATGGATACGAGATGTCGATGGTCGCCGATGCCGACGGGGTGGGGACGACTCTGCTCGCGGTGACCGATCCGACGACGCTCGATCCCCGGTTCGGCGAGAGGTCGCTCGACGCGCACCGCGCAGCCGGGGCGGAGTCGCTCCCCGCCGCACTCGGGCTGAGGCGCGACGTCGATCTCCCCGTCCACCTCGACGAGCTTCGGGCGCTGCTCGGCCCGCGCACGGCCGCCGTCGTCGCCCGGCTCGCGATAGGGTGAGCGCCGTGCAGGCGACCATCGCGAGCTACGACGCCGACCAGGGCGGCACGCTCGTCCTCGACGACGGGGTCACCATGGAGTACGCGGCGGACGTGGTCGTGGCGTCGCCGGTCCGCCACCTCCGTCCGGGGCAACGGGTGATCGTCGAGCTCACCGACGGGGCCGACGCGACGGTGCGCGCGCTGCGGATCCACTGAGGCGGGCACAGGTGCGGCCCCAGCGATGGCCGGGGCCGCTCCTGTGGCTCGTCAGACGCGTGCGGTTGCCCGCGCGGGCGCCCTCTTCGCGGTGCCGGAGGCCTTCTTCGCCGCCGTCTTCTTGGCGGTGGACTTCTTGGCGGCGGTCTTCTTGGCGGCCGCCGCCTTCTTGGCTGCGGTGGTCTTCTTGGCGGCGGGCCGCTTTGCCGCGGTCGTCTTCTTGGCGGTGGACTTCTTGGCCGTCGACCTGGTGGCCGCGGTCGTCTTCTTCGCCGTGCTCTTCTTCGCCGTGCTCTTCTTCGCCGTGCTCTTCTTCGCGGTGCTCTTCTTCGCCGCGCTTGTCTTCTTCGCCGGCGACTTCCTCGCCGTGCTCTTCTTGGCCGCGGTGCTCTTCTTCGCCGTGCTCTTCTTCGCGGCGCTCTTCTTGGCTGCGGTCGTCTTCTTGGCGGCCTTCTTCGCCGTCGTCTTCTTCGCCGGCGACTTCGCCGTCCTCACACCTGCCACCACGTTCTTCAGCTCCCCTCCGGGTTTGAACTTCGGGATGGTGCGATCCGCGATCACGTGGATCTCCCCCGTCCGCGGATTCCGAACCTCACGGCCGGTGCGGATGGACTGGTGAAACACTCCGAACCCGCTGAGCACGACGCGCTCTCCCCCGGAGAGCCGTTCGGTCAGCGTCGTGATCACTGCGTCGAGAGCGCGGCGTGCCTCGGCGCGGTTCCCCTCGAAGGAGACCGCGAGTGCCTCGACGAAGTCGCTCTTGTTCAACGGTTCCTCCGTGAGCGGTTCGGTATTTCGCTTTTGACGGTAAGCATTCCGCTTGTCCGTCTCAAACACCGTAGGGGTATTTGACCGAACGTGTTGCGTCGTGCCGCGGCGACGGTGTCGCGCCGTGTGGCGCCACCGGTCCGCGAACGCGCACCGAGGCAACGACGACGAAGCCCGGAAACCACCGTGGCTGCGTGGTTTCCGGGCTTCGTCGAATCGACACTCTCCGCGACGTCACCTCGTCTGGGCGACGTCGCGCTCTGTCACATCGTCACGGGCTTGAAGGACGGTCGCGACGACTCGTACGTGCTGATCGCGTCCTCGTGCGAGAGCGTGAGGCCGATGTCGTCGAGACCCTCGAGCAGTCGCCAGCGGGTGTAGTCATCGATGTCGAACGAATCCTCGACGCGGTCGATGCCCTCGCCGGCGACGACAGTGCGCGCGACCAGATCGACGGTGACGGTCGTGCCCGGCTGCGCCTCGATCAGGTCCCAGACCTTCTGCACCGTCTTCTCCTCGACCTGTGCCGCCAGGAGGCCGGCCTTGCCCGAGTTGCTCCGGAAGATGTCACCGAAACGCGGCGAGATCACCACGGCGAACCCGTAGTTCTGCAAGGCCCACACCGCGTGCTCGCGCGACGACCCGGTGCCGAAGTCCGGTCCGGCGACGAGCACGGTCGCGCCGGCGTACGCCGGCTGGTTGAGGACGAATGCCGGGTCCTTGCGCCATCCGGCGAACAGCCCGTCCTCGAACCCGGTGCGCGTCACGCGCTTGAGGTACTCGGCAGGGATGATCTGGTCGGTGTCGACGTTGCTGCGTCGCAGCGGCGCGGCCACACCGGTGTGCGTGCTGAACTTCTCCATGAGGTTCTCCGTCCAGTCCGGGGTCAGGCGTGCGCGAGGTCGGCGGGTGAGGCGAGGTGACCGAGGACGGCCGTCGCCACGGCGACCTCGGGTGAGACCAGGTGCGTTCGTCCGCCCTTGCCCTGGCGTCCCTCGAAGTTGCGGTTCGACGTCGAGGCGCTCCGCTCCCCCGGCATCAGCTGGTCGGGGTTCATGCCGAGGCACATGGAGCAGCCCGCGCCGCGCCACTCGGCTCCTGCCTCCTTGAAGACGACGTCGAGCCCTTCCTCCTCGGCCTGCAGCCGGACCCGGACCGATCCCGGGACCACGAGAAGGCGGGTGTCGTCGGCCACCGTGCGACCCTCGATCCACCGAGCCGCCGTCCGCAGGTCCTCCATGCGGCCGTTCGTGCACGAGCCGATGAAGACCGTGTCGACGGGGATGTCGCGCATCGGCGTGCCGGCCGTGAGACCCATGTAGTCGAGCGCGCGCTGCGCGGCGATCTTGTCGCTCGGGTCGTCGAAGTCGTCGGGCGAGGGGACCACGGCCGAGAGCGGAACGCCCTGACCCGGGTTGGTGCCCCAGGTGACGAACGGGGTGACCGTCGAGGCGTCGATCGTCACGACCTTGTCGAACTCCGCGTCGTCGTCGGTGGCGAGGCTCCGCCAGTGCTCGACCGCAGCGTCCCAGTCCGCGCCCTTCGGCGCGTTGGGCCGGCCCTGGAGGTAGGCGAAGGTGGTTTCGTCGGGAGCGATCATGCCGGCCTTCGCACCCCACTCGATGGACATGTTGCACACCGTCATCCGCGACTCCATCGAGAGCGAGCGGATGGCCTCTCCGCGGTACTCGACGATGTAGCCCTGGCCGCCGCCGGTCGTCTCCTGCGCGATCAGCGCAAGGATCAGGTCCTTGGCGGTGGAGCCCTCCGGCAGCTCTCCGACGACGTCGACGGCCATCGTCTTGGGCGTGGCCTGCGGCAGCGTCTGGGTGGCCAGCACGTGCTCGACCTCGCTCGTGCCGATGCCGAACGCGAGGGCGCCGAACGCACCGTGGGTCGACGTGTGGGAGTCGCCGCACACGATGGTCATGCCCGGCTGGGTCAGACCCAGCTGAGGACCGACGACGTGGACGATGCCCTGCTCGATGTCGCCCATCGGGTGCAGCCGCACTCCGAACTCCGCGCAGTTGCGGCGCAGGGTCTCGACCTGGGTCCGCGACACCGGGTCGGCGATCGGCTTGTCGAGGTCGGTGGTCGGGATGTTGTGGTCCTCGGTCGCCAGCGTCAGGTCAGGGCGGCGTACGGCACGGCCCGCGAGCCGTAGACCGTCGAACGCCTGCGGGCTGGTCACCTCGTGGATGAGGTGGAGGTCGATGAAGAGCAGGTCCGGCTCTCCGTCGGCACGCCGTACGACGTGCTCTTCCCACACCTTCTGTGCAAGGGTCTTGCCCACTGCTCTCTCCTCCACCACCATGGCCCACGACGGACCTTTCTCGGCGAGCGGCCTCACGCTCGGCCCCTGCTTGCATTTCACAATGCGAGACGGCAATATCAAGGCATGGACAACTCTAGCGGAGTCGGCGTTCTCGACAAAGCCGCCCTCGTCTTGTCGGCGCTCGAGGCCGGGCCCGCCACACTCGCCGGTCTTGTCTCGAGCACCGGGCTCGCCCGGCCGACCGCGCACCGACTCGCGGTCGCGCTCGAGCACCACCGCCTGGTGGCCCGCGACATGCAGGGAAGGTTCGTGCTCGGACCACGGCTGCTGGAGCTCTCCGCCGCGGCCGGCGAGGACCGCCTCCTCGCGGCTGCCGGACCAGTGCTCGCGAGGCTGCGGGACATCACCGGCGAGTCCGCCCAGCTCTTCCGGCGCCAGGGCGACTACCGGGTCTGCGTCGCCGCCGCGGAGCGACCCACCGGCCTCCGCGACACCGTGCCGGTGGGCAGCCAGCTGACGATGCGGGCAGGCTCTGCGGCTCAGATCCTCCTCGCCTGGGAGGATCCCGAGCGGATGAACCGCGGCCTCCAGAACGCTGCGTTCACCGCGGCCGCGCTGTCGCAGGTACGCCGCCGCGGCTGGGCGCAGAGCGTCGGTGAGCGGGAGCCCGGCATCGCGTCGGTGTCGGCCGGAGTCCGCTCGCCCTCCGGCAAGGTGATCGCCGCCGTCTCGGTCTCCGGCCCGCTCGAGCGGCTCACGCGCCAGCCGGGACGGATGCACGCGCCCGCCGTCGTCGCCGCCGCCGAGCGTCTCTCACAGTCGCTGCGTCGCAGCGGCGAGTAGGCGCTGACGACCGCGAGCGCGGCAGCGCGTGGGAATCATCCGGCGCGGACCCAGAACTCGTTGCCGTCCGGATCGGCCATCACGACGACACCGTCTCGGCCGGCCTCGAGCCGGGTGGCACCGAGGGCGACCAACCGATCGATCTCGCGCTCCTGAAGGCCCGGGGCGGCGAGCAGGTCGAGACGCTGCCGGTGCGGCCGGGTCTCTGCGGTGACCGGCGGACCTCCCCAGGCCACCTTCGTCCCGCCTCCGAGCGACTGGATGGTGGTCTCCTCGTCCTGGTCCCACACGAGCGGCCATCCCAACGCCTCGCTCCAGAAGGCCCCGACCGCCCGGGTGCCCTCACACGCCAGCTCGCCGAGGAAGCCACAGCCGGCCAGGTACGCGTTGTCGGGCTCGATCACGCAGAGCGCATTGCCCTCCGGGTCTGCGAGGACGATGTGTCCCTCCTCGGGACGCTGACCGACGTCGAGGTGCGCTCCGCCGAGAGAGAGCGCCTTCGCCACCGTCGCGCGCTGGTCGTCGGAGTCTGCGCTGGTCAGGTGAAGATGCATGCGGCGGGGGCCGGTGGTGACGGTGGGGCTGGGCGCGAACCTCAACCCGAGCTGGCCGTCCTCGCCCGGCAGCAGCGCGGCGTCCACCTCGTCGACGACGTCGCGCTCCAGCAGCTGGGCCCAGAACCGTGCCAGCCGAGTCGGGTCGTGCGCGTCGAAGGTCGCTGCTTGCAGGGTGACCATCGTTCGAGGTTAGGTGTCGGCCATCGGCGACGTCGAACGACTTTCGGGGCGCCACGGAGGTGCCGTAGAGTCCGCGGGATGGGTGGTCAGGCAGCGGGATTCGAGTACGTCATGCGCGCCGACGGCAGCGTGATCATCACCCACCACGGCCGGGTGGCGGCAAAGCTGCGCGGCGGCCGCGCCGCCGAGTTCCTCGCGGAGGTCGAGAACGATCCGCAGCTCGTGATGGCCCGCTGGACGGGCAACTACCGGCACGGCAACGAACGGACGGCGCGCCAGCACCCTCGCAACCGCCGCTGAGTACGGGAGCGACCGCGGTGGTCGCTGCCCCACCCACACTCAGAACAGAGCAGGCCCCTGCTCGAGGTCGAGCAGGCGCTGCTTGCGGTCCAGCCCGCCGGCGTACCCCGTGAGGGTGCCGTTGGCCCCGATCACGCGGTGGCACGGGACGACGATGGGGATCGGGTTGGAGGCGTTCGCGGACCCGACCGCACGCGCACCGAACGCCCCGAGCTCGAGCAAGGCCGCCAGCTGACCGTAGGTCACGGTCTTCCCGTACGGGATGTCGCAGAGCGCCTGCCAGACCGCGCGCTGGAACCTCGATCCCTTCTGCGGACCCAGCGGAAGGTCGAACGTCGTCCGCTCTCCGGCGAAGTACTCCTCGAGCTGGGCCACCGCGACGTCGAGCACCGCGTCGCGGGGCGAGTCCGGCTCCGCGGGGTCGGCACCGAAGTCGATCGCGACGACGGCCGAGCCGTCGCTGTGGACGCGGAGCCCGCCGATGGGGCTGTCGAGGTAGGCCGTGGTGGTCGTCGTCATGAGTGCCTCTCAGTGGTCGAGGTGTCGGGAAGGCGCCAGAGGTGCATCGCGGCGTACGAGCGCCACGGGCTCCAGCGGGTCGCGGGATCGGCAGCGCCGGTGCGTACGAGGAGCGCGTCGAGCCGTCGTCGGATCACCAGGTCCGTGGCCAGCAGGACGTCAGGGTCGCCCGCCGCGCGCATGAGGACGTAGTCCGCGGTCCACGGGCCGATCCCTCGCAGCTCGAGCAGCTGCGTCCGGAGAGCGGCACGGTCGGCGCTCGGCCCGATGTCGAGCTTGCCGACGGCGACGGCGTCCGCGAGTCCGGCGACCGTCGACGCACGCGAGCGTGGCATCCCCAGCGCCGCGGGGTCGACGGCCGCGAGGACGTCCGGCTCAGGGAAGACGTGAGTCAGCGCGTACGCCGCTGCGAGCGGGTGCGCCTCGGGGTCGAGGACGGCACCGTGCGCGCCGACGATGCGGGCCAGGGTCGTGCGGGCTCCCGCCACCGACACCTGCTGCCCGACCACGGCGCGGACCGCCAGCTCGTAGCCGTCGACATGACCGGGCACACGGATCCCGGGCGTCGCTCGGACCCTGTCACCCAGCAGGGGGTCCGCACCGAGGACCTCGTCGACGGCAACCGGGTCGGCATCGAGGTCGAGCATGCTCCGACAGCGAGCCACCGCCGCCATCGTGTCGCGCAGGTCGCTCAGCTCCAGGACGCACTGCACGTGGTCGTCGGCCGGCGCGAGTGCGACGACGCCGGGACCGTGCGGGAGACGGAGCGTGCGGGCATACGTGCCCTCGCGCACCGTCTCCAGCCCGGGCACTGCACGCGCTGCGAGGAAGTCGAGCAGCGGACCGTGCGCGAAGGGGCGGCGGACCGCGAGCCTGAGCTCGATCCGGGCGGAGGAGGACGTTCGCGGGGTACGGCGGCCGCGGCGACGCGCGCTCACGCGCAACCCGCTCGGTGTCGCGTCGTACACCGTCCGGAGCGTGTCGTTGAACTGGCGGACCGAGGAGAACCCCGCGGCGAAGGCGACGTCGGTGACCGGGACGTCGGTGGTCTCGAGCAGGATGCGCGCGTGGTGGGCACGGTTGCTGCGCGCGATGGCGAGGGGTCCCGCGCCGACCTCGTCGACCAGCATCCGGTGCACGTGCCGGGTGCTGTAGCCGAGCCGGCCGGCGAGCCCCGGCACTCCGTCGCTCTCGACGACGCCCTCACGGATCAGGCGCATGGCGCGACCGACCGTGTCGGTGCGCACGTCCCACTCCGGCGACCCCGGCACCGCGTCGGGGCGGCATCGGCGGCACGCCCGGAACCCGGCGTCGTGGGCCGCGGCAGCGGTGGCGTAGAAGCGGACGTTGCGGCGCAGGGGGGTCCGGGCGGGACACGACGGTCGACAGTAGATCCCGGTGCTGGTGACCGCGGTGAAGAAGACGCCGTCGAACCGCGCGTCCCTGGAGCTCACCGCCCGGTAGCGGCGGTCGTCGTCGATCCTCATGGGTCCAGCATGCCTCGCGGGACCGACGGGTTACTCGCGGGAATCGGACACGACGGTCCGGGCGTCCGCCATCGTGTCAGGACGTCAACCCGGCGAGCCGCGCGCTGTCAGCCCACAGGGCCGCTCCCGTGGCGGCGTCGCGGGCACGCACCGACGGCTCCGGCCATGTGATCCGTCCGCGGCGGAGTGCGGCGTACGTGCGCCCGGCAGGGGGGCGCGTTCGCCCGAGGGCGAGGTCGGCGAGCGCGTCACCCGCCGCCTCGCGCGTGTTGTGGGTCGCGTTGACCGCGCGCAGCGGCCGCCCCAGCACGGGTCCGCCCAGCGCGGACCAGGCCGCCCGCATGGGCAGCGGCAGGCTCCTCGCCAGCCCTGTCCCGAAGACCTGGCCCGGACAGAACGCCACCGCCGTCACACGGCGTTGACGGACGTCGGGGAGCACCGAGAGTGCCCGCACCGTGAGGACGACGCAGAGCTTGGACGCCGTGTAGGCGTGCTCGGCGGCCTTTCGGGCGCGATCGTGGGTGCCGGGATCGCGGTCGGGATGCGCGAGGAGCACGGCGTCCGCGTGTCGAGGAGCCTCGAGCCCCGCTCCGGTCGCCGGGTCGTGCGACCCGCTCGTGGTGATGACGACGGCCCCGTCCTCCGCGACGCGTGGCACCAGCCGCCGCAGCAGGAGGTAGTGCGCGAGGTGGTTCATCGCGAACGTCGTCTCGAACCCGTCTTCGGTCCGTCCCGCGACGTCGCGGCCGATGCCGCCGGCGTTGAGGACGAGGGCGTCGATCGGCGCCTCGCCCAGCAGATCCTCGACCGCCGAGGCGAATCTCCGGGTCGAGGCGAGCCGGGTGAGGTCGAGCGGAAGCACCTCTCCGTACGGCGCCGTGCCCCGGGCACCGACGAGCAGGCGTGCGTCGTCGGACTGCGCAAGCTTCTCGGCGGCGGTCGCACCGATCCCGGAGGAGCCGCCTGTCATCACGATCGTCGGCACGCCAGTCCTCCGGACGTCGTCGCTACCCTCGCACCACCGTAGCGGAGACGCGGAGACCCTCGGAAACACCAAGGCGCCCGAGTCCTGAGGACTCGGGCGCCTGTTGTAGCCCCGACGGGATTCGAACCCGCGCTACCGCCTTGAGAGGGCGGCGTGCTAGGCCGCTACACAACGGGGCCTGGTGGTGAAAGAAACCTACCGGACGTGCCGGTGGACTCTCTCGCTGGGGTACTAGGACTCGAACCTAGACTAACGGTGCCAGAAACCGACGGGCTGCCAATTACCCCATACCCCATGGCTGTGGTCCGGATCCTTGCGTCCCCGAACCGAGAAGAACATTACCGGACGGCTTCGTGGCGCCCAAATCCGGGGGCCGCCTTGATGCCGTCTTCGCAGGTCAGCGCGCCGTTCTCGGGTCGCGACGCCGTCCCTGGCTGCCGCCGCGCCCGTCAGCGCCGAGCGCCGCGGCGGCGGGACCGCGACGACACCTCCGGGCGGCGGGGTCGCGCAGCGTAGGCAGAGCGCGACCCCGACGTGAGAATGTTCACGTCACCCGATCAGCCGACGGAGGTGAGGGCGCTGTCGAGGCGCGTGAGCGTCCGCTCCTTGCCGAGCAGCTCGATCGACTCGAACAGCGGTGGCGAGATCCTCTTGCCCGACACCGCGACTCGGACCGGCCCGAAGGCGTGGCGCGGCTTCAGGCCCATCCCGTCGACGAGCGCAGAGCGCAGCGCACCCTCGATCGACGCCGTGTCGAACGAGTCGAGCGCCGCGAGCGCGTCACGCGCGGAGCGGACGACGGCGAGGCCGTCCTCGGTGAGGACCTTCGCGGCGTCGTCGGGATCGATCGAGAACGTGGCCTCGGAGACGAAGAGGAACGCGAGCATGTCGACCGCCTCGCTGAGCACGGTGATCCGCTCGTTGACCAGCGGTGTCGCGGCAGCCAGGAGGCCGAGGTCCTGCTCCGAGGGCTCCGCCGCGACCAGACCGGCGTCGACGAGGTACGGGAGCAGCCGCGTGGCCAGCTCCTCGACCGGCAGGTCGCGGATGTGCTGAGCGTTGACGGCCTCGCACTTCTTGGGGTCGAACTGCGCAGGGTTCGGGTTGACGCGGGCGATGTCGAACGCCTCCGCCATCTCCTGGAGCGAGAAGATCTCGCGGTCGCCGCCGATCGACCAGCCGAGCAGCGCGAGATAGTTGAGCAGTCCCTCCGGCAGGAAGCCGCGCTCGCGGTAGCCGGCGAGACCGCCGCCGGGATCGCGCTTGGACAGCTTGCGGTTGCCCTGCCCCATCACGAACGGGAGGTGCCCGTACTCGGGGACGACTCCCTCACCGACGCCGAGCTCCACGAGCGCACGGTGGAGCGGGATCTGACGCGGCGTGGAGCTCAGAAGGTCCTCGCCCCGGAGGACGTGGGTGATGCCCATCATCGCATCGTCGACCGGGTTGGTGAGGGTGTAGAGCGGCTGGCCGTTGGCGCGCACGATCACGTAGTCGGCGACGTGCTCGGGCTCGAACGTCACCTCTCCTCGCACCAGGTCGGTGAAGGTGATCGCCTCGTCGGGCATCCGGAACCGGACGACCGGCTTGCGACCCTCCGCCTCGTACGCAGCCCGCTGCTCTGCCGTGAGGTCACGGTGCAGCCCGTCGTACCCGCTGGAGCGTCCCTCCGCTCGTGCGGCCTCGCGCCGCTGCTCGAGCTCCTCAGGGGAGTCGTACGCGTAGTAGGCGTAGCCGGCCGCGACCAGCTTCTCGGCGACCTCGGTATAGAGGCCCATCCGCTCGGACTGCCGGTAGGGCCCGAAGTCGCCACCGACCTCAGGGCCCTCGTCCCAGTCGAGCCCGAGCCACCGCAACGAGTCGAGCAGACCCTGGTAGGACTCCTCCGAGTCGCGGGCGGCGTCGGTGTCCTCGACGCGAAAGACGAACGTGCCGCCGTGGTGGCGCGCGTACGCCCAGTTGAACAGTGCGGTCCGTACGTTGCCGACGTGCAGGTTGCCCGTCGGGGACGGGCAGAAGCGCACACGGACAGCGCGGTTGGACTCAGTCACGGGAAACCACCTTGTTGGTCAGCGTTCCGAGGCCCTCGACGGTGATGCTGACCTCATCACCAGGGTTCATGGGTCCGACACCCTCAGGGGTGCCGGTGAGGATGACGTCGCCCGGGAGCAGCGTCATGAAGCTGGACGTGTACGCGATGAGGTCCGGGATCTTGTGGACCATGTCGGAGGTCCGACCGTCCTGGACGACCTCTCCGTTGACGGTCGTGGTGAGCCGCAGGTCGGACGGGTCGAGGTCGGTCTCGATCCACGGGCCGAGCGGACAGAAACCGTCGGCCCCCTTGGCCCGGCTCCACTGCCCGTCGGTCTTCTGCCGGTCACGCGCCGTCACGTCGTTGGCGACCGTGTAGCCGTGGATCACCCTCGCGGCGTCCTCGGCGGGCACGTCCTTGCAGATCCGGCCGATCACGACCGCGAGCTCACCCTCATAGCTGAGGAGCTCGGTGAAGCTTGGATAGAGGATCGGGTCGCCGGGCCCGGTGACGCTGGTGTTGGGCTTGAAGAACACCAGCGGCTCGTCGGGCACCTCGTTGCCGAGCTCGGCGGCGTGGGCGGCGTAGTTGCGGCCGATCCCCACCACCTTGCTCCGCGGCAGCACCGGGGCGAGCAGCCGGACGTCGTCGAGCGGGATCCGCTCCCCCGTCAGCTGGATGCCTGCATAGAGAGGATCGCCGGTGATCACCGCGATCACGGAGACGCCGTCGGCCTCGCCGACGACGCCGAACCGGGGGTCCTCGTCGGTCGTGAATCTCGCGATACGCACAGGGCTCAGCCTAGCCCCGGCGTGCAGGGCGAGACCGACCGCGCCGGGCGACGCCCCCTACGCCTCGCCCGCGTAGACCCACCGGCCGGTGCGTCGCTCGAACCTGCTGCGCTCGTGCAGGACACCCGGCCCCGACGCGGTCGTGCAGTGCGCTCGGAACTCGACCTCGTCACCGACGGCGTCGACGATCTCGAGGCCGACCCACGTCACCCCGGGCGTGTTCGCCACGTCGTCGGGCCTGGTACGGGGATGCCAGGTACGGAAGACGTGGTCGAGGTCGCCGACAGCGTACGCCGCGTAGCGCGAGCGCATCAGCTCCTCCGGCGTCTCCGCCTCGGCCTCCCCGCGGTGCAGCCGCCCGCAGCAGCGGTCGTACGAGATACCCGAACCGCACGGGCACGTGCGCTCGAAGACGCTCATGCCGAGCCGTAACGACGGTTGCGGCGGGCGTACTCCTCGATCGCCTCCCACAGCGCACGCCGGTCCACGTCCGGCCATGCGATGTCGGAGAACACCATCTCCGCGTACGCCGACTGCCACAGCAGGAAGTTGCTCGTCCGCTGCTCGCCGGAGGTGCGCCAGAAGAGGTCGACGTCGGGCATGTCGGGCTCGTCGAGGTAGCGGGCGAGGACGCGCTCGTCGATCTTGCCCGGCTTGACGCGTCCGTCGGCCACGTCACGCGCGAGCGCCGCGGCGGCGTCGGCGATCTCCGCGCGCCCGCCGTAGTTGACGCACATGGTCAGCGTGAGCACGTCGTTGTCCTTGGTGAGCTCCTCGGCGGTCTCGAGCTCGTTGATCACGCTGCGCCACAGCCGCGGTCGGCGACCCGCCCAGCGGACCCGGACGCCCAGGGCGTGCATCTCGTCGCGACGGCGGCGGATGACGTCGCGGTTGAAGCCCATCAGGAATCGCACCTCGTCCGGCGAGCGCTTCCAGTTCTCGGTCGAGAACGCGTAGGCGGAGATCCACTTCACACCAGCCTCGATCCCGCCCTCGACCACGTCGAACAACGACGACTCGCCGGCCTCGTGCCCCGCGGTCCGCGGCAGACCGCGTTCCTTGGCCCAGCGCCCGTTGCCGTCCATGACGATCGCGACGTGTCGTGGGACCTGGTCGGGCGGCAGAGCGGGCGGCATCGCGCCGGAGGGATGCGGGGTCGGCCGTCGTACGGGGTGGCTCACGTGCTCATTGTGTCCGGTCAGCGATCGACGTAGTCCAGCGACCGCAGTCCACGCTCGAGGTGCCACTGCAGGTATGCCGCGACGAGAGCGCTGGCTTCGCGCCGCGCCCGGTCGCCGGCCGCCTCGGCCTGGGGCCACGCGCCGCTGAGGAGGAAGCCGAGCAGCGCGACCGTGTCCGGCGCGGGATTCGCCGACCCCGGGACGCGGCAGTCGGCGCACAGCATGCCTCCGGAGCCGGGGTTGAACGAGCGGTGCGGACCACCGACGCCGCATCGCGCGCAGGCGTCGAAGCTGGGGGCGTAGCCCGCGATCGAGAGGGAGCGGAGGAGGAACGAGTCGAGGATCAACCCGCTGGGGTGGCGCCGGTCGGCCAGTGCGCGCAGCGCTCCGACGAGCAGCAGGTACTGCTGTGACGCCGGGTGGCCGTCCTCGCCGACGAGCCGGTCCGCGGACTCGAGCATCGAGGTGCCGCAGGTGTAGGCGCCGTAGTCGTTGCCGAGGCGTCCGGCGTACGCGTCGAGCGTCTCCACCTGCGTGATGACGTCGAGCGTGCGGCCCTCGGCGAGCTGGAGGTCGACGTGCATGAACGGCTCGACGCGTGACCCGAAGCGCGAGCTCGTCCGGCGTACGCCTCTGGCGACCGCTCGGACACGACCGTGGCGCCGCGTCAGCAACGTGACGATCCGGTCCGCCTCGCCCAGCTTCTGGGTCCGGAGGACGACAGCCTCGTCACGGTAGAGCGCCACGGACCCATTGTGCCCGGCGGCGCGCGGTCGTGGCGCTAGCGCGGGGTGGCGTCGTAGGCAGCCCGGGCTGCATCGACGGCGGGCATGTGGAGCTCGGCCCACTCCTTGAGCTCGCAGACGACCGCCAGCAGCGACCGACCCAGGTCAGTCAGCGAGTAGTCGACCCGGACCGGGACCGACGGAGTCACGCGACGGTGGACGAGGCCGTCACGCTCGAGGTTGCGCAGCGTCTGGGTCAGCATCTTCTGGCTGACGCCCTCGATCGTCGCGGCGAGCTGGGAGTAGCGCAGCTCGCCGTGGACCCCCAACGCCGCGATCGTCAGGCTGGCCCACTTGTCGCCGATCGTGTCCAGCAGACGCCGGCTCGGACAGTGGGCGCCGAACGCGTCGAACCGGGGCGCCTCGGGCGCGGCATCTGCGGTCATGGCATACCTCCGGGTGCGTTGACCACCGAAAAGTCGGTACTTCCGGATAGAGAGTAGGTCTCCGATAGTGAGAGGGACAAGCCTCAAACCATCAGGAGTCCTCGATGAACGTCCTCGTCTCACGCACCGGCAACCCCATCCCGACCTGGGAGGCCGCTTCCCCCAGGTCTCTGGCTCCGCACGACGTCCGCGTCCAGGTCGCGGCGGCGGGGTACACGTTCTTCGACAGCTTCGTCGCCGCAGACCACGCGACGCTCGGACTGCCCGATCTCATCGGCCTCGGCTTCGACTTCTCGGGCACCGTGGTCGAGGTCGGGCCCGGGGTCGACGCCGTCACCGTCGGTGACCGCGTGGCAGGTCTGCACGCCGACCCGACCGCGCCGGCTCGCGCCCACGCCGAGCAGGTGGTCGTCCCCGTCGACGACCTCGCGCGGGTGCCGGACGGCCTCGACCTGGAGACCGCCGCGGCCGTCCCGCTCAACGCTCTTGCGGCCCTCCAGGCGCTCGATCTGCTGCGTGTCACGGACGGGTCGCTCCTGGTGACCGGTGCCGCGGGCGGCGTCGGGACGTGGGCGACGGTGCTCGCAGCGCGCGCAGGGTGGGCCGTCGACGCACTCGTGACGCCGGGGACCGAGCACCTGGCGGACTCGCTCGGAGCCAAGCGCGTCCTCACGGAGGTGCATGGGCGGGGCTATGACGCCGTTCTCGACGCCGCCGGCCTGCAGCAGGCCGCGCTCGCGCCTGTGGTCGATGGTGGGCAGCTTGTGGGGTTCAAGCCGGGATGGCCGGTTCCGCCCGAGCGGGACATCACCGTCACCGCGGTCACGACCCGTCCGGACGGGCAGGCCCTCGCCGACCTGCTGCCCCTCGCTGCCGACCAGACCGTGCCCGTACGGATCGCAGCCCGACGCCCCATGAAGGACGCGGCCGCCGCCTACGCGGAGGCCGGAGCGGCCCGTGGATCCGCAGGTCGTTGGATACTCGTCCCCTGAACCCATCCCCGGTGGAACGCTGTTACGATCCGCCGGATGAGCACCACTCCGATCACCCCGCGCCAGTGGTTGGCGATGCTGACGCTGTCCCTCGGCGTCTCTCTCGTCGTGATGGACATGACCATCGTCAACGTCGCCGTCCCCGTGATCATCGAGGACCTCGGCCTGACCGCAGCGGGCGCGCAGTGGATGAACGCGATCTACCTGCTGATGCTCGCCTCGCTGCTGCTGGCGGCGGGCCGCCTGGGTGACCGGATCGGACGCCGCCGGGTGTACGCCGCCGGTCTGGTGCTGTTCATGGTCGCGAGCCTCAGCGCCGGCGCGGCCCAGAACCAGGAGATGCTGATCGCGGCCCGCTTCGTCCAGGGTCTGGGCGCCGCCATGATCGTCCCGGCCAGCCTCTCGACCCTGAACGCGACCTTCCAGGGCCGTGCCCGCGGGATCGCGTTCGCGATCTGGGGATCGACGGTCGGCGGCATGGTCGCGGTGGGACCGCTGCTCGGCGGATGGCTCGCGACCGAGTCGACGTGGCGGTGGGCCTTCTGGATCAACCTGCCGTTCGGGTTGCTCGCCTTGGTCGGCATCGTGAAGGTCCTCGACGAGACACGGGACGACGACATCCGGCCCGGCATGGATCTCCCCGGGCTCCTTCTCTCGACGCTCGGCCTCGGCGGCGTGGTGTTCGGCCTCATCGAGGGTCAGTACTACGGATGGTGGCGCCAGGAGTCCGGGGCGCTCTCCCCCGTCCCGTTCGCCCTCGCACTCGGTGCCGTGCTCCTGTCCGCGTTCATCGTCGTCGAGGCGCGCCGCGCCCGGGCCGGCGCGGTGACGCTGGTCGACCTCACGCTGATGCGCTTCCGCTCGCTGCGCTACGGGTCGATCGCCGCCATGGTGGTCGCGCTCGGCGAGATCGGGCTCATCTTCACCCTTCCGCTGCTCCTGCAGGGTGCCCTCGGCTACACCCCGCTCGGCACCGGAGTCCTCGTCCTGTGGCTGGCGATCGGCACCTTCCTCGCCTCGGGCGCCACCCCTCCCCTGACCCAGCGTCTCGGTCAGCGCGCGGTCATCCGGATCGGACTCGCCCTCGAGGTCGTGGCGATCGCAGGGACGGCGCTCGTCATCGCCGAGGACGTCAGCGGGCCCGTGATCGCGGCGCTGCTGTTCGTGTACGGCGTCGGCGTCGGCATGGCGACCGCACAGCTGACCAGCGCCATCCTCGTCGACATCCCGGTGGGGTCGAGCGGACAGGCCTCAGGGTTCCTGACGACGGTCCGACAGCTCGGCTCCGCACTGGGGATCGCTGTCCTCGGTGGGCTGCTCATCTCCACCCTGGCGGCGCAGACGGCCGACGAGCTCGCGGACACCGATCTTCCCGCCTCCCAGCAGGACGAGGTCGTCGCGCTCGTCCGCGACAGCGCGGGTGCGGTGATCCCCACGCTCGTCGAGGACCCGGCGACGGCCGAGGCCGGGCAGGCCGCCGAGGCCTCGATGATCACGGCCAGCAAGATCACCACCGGCGTCGCGGCCGTCATCCTCGTCGGTGGGCTCGCAGCAACGCTCGCGATGCCCGCCGCACCGATCGGACCGGTTGCCCCGTCGCCGTCAGCCCCCGGGTCGACGCCAGGCCGACCGACGGCAGAAACGAGCCGACCTCCCCGACGCGGGTGACCCCGTCACCGCTGGGGCGCCAGGAGGCGGCCCCAGCGGTGCACCACGAGTCAGTCGCGGGCGGCGGCCGCGCGGTTGGCTGCTGAGACGACGGCCTTGAGCGACGCCGTCACGATGCTCGGGTCGACACCGACCCCCCAGACGATCTGGTCGCCGATCTCGCACTCGACGTACGCCGCCGCGGCCGCGTCGCCGCCGGAGGACAGCGCGTGCTCGGCGTAGTCGAGGACGCGGATGTCGCCGTTGACCGCCGCGATGGCGTCGACGAACGCGGCGACCGGGCCGTTGCCCTCGCCCTTGAGCGACTGGACCGCGCCACCGACCCGGACGTCGACGACGAGCTCGTCGAGGCCGTCCTGGATCGTCGACGAACGGAACGCCTCGAGGGCGTACGGTGACGTCCGCTCGAGGTACTCCGCCGAGAACGCCTGCCAGATCCCGTCGACCGACATCTCACCGGCCTCGCCCTCGGTCATCGACTGCACGACCCGGCTGAACTCGATCTGGAGCCGGCGCGGGAGGTCCATCTTGTGCTCGGACTTCATGATGTACGCAACGCCGCCCTTGCCGGACTGGCTGTTCACCCGGATGACGGCCTCGTACGACCGACCGACGTCGTGCGGGTCGATCGGCAGGTACGGCGCCTCCCACGGCATCTCGGAGACCGGGATGCCACCCTCGGAGGCCTGACGGTCCAGGTCCTCCAGGCCCTTCTTGATGGCATCCTGGTGCGAGCCGGAGAACGCCGTGTAGACGAGGTCGCCGGCGTACGGGTGGCGCGGGTGCACGGGCAGCCCGGTGCAGTACTCGACGGTGCGGCGCACCTCGTCGATGTCGGAGAAGTCGATCTGCGGGTCGATGCCCTGGCTGAAGAGGTTCATGCCCAGCGTGACGAGGTCGACGTTGCCCGTGCGCTCCCCGTGCCCGAACAGGCAGCCCTCGACCCGGTCGGCACCGGCCATCATCGCCAGCTCCGTGGCGGCCACCGCCGTACCGCGGTCGTTGTGGGGATGCAGCGAGATCGCGACGTGCTCGCGACGGCTGATCGCACGACCGAACCACTCGATCTGGTCGGCGTAGGTGTTGGGGGTGGCCATCTCCACGGTCGCCGGCAGGTTGAGGATGATCTCGCGACCGTCCTCGGGCTGCCACACGTCCATCACGGCCTCGCACACGTCGACGGAGAAGTCGAGCTCGGCGGCGGTGAAGATCTCGGGCGAGTACTGGAAGCCGAAGTCGGTGCCCTGCAGGTACTCCTCGGCGTACTTCGTGACGAGCTCGGTGCCACGGACGGCGATCGACCGGCACTCGTCGCGGTCGACGCCGAACACCACGCGCCGAAACAGGGGGGCGACCGCGTTGTAGAGGTGGATGGTGCCGTTCTTGGCGCCAACCAGCGACTGTGCCGTCCGGTCGATCAGGTCCTCGCGAGCCTGGGTCAGGACGGAGATCGTGACGTCGTCGGGGACCAGGTCGTCCTCGATCAGGTGGCGGACGAACGCGAAGTCGGTCTCGCTCGCGCTCGGGAAGCCGACCTCGATCTCCTTGTAGCCCATCCGTACGAGCATGTCGAACATCCGCCGCTTGCGGGCAGGCGTCATCGGGTCGATCAGGGCCTGGTTGCCGTCACGGAGATCGGTCGACAGCCAGCGGGGGGCCTCGGTGACGGTCTTCGCCGGCCAGGTGCGGTCGGGCAGGTCGATCGGCGGGAACGGACGGTATCGCTCGTACGGCATACCGCTCGGCTGTTGCGGGGAGATGGCCATGGTGGTTCCTCGTTCGGTGCGGTGGGTTCGACGGTCGAGACGGGCGCCGCGGTGCGGCAGAC
This sequence comes from Mumia sp. zg.B53, assembly GCF_019550935.1. Taxonomy (NCBI): domain Bacteria; kingdom Bacillati; phylum Actinomycetota; class Actinomycetes; order Propionibacteriales; family Nocardioidaceae; genus Mumia; species Mumia sp. zg.B53. The sequence goes on along the minus strand of NZ_JAHWCK010000002.1, from coordinate 496,093 downwards.
GGTCGGCCATGACGAACCCCGCGACGAGGGGGTCCGACCTAGAGCGAACCCTCGCCGCGGCACCGAAGGAGGAGGCGCGCGAAGTACATGGCTACCGGCAGCATAGCCCACGCCGACGCTAGTCTCGCCAGGTGGCAACCCTGCTCCTCGTGCACCACGCCCCGACCCCCACCGTCTGCACCCTCGCCGACGCGGTCATCGAGGGCGCGCGCGACCCGAGCATCGAGGGCGTCGACGTCGTGGTGCGGCCCGCGCTCGAGGCGTCGGCGTCCGACGTTCTCGCCGCCGACGGGTACGTCCTCGGGACGCCGGCCAACTTCGGCTACATGTCAGGGGCGTTGAAGCACTTCTTCGACACGATCTTCCTGGAGGCTGGAGGAGCGCTGACCGACGACGGCTCGGCGGGTGGCGCCACCTCCGACGGCCCTCCCCGACGGACCAAGCCGTACGGCCTGTGGGTCCACGGTCGCTACGACACCACCGGCGCCGTCCGAGCCGTGCAGTCGATCGTCGGGGCGCTGCCCTGGTCGCAGTCCGCCGCGGTCCTCGACGTCATGGGCGACGTGGGCGAGCGGGAGAAGGGTCAGGCGTACGAGCTGGGCGCGACCGTGGCCGCGCTGCTCTCGGCGTGATGCCGGGAACGGCCCCGGCTCCTACGGTGGAGGGGTGCCCGCTCGGACGCCCGTCGCCGGTCGTGCCGTCGTCGCTCTGGTCGCGGCGTCGGCCATCACCCTGTCGGCATGCACCGGGGGCGACGCGTCCGACGACCCGGGATCGCGTGCGACCGGCGACTCCCCGAGCGCGTCGCCGAGCCCGACGACGGCGCCCGAGCCGATCGCCGGCGCCTGCTACCGGCTCTCCGCCCCCCAGCTCGCCGAGGCCCAGGTCGGGGTCGCCCCGGTCCCGTGCACGCAGCCGCACACCACCGTCACGTACCTCGTGACGAGCCTGTCAGGCATCACCGAGCCGATCGACGCGACCGCCCTCGCCGCCAACGCCGAGCGCCGGTGCCGCGCTGCGCTGCGCACGTTCGTCCGCGCCACGCCGGCACGGCTGGCGCTGTCTCGGGTCCGGTCGGCGTGGTTCGTCCCGAGCGACCAGGACCTGGACGCCGGCGCACGCTGGTTGCGCTGCGACCTCGCCGTGTCCCGGACGGACACCACCCTCATGAGACTGCCGGCCCAGGCCGCGGGCCTCCTGCGGCGCGACAGCGCACTCGACCGCTACGGCCGGTGCGCGCGGACCGATCTGGCCGGGGTCCGGGCAGGACGGGGTGGCCGGGTGTGTGCCCTCCCCCACACGTGGCGCGCCGTCGCGGCCCGCCGGCTAGGAACGGCCCGCACGCCGTTCCCCGGCCCCTCCATCCGCGGTGAGGTGCTCGGTCGCTGCGAGGGCGCTGCCCGTGCGTTCACCGACAACAGCACCCGTGACATCGAGGTCGGCTGGCTTCCACCCGACCGCGCGGCCTGGGCCCAGGGGCAGCGCTTCGGACTCTGCTGGACCCGTACGCGCAGGTGAGTCACCTCGCAACGGACGGCTCGGGTGCCCCACCCCCGTAGACTGGCACCCGTCGTGCCGTCGAACCCCCCGGAAGGACCTCCCGTGACGGCTGCCCGCCGCCTCCGCACCCGCGACCTCGCGCTCGCCGCGCTCGGCGCCGGAGCGCTCGTCCTCGTCACAGCGTGCGGGTCGGCGACCGACCTCGCGACCGACGGAGACTCCACGAGCGTGACCTCGCCCGAGGATCCGCCACTGCGCACCTTGCCGCCGACCACTGGGACCCCGGCCCCTTCGGCGACGCCTTCGACGCCGGCGGTGGTCCTGCCCAAGATCGGTGAGTGCCGCAAGCCGGGTCCGGTCGACGCCGCCCTCCGCGTGAGCGACGACGACGTCGCTCCGGTCTCCTGCTCGGGAGCCACCTCCGTCACCTACCTCGTCCGCTCGATGCCGACGGCGGTCCGCTCCGCGGTCACCGCGTACGACACCACCCGCATCCTGGGGTCGGCGCGGGGCATCTGCGAGAAGGCGGTGATCGCTCACCTCGGGGCCGACCAGTCGACCTTCAAGCGGTCCCAGTTCGACTTCATCGTGGGCGTGCCCAGTGCGGCCCAGACCGCCGCCGGGGCCGGCTGGATGCGCTGCGACCTCGTGCTGCCCGCCTCCCCGACCCGGCTCGCTGCCGTCCCGGGCAAGACCAAGGGGGCGTTGAAGGGGCGCGCGTCGTCGCGCTACATGCAGTGCGTCCGAGGCGACATCCGCGTGGCAACAGGGACCGTGCCGTGCACGACCAAGCACCAGTGGCGCGGGGTCGACAGCGTCAAGCTCGGCGCCCCCAAGGCCAAGTACCCCGGCGCCAAGAAGGTCCAGGCCACCATGCGCGACCGTTGCCCGGCCGGGGTTCGGCGCTACCTCGACACCAGGGGATCCTTCGACTACGGCTACATCTCGCCCAGTCGTACGGCCTGGCAGCGCGGAGAGCGCTGGGGCGTCTGCTTCGCCAAGACCCGCAAGTAGGCGGCGAGCCGCCTCAGAAGCCGAGGCGCCGCAGCTGCTTGGGGTCGCGCTGCCAGTCTTTTGCCACCTTGACCCGCAGGTCGAGGAAGACCGGGGTGCCGAGGATCCGCTCGATCTGGCCGCGCGAGTCCGACCCGATCTGACGCAGCCTCGATCCGCCCTTGCCGATCACGATGCCCTTCTGGCTGTCGCGTTCGACGAAGATGGTCGCGCGGACGTCGACGAGCGGCCGGTCCTCCGGGCGGTCCTCGCGGGGCACCATCTCCTCGATGACGACCGCGATCGAGTGCGGCAGCTCGTCTCGGACGCCCTCGAGCGACGCCTCGCGGATCACCTCGGCGACCAGAGTCTCCTCCGGCTCGTCCGTCAGCTGACCCTCCGGATACAGAGGGACACCCTCGGGCAGCTCGTCGATCAGCAGGTCACGAAGGTGCGCGACCTGGTAGCCCGACTTCGCCGACACCGGCACGATGTGCCGCCACTCCACGCCCAGCTCCTCGCCGGTCGTGGCGATGTCGGCGAGGTGTGCCATGAGCCGCTCGGGGGCGACCTTGTCGGTCTTGGTGGCGACCGCGATCATCGGCGTCCGGCGGATCTTGGCCAGCTCGCCGATCAGGTAGCGGTCGCCGGGGCCGATCTTCTCGTCGGCGGGCAGGCACACGCCCACCACGTCCACCTCGCCCCACGTGCTCCGAACGAGATCGTTGAGGCGCTCGCCCAGCAACGTGCGCGGCCGGTGCAGGCCTGGGGTGTCCACCAGGATCAGCTGCGCCTCGGGCGTGTGGACGAGACCTCGGATCACGTGCCGGGTGGTCTGGGGACGCGATGAGGTGATCGCGACCTTGTCACCGACGAGCGCGTTGGTGAGGGTCGACTTGCCGGCGTTGGGCCGCCCGACGAAGCAGGCGAAGCCGGACCGGAAGGCGCTCACGACTGCACCACACGCTGGGCCGAGCCCTGGGCGTCGGCGACCAGGACCGGCACGCCGCTGCCCGCGAGGTCGCGGACGACGGCGAGGTCCTCGTCGCGTACGCCGTCGGCGTCGGTGCTCACCGCCACCGCCTCGAGACCGGTCGCACCCGACGACACCGCCATCGCGACCGCGAGACTCAGCGCGGACAGCTGCAGCGACGGGAGGTCGACGGTCGAGGCAGCGTAGGTGCGTCCGTCACGGTCGCGGACCGAGGCGCCCTCTGCCGCCCGGGTGCGGGCGCGGGTGGCGCGTGCGAGGGTCAGGATCTTGAGGTCCTCGGGGTCGTCGACGCCAAGCGGTGCGGATGCCATGGAGCCAGGGTATCGGCGAGCCCTCAGCCGGACGCGGCCGCGCCGACCGACTCCGCGGAGTCGTCCTCGGTCTCCTCGCGGCTGACCAGGACCGTGCCGATGCGGTTGCGGCGTCCGCGAGGCGCCTCGGCGACGAAGCGCAGGCCGTCGAGCAACACCTCGCTGCCGGCGATCGGGACCTTGCCGAGGTGCTTCGCCATGAGACCACCGACGGAGTCGACGTCGTCGTCCTCGATGGGGACGCCGAAGAGGTGCTGAAGATCGTCGACGTCATAACGAGCGCTGATCCGCACCGAGCCGTTGGAGAGGTGCTCGACGTCCTCCGGCGGCGCGTCGTACTCGTCGGTGATCTCACCGACGATCTCCTCGAGGATGTCCTCGATCGTCACCATCCCGGCGGTGCCGCCGTACTCGTCGACGACGATCGCCACGTGTGTCCGCTCCGACTGCATCCCGCGCAGCAGGTCGGCCGCGGGCTTGGAGTCGGGCACATAGGAGCACGGCCGCATGACCGACTCCACCCGCTCGGTGGTCTCGGCGTCACGGTTGTCGAAGACCCGCTTGGTGATGTCCTTGAGGTAGGCCATGCCGACGACGTCGTCGAGGCTCTCGCCGGTCACCGGGATGCGGGAGTAGCCGCTGCGCAGCGCGAGCGACATGGCCTGGCGAAGGGTCTTGGTGCGCTCGATGAACACCACGTCGGTCCGAGGCACCATCACCTCGCGCACGACCGTGTCGCCGAGCTCGAAGACCGAGTGGATCATCTGACGCTCGTCGGACTCGATGAGCGCGCTCTGCTCTGCCAGGTCGACGAGCTCGCGCAGCTCGGCCTCGGAGGAGAACGGTCCTTCCCGGAACCCCTTGCCCGGCGTCAGCGCGTTGCCGACCATGATCAGCAGCCGCGGCACCGGCCCGAGGATCCGGGTGATGGCGGCCAGCGGTGCGGCGGACAGCAGCGCGACGCGTTCGGAGTTCTGGCGCCCGAGCGTGCGCGGACCGACTCCGATCGCCACGAACGACACGACCGCCATGACCAGGGTCGCGACGACCACCTGCTCCCACTGCCCGTCGAGAGCGTGGACGAAGACGACCGCCACCATCACGACCGCGCCCGTCTCGGCGAGGATGCGGAGGAACAGCGCGGTGTTGATGTACGGGGCGGGATCGCGGACGATCTTGGCGATCCTCGCCGCTCCGGAGCGGCCCTCGGCGACGAGCTCGTCGGCGCGCGCCTTGGAGAAGGTCGAGATGGCGGCGTCCATGCTCGCGAGGAGCCCCGCGAGGACCACCAGCACGATCGCCGACACCACGAGCCACACGTCGGAGCTCACGACTGCGCCTCCTCCGTCGTGCGTCCGCCGTCGCGCCAGCGCGCGAGCAGCGCGTCCTGCAGCGCGAACATCTCCTCGTACTCCTCGGGCTCGGCGTGGTCGTAGCCCAGCAGGTGAAGGATCCCGTGCACCGTCAACAGCTCGAGGTGGTCGGCGAGGACCAGGCCCTCGGCCTCGGCGTCGGCCGTGGCGACCTCGGGGCACAGCACCATGTCGCCGAGGTATCCCTCTTCGGCCTCCAGGTCGTCGGTGCCGGGTCGGAGCTCGTCCATCGGGAAGGACAGGACGTCGGTGGGGCCTGTCTTGTCCATCCACTTCTCGTTGTACTCGGTCATCGTGCCGGCGTCGACGACGATCATCGTCATCTCCGTCGCGGGCGCCAGTCGCATCTGCTCCATCACGAACCGCGACAGGCGGGTCAGGCGCTCGATGTCGACGGGGGCCCCGTCGGCATCACGAAAGCTCGACTCGTCAAGAATGTCGACGTTCACGACTCTCGCCCTCACCCTCGTACTCGTCGTAGGCGGCGACGATACGGCCGACCAGCTTGTGACGAACCACGTCGGCCGAGGTCAGCACCGGGAACGAGATGTCCTTGACGCCGTCCAGGATCTCGCGGACGATCCTCAGCCCGCTGCGCTGGCCGTTGGGGAGATCGATCTGGGTCACGTCGCCGGTCACGACCATCTTGGAACCGAATCCCAGGCGCGTGAGGAACATCTTCATCTGCTCCGGCGAGGTGTTCTGTGCCTCGTCGAGGATGATGAAGGCGTCGTTGAGGGTCCGCCCGCGCATGTACGCCAGCGGTGCGACCTCGATCGTCCCGGCCGCGAGCAGCTTGGGGATCGTCTCGGGATCCAGCATGTCGTGGAGGGCGTCGTACAGCGGCCGGAGGTAGGGATCGATCTTCTCGCTCAGCGTGCCCGGCAGGAAGCCGAGGTTCTCGCCGGCCTCGACGGCAGGACGCGTGAGGATGATCCGGTTGACCTCCTTCGCCTGCAGGGCCTGGACGGCCTTGGCCATGGCGAGATAGGTCTTGCCCGTACCCGCCGGACCGATCCCGAAGACGATCGTCTGTCGGTCGATCGCGTCCACGTAGCGCTTCTGGTTGAGCGTCTTGGGGCGGATCGTACGGCCGCGGTTGGAGAGGATATTGAGGCTCAGCACGTCGGCGGGGCGCTCCTCGGTCTCAGCCCGGAGGATCGCGATGCTCCGCTCGATCGTCTCGGGCGTCAGGCCCTGACCGGTTCGGATCATGGTCACGAGCTCCTCGAGGAGACGCTCGACCATCGCCGACTCCGCGGCCGTCGCGCGGATGGAGACCTGGTTGCCGCGGACGTGGATGTCAGCGTCGAAGCTGGCCTCGATCAGGCGCAGGAACTCGTCGGTGGGGCCCAGCAGCGACACCATGGGGATGCTCGCCGGGATCGTGACCATGTGCTGCAAGGGTTCAGGCGTAGTCATCGGCGCTCCCGCGGGAGCAGTTCTCCTTCTGTGAGTTCGGACTCGTCCATCGTAGGCGGCATCGGCGGTCGCACGAAAGCACGATCTCGACCGCCGGGTGCCGCCTCGGTGGCTCCGATCAGCGGAAGGCGTCCCGGATGCGGTCGAACACCCGCCGGTGCGGTGCGGCGAACTCGCCCTCGACCAGCTCCTCGCCCCGCTCGGTGGCGAGGAGGCCGAGCAGCTCGCGCTGCCGGTCGTCGAGCTTGGTGGGTGTCTCGACGACCACGCGGACCTTGAGGTCACCGCGTCCGACCCCGCGCAGGTGCGGGACGCCGCGACCGCGGATCGTGACCGTCTCGCCGGACTGGGTGCCGGGGACGATGTCGAAGCCGATCGTGGCCTCCTCGGCCGGGACACCGGTGTCGGCCTCGAGCGTCGGCAGGTCGATCTGAGTGCCGAGCGCCGCAGCGGTCATGGGGACCCGGACGTCGCAGTAGAGGTCGTCGTCGGAGCGGGTGAAGACGTCGTGCGGCTCCACCTCGACCTCGACGTACAGGTCGGCGGCGGGACCGCCGCCGGGCCCGACCTCACCCTCGCCGGTCAGCTGGATCCGAGTGCCGCTGTCCACGCCGGCGGGCACCTTGATGGTCAGCGTGCGACGGGCGCGGACCCGGCCGTCACCGGAGCACTCCTCGCACGGGTTCGCGATCACGGTGCCGTAACCCTGGCAGGTCGGGCAGGGGCGGGCCGTACGGATGTCTCCGAGGAACGACCGCTGCACGTGCTGCACCTCGCCGTGCCCGCGGCACGTCTGGCAGGTGATCGGCTCCGCGCCGTCGGCCGAGCCGTTGCCGTGACAGGTCGAGCAGACCACGGCGGTGTCGACCTTGAGCTCGCGCGTGGTCCCGAAGGCCGCCTCGGCCAGCTGGACGCCGATGCGGATCAAGGCGTCGTTGCCGCGCCGGGCACGACCACGTGGGCCGCGCTGGGTCTGCTGCCCGAAGAACGCGTCCATGATGTCGTTGAACGAGAAGCCGGCGCCGAAGCCGCCGCTGGCACCCGCACCGGCGAGGGGATCGCCTCCGCGGTCGTAGAACGACCGCTTGTCCACGTCGGAGAGCACCTCGTAGGCGACGGTGACGGTCTTGAACCGCTCCTGCGCCTCAGGGTCTGGATTCACGTCCGGGTGCAGGCTGCGCGCCAGCCTCCGGTACGCCTTCTTGATCTCCTCCGGAGTCGCGTCGCGACTCACACCGAGGGTCTCGTAGTAGTTCTGGCTCATGCGTCGTTGTCTGTCTCTCAGTCGCTGAGGGTCTGGCCGACATAGCGTGCGACGGCGCGTACCGCCGCCATGGTGCCGGGGTAGTCCATCCTGGTGGGCCCGACGACGCCGAGGGTGGCGAGCGGCTCGTCGTCGGTGCCGTACGCGGTGGCCACGAGGGAGGTCGCCGAGAGCTCCTCGTACGGAACCTCCGTGCCGATGCGGACGGTGAGCGTGGTCGGAGAGGTGGCCTCGCCGAGGAGCTTGAGCAGCACCACGTGCTCCTCGAGCGCCTCGAGGACCGGCTTGATCGAGGTGTCGAAGTCGGTGCCGAACCGGGCGAGGTTGGCGGCCCCGCCCACGGCAACGCGTTCGTCGGCCCGCTCGTCGGAGAACGCCCGGGTGAGCGTCGCGACGACAGCGGTGGCGATGGGCTGCTCCTCGGGACGGAAGGTCGTGATGAGGTCGGCCACCGATGCCGAGGCGTCCGGCAGCCGCTGCCCGACCGCGGCGCCGATCATCCGCGCTCGCAAGTCCGCGAGGAGCATCTCGGACGGCTCTTCGGGGAGCTCCACGATGCGCTGGTCGACACGTCCGGAGCTGGTGATCAGCACCAGCAGGATGCGGCCGCGCTCCATCGGGACCAGCTCGACGTGACGGACGGTCGAGCGGGTCAGGGAGGGGTACTGCACGAGCGCGACCTGGTGGGTCAGCTGAGAGAGCAGCCGGACACTTCGCTGGACGACGTCGTCGACGTCGACCGCGCCGTCGAGGAACGACTCGATCGCACGGCGTTCGGGAGGACTCAGCCGCCGGACGGAGGCAAGCCGGTCGACGAAGAGGCGGTAGCCCTTGTCGGTCGGGATCCGGCCCGCGCTGGTGTGCGGCTGGGCGATGAACCCGTGCTCCTCGAGGATCGCCATGTCGTTGCGGACCGTCGCCGGCGACACACCCAGCTGATGGCGGTCGACGAGCGCCCGCGAGCCCACCGGCTCCTGGGTCGCCACGTAGTCCTCCACGATGGCGCGCAGGACCGCGAGCTTGCGTTCATCGAGCACGACGTCAGCCACGGTCCCTCCTCGTGTCGATGATCTTTGGCACTCCGGTGCCCTGAGTGCCAGTCTAGCCAGCCTCACCAGTCGCGTGTGGCTGCGAGGTGCCGCACGTTCTTTCGGCTAGTTTGCTCCTCGTGGCTCACGACCGATACGGATCCGATGTCCTGGCCGGCGACTGGCGCGTCCCCAAGCGAGGGCGGTCCACCGAGGTGGAGGCGGAGGTGGGGATGGTGCTCGAGGAGGTCCAGACCGACTTCTGCGGCGCCGTGACGCGCACCGACCGAGATCTCGACACCGTCGAGCTGGAGGACCGTCGCGGGAGGCGGCGTACCTTCCCCCTCGGGCCGGGCTTCCTCCTCGAGGGCAAGCCGGTCGTGCTCAAGGCGCCGGTACGACACGCCGCGCCCGCACGCGCGACGCACACCGCGTCCGGCTCGGTCGCCGTCCACGACGCGAAGGCACGGGTCGCACGCGCGAGCCGCATCTACGTCGAGGGACGTCATGACGCGGAGCTGGTCGAGAAGGTGTGGGGTGACGACCTGCGGATCGAGGGGGTGGCGGTCGAGTACCTCGAGGGGGTCGACGACCTCCCGTCGGTCGTCGACCGCTTCAAGCCCGGTCCGGGACGCCGCCTGGGCGTGCTCGTGGACCATCTCGTCCCGGGGTCGAAGGAGTCGCGCATCGCCGCCTCGGTGCTGCGCGGACCGCACAAGGAGCACGTGCTCGTCGTCGGGCACCCGTACGTCGACGTCTGGCAGGGCGTGAAGCCCGAGCGCCTCGGGCTGGAGAAGTGGCCGGTGATCCCACGCTCGATGTCGTGGAAGCACGGCATCTGCCAGTCGCTCGGGTGGCCCCACCGGAACCAGGCCGACATCGCGCACGCCTGGAAGCGCATCCTCGGGTCCGTCCGCTCCTACGCCGACCTCGAGCCGGCGCTGCTCGGGCGGGTCGAGGAGCTCATCGACTTCGTCACGACCTGACCGCGCCCGCCCTTACGGTGCGTCGCCGCGGATCCGCCAGAAACACAGCCCGCCGAGGCCGAGCGCGAGTACGAGGAGCAGCGCCGTCTCGCGCCACTGCAGAGTCCAGAAGGCGCTGGACGGGTGCCACGTGACCTGCTGCCGATAGCCCTCGTCCGCCAACCGGTCGAAGCACGCCGCCCGCGCACCCGCCTGCGCGCTCTCCCCCGGTGGCGGCCCGCCGCAGTCGGCCACCCACGCCGGCAACGACCGCATGCGCTCGCCGTCGGCATCGAGCGTGACGTTCGACAGCTCCCACGTGCCGGTGCGACCCGTCTCGACACGGATCTCGGAGACGTTCTCGATCGGGTCTCCTGGACCTGAGGCTCCTTCGACCATCAGACCGACGAGGTTCTCCTGCGTGATCGAGCTCGTGGCCTTCTCGGGTTCGACGAGCTGGGCCCGCACGACGACCCCGACGAACAGCTGGACGCCAAGGACGAGGACGAGCGTCACTGCCATCGCCGCGACTGTCCGTCGCACCACGAGCCCAGCCAGCACGCCGATCGCGAGCGCCAGCACGGCGTACCCGATCGGGACGAGGCCCCGGGCTCCGAAGACTGCGGGCTCGATGCGCGAGACCATGAACGGCCCCGTCCCCTCGCCGGTCGCGATCGCGCGCTCGATCGGTCCGGCCCACCAGGTCACACCCCACGACAGCAGCCCAGCGACCGACACCGTGACCAGGGCGGCGCCGAGGAGTTTGACGGCGAGCCACCGTGTGCGCGTGACCGACTGGCTCCACGCGAGGCGGTGCGTCCGCGCCTCCAGCTCGCGCGCGACCATCGGCGCCCCCCAGAACGCCCCGACGACGAGCGGGAAGACGTACGCCGCCGCGATGCCGACGTAGTAGAGCGTGACCTTGAACGCGTCGGCGCTCAGTCCTGTCAGGAACGAGCGTGCGCCGTCCTCTGCCGCGTCGACGATCCCAGGCCCGGTGATGGCCAGTGCCACGAGCAGCAGAGCGACGGCACCCGCGACCGGAATCGCCTGGACACGCAGCTGGCGCCATGTCAGCCAGATCATCGGATCACCTCGACGGTCGGGCGCGGGCGCTCGTACGAGGCGTCGCCGCGCAGGTAGGCGAGCACCAGATCCTCGAGCCCGAGAGGGGTCACGTCCCAGGAGGGATCGACCGCGGGTCCGCCGGTGCGGACGACGAACGTGCTCTGGCGGTCGGTATGGCTCGCCGTCACGACGTGGTGGCCGGCTGGGCCTGCGTCGGAGGGACGCCGCGCGCCGGTCATGCGGCGGTGCGAGGCCAGCAGATCGTCGAGGTCGCCCGCGACCCGGACCTCGGAGTCCACCAGCACGACGAGGTAGTCACAGGCGCGCTCGAGGTCCGAGACGAGGTGCGAGGACAGGACGACCGTGAGGTCCTGCTCGGCGACCGCCTCCATCAGGTCCTGCATGAACTCGCGTCGGGCGAGCGGGTCGAGGGCCGCGACGGGCTCGTCGAGGATCAGCAGCTCCGGCCGCTTGCCGATCGCCACCGTGAGCGCGATCTGGGCGCGCTGGCCTCCCGAGAGGCTGCCGGTGCGGCGCCGCAGGTCGATGCCGAGCCGGTCGATCCGGTCCCGGACGAGCACGTCGTCCCATCGCGGGTTGAGGTGCGAGCCAATCCGGAGGTGGTCGGCGACACTCATCCCACGATAGGTCGGCGCATCCTGACTCACGTAGCCGACGCGCGCCTGGTGCTCAGCGCCGGACGACGGCCCCTCGCCCAGCACCTCGATGCGACCGACGGTGGGCACGAGCATCCCGGCCGCGAGGCCGAGCAGCGTGCTCTTGCCGGCGCCGTTCGGCCCGACGAGACCCACCACGCGGCCGGCCGGGAGCTCCAGCGTGCAGTCCTTCAGGGCCCAGTGGCGACTTCGGCCGTATCTCTTGCCGAGCTCATGCGTTCTCAGTGCTGTGGTCATGCGATGTCCTCCTCGGAGGCGGCCCGAAAGGTGGTCATGAACAACGCCTCGATGCTCTCGTCGTCGAGGCCGGCGCGGCGGGCCTTGGACAGCCACCGCTGGAGGTCGGTACGCAGCGGGCCGTGCGCCGCCAGCGTGTTGTCGGTGAGGGTCCGCGTGACGAACGTGCCGACACCCGGACGCGGAGCAACGAGGCCGTCGCGCTCGAGGTCGCGGTAGGCCTTCAGGACGGTGTTGGGGTTGATCGCCAGCGCACGCGCGACGTCCTTGACGGTCGGGAGCTGGTCGCCCTCGTCGAGGAGCCCGAGGCGGAGGGCGCGGCGTACCTGCTGAACGAGCTGCAGGTACGCGGAGACGCCCGACCGGGAGTCCAGGTGGAACTCGATCATTCGATACTCCTAATGTGCTATCTGAATAGCACTATAGGTAGCAGCGGATCCGACCGCAAGAGTCCTTGCAGCCGCCCTGCGACACTGGAGGCATGCCGTCCACGCTTCCCGAGGGACAAGCCGTCCCCGCTGACGGCGCCCTCCCTGCAGCCTCGCTCGACGCCCTCGGGGGCGCGCCCTTCGGCGTGTACGTCCACGTCCCGTTCTGCGTGACGCGGTGCGGCTACTGCGACTTCAACACCTACACGTCGTCCGAGCTCGGACCGGGCGCCTCGCACGACTCCTACGCCGACACCGTGCTCGCCGAGATCGCGCTGGCGGCTCAGGTGCTCCAGCGTGCCGACCGCCCGTTGCCGGAGGTCGAGACGGTGTTCATCGGCGGCGGCACGCCCACACTCCTCGCCTCCGACGACCTCGGACGCATCCTCGAGGGGATCGACAAGACCTTCGGGCTGGCGGCCGGCTACGAGGCCACCACGGAGGCGAACCCCGACAGCGTGACCCCCGCGTCTCTCGCCACGCTCCGCTCACGCGGTTTCACCCGCATCTCGTACGGCATGCAGTCCGCGGTCCCTCACGTTCTCGCAACGCTGGACCGCACGCACGACCCGGCCAGACTGCCTGACGTCGTGCGGTGGGCCCGCGACGCCGGCTTCTCGCAGGTGAGCGTCGACCTCATCTACGGCACGCCCGGAGAGTCGCTGGCGGACTGGGAGCGGTCGCTCGACACGGCACTCGCACTCGGTCCCGACCATGTCAGTGCCTATGCCCTCATCGTCGAGGAGGGGACCGCGCTCGCACGCCGCGTCTCCCGCGGCGAGGTCGCAGCTCCCGACGACGACCTGATGGCCGACATGTATCTCGCCGCGGACGCGCGGCTCAGCGCCGCCGGCCTCGGGTGGTACGAGCTGTCGAACTGGGCCCGCGACGACGCCGCGCGGTGCCGCCACAACGAGCTCTACTGGACCGGTGCCGACTGGTGGGGCTTCGGGCCGGGGGCGCACAGCCACGTCGCCGGCACCCGCTGGTGGAACGTCAAGCACCCCGCCGCCTACGCCCAGCGGCTGGCCGAGGGCCGATCCCCCGGGCACGGGCGCGAGATCCTCGACCTCGAGACCCGTCGTGTGGAGCAGGTGCTGCTCGAGTCGCGCCTGCACGACGGCATGCCGCTCGTCCGGCTGGATGCCGCGGGACGTGCCGCCGTGCCGGGGCTCGTCTCCGACGGGCTCGTCGAGCTCTCCGACGACAGCCACCGTCTCGTTCTCACCGTCCGCGGCCGCCTCCTCGCGGACGCGGTCGTGCGCCGCCTCCTGCCGTAGGCGACCCCGCTCTCACGCAGAGGAGGGCCGCACCCCGACGGGGTGCGGCCCTCCTGAGACAGCTGCCGGTCAGGTGCCGGCGTAGAACTCGTCCAGGATCGGGCGGTACTTGTCCTCGACGAACTTGCGCTTGAGCTTGAGGCTCGGCGTCATCTCGCCCTCCTCGACCGACAGGTCGCGGTCGAGGATCTGCCACTTCTTGATCGTCTCCCAGCGGTTGAGCTTGGAGTTGAGCTCCTCGACGTAGCCCTCGATCGCCTTGTGCATCTGCGGCGACGTCACGATCTCGGCGTACGACTTGCCCGCCAGGCCGTGGTTCTCGGCGAAGAGCGTCGCGGCGTCGGGATCGATCGTGATGAGGGCGCTCACGAAGTTGCGGTTGTTGCCGTGCACCACCATCTGGCTGGCGAGCGGGCACACACCCTTGAAGACGCCCTCGACGTGCGACGGCGCGACGTACTTGCCGCCCGAGGTCTTGAAGAGGTCCTTCTTGCGGTCGGTGATCCGGAGGAACCCGTCCTCGTCGATCTGGCCGATGTCGCCCGTCGCGAGCCAGCCGTCGTCGGTCACCGTGGACGCGGACTCGGTCTCGAGGTTGTGGTAGCCCTGCATGACACCGGGACCCTTGATGAGGATCTCGCCGTCCTCCGCGATCTTGACCTCGGTGCCAGGCATCGGCAGGCCCACGGTGCCGAGCTTGTACTGGTCGGGGTGGTTCACGAAGGAACCGGCCGCACTCTCGGTGAGGCCGTAGCCCTCGAGGATGAGGATGCCGGCAGCCTCGAACCACTCGGCGACCTCCTGCGACAGCGCGGAGGCTCCGGAGATGAAGAAGCGGACGCGTCCACCGAATCGGTCCCGCACCTTCGAGAGGACGATCTTGTCGGCGAGCCGGTGCTGGAAGGCCAGCCCGGCGGGGACCTTCTTGCCCTCTCGCTCGAGAGCCTTGACCTGGGCCGCCACCTTGGTCGCCCAACGGAAGAGCTTGAGCTTGGCGCCGCCCTCCTCCTCCATCATCCCGACGATGCGGCCGTAGGCCTTCTCGAAGATGCGCGGTGCCGCGCCCATGAACGTCGGCTTCACGACGGCGAGGTTGTCGACGATCTTGGGGATGGCGCCGTCGACGGCGGTCGGGAAGCCGATCTGCAGCTGCGTCGACAGGAGCACCTTGCCGAAAGAGTGTGCCATCGGGAGCCAGAGGTACTGGAGGTCGTCGATGGTGATGTAGCCGCCCGCGGCGACCGCTGCTCCCTCGTACGTCCACGAGTCGTGCGTGAGCCGGACTCCCTTGGGACGGCCGGTCGTGCCGGAGGTGTAGATCAGGGTCGCGAGCTGGTCCGGCGAGATCGCGGCGACGCGCTCCTCGACGACCGACGGCTGCTCGGCGAGCAGCTTGTCTCCGAGCTGCTCGAGGTCGGAGAGGGTGATCACCCAGTCGCTGTCGTGGTCACCGTCGAACAGCACGACCTTGATCACGTCGGGGAGCTCGCTGCGCTTGTCCTGGAGCTTCGCCAGCTGGACGGCGTCCTCGGCGAAGACGATCCGGCTCCCGGAGTCCGCGAGGATGTAGGCGACGTCGTCGGTCACGGTCGTCGGGTAGACGGTGGTCGTCGCAGCGCCCGCCGCCATGATGGCGAGGTCGGCGAGGATCCACTCGTAGCGGGTCCCGGACGCGATCGCGACGCGCTCCTCCGGCTTGATGCCGAGCGAGACGAGACCTGCCGCGATCCGGGAGACGACGTCTCCGGTCTCGCCCCAGGTCAGGGAGCGCCAGTTCTCGCCGACCGGGTAGCGGTAGGCCTCACGAGTGGGGGTCTCGCGTACTCGGGCGAAGAACATCTCGCCGACGTTCTTGGCACGGGACTCGACAATCTCCAGATGCTCGGGTGTCGGGGCGTTGGCCATGAAGGGTGCACCTCATCGTTAGGGGTGGTGATGGCGATCACAGGATGGCTCGAATCGTACGTGATCGACGTGATCCGAGGCACATCCACCAGATAATCGTTATCGATCAGCACCCCTGGTGACGCAGGGTGCCCGTCGGCCGCGGACCAGGTCAGCCGAGCGCGACCGGAAGGAGCCCTCGCCGCGTGCGCGACGCGATCTCGTCGAGCGCCCCGTCGAGGTCGGGATGGGCGAACGCGAACCCGGACCCTCTCAGGGTCGCCGGGTCGACCCAGCGGCTCTTGAGCACGAGCTCGGCCTCGGTCCTGATGAGCCGCGCTCCAGCTTCGAGCGCCCAGGTCGGCAGCGGGACACCGTGCGAGCGGCCGAACGCCCGGCGCACCGATCGCATCATCTCCGCGTTCGTCACCGCGTCAGGGGCGGCCACGTTGACCGGTCCGGCGATCTCGGGGTGCTCGGCGAGATGGTCCACCACGCGCACGACGTCGTCCACGTGCACCCAGCTGAACATCTGACCGCCGTCCCCCATCGGTCCACCGAAGCCGAGGCGGGCCAGGTTGATGAACGGGTTCACGGCACCACCGCCGGCACCGAGGACGATCGCCATCCTCAGCGCCACCTTCCGTACGGCCGTGGGCGCGTCGAAGAGCTCGTGCTCCCACGCCCGCGCGACGGCCACGGAGAACCCGGCGCCACGCTCTCCTGTCACCTCGTCCATGGGACGGTCTCGCGCATCGCGGTAGATCGTCGCCGTGCTCGCGTTGACCCACAGCGACGGCGGGGACGCCGACGCGGCGAGGACCCGGCCGAGTAGTGCGGTGGTCTCCGTACGTGAGGCGAAGATCGCGTCAGCGTTGGGCTTGGAGTAGCGGCAGCTCACCGAGCGCCCGGCGAGATTCACGAGGATGTCGGCACCGCCGAGCACGTCGGCGAGCCCCGCCGCGTCGTCCCAGCTCGCGTCCGCGTCCGGACCGCGCCCGATCGTCCGCACCACCGCCCCGTGGCGCGACCAGGCGCGAACCAGGTGCTGACCGATGTATCCGGAGGCTCCGGCGACGACGGCGACCGCACCGCGCCTCATCGCAGCGAACCGGAGGACGGCTGGGTGAGCGCCACGACGTCGTCGACCAGGCCCCGCGCCACCGGGAGTCGGGACAGGGCGACCGCCTTCGAGACCACCGGTGCGAGCCGATCCACGAGCAACCGTGTGCGCTGCTGCTCCGGCGACGGATCGACGACCCAATGGAGCGTCACACCGAGGTAGAGCAACCAGAGCAGGTCCGGGAGCCGGTCGCGTAGTCCGCTCGGCACTCGCACCTTGGAGGTGGCGACCACGTGCTCCATGAGGTCGACCGCCATTGCCCTCGCATTCCCCGACTCCGCGGAGAACGGGCTCGCCGACGACGAGGCGGGGAGCGCCTGCTGCACGAACGTGGTGCCGAAGCCGTGGTAGGGCGTCATCACGTCGAGGCCGGCGTGCAGGGCCGCGCGCAGGTTGTCCGCGAGTGGAGCCCTTTCGACGAGGCGCGGGAGCGCAACGTCACGGTGCTCGCGCTGGACGCTGACGTAAAGCTCGTGGACAAGCTCGTCCTTGCCCGAGAAGTAGTAGTAGGCGTTGCCGAGCGACAGCCCGGCCTCGTCCGCGATGCGGCGCATGGTCGTCGCCTGGTAGCCGTCGTCGCGGAACAGCCGTAGCGCGGCAGCGGTCAGCCGGTCGCGGGTGTCCTTGGCCATCAGAGAGCGCCATCAGGAGACTTGAACATGTTCGAATCTAGCATCAGCCTTCGAACGTGTTCAAGAGTCGGCGCAGATCAGCGCAACGGCCTCGCCATGACGATCCGTGGCCAAGGGCGGAAGTACGCCGACTCGGCGACATGACGCTCACGCAGACCCGCGCTCCACCGCGCCTCGGGCACCACCTCGAAGCCGAGGCGCCGGTAGTACGGCGCGTTCCACGGCACGTCGGCGAAGGTCGTCAACGTCAGCTCGGCGTGCCCGCCTGCGAGTGCCCACCCCGCGACCACGTCGACGAGCGCTGCACCGATCCCCTGTCGGCCGTGCTCCGGGAGGACGGAGAGCTGCTCGAGGAAGGCCCGGCCGTCCAGCACGTCTGCGAGCGCGTACGCCACCGGCGCGCCGGCGTCCCCGACCTCGACCCACGCCCTGCCGCGACCGACCGCCGCGGCCACCGTCTCGTACGGCGCGGGTTCACCGTCCGCGACCAGGTCCCGGCCGATCTCCCGGAACCGCTCGTCCGCCGCTCGCTCGATGTCTCTGAGGAGCTCGACGTCGGCGAGCGTGGCGGCCCTCACGGGAGGCTACTTCTTGCCCTTGTCACCCGAGTCGCCGGTGGAGAGCGCGGCCACGAACGCCTCCTGCGGCACCTCGACGCGGCCGACCATCTTCATCCGCTTCTTGCCTTCCTTCTGCTTCTCGAGCAGCTTGCGCTTGCGGCTGATGTCACCGCCGTAGCACTTGGCGAGGACGTCCTTGCGGATCGCGCGGATGGTCTCGCGGGCGATGACCCGAGCACCGATCGCCGCCTGGATCGGCACCTCGAACTGCTGGCGCGGGATGAGCTCCTTGAGCTTCTGCGCGAGCGCGACGCCGTACGAGTAGGCGTTGTCGCGGTGCACGATGGCGCTGAAGGCGTCGACCGGGTCGCCCTGGAGCAGGATGTCGACCTTGACCAGGTCGGCGGCCTGCTCGCCGGTCGCCTCGTAGTCGAGCGAGGCGTAGCCCTTGGTGCGGCTCTTGAGGTTGTCGAAGAAGTCGAAGACGATCTCTCCGAGCGGGACGGTGTAGCGGATCTCGACCCGGTCCGCCGAGAGGTAGTCCATCCCGAGGAGGGTGCCGCGTCGCGTCTGGCACAGCTCCATCACGGGTCCGATGTAGTCGGTCGGCGTCAGGACGGTCGCCCGCACCACCGGCTCGTAGACCTCGGAGATCTTGCCCGTCGGATACTCGCTCGGGTTGGTGACCCGGTGCTCGCTGCCGTCCTCCATGACGACCCGGTAGACCACGTTGGGAGTCGTCGAGATGAGGTCGAGGTTGAACTCGCGCTCGAGCCGCTCCCGCACGATCTCCATGTGGAGCAGGCCGAGGAAACCGATGCGGAAGCCGAACCCGAGGGCTCCGGACGTCTCCGGCTCGTACTGCAGCGCGGCGTCGTTGAGCTGGAGCTTGTCGAGCGCGTCACGCAGCGTCGGGTAGTCGTCGCCGTCCATCGGGTAGAGGCCGGCGAAGACCATCGGGTTGGGGTGCCGGTAGCCGCCGAGCGCCTCGGTGGCCGGCTTCTGCGCCGAGGTCACGGTGTCGCCGACGCGGGACTGGCGCACCTCTTTCACCCCGGTGATGAGGTAGCCGACCTCCCCCACGCCGATCCGGTCGGCCTTGTTCGGCTCCGGCGAGATGACGCCGACCTCGAGCAGCTCGTGCACGGCACCGGTGGACATCATCTTGATCTTGTCGCGGTGCGACAGGTGGCCGTCGATCACCCGGATGTAGGTCACCACGCCGCGATAGGTGTCGTAGACGGAGTCGAAGATCATTGCGCGGGCCGACTCGTCGGGCTTCCCGACGGGCGCGGGGATCTGGTCGACGACCGCGTTGAGCACCGCCTCGACGCCGACCCCGGTCTTGGCCGAGACCCGCAGGACCTCGTCGGGCTCGCAGCCGACCAGGTGCGCCAGCTCCTCGGCGAACTTGTCCGGCTGCGCGCTCGGGAGGTCGATCTTGTTGAGCACGGGGATGACCGTCAGGTCCGCGTCGAGCGCGAGGTAGAGGTTGGCCAGCGTCTGGGCCTCGATGCCCTGCGCGGCGTCCACCAACAAGATGGCGCCTTCGCACGCCGCGAGGCTGCGACTGACCTCGTACGTGAAGTCGACGTGGCCGGGGGTGTCGATGAGGTTGAGGACGTACGTCGTCCCCGCGTCCTCACCGGTCGACTTGGTGAACGGCAGCCGTACGGCCTGGCTCTTGATCGTGATGCCGCGCTCGCGCTCGATGTCCATCCGGTCGAGGTACTGCGCGCGCATCGCGCGACCGTCGACGACGCCCGTGTGCTGCAGCATCCGGTCGGCCAGCGTCGACTTGCCGTGGTCGATGTGGGCGATGATGCTGAAGTTGCGGAGGATCGCCGGATCGGTCGCCCCGGGAGCGGGCGCCGAGGAGGCAGGAGAGGTCTTGGCCATGGTGCCTCCCATCCTCCCATGACGGCCCCAGGTTCCCGAATGCATGAGGGCACAGGTCGTACGTCGCCACGCAATGCGCCTTACAGTTCGAGCGTGAACGTGATCCTCAACGTCATCTGGCTCCTGCTCAGCGGGATCTGGCTCGCGATCGGCTACACGCTCGCCGGTGTCCTGCTCTGCATCACGATCATCGGCATCCCCTGGGGGATCGCGTCGTTCCGCATCGCCTCCTACGCGCTGTGGCCCTTCGGGCGCACCATCGAGCCGAACCCGTCCGCCGGGGTGGCGTCGATGATCGGCAACGTGATCTGGATCGTCCTGGCCGGAGTCTGGCTCGCGATCGCCCACCTGGTCAGCGGGATCGCCCTCTGCCTCACCATCATCGGCATCCCGCTCGGTCTCGCGAACTTCAAGATGATCCCGATCTCGCTGATGCCGCTGGGCTACCGGATCGTGCCGGTGCGCTGACGCCCCGGGCTTTTCTCGCCCCGGCGGCGGCCGCGGTGGCCTGACGGCCGGGACCAGGCCGGGTACGTTGAGCGCCACCATCCCCCAGAGAAAGGACTGTCGTGGTCATCGGACTCGGCATCGTTCTCATCGTCCTCGGCCTGATCTTCGCCCTGGACGTCATCAACATCGACACGACCGTGGTGGACACGGGGACGCTCGGCTGGATCCTGCTCCTCGCGGGCGTCGCCGCCATCGTCGTCTCGCTGATCGTCAACCACCAGCGCACGCGCTCGACGCACGTGGTCGAGGAGCGCCGCGACGGCGGTTATCCGCCGCCGCGCTAGTACGGAGGCGACCCGACGCGGCCCTCGTCCACTGCACGCGTGCGGTGGACGAGGGCCGCTGGCTTCGGCCATCCCGCTCGTCGTCGGACGGCTCCCGGCAGGATCGAGGCGCGTTTTGGCCGACCGGTCTGCCGCTGATACAGTGGGTGGTCGCGTGTCCGTGTCCGCGCGCGCACCCATCCACTTCGACAGAACAACGAGGCTTGCCCCGTGGCAAACATCAAGTCGCAGATCAAGCGCAACCGGCAGAACGAGCGTGCGCGTGAGCGCAACAAGGCCGTGCGCTCGGAGCTGAAGACCGTCGTCCGCCGGTTCACCGACGCCATCGACGCCGGCAACACCGACGAGGCGCAGCAGCTCGCGAGGGCAGCGACCCGCAAGCTCGACAAGGCTGCGTCCAAGGGCGTCATCCACAAGAACCAGGCGGCTAACCGCAAGTCGTCCATCGCGAAGAAGTCAGCAGCGCTCTGAGCGCCTGACCTCACCGACGCAACGGCACCTCCCGGCGGGGGGTGCCGTTCGTGCGTCCGGGCGAGATCGCGCCGTCACTGGACGCGCGAGGCGGCGACGGTGAGGACCATCCGCTCCAGCGCGTAGTGCGGGTCTGACGCTCCCTTGACGTCGAGGTCTGCTCGGGCGACGGCGCCGATGGCCGTCGTGAGCCCTGCGGTGTCCCACCCCCGCAGCTGCGCACGCAGCCGCTTGAGCCGGAACGGCGGCGCACCGACCTCGCGCGCCAGCTCGGCCTCACGGAGGCCCTTGCTCGACGCCACGCCGTAACGGGCGAGCGAACGGAGCCCTGTCGCGAACGCCGAGGTGATGAGCACGGGGGCCACGTTGTTGTTGAGGGCCCACCTCAGCTGTTCGAGCGCGCGAGCCGTCTCACCGTCGATCGCCGCGTCGGCGATGTCGAAGCCCTTCACCTCCGCACGTCCACCGAAGTATTGACGGACGAGCTCGAGGGAGATCGGTGCGCGCTTGCCGTCGGCACCGGTCGCGGCGTCGACGAGCTGGTCGGCGGCCGCGGCGAGGGAGCGAAGGTCGTGCCCCACCGCGTCGACCAGGTAGCCCGCCGCCTCCTCGGAGATGGAGGCGCCGAGGTGACGGACCTCTGCAGCGACCCAGCGCGAGACCTCCCAGGGCTTGGGTGCCGTGGTCGTGACCTCCTTGACGGCCGCGAGCTTGCGGAGCTTGTCGAGGACGCCCTTGCCCTTCTGGCCCCCGCCATGGGTGAGCACGACCGCGACGTCGGGCGCCGGCGCTGCGGCGTAGGCGAGCAGCTCGTCGGCCGCGGTCGCGTCGAGGCTCTCGATCCCGCGTACGACGACCGCGCTGTGGGAGGAGAACAACGATGGACTGGTGAGCGCGGCCAGCTCGCCCTGCCCGATCGTCGAGCCCTCGACGTCGGAGACCGACACCTCGGGGTCTTCGTCGTGGAGCTGAGCGAGAGCACGTCTCATCGCGCGGTCGGTGAGGAACTCGACACCGCCGGTGACGAGGAGCACGGTGCTGAACAAGGACGCCATCGCCGCTCAGCATGCCACGTCGCGAGGACACCGCCGACGACGGTCAGCGAACGACACCGGACACCTGGCCGTCGCGTACGACGACCGCGACGTCACGACCCGGATCGGTACGCAAGATCGTGGCCCCGGCGTCTCGGAGGTGCTGCAACGTCTCCGGTGCCGGATGGCCGTAGGTGTTGCCCTCCCCCGCGCTGACCGTCGCCCAGCGCGCGCCGAGACCTGTCAGCCACGCCACCTCTTGGTGCGCGCTGCCGTGGTGCGGAACCTTGAGGACGTCGACCTGGAGTGTGGGGTAGGCCGCGGCGAGAGCCCGCTGCGCGGGGGGCTCCACGTCCCCGGTCAGCAGGACCCGGACGCCCGAGGTCTCCGCGAGCAGGACGAGGCTCGCGTCGTTGGCGGTGTCCTCGGTCACCGCCGTGGGGACGACGCCAGAAGGCCCGGGGCGGGCAAGAGGCCCGAGAACGGTCAGCGTGACCTCCCCAGCGCGCCAACGGTCTCCGGCCGTCAGCTCACGCACGGGCACGTCCGTGACGTCGGGGCTGCTCGGACCGGCGCCGATCCAGGCGAGCGAGCGGCGACGCGTCACGCCGGGCAGGCCGTCGACATGGTCGGCGTGGTCGTGCGTCACGAGCATCGCGGGCACGTTGCGTACGCCGAGGTCGCGGAGACAGCGGTCGACCGAGCGCGCGTCGGGGCCGGCGTCGACGACGACCGCTGAGCCGGGACCGGCCTTCAGGACCGTGGCGTCCCCTTGCCCCACGTCGCAGGCCACCATCACCCACCCCCGAGGGGGCCAGCCCGGGCGAAGGGGGGCGACGGTGACCGCCGTGACAGCGGCCAGGACCAGGCAGGTGAGAACGGGTCGTCGTAGGAGACGGTGGCCGGTCACGGCGATGGCAGCACTGACGACCACCAGCGCGCTCACCGCCACCGGCCCGTCACCGACGGTCGCGGCGGCACCGGGGAGGTCAGCCGCACGACGACCCACCAGGACGATCCAGCCGGCGGGGAGCGCGGTCACCAGGCCCACCGCAGCACCCGAGGGCGCCCACACGAGCCCGAGCAACCCACCCGAGAGACCCAGCACGGTCGCGGGTCCGACGGCGGGTGCGGCGAGGAGGTTGGCGACGACGGCCACGACCGAGACCTCCCCGGACAGCGCGGCGACGGGTGCGGTGCAGGCGAGCTGCGCGGCGGCTGGGACCGCCACCGCCTCGGCGAGCCAGCGCGGCATCCACCGGGCCAGGGCATCGCGCCAGACAGGCGCGAGCAGGAGGATGCCGCCGGTCGCGACCGCCGAGAGCAGGAATCCGGCCGACGTCGCCAGCCAGGGGTCGAGAACCACCACGGCGACGACGGCCCAGGCGAGGCAGCGGGCACCACGCCTGCGTCCGCCGGTGCTCAGCCCAGCGACCCCGACCAAACCCATGATCGCGGCGCGGACGACCGACGGCTCCGGACGCGCCAGCAGCACGTACGCGACCGTGGCGAGCACGGCGAGCACTACCCGGCTCCTCGGGCCTGCACCGAGGGGTCGTGCGAGGGCGAGCAGGAACCCGACCAGCAAGGTCAGGTTGGTGCCCGAGACGGCGAGGAGGTGGGTGAGTCCGCTGGTCTGGAACGCCGCCCTCAGGTCGTCGGGCAGAGCGTGGTCGTCGCCGTGCACGAGCGCCGGGACCAGCGCCGACACGTCGTGCCCCCGGGATGCGACCGACGCACTCACCGCCGCGCGCGCGGATCCGGCAGCGTCCCACCACCACGCGGGGTCGCCCCCGGGACGAGGACGCACGCTCGTCGCGGACAGCGTGGCGGCGTGGGCGGAGTCGTCGGCCGGACGCGCGCGGCCGACGACCTCGACCTCCTCGCCGAGGCCGATGATGGGTGGGTCTCCGCGCACCCACACCGTCACGGGCGCGCGCAGGGTGACCGCCCGGCCCCGTGCCTCAGCCCGCACCAGCGTCGCCGCGAACACCGTGGCCGAGCCGAAGGTGCCGCGGACCACCCGAGGGTCCGTCGTCACCCGTGCGACAGCGCGGACCGTCGCTCCGTCCTGAGCGAGCTCGGCGACGAACGACCGCCGGTGGGACTCCGTCCGGACCGACCCCAGCACCACGGAGGTGAGGAGCAGCACCAGCGTGAGCCCGACCCACGCCGAGCGCCGGCGCAACGGCGTGAGCACCCGGGACAGCACGAGACACACGAGAACGGCCGCCGTGGTGACGGAGACGGCGGTGACCAGCTCGAGCCGCGTCGCCACCACCGCACCGGACCACGCACCCAGAGCGGGCCCGAGCATCCGCAGGTCGACCTCGTCGTCACGGTCGACCGCGACAGCGGCACGGGGCCGAGGTGCAGGCGCACGCGGCGACCGGTGAGGGTCGCCCGTCCCGGGGTGGGGCGTACGAGCCGACACCGTGCTCAGACGGTGACGAGGTCGCGCAACCGCGCCAAGGTGGCGTCACCGATCCCCCGGACCTCGAGGAGCTCCTCGACCGCGGTGAACCGTCCGTGCTCCGTCCGCCAGTCGAGGATCGCCTGCGCGGTCACCGGGCCGACCTGCGGCAGCGTGTCGAGCTGCTCGAGCGTCGCGGTGTTGAGGTTGACGACCCCGCCAGGGCCTGACGGACCTCCGCCTGGCGCCGTCTGAGGAGCCGGCGCGGGAAGGGCGGTGACGGCCGGGAGCCCGACCACGACCTGCTCGCCGTCGACGAGCACGCGCGCCAGGTTGACCGACGACAGGTCGGCGCCGCGCCGCGAGCCGCCCGCCGCCGTGATCGCGTCGGCGACGCGCGAGCCGGACGGCAGCGTCACGATGCCGGGCCGCCGGACGCGCCCGGTGACGTCGACGACGACCTGCGCCGGCGCGGTCGCGCTGGGCACTGCGGCGCCGGCAGCCGGCTGTCCGTCCGCCTGGGGCACCGCGACGTCCGAAGGGCTCCCGGACGCCCCTGGCGCGACCGGCTCGGCGACGACCGCCTGCGGCTGCGCGCGCAGCACCCACCAGATCACCGCCCCGGCCGCAAGGAGCACGACCACGATCGCGACCCCGACGTGACGAGGCGTCACCCCGTCGCCGAGCACGCTCAGGCGAGGAAGGGGTGGTCGACTGCCCTCGACCGGTGACTGCCCGGTCGCTCGCACCGTGCCCGAGCGGTGACGCCCCCACCCCCTCTCGTCGAGCTCGGTCGAGTCACTGGACGGTCCGAGCGATCTGCGCGACGACCCGGTCGCCGGACCCGGGATCCGGGTCGCCGGAAGCATCCCGGTCGGCCAGAGCTCGTCCAGACCGTCGCCTGCCGCGTCCGTCCCCACCTCGTCGAACTGGTCATCGAGCTGGTCACCGAACCGGTCACCGAACCGGTCACCGAGCTGATCGCCGGCGGTCGCGGCGGTGTAAGGGGCGTCCCACGCGCCCCCGCGATGGTCGAGCTCGCGCGCCAGCAGCTCGAGGCGCCGCCTCGCCGCCTCGCTCGCTCTGTCTGCTCCCCGTCGCTCCACACGACAGACGCTAGAGCGGCGAACCGTCGCCGCGTCGTCTCCGGGCGCTCACCTGTGGACAAGCAGCAGGGACACCAGCCTGGGGGCGTTCACCCCAGCGAAGGCATGCGCGCGGAGACCGTGACGGCCAGCAGACCCGGACCGACGTGGGCGCCGATGACCGCCCCGACCTCCATGACGTCGATCGACTCGCGCCCCAACGACTCCCCGAGACGCTCAGCCAGCGCCCGCGCCTGCGCGTCCGCATCGAGGTGCTGCACCGCGACGTCCACCTCGTCACCGTGGCTCGCGACGGCCTGTGCCGTGAGCTCCTCGAGACGGGCGATGGCGCGCGTCGAGGTCCGGACCTTCTCGATCGGCCGCACCCGTCCGTCCTTCACCCCGAGGATGGGCTTCACCGACAGGGCGGAGCCGAGCAGCGCGGATGCCGTCCCGATGCGACCGCCTCGGCGCAGATAGTCGAGCGTCGCGACGTAGAAGTACGTCGTCGCGCGTTCCGACCGGTCGCGGGCAGCCTTGGCGACGTCGTCGGCGGACTTCCCCGCGTCGCGCGCGTCCGCGGCAGTCAGCACGGCGTACCCGGTGGCCATCCCGACCTGGAGGCTGTCGACGCAGGTGACCGGCACGGTGCAGTCCTGCGCGGCCAGCTGCGCCGACTCCAGCGTCGCGGAGACCCGGGAGCTGAGGTGCACGGAGACGATCGCCTCCGCACCCCGTTCGGCCAGGCCGGCGTAGACGCGGGAGAAGCGCTCCGGCGCGGGCCGCGAGGTGCCGACGGCGCGCCCCGCACGAAGCGCCCGCGCGAGGTCGGCCGACGTGACGTCGAGACCCTCGGTGTACGAGCGGCCGTCCACGACGACCTCGAGCGGCACGACCGTGACGTCACGCGCCGACGCGATGTCGACCGACAGCGATGCCGTCGAGTCGGTGACGATGGCGAGGGTCATGGGGGTGAGGGTAGTCGGACTCTCTCTGAAGCACCCCCGGTCCGGTGCCGGGCTCCCCTGACCGGATGTCATCGAAGCGACGGGACGCGAGCCCAGGAGGAGCACCAGCGCGGCGCCTCGCGATGTGATCGTTAACACCCGAGAGGTTGTCCTGACACGGCCCGCCCGCGCGGGCGGGCACCGCCGCCAGGACGGCCACCTTGCGCGGCAGCGCGTGTGACCGCGTGTGCCGAGGCGAGAGGCGGACGGCGGTGACGGCCATGACCTGCGCTGATGCCGTGATCGAGCCAGCTCGCACCCTCCCCGTACGGACTGCAGCCGGGACCGCCGCGCGCCCGTCGGGCGACGGCGAACTGCCACGCCTCTTGACGGCAGCGAATGTGAGCGTTAACAATCTCTTCTTATCAGTGTGGCGTCCGTCACATTGAGAGCGACTGGGGAGCAGTTGTCCGCCTGCGCCCCTGGCCCGCACCAGAGCCGGTGCCGGCCCCGTAGACGGAGGAACCTCATGATCAGGAGAGTGAGCGCAGCCGCCGTCGGCGCCGTGCTCGTCGGCAGCCTCGCCGCGTGCGGGGGCGGCGACAGCAGCGACGCGTCGGACGACGACAGCATCACCATGGGCTTCGCCCAGGTCGGCGCCGAGAGCGGGTGGCGCACAGCCAACACGAAGTCCATCAAGGACACCGCGAAGCAAGAGGGCGTGACCCTCAAGTTCTCCGACGCCCAGCAGAAGCAGGAGAACCAGATCAAGGCCATCCGGTCCTACATCCAGCAGAAGGTCGACGTGATCGCCTTCAGCCCGGTGGTTGAGACGGGGTGGGACACCGTCCTCCAGGAAGCCAAGCGGGCCAAGATCCCGGTGATCCTCACCGACCGCTCGGTCGACTCCGACGACACGTCACTGTACGAGACCTTCCTGGGCTCCGACTTCGTCCTCGAAGGCGAGAAGGCCGGCGACTGGCTCGTCGAGAACGCCGACGCAGCAGACACCGACACCAACGGCTCGATCAACGTGGTCCAGCTCGAGGGGACGACCGGCGCGGCACCCGCGATCGATCGAGCCGACGGATTCAAGGAGAAGATCGGCGCGGACCCGAGGATCGAGGTCACTGCGTCGCAGACCGGTGACTTCACCCGCGACGGGGGCAAGAAGGTCATGGAGTCGTTCCTGAAGTCGCAGCCGGACATCGACGTGGTCTATGCCCACAACGACGACATGGGGCTCGGCGCCATCGAGGCCATCGAGGCGGCCGGCAAGAAGCCCGGGACCGACATCAAGATCATCACCGTCGACGCCGTCAAGGACGGGATGACGGCGCTGTCCCAGGGCAAGATCAACTTCATCGTCGAGTGCAACCCGTTGCTCGGCCCGCAGCTGATGGACCTCGCCCAGAAGGTCGTCGCCGGCGAGGAGGTGCCCGAGCGCGTGGTCACCGAGGAGACGACGTTCGACCAGGAGCAGGCCAAGGCTGCGCTGCCCGACCGTCAGTACTGAGCGCTGACAGCCGGTCGGCGCCACCGCCGACCGGCTGCCCGGCCGCCACACCCGTCCCGACACGAGGCGAGGACTCGAGATGACCCACATGTCCGCCGACGCGTACCCCTCCTCGGGGACGTCGCCCCGGGGACGGACGCCGGTCGACCCGGTGGTCCAGATGACCGGGATCACGATCAGGTTCCCCGGGGTGACGGCGCTCGACGACGTCGACTTCCGGCTGTTCCCGGGAGAGGTGCACGCACTGTTGGGCGAGAACGGCGCGGGGAAGTCGACGTTGATCAAGGCCCTCACCGGCGTGTACGCGACCGACTCGGGCACGATCTGGGTCGGTGGAGCCGAGCATGCCTTCACCGGGCCCGCGGCTGCGCAGGACGCAGGGGTGAGCACGGTCTACCAAGAGGTCAACCTCTGCACCAACCTGAGCGTGGCCGAGAACATGCTCCTCGGTCGGGAGCCTCGTCGGCTGGGGCGCATCGACCACCGGCGGATGAACCGTCGCGCGAGCGAGCTGCTCGGCCGGCTCGGGCTCGACATCTCGCCCCGTTCCCGCCTCGGTGACCATCCGATCGCCGTGCAGCAACTGGTCGCGATCGGTCGTGCGGTGGACATCGAGGCCCGCGTCCTCGTGCTCGACGAGCCGACGGCAAGCCTCGACAGCGAGGAGGTCGCCAAGCTGTTCGAGGTCGTCCGGTCCCTGCGCTCCCAAGGTGTCGCGATCCTCTTCGTCTCCCACTTCCTCGAGCAGGTCTTCGCGATCTCCGACCGGATGACCGTGCTCCGCAACGGTCGCATCGTCGGTGAGCACCTCACGCGTGACGTCACGCGCCTGGAGCTCGTCGAGGAGATGCTCGGGCGCGAGCTCGAGGTCCTCGAGCGGCTGCACCGTGAGCCCTCCCGCCAGCCGGACGAACGCCGTACGCCCGTCCTGCGCGCGAGGGGTCTGGGGCGCAAGGGGTCGCTCGCCCCGACCGACCTCGACGTCTACGACGGTGAGGTGATCGGTATCGCGGGCCTGCTGGGCTCGGGCCGCACCGAGCTGGCGCGGCTCCTGTTCGGTGCCGACGCCTCGGACAGCGGAAGCGTCGAGGTTCGCGGGCGCCGGGTCGCGCTTCGGTCACCGCGTCGGGCCGTGGACCACAAGATCGGCTTCTCCAGCGAGAACCGCCGTTCCGAGGGGGTGATCGGCGACCTCACGGTCGCCGAGAACATGATGCTCGGTCTGCAGGCCGCTCGCGGCTGGCTCCGTCCGGTGCCACCACGTACCCGCGACCAGCTCGTGATCAAGCACCTCGAGATGCTCGACATCCGCCCGGCGAACCCGGACGCGCTGATGCGCAACCTCAGC
The DNA here is from genome assembly GCF_019550935.1 of Mumia sp. zg.B53. Classification (NCBI taxonomy): domain Bacteria; kingdom Bacillati; phylum Actinomycetota; class Actinomycetes; order Propionibacteriales; family Nocardioidaceae; genus Mumia; species Mumia sp. zg.B53. Next base: position 466,847 of record NZ_JAHWCK010000002.1, on the reverse strand, counting down.
GGTGGCAACCAGCAGAAGGTGCTGCTCGCGCGGTGGTTGATCATGCAGCCCGACGTGCTTCTGCTCGACGAGCCCACCCGCGGCATCGACGTGGGCGCCAAGGCACAGATCCAGCAGGTCGTCGACGATCTCGCGTACGAAGGGATGGGCATCGTCTTCATCTCGGCCGAGCTCGAGGAGGTGCTGCGGCTGAGCGACCGGCTGGTGGTGATGCGCGACCGTCACAAGGTCGATGAGATCCCGAACACCGGGGTGACCACCGACGACCTCATGGCGATCATCGCGCGTGAGGAGGAGTCCGCCCGTGCGTGACCTCGCCCGGCACCGCCTCTTCTGGCCCGTGCTCGCACTGGTCCTCCTGCTCGCCGTCAACGTGGCCGCCACGCCGTCGTTCCTCCAGATCCGGATGCAGGACGGCCACCTCTACGGGAGCCTCGTCGACATCGCCCGCAACGGCGCGCCCGTGCTCCTGGTCGCCCTGGGCATGACCCTGGTCATCGCGACCCGCGGCATCGACCTGTCGGTCGGGGCCATCGCGGCCATCGCGGGCGCGGTCGCGTGCGTCCATCTCGCCGGGTCCCCCGCCCCCGCGTCGACCGGGACCGCGATCACCGCGGTCACGCTCGCCCTCGCCGTGTGTGTCCTCCTCGGCCTCTGGAACGGCTTCCTCGTGTCGGTGCTCGGGATCCAACCCATCATCGCGACGCTCGTGCTCATGACCGCCGGGCGCGGCCTCGCGATGCTGGTCACCGGAGGCCAGATCACCACGGTGAACAACTCCTTCTTCCGAGGACTCGGCGCCGGCTACCTCCTGACGCTCCCGATCGCGGTCCTCATCGCCATGGCGGTGTTCGCGGTCACCGCGCTGGTCACCCGCCGTACCGCGCTCGGGATGCTGGTCGAGTCCGTCGGGGTCAATCCCGAGGCGAGTCGGCTCGCCGGCGTGCGCTCACGGACGATCCTGTGGACCGTCTACGTCTTCTCTGCGTTCTGCGCCGGCCTGGCCGGACTGATGATCGCGGCCAACACCAGCGCGGCCGACGCGAACAACGCCGGTCTGTGGATCGAGCTCGACGCGATCCTCGCCGTCGTCATCGGGGGTACGTCGCTGGCCGGCGGGAGGTTCTCGCTGGCGGGGACGTTGGTGGGCGCCTTGTTCATCCAGACGCTCTCGACCACCATCCCGACCATCGGCATCCCGGCGGAGACCAACTACCTCTTCAAGGCCGTCGTCGTCATCGCGGTCTGCCTCCTCCAGTCGCCCAAGGCACGGGCTGCGGTCTGGCGTCGTCGACGCGACCGATCCGCCCTCGTGAGAGCAGGTCGAGCATGAGCACCGTGACCAGGCCGGAGGTCGCCACGCGCTCCCTCGCCGACCGGGTGAAGGGCTACTCCCCTCCGTCCCAGCTGCTCCCCGTCCTGGCGACGTTCGCCCTGCTCGTCGGGATGTTCGGAGTCGGTGCGGTCCGCTACGAGGGCTTCGCCTCGCCTCAGGTCGTCCTCAACCTCTTCGTGGACAACGCGTTCCTCATCGTGCTCGCGGTCGGCATGACGTTCGTCATCCTCACCGGCGGCATCGACCTGTCGGTCGGCTCAGTCGTCGCCCTGTCGACGATGATCGCGGCGGCGACGTTGCGCGCCGGCTGGCCGCCGGCGCTGGCGATCCTGGCGGTCCTGCTCACCGGGACCGCGCTCGGGCTGGCGATGGGCCTGGTCATCCACTACTTCGAGGTGCAGCCGTTCATCGCGACGCTGGCGGGGATGTTCCTGGCCCGCGGGCTCTGCTACCTCATCAGCGTGAAGTCGATCCCGATCAGGGACGAGACGTTCCAGTCGATCTCCGCTGCGTCGATCACGCTTCCCGGGGAGCTCTACGTGACCCCGACGGTGTTGATCGCGCTCGCCGTGGTGCTCGCCGCGGCGTGGGTGCTGCACCTGACCCGCTTCGGGCGCAGCGTGTACGCCGTCGGCGGGAGCGAGGCCTCTGCGGTGCTGATGGGTCTGTCCGTCGCACGCGTGAAGGTGGGCGTGTACGCGATCAGCGGCTTCTGCTCCTCGCTCGGCGGCCTGCTCTTCTCCCTCTACATGCTCTCCGGCTACAGCCTGCACGCGGTCGGCATGGAGCTCGATGCCATCGCCGCGGTCGTGATCGGTGGCACGCTGCTGACCGGTGGGTACGGGCTGGTGATCGGCTCGCTCCTCGGGGTGCTGGTGCTCGGCACCATCCAGACGTTCATCTCCTTCGACGGGACACTGAGCTCGTGGTGGACGCGGATCTCGATCGGCGCGCTGCTGCTCGTCTTCGTCGTCCTGCAACGCTTCTTCAACCGCCGGGAGATCTCGTGAGCACCGATCGTCAGAGCCCACCGGTGATGGCGGACGTGGCCCGGGCTGCGGGGGTCTCCCACCAGACCGTCTCCCGCGTCATCAACGGCTCCCCCAACATCCGCCCGTCCACCCGTGAGCGCGTCGAGTCGGTGATCCGCCAGCTGGGCTACCGACCCAACACCGCCGCGCGGGCACTGGTCACTCGACGGTCCTCGACGATCGGCATCATCAGCACCGGCAGCGGCCTGTACGGGCCCAACAGCATCCACCGCACGGTCGAGGACGCCGCCCGCGGTGCGGGATGGTTCGCCGGGTCCGTGAGCCTCGCGTCGGTCACCGAGTCCACGCTCACCGACGCGATCGACCACCTGCTGCGCCAAGCGGTCGAGGGGATCGTCATGATCGCCGGGCAGGTCGAGGCCCTCGAGCTGGTGAGCCGCCAGGACTTCGGAGTGCCGTTCGTCGTGGTCGAGGGCGACCTCTCGAAGGCGCCGAACGTCGTCGGGGTCGACCAGCGTGCGGGGGCGTACGCAGCCACGTCGCACCTGGTCGAGCTCGGTCACACGCGGATCGCCCACGTACGGGGTCCCCGCAGCTGGACGGAGGCCGACGGACGTGAGACCGGATGGCGGGAAGCCCTCGCCGACGCGCGGCTCGACCCGGGCACGCTGCTGCTCGGCGACTGGTCGGCCCGCAGCGGCTATGCCGCAGGCAGGACGCTCGTCGCCGCCCAGGAGACGACGGCCGTCTTCGTCGCCAACGACCAGATGGCGATCGGCCTGCTTCGCGCCTATCAGGAGGGCGGACGCCCGGCACCGCAGCACGTCAGCGTGGTCGGCTTCGACGACACTCCAGAGGCGGAGTACCTGCAGCCACCCCTCACGACGGTCCGGCAGGACTTCGCCGAGGTCGGCCGTCGGGCGATCGCGTTCCTCGACGCCGGCATCAAGGGGGTCGAGCCCCCGCTCGAGCGCCTCGTCTCCCCCGACGTGATCCTGCGCGCGAGCACCGCGCGCCCGTACCGGCCGGAGGTGTCCTCGTGAGCAGGGCAGAGTACGTGGTGGGGGTCGACTTCGGGACGCTGTCAGGTCGCGCGCTCGTCGTCGCGGTCGAGGACGGCCGAGAGGTGGCGAGCGCGGAGTCCGTCTACGCCCACGGGGTCGTCACCGACGCGCTGCCGGGACGACCGGAGCGGCGGCTGCCGCCCGCCTGGGCGCTCCAGGTGCCGTCCGACTACATCGACGTCCTTCGGACGGCCGTGCCCGAAGCGATCCGGCAGGCCGGCATCGACCCCGCCGACGTGATCGCGATCGGCACCGACTTCACCGCGTGCACGATGGTGCCGACCACCGCCGACGGCACCCCGCTGTGCGAGGTGGAAGGGTTCGAGGACCGCCCGCACGCGTACGTCAAGCTCTGGAAGCACCATGCGGCGCAGCCGCAGGCCGACCGCATCAACGCGTTGGCTGCCGAGCGCGACGAGCCGTGGCTGTCCCGGTACGGAGGACTGATCTCGTCCGAGTGGGAGTTCGCCAAAGGGCTCCAGGTGCTCGAGGAGGATCCGGAGGTCTACGCCGCGATGGACCGGTGGGTGGAGGCGTCGGACTGGATCGTCTGGCAGCTCTGCGCGACGTACGTGCGCAACGCGGGCGCCACCGGCTACAAGGCGATCTATCAGGACGGGCGCTATCCGGACACAGACTTCCTCACGGCCCTCCATCCCGCGTTCGGTGGGTTCGTCGACGACCACGTCGATCAGCCGGTCGCCGAGCTCGGAGAGGCGGCGGGCACGTTGACGGCCGCCGCGTCGGCGTGGACCGGCCTGCCGGAGGGCATCGCCGTCGCCGTGGGCACCGTCGACGCGCACGTGAGCGCGCCGGCGGCACAGGCGATCGACGACGGTCAGATGGTCGCGATCATGGGGACCTCGACGTGCCACGTGATGAGCTCGTCGGTCCTCCGCGAGGTCCCGGGGATGTGCGGCGTGGTCGACGGCGGCATCGTGCCGGGACGCTGGGGCTACGAGGCGGGCCAGAGCGGCGTCGGTGACATCTTCGCCTGGTTCGTCGACCACGGGGTGCCGCCGTACGTGCACGAGGCTGCGGCCGCGGCGGGGGTCACCGTCCACGAGCACCTCAGCGCGCTCGCGGCGGAGCAGGCCGTCGGTGAGCACGGTCTCGTCGCGCTCGACTGGCACAGCGGCAACCGCTCGGTCCTCGTCGACCACGACCTCTCCGCCGTCGTGCTCGGCCAGACCCTCGCGACGCGTCCCGAGGACGTCTACCGCGCGCTCGTCGAGGCGACCGCGTTCGGGACGCGCACGATCATCGATGCGTTCGGGCGCAGCGGGGTGCCCGTCGAGGAGCTGGTGGTCGCGGGTGGTCTGGTCCGCAACGCGATGCTGATGCAGATCTACTCCGACGTGACCGGGCTCCCGCTGTCCGCGGTCGGGTCGGCACAAGGCCCCGCCTTGGGCGCCGCACTCCATGCCGCCGTCGCGGCCGGCGCGTACGCGGACATACGCGCTGCCGCGAAGGCGATGGGGTCGGTGCGCAAGGCGGTCTACGTCCCCGACGAGGAGCGTGCGCGTGCGTACGACCGGCTCTATGCCGAGTACGTCACGCTGCACGACTACTTCGGTCGGGGTGGCAACGACGTGATGCACCGGCTGCGCACCCTGCGAGACGACGCCTCACGATCACGCGGAGGTGCCCGATGACGGTCGCCGATGAGGTCCGCCGGACCATCGAGAGGCTGCGCCGCGAGGTGTGCGACCTGCACGCCGAGCTGACGCGCTACGGCCTCGTCGTGTGGACGGCTGGCAACGTCTCGGCGCGGGTCCCCGGCGAGGACGCGTTGGTGATCAAGCCCAGCGGGGTCGCGTACGACGCGCTGACCCCGGAGTCGATCGTCGTCACGGACCTGCACGGCCGGCTGCTCGACGGTGACCTGGCTCCGTCCAGCGACACGGCCGCGCACGCCTACGTCTATCGCCACCGACCGGACGTCAACGGCGTCGTGCACACCCACTCGACCTACGCGACGGCGTGGGCGGCGCGCGGCGAGCCGATCCCGTGCACGCTGACGATGATCGCCGACGAGTTCGGCGGGGAGATCCCGATCGGTCCGTTCGCGCTGATCGGCGACGACTCGATCGGTCGCGGCATCGTCGTCACGCTGGCACGGAGCCGGTCGCGCGCGGTCCTGATGCGCAACCACGGCGTCTTCGCGGTCGGCGCGGATGCGTTGGAGGCGGTGAAGACCGCCGTGATGTGCGAGGACGTCGCTCGGACCGTCCACATCAGCCGCCAGATCGGGGAGCCGGTGCAGATCGCCCCTGCGGACGTCGATCGCCTCTACGAGCGCTACCAGAACGCCTACGGCCAGGGGGCCGGAGAGAGAGAACACCGATGACCGATCGCGTCCTGTGGTTCCTGACCGGCAGCCAGACCCTGTACGGCGAGGACACCCTCCGCCAGGTCGCCGCCCAGTCGCGCGACATCGCCGACGCGCTCGACCGCACCGACGACCTGGCGCTCCCGGTGGTGTGGAAGCCCGTCCTGACCTCGTCCGACGCCATCCGCCGCCTCGTGCTCGAGGCCAACGCCGACGACGCCTGCGCCGGCCTCGTGGCGTGGATGCACACCTTCTCGCCGGCGAAGATGTGGATCTCCGGCCTCGACGCGCTCGCGAAGCCGCTCCTCCACCTGCACACGCAGCACCACGTCGAGATCCCGTGGGCGACGATCGACATGGACTTCATGAACCTCAACCAAGCGGCGCACGGCGACCGCGAGTTCGGGTTCGTGCAGACCAGGCTCGGCATCCCCCGCAAGACCGTCGCCGGCCACGTCACCGATCCCGCCGTCGGCGCCCGGGTCGCGACCTGGGCGCGCGCGGCGGCGGCGTTCGCCGACCTCCGCTCCCTGCGGCTGGCGCGCTTCGGCGACAACATGCGTGACGTCGCTGTCACCGAGGGCGACAAGGTGGAGGCCGAGCTGCGCCTCGGAGTCTCGGTCAACACCTACGGCGTGAACGACCTGGTCGCCGTCGTCGACCAGGTCGGCGACGAGGAGGTCACCAAGCTCGTCGCCGAGTACGACGACCTCTACGCCGTCGCCCCCGCTCTGCGCGCCGACGGTGAGCAGCGCGCCGCACTGCGGTATGCCGCTCGGCTCGAGGCCGGCCTACGGGCCTTCCTCATCGAGGGCGGATTCGGTGCGTTCACCACCAACTTCGAGGATCTTGGAGGTTTGCGGCAGCTCCCGGGCATCGCCGTCCAGCGGCTGATGGCCGACGGCTACGGCTTCGGCGGCGAGGGCGACTGGAAGACGGCGGCGCTGGTCCGGGCGACCAAGGCGATGGCGGCCGGCCGGCCGGGCGGCACCTCGTTCATGGAGGACTACACGTACAGCCTGGCGCCGGGCCGGATGAAGTCCCTCGGCGCCCACATGCTGGAGGTCTGCCCGAGCCTCACCACGGAGCGCCCGACCGTCGAGGTGCATCCGTTGTCGATGGGAGGGCGGGAGGATCCGGTGCGCCTCCGCTTCGTGGCCGATCCCGGCGAGGGCATCGTCGTCGGTCTCTCCGACCAGGGCGACCGGTTCCGCCTGAGCGCCAACGACGTCACGCTGGTGGAGCCTGACGAGCCGCTCCCCCGGCTCCCCGTCGCCTGCGCGGTGTGGGAGGCCCACCCGTCGCTGACGGCGGCGGCCGAGGCCTGGCTGATGACGGGCGGGCCGCACCACACGGTCCTCACGACCGCGGTCGGGTTCGAGGAGTTCGACGACCTGGCCGAGATGCTGCGCACCGAGATCGTCCACATCGACGCCTCGACCACGACGCGCGGGCTGCGCCACGAGCTGCGTTGGAACCAGGCCTACTACCGGCTCGCCGCAGGGTTCTGACCGTCGTCACCAGCGGCGTGGCGTTCGCGGAACAGCGCCGCGTGGACGATGCGTCGCAGCGCGAGGATGACGGGCTCGACGAGCACCGTCCCGAGCACGACGTCCTGGACCACGGTGGCCACCGGATCGTCGTGGACGCCGCTGCCGTCGGGCTCGACCGACGCGACCTCGCGACGAGCGATCGCCGCGACCTCCTCGGCGTACCGGCCGACCGCCTCGGCGTCGAGCGGCCGTCCCGCCGCCTCGAGACCGGCGAGCGCCGCTTCGAGCTGGGCCACCGCCGCTGATCCGGGATCGTGGGCGAGGCCGATGGCTTCGAGCGCAGCCGTGGCGCGGGCGTACGGTGGTTCGTCGCGGACGTAAGGCGGCAGGGCCGCGAGCGCGTCACCCACCGCCGCGTACGGGTCGGGACCTGGGTCGTCGATGACCGCCAGCACGGCGCGGACCTTGGCCAGCGGAAGCCCGCCGACCTCGACGAGCGAGCGGATCAGGCGGAGCCTCTGGAGGTGGCCCTCGTCGTACGTCGCCTGCGTCGCGCTCGTCGATCGACCGGGCGGGAGCAGGCCCTCGCGCAGGTAGTACTTGATCGTCGCGACGGCGACGCCGGATGCGTGGGCGAGCTCGGAGATCCTCACCACGTGTCCCCTTCGAGAAGTCCCTTGACGTACTGGAGAGTATCACTATCTAATATTGGATAGTCGCACTCTCCAAAAACGGAGGGTTCCCACGTCAGGAGACCGTATGAACGCCGCATCCACGCTCACCGCGGGCATCGTCGTGCTCACGGTGATCACCATCGAGTCGGGCGGGGTGTTCCTCCTGCGCGTCGTGGGCGGTCGCAAGCCGGCCAACGCCCTGCAGACGTCGTTCTTCCGGGCGGGCCACGCCCACGCGGGCGTGCTCGTGATCCTCGGGCTCGTCACCCTCCTGCTCACCAGCGCCGCCGACGTCGCCGACCCATGGGCGTGGCTCGGCCCGCTCGGCGTCCTCGTCGCGGCGATCGTGATGCCCGCCGGCTTCTTCCTGTCGGTCCTGGGGCACGACCCGCAGCGCCCCAGCCGACTGGTCGCCCTGATCTGGACGGGCGCCGCGATCCTGACGCTCGGCCTGGCCACCACGGGGATCAGCCTCGTGGTGACCGGCGCGACCGCGTGATCAGACGACGATGTTGACGAGCTTCGGAGCGCGGATGATCACCTTGCGGATCACGGCGCCCTCGAGGTGCCGTGCGACGTTGGGCTCGGCCAGTGCGAGCGCCTCGAGCTCGTCGTCGGAGATCGAGGGCGCGACCTCGAGCTTGCCGCGCACCTTCCCCTTGACCTGGACCACGCACGTGACGGTGTCGTCGACCAGCAGGGCCGGGTCGACCGTCGGCCACGGCTGCTGCGAGACCGAGGGAGCGTGGCCGAGCTCCGCCCACATCTCCTCGGCGACGTAGGGCGCTGCCGTGCTGAGCAGGATCGCCGTGACCTCTGCCGCCTCGCGGACCGCGGGATCGGCCGCACCCGCACCGGAGTCGATCGTCTTGCGCGTGGCGTTCACGAGCTCCATCACACGCGCGATCACCACGTTGAAGCGCTTGGACTCGTAGAGCTGCTCGGCGTCGGCCACCGTCTTGTGCGTGACCCGACGCAGCGCGACGTCACCGGCGGTGACGTCGGCACCCGGATCGCTCGCCACCTCGTGCGCAACGCGCCACGCCCGCTGCAGGAACTTCGACGAGCCTGTCGGTGACACGTCGGCCCAGTCGATGTCGTCCTCGGGTGGCCCGGCGAACAGCAGCGTCAGGCGCACCGCGTCGACGCCGAACTGCTCGATCTGCTGACCGAGGTCGACGCCGTTGCCGAGCGACTTGCTCATCGCCTTGCCCTCGTTGATGACCTGGCCCTGGTTCATCAGCGATGTGAACGGCTCGACGAAGTCCACCAGGCCCATGTCGTGGAGCACCTTGGTGAAGAAGCGGCTGTAGAGCAGGTGCAGGATCGCGTGCTCGACCCCACCGACGTACATGTCGACCGGCATCCACCGGTTGACGTCCTCGGGGGCGAACGGCGCGTCGGTCCGGTCGGGCGAGCAGTAGCGCAGGAAGTACCACGAGGAGTCGACGAACGTGTCCATCGTGTCGGTGTCACGCTGCGCGGCGCCACCACAGCGGGGGCAGGTGGTGTTGACCCAGTCCGTCGCGGCGGCCAGCGGGGAGGTGCCCTTCGGCGCGAGGTCGGCGCCGGTCAGGTAGGGCAGCTCGACGGGCAGCTGCTCGTCGGGCACCGCGACCTCACCGCAGTCGGGGCAGTGCACGATCGGGATCGGGCAGCCCCAGTAGCGCTGACGGCTGAGCAGCCAGTCGCGCAGCCTGAAGTTGACCGTGCCCTCGCCCAACCCCTTCTCGGTCAGCGTCTCGATCGTCACCTCTATGCCCTCGGCCTTGTCGGTGACGCCCTCCAGCACCGGCGAGCCGACGTACGCCCCGTCACCGGTGGTCGCGACGCCGGTCTCGGCCGGGTCACCCTCCCCCGGCACGTCGACGACGCGGCGGACCGGCAGGTCGTACGTCCGGGCGAAGTCGAGGTCGCGCTGGTCGTGGGCCGGCACGGCCATCACGGCGCCGGACCCGTAGTCGGCCAGGACGTAGTCGGCGGCCCACACCTGCATGGGCTCGCCCGTCAGCGGGTTGGTCGCGTGGACGCCCAGGAACACCCCGGTCTTCGGACGGTCGGTGGACTGGCGCTCGATCTCCGTGGCCTGCTTGGTGCGCTCGAGGTACGCCTCGAAGGCGGGCCGCTGATCGTCGGACACCAGCTCACCGGCCAGCGTGGCGTCGGGGGCGACGACCATGAACGTCGCGCCGTACAGCGTGTCGGGCCGGGTGGTGAAGACCCGCACGGGCTCCTCGCGCCCCTCGACCACGAACGACACCCACGCACCCTCTGAGCGTCCGATCCAGTTGCGCTGCATGGTCAGCACGCGCTCGGGCCACCGGCCCTCCAGCTGCTGCATGTCGTCGAGCAGCCGCTGGGCGTAGTCGGTGATCTTGAAGTACCACTGGGTCAGCTCGCGCTTGGTGACCACGGCGCCGCAGCGCTCGCAGAACCCTTGGACGACCTGCTCGTTGGCGAGCACGGTCTGGTCGTTGGGACACCAGTTGACGTAGGACGCCTTGCGGTAGGCCAGGCCCCGCTCGAACAGCCGCAGGAACAGCCACTGGGTCCAGCGGTAGTACTCGGGGTCGGAGGTGTGCAGGCGACGCGTCCAGTCGAAGCTCACGCCGTAGCGCCGGATCGACTCGGCCTGCGTCTCGATGTTGTCGTACGTGAACGTCGCTGGGTTCTCGTTGCGCTTGATGGCAGCGTTCTCGGCGGGCAGCCCGAAGGAGTCCCAGCCGATCGGGTTGAGCACGTCGTAGCCCTTGAGCCGCCAGTAGCGCGCCAGCATGTCGTGCAGCGCGAAGACCTCGCCGTGGCCCATGTGGAGGTCGCCGGACGGGTAGGGGAACATCGTGAGCGCGTAGCGCCGCTCGCGACCGGGGTCGGTGCCGTCGGCGTCGTACGGCCGCAGCTCGTCCCACACCGCGCGCCACTTGTCCTGGACCGCGCGGACGTCGTACGACGCCGCCTCGCCCTGCTGGGTGCTCACCTGGGTCTCCTCCGCAATGACGTCCTCGTACGACCGGGTGATCTGCGACACCGAACCGTGCCCGTACACAGAACAGCCCCTCTGGGCAGAGGGGCTGCCACGCTGACGGGGTCGGGATCAGCGTGGCTCGACAAGGTGCAGGTCGTACACGGCTCCCATGCTAGCGCGCTACTCGGCGCGCTGGTCGCGGTCCTCCAGCGCCTCAGGCGGCACGTCCTCGACGACCAGCGGCCGCAGGATCGCCCAGATGATGAACACGGCCGAGACGCCGAGCAGGATCAGCCCGTTGACGAGGTTGACGTTGAAGCCGTCGGCCTTGCTCAGCTCGGCGTCGGAGGCGTTGAAGATGCCGAGGAAGGTCAGGATCACGCCATAGATGCCCATCAGGGCACCGATGATCGTCCGGATGTCGAACGCCGACGCGATCTTGAAGCGGCTCTTGCCCTCAGCCATCGTTGCTCCTTCTCACCAGAAGATGATGTTCAAGGCGATCACCATGACCAACGAGATCGCGGCGAGCACGGTCGGGCGCTGGTACCACGGGAGCAGGTGCGCGAGCGGGTCGCGCAGCTGGTCCTTGGGCGTCAGCGAGTAGACGAAGCCACGTAGCGAGGCGGCCGGCTTCGGCTGGGTCATCAGGCTCACGACGTAGCTGACCACGATGTCGACCACGAACGCTGCGCTCGCCGCGACGAAGCTCGCACCCTGGCCCCCGAGCGGGATGACGCCCACACTGGCGCTGCCGAAGGCGTCCTCGCTGAGGAAGGCGACGACGACCGCTGCTGCCGTGCCGGACACGAGACCGACCCAACCGGCGGTGGCGGTCATCCGCTTCCAGAACATGCCGAGGATGAACGTCGCGAACAACGGGGCGTTGAAGAACCCGAACAAGGTCTGGAGGTAGTCCATCAGGTTCGAGTAGCTCGACGCGATCAGCGCGGTGAAGATCGCCACCACGGTCGCACCGACCGTGGCCCAGCGGCCGACGCTCGTGTAGTAGCCGTCCGGCTTGTCCTTGCGGACGTACTGCTGCCAGAGGTCCACGCTGAAGACCGTGTTGAACGCCGAGATGTTGGCTGCCATGCCGGCCATGAACGACGCGAGGAGGCCTGCGATCGCGAGTCCGAGCATGCCGTTGGGCAGCAGGTCGCGTATCAGGAGGAGGATCGCGTCGTTGTACGCGACCCCGGAGCTGTCGTCGCCGGCCTTGAGGTCGATCATCTCCGGGATCAGCACGGCGCAGATCATGCCGGGGACGACGACGATGAACGGGACGAACATCTTGGGGAAGGTGCCGATGATCGGGGCGCTGCGCGCGGCCGACATCGACTTCGACGCCATCGCCCGCTGCACCTCGACGAAGTTCGTCGTCCAGTAGCCGAACGACAGCACGAAGCCGAGTCCGAACACGATCCCCACGACGGACCAGAACGGGTCGTCGATGCCCGTGAGGTTGGTGCCGGGCCAGGACGAGAGCTGTTCGCTGCCGCCCGGGGTGGCCGAGATCTTGTCGGTGAGCCCGCTGACCCCGCCGACCTTGTGCAGAGCCACGAGCGTGAGCGGCAGCAGCGCCGCGACGATGACGAAGAACTGGAGGACCTCGTTGTAGATCGCCGCCGACAGGCCACCGAGGGTGGTGTAGGTCAGAACCACGATCGCTGCGGCGATCAGCGACACCCACAACGGCCAGCCGAGGATGACGTTGACGATGCGCGCGAGCAGATAGAGGTTGACGCCGGCGATCAGCAGCTGGGCCACGGCGAAGCTCAACGCGTTGACCAGGTGCGCGCCCGTCCCGAACCGCATCCGCATGAACTCCGGCACGCTGCGGACCTTGGAGCCGTAGTAGAACGGCATCATCACGACGCCGAGGAACAGCATCGCCGGCACCGCGCCGATCCAGAAGTAGTGCATCGTCGGCAGACCGTACTGCGCACCGTTGGCCGACATGCCCATGATCTCGACCGCGCCGAGGTTGGCTGAGATGAAGGCCAGACCGGTCACCCACGCGGGCAGCGAGCGCCCCGACAGGAAGAAGTCGATGCTGCTGGAGACCTGGCGCTTGGCGAGGAGGCCGATGCCGAGGACGAAGGCGAAGTAGATCAGGATGATCAGGTAGTCGGAGAAGCCGGTGTCCAGACGAAGCCTCTCGTCTGCCGCCCAGACCACGGTGCCGTCCATCCGCCCTCCCGGTCGTCGGTGGTGTCGGGTCAGAGGTCTGTCCCGAACGGCACGTTACTCCCGAAGCGCGGCATCGGCAGGGCAGAAGATGACGTCGTCGGAGGTCGTGCCACCGGTCCCGTCACCACCGGTGGGCCACACTCTCCCCATGACGCTGACTCGCCGCGAGCTTCTCGTTGCGCTCGCCGTCGCCGGAGCCGGCCTGGCCACCGGCTGCCGCGGAGACGGCTCCACCGACCCGGCTCCGACGACCGTTCCCACCACCGACCCGTCGTCGGTGCCCCCGACGACGCCCGCTCCCCGCGGCCCCGACGACCCGACCCGTCTCCGGATCGACGGTGTGGTCGCCGACGGACTGACGGTGCCGTGGGGGCTCGCGTTCCTCGATGCTGGCCAGGCCCTCGTGACCGAACGAGACACCGCGCGGGTGGTCAAGGTCGGGGGCGGCAACGCGACGACGATCGGTGAGGTGCCCGACGTCGACACCGACAGCGGCGAGGGCGGGCTCCTGGGGATCGTCCTCGTCCCCGGCGGCGACGCCGTGATCGCCTACCTCACGTCCCCAGACGACAACCGGATCGTGCGGATGTCGTACGACGGACGCCGCCTCGGACGCCCGCAGGTGCTGCTCGACGGGATACCGCGAGCGTTCAACCACAACGGCGGCCGCCTCGTGATCGGACCCGACCGGATGCTCTACGCCAGCACCGGTGACGCCGGCGAACGCGACCGAGCCCAGGACGTCGACTCACCCTCGGGCAAGGTGCTGCGGATGACCCTCGACGGCCGTGCCGCCGAGGACAACCCCTTCGGCAACCGCGTCTGGTCCTACGGCCACCGCAACGTCGAAGGGCTCGCGTTCGATGCACAGGGCAGGCTGTGGGCGGCCGAGTTCGGCGACCAGACCACCGACGAGCTCAACCTCGTCGAGCGTGGCGGCAACTACGGGTGGCCCCAGACGGAGGGGCCCACGGACGAACGCGGTCTCGTCGGGCCGAAGGCGTGGTGGAGCACCGACGACGCGTCGCCTGCGGGCGTCGGCGTCGCGTACGGGACGGCGTACGTGGCTGCGCTGCGTGGTCAGTGCGTGTGGGCGGTGCCGCTGTCCGGGGCCGACGCCGCCCGACCGCGCCGCCGCCTCGGCGACGCCGGCCTCGGGCGCGTGCGCAACGCCGTGCCGGCACCCGACGGAAGCCTGTGGGTGACGACCAGCAACACCGACGGTCGCGGGGAGCCGGGAGCCGACGACGACCGGATCCTGCGCGTCGTGGTCGGTTAGGGTCGATCGCATGACCTGGCTCGTGACCGGCGGCGCCGGCTACATCGGTTCCCACGTCGTCCGCGCGTTCACCGACGCCGGGATCGGCGTCGTCGTGCTCGACTCGCTCGAGTCGGGCCACCGCGAGTTCGTCCCCGCCGACGTCCCGTTCGTCGAGGGCAACGTCACCGACACCGAGCTCGTCCGTACGGTCCTGCGCGAGCACGGGGTCGTCGGGGTGGTGCACCTCGCTGCGTTCAAGTACGCAGGCGTGTCGGTCCAGCGTCCGATCCACACCTACGAGCAGAACGTCACCGGCACCGTCCACCTGCTGCAGGCGCTGGCCGAGGTCGGCGTGAACTCGGTCGTCTTCTCGTCCTCGGCCGCGGTCTACGGGACGCCCGACACCGACCTCGTCACCGAGTCGACGCCGACGGCTCCGGAGTCGCCGTACGGCGAGAGCAAGCTCGTCGACGAGTGGGTGCTGCGGGCGCAGGCCCGAGCCACCGGGCTGCGGCAGACCTCGCTGCGCTACTTCAACGTGGTCGGCTCCGGCGACGACGACCTCTACGACTCCAGCCCACACAACCTCTTCCCGAAGGTCTTCAAGACGTTGACCGACGGCGGCGTCCCTGTCATCAACGGCGTCGACTACCCGACGCCGGACGGCACCTGCGTGCGCGACTACGTCCACGTGTCGGACCTCGCCCACAGCCACGTCGTCGCCGCGCGCTCCCTCGCGGAGGAGGCCTTGCTCGAGGACGTGTACAACCTCGGGAGCGGCGAGGGCGTCTCGGTGCGCCAGATCATGGACACCATCGCGCACGTCACCGGTGTCGACTTCGTCCCCGAGACCGGTCCACGACGCCCCGGCGACCCTGCGCGCATCGTCGCCTCGGGCGACCTCGCCGCTCGGGACCTCGAATGGCGGATGCGTCACTCTCTCGAGGAGATGGTCCGAAGCGCCTGGGGGTCGTGGGTTCACGTTCTCGGCCAGGACGTGCCGGACTGACCCGCGAGCGCCAGAGAGTGACCCGCGGGCGCAAAAGAGTGACCCGCGAGCGTCAGGAGAGGCCGGCGAACCGCTCGACCTTCTTGGTCGGCCCCGAGACGATCAGCTCGTCGAACTCACCGAGGAACGTCTCGGGCCGCGCGTAGGTGAAGTCCGACCCCGGTCGCTTCACGCCGACCACGGTGATGCCGTACTGGTGGCGGAGCGCGGACTCCGCGAGCGTGCGACCGACCGCTCCCGACGGTGCCGCCGTACGCGCGATGGCGAAGCCGTCGTCGAACTCGATGAAGTCGATCATCGACCCCGAGACCACGTGAGCGACCCGCTCGCCCATCGCCGACTCGGGATACACGACGTGGCGCGCGCCGACGCGCTCGAGGATCTTGCCGTGCTTCTTGTTGATCGCCTTGGCCCAGATCTCGCGAACGCCGAGCTCGGTGAGCGTCAGCACGCTGAGCACGCTCGCCTCGATGTCGGTGCCGATGCCTACCACGGCGCGGTCGAACTGGTCAGCACCGATCTGGCGCAGCGCCTCCTCGTCGGTGGAGTCGGCCTGGACCGTGTGGGTGAACTCCGTCGCCCACTTCTGGACGAGCTCCATGCTCTCGTCGATCGCCAGCACCTCGTGTCCCAGGCGGGTCAGAGACGACGCGACGGCGGTGCCGAAGCGACCGAGGCCGACGACGAGCACGGGGGCGTCGGGCGGAGGGGTCGAGTTCTTGGGCACGGGTCATCTTCTCCTAGCCGATGATCGGTCGCTCTTCGGGCAGGTGGAAGCGACGCGGGCGGGCACGCAGGGCGAGTGCTGACGCCGTCGCGACCGTACCGACACGGCCGATCAACATCAAGAACATCAGCACCGCCTGGCCGGCGGGCGGGAGATCACCGGTGACGCCCATGGAGAGACCGGCGGTGGCGAACGCCGACGTCGCCTCGAACAACGCCTCGTCCAGGCTCACCTCCGCCACCACGAGCAGCGCCAGTGTCGAGGTCACGACGAGCATCACCGCCAGCAGGGCGACGGTGAGCGCCTGCCGCAGGGTGCTGACCCCGATCCGCCGCGAACCGATGGTGACGTCGGGGTCACCACGCACCTCCGCGAGGATCACGTAGCCGAGCAGGAGAAACGTCGTGATCTTGATGCCACCGGCGGTGCTGGCCGACCCGCCGCCGATGAACATCATGATGGTTGTGATCAGGGTCGTCTCGGACCGGGCCTCCCCGTAGTCGATGGAGTTGAACCCACCCGAACGCGGCATGATGCCGCCCTCGAACGACGTGACGAGCTTCTCGCCGAACGACTGGCCGCCCATCGTCGCGGGGTTCGACCACTCCACGACCCCGAACAGGACCGTCCCGGCGCCCAGCAGGAGGAACGAGCCCCACACGGTGAGCTTGGTGTGGATCGACCAGCGGTCGGGGCGCCTCCACCGGCGTGACAGCTCCGCGAGGACGGGGAAGCCCACCGCCCCCACGAAGACCGCGATCGAGATCGGCAGGATCAGCGCGGCGTCGCCGACGTACTGGACGAGGCTGTCGGGTGCCAGCGCGAAGCCGGCGTTGTTGAACGCCATCACCGAGTAGAAGATCCCGTGCCAGATCGCCTCGCCCCAGCCTTCGTCGTGACGCGACTCGAACCCGAAGGTCAGCACCACGGCGACCACGGCCTCGAAGCCCAGCATCGTCACGAGGATCCGCCGGACGAGCGGGATCACCTCTCCGAGGTTGACGAGGTGGAGGTCCATCTGGGTGGCGAGCCGCGAGCGCAGGCCGATCCGGCCCCCGACGACGACACCCAGGATCGTGGCCAGGGTGACGAAGCCGAAGCCGCCGACCTGGACGAGCACGAGGATGACGACCTGCCCGAGCGGCGTCCAGTAGGACGAGACGTCGACCGTGCTGAGTCCGGTCACGGTCACCGCGGACACCGACGTGAAGGCGGCCGGCAGGACCGCGCCACCCTGCTGACCGTCGGTCCGCATGCCTGGGAGGAGCAGGAGGAGGGTGCCGGCGACGCTGCCGAGCACGAACGTCGCCGGGAGGATGCGGACGGGGTGCGCCAACGCCGTCAGCATGCCGCTCATGCCCGAACGCTGGGAGGACACAGCCACCCGAGGCACGCTACCGCGTGCGTGGCCCGTCCGGGCGTGGAGCCATCGTGCTCGAGCGGATCACGAGGTCCAGGCCGAGCTCGGTGTGGACGGGCTCGCGGTCCACGGAGTCGTCGTCGAGCTGGCGGAGGAGAAGGTCGGCGGCCTGGGTCGCCTGCTCGCGCACGTGCTGGTCGACCGTCGTCAGACCGAACACGCCGCCGAGGTCGTGCCCGTCGATCCCCACCACCGACACGTCACGCGGCACGTCCAGACCGAGGTCCCGCGCGGCGGTGATCGCCCCGATGGCCAGCTCGTCGGAGGCGGCAGAGATCGCGGTCGGACGCAGTCGTGGGTCGGACAGCAGACGCTTGGCGGTGGAGTAGCCCTCCTGCATCGTGAAGTCTCCGAGGGCGACCAGCTCCGGTGCGACCTCGAGGCCCGCATCGCGCAGCGCCCGCGCATAGCCGTCCTCCCGGGTCGCTGCCAGAGCGAAGTCCCCGGCGCCCTCCCAGCCGATGTGCGCGATGCGGCGGTGTCCGAGCGCGACGAGATGGTCGGTGGCGAGACGCGCGGTCGCGAAGTCGTCGACGCTGACCGTCGACACGCCGGGGATCACGCCGCCGATGCAGACGACCGGGGTGCCGACTCGCAACAGGTCGACGCGCTCGGTGTCGTCGAGCTCGAGCGCCACGGCAAGGAGCCCGTCGACACGCTTGCGGAGCAGGAAGTCGCTGAAGACGAGCCCACGCTCGCGCTTGCCGCCACCGAGGTAGTAGAGAGTGACGTCGTACCCCGCCGCCGCCAGAACCGTCGATGCGGTCTCGATGATCGTGCTGAAGAACCAGCGGTTCACCCAGGGCACGACCAGCCCGACGTTCTTGCTGCGTCCCGAGGCGAGACTGGCCGCGTTGTACGAGGCGACGTAGCCCAGGTCACGAGCAGCCTGGGCGCTCAGCGTCCGGGCGGTCTCCGAGACGTGACCGCGCCCGCTGAGCGCGCGCGACACGGTGGCGACCGACAGACCCGCCCGTTCGGCGACGTCCTTGATCGTCACTCCCGCCACCGGATCAGCCTTCCGTCAGACCCGTGCCGGCCGGCGCGCGGAACCACGCGGTCGCGTCCGGGGCCAGGAGTCCGTCGCTGACCGCACCCGGGACGCTCTCGAGCACGATCTCGTCGGCCTCGGCAGGGACGGGGTGGTCGGAGAGGTTGGCGACCACGAGGACCTCCCCGTTGACGAAGGCGAGCACCGCCGGCTCGTCGGCGCGGACCCACCGTAACGAACCCGCGCCGAGCCCGAGGACCTTTCGCGTCGCCAGGGCGTGGGTGTAGAGCGCCAGGGTCGACGTCGGTTCGGCGCCTTGGACGTCGCGGGCGTAGCGGGCCCACTGCGCGGGCTGTGGCAACCAGGAGGAGCCGCTGCCGTTGAAGCCGTACGCGGGGGCGTGCGCCTCCCACGGGATCGGCACCCGGCAGCCGTCGCGGCCGACCACGGCGCCACCGCTGCGCAGGAAGTAGGGGTCGTGCCGCTGGTCGTCGGGGATGTCCAGCACCTCGGGCAGCCCGAGCTCCTCGCCCTGGTAGAGGTAGACGGCACCGGGCAGTGCCAGCATGAGCGCCGTGGCGGCACGAGCCCGCCGCTCCCCCCGCTCGGGGTCGAGGGGCGTGTCGGCCCGGAAGCCGTGCCCATGGGCGACGTGAGCGGCGTCGACCAGCGCGAAGCGCGTGGCGTGGCGGACGACGTCGTGGTTGGACAGGACCCACGTGCTCGGTGCGCCCACGCCACCGAACGCGGCGAGCGACTCGTCGATGACGCGGCGCAGGGCGACGGCGTCCCACGGCGCGTGGAGGTAGGCGAAGTTGAACGCCTGGTGCATCTCTCGCGGACGGACCCACTTGGCGGCGCGCTCGAGGGGCGCGACGTTGGCCTCGGCGCACAGGATGCGGTCGGGCCCCCAGCGCTCGAGCCGCTCGCGCCAGCGCTCGTAGACGGCGTGCACGCCGGGCTGGTCGAACATCGGGGCCTCGTGGCCGGGGAACCCGGGTGAGCTGGCGCCATCGGCCCGTCCGCCCCAGTCGGGCAGGCCGGGGGCCTTGACGAGCGCGTGGGCGACGTCGACGCGGAAGCCGTCCACACCCCGCGCGAGCCAGAAGTCGAGGACCTCGTCGAAGAAGGTGAGGACGTCCTCGCTGTCCCAGTTGAAGTCCGGCTGGGTGGGGTCGAAGAGGTGCAGGTACCACTGCCCCGGGCGCCCGTCGGGCTCGGTGACACGGGTCCACGCGGAGCCGCCGAAGTGCGACTGCCAGTCGTTCGGGGGCAGCTCACCGTGCTCGCCACGGCCGTCACGGAAGTGGAAACGCGCTCGCTCCCTGCTGTCCGGAGGCGCCGCGAGAGCCGCCCGGAACATCGGGTGGTCGCTGGAGCAGTGGTTCGGGACGAGATCGATGATCACCCGCAGGCCGTGGGCGTGCGCGAC
The DNA here is from genome assembly GCF_019550935.1 of Mumia sp. zg.B53. Taxonomy (NCBI): domain Bacteria; kingdom Bacillati; phylum Actinomycetota; class Actinomycetes; order Propionibacteriales; family Nocardioidaceae; genus Mumia; species Mumia sp. zg.B53. The sequence goes on along the minus strand of NZ_JAHWCK010000002.1, from coordinate 446,958 downwards.
GTCGACGACACGGTCGAGGTCGGCCAGGGTCCCGAAAGCGGGATCGACGTCGCAGTAGTCGCTCACGTCGTAGCCCCCGTCACGCTGCGGCGACGGATAGAACGGCGACAGCCACACCGCGTCGACTCCGAGTCCGGCGAGGGCCGGCAGGCGGTCGCCGATGCCCATGAGGTCACCCGTGCCGTCCCCGTCGCCGTCGGCGAAGGAGCGCGGATAGACCTGGTAGACGACGGCGTCACGCCACCAGTCACGCTGCGACACAGGGGTGTCGGCGGGTCCGTCGGCGCGGGGGGCCACGTCGATCGCCATTTCTGCTCTCCTTCGAGGCCGGATTTGTGGAAGCGATTACACCATAGTCAACACCCATGGCTTATCCGGCCATCCGGCCCGTACGGAGGCCCGTTATCGAAATGTTGCGATCAGGTTTCGTCGCGCGACTTGCTTGAGGTAACTCTTGTCGCTTAGAAATGGAACCGATTCCACTCTTACGAAGGAGCACACCTCATGCTCGTGAACCGCAGAGGCGTCCTGGCCGCAGTTGCCCTGGCCGTCGCCTCGTCTCTCCTGCTCGGCGCCTGCGGCGGGTCGTCCGACGACGACGCCGCCGACGACTCCGCTAAGTCGTCGGGTTCGACCCTCACGATGTGGGTCGATGCCGAGCGCGCGCCGGCTCTGAAGGACGCGGTCGCCTCCTTCAAGAAGGACAAGGACGTCGAGGTCAAGCTCGTCATCAAGGACTTCCAGTCGGCTCGTGACGACTTCATCACCCAGGTACCGACCGGCAAGGGTCCTGACATGATCGTCGGCCCGCACGACTGGCTCGGGAAGTTCGTCCAGAACGGCGTCGTCGCCCCCCTCGAGCTCGGCGACAAGGCCGGTGAGTTCGAGGACGCGGCCATCCAGGCGATGACCTACGAGGGCAAGACGTACGGCCTCCCGTACGCGATCGAGAACGTGGCGCTCGTCCGCAACACCGCGCTCCTCGCCGAGCCGGCCACCACGATGGACGAGGTCGTCGCCGCCGGCACGAAGGTCGTCGACGCCGGCAAGGCGAAGTACCCGTTCCTCGTCGGGCTCGACCCGAAGCAGGGCGACCCGTACCACCTCTACGGCATCCAGACCTCGTACGGCGTCCCCGTGTTCGAGCGCAACGCCGACGGCGACTACGACCCGAGCAAGCTCGGCCTCGGCAACCCTGGCGGCGTCGAGTTCGCGAAGGACCTGGCGGCGTGGGCGAACGCCGGCGCGCTGAACCCGAGCATCACCGCGGACATCGCGAAGGAGACCTTCAACAAGGGTCAGTCGCCGTACTTCCTGACCGGACCGTGGAACGTCCCGGACATGCAGAAGGCCGGCCTCGAGATCGCCATCGACCCGATCCCGACCGGTGGCAGCGAGCCGGCGACCCCGTTCATCGGCGTCAACGGGTTCTTCATCAGCGCGAAGGCCACCAACGCCCTCGCCGCCAGCGAGTTCGTGCTCAACTACCTGAGCTCCGAGGACGCCCAGGACGCGCTCTTCGCCCAGGGCGGTCGTCCGCCGGCGCTGAAGGCGTCGTTCGAGAAGGCGGCGTCCGACCCGATCGTCGCGGCGTTCGGCGCGATCGGCAAGAGCGGTTCGCCGATGCCGGCCATCCCGCAGATGGACGCGGTGTGGGCCGACTGGGGCGCGACCGAGCTCGACATCATCAAGGGCAAGGCTCAGCCTGCCCAGGCGTGGCCCAAGATGGTCGCGAGCGTCCAGACGAAGGTCGCAGGCTGACATCTCTCACTGACGGCCGGGGAGCGGTTCCGCTCCCCGGCCGGTCTGCTCTCCCCCGCTCTCACCCCAGGAGGGGCACGCCCTGATGACGCTCACCGACGAGCACCGCAGCGAGGACTCGGGCTCTCCCGACCAGCGACCGGGGCGCCGGGGCCCGTGGGCACGGCTGCGCCGGCCCGGAGAGACCGACGGGCTGATCGGCATCCTCGTGAAGATCGCGCTCCTCGGCCTCGTCGACGCGCTCGCGGTGTATGCGGTCTTCATGCTGGCCGCCCAGGAGAAGTGGCTGGTCCTTGCCGTCACGGTGGTCGTGACGGTCGCCGTGAACGTCGTCTACCTGCGCCGCGACGGCCTGCCGGCGAAGTACCTCGCGCCCGGGATCACGCTGCTGCTGATCTTCCAGGTCTTCGTCATGGTCTACACCGGCTACATCGCCTTCACCAATGCCGGCGACGGGCACAACAGCACCAAGGAGGACGCGGTCACGGCGATCGCGACCAAGGGCCAGGAGCGTGTCCCCGACTCCCCGCAGTACCAGCTCGCCGTCCTCGAGAAGGGCGACGACCTGTGGTTCCTGGTCACCGCTCCCGACGGCACGGTCTCCCTCGGCTCGGCCGACGAACCGCTCTCCGAGGTCGAGGACGCCGAGGTCTCCGGCGGCGGAAAGGCGACGCAGGTCGACGGCTACGCCCCCCTCGCGTTCGAGGACCTCCTCCAGCGCCAGGACGAGATCCTCGACATCTCCGTCCCCGTCTCCGACAACCCCTCCGACGGCACACTGCGCACGGCCGACGGCAGCAGCGCCTACGAGTACCGCTCGAACCTGCGCTACGACGAGGACGCCGACAGCTTCACCGACGTCGCCACCGGCACGGTCTACACCGACGGCGGCGAGGGCGCGTACGTCTCGGCCGAGGGCGAGGAGCTGGTCCCGGGCTGGAAGATCAACGTGGGCCTGGAGAACTTCCGCCGCGCGGTCGAGACACCCCAGCTGCGCGACTCCCTGGTCTCCGTGATCGTGTGGACGTTCGCCTTCGCGACCCTGTCGGTCGTGCTCTGCTTCGGGCTCGGGCTGTTCCTCGCGATGGTCTTCAACGTGCCGAGCATGCGTGGCAAGAAGGTCTACCGGGTGCTGCTGATCCTTCCCTACGCCTTCCCCGCCTTCCTGTCGGGACTCGTCTGGTCGGGGATGCTCAACACGGAGTTCGGGTTCGTCAACCAGGTGCTGCTGGGCGGCGCCGAGATCGAGTGGCTCACCGACCCGTGGCTGGCCCGCTTCAGCGTGCTGTTCGTCAACCTCTGGCTCGGCTTCCCCTACATGTTCCTCGTCTGCACCGGGGCGCTGCAGTCGATCCCCGACGAGATGACCGAGGCCGCCCGCATGGACGGCGCCGGCCCGTGGCGGGCCTTCCGGTCGGTCAAGCTCCCGCTGCTGCTCGTGTCGGTCGCACCACTGCTGATCACGACGTTCGCCTTCAACTTCAACAACTTCAACGTCATCTACATGCTGACCCGCGGCGGGCCGCGGTTCGAGGACACGAGCAACGACATCGGAGCCACGGACCTGCTGATCACGATGGTCTACAAGGTCGCGTTCGGCACCGGGACCGGTCGCGACTACGGCCTCGCCAGCGCGCTGGCCATCATCATCTTCGTCGTCATCGGCGTCATCGCGGCGATCATGTTCCGCCGTACCAAGGCCCTGGAGGACATCCACTGATGAGCACCGTCCACGCTCCGCGCCGGCGCAGCTTCCGGCGCTGGTTCACCGCCCTGGGCTGGCGGCACCTTGTCGGCATCGCCGTCGTCGTCTATGCGACGTTCCCGATCCTCTACGTCCTGTCCGCCTCGCTCGACCCCGCCGGCACGCTGTCGGGGAGCAGTCGGCTCTTCAGCACGTTCGACCTCACCAACTACCGTGCACTCTTCGACGACCCGAGCCGGCCGTACGGGCGGTGGTTCGTCAACACGCTCGTGGTCGGCACGGTCACCGCACTCGGCACGGTGTTCCTCGGTGCGCTGGCAGCGTATGCGTTCTCGCGGATGCGGTTCACCGGGCGGCGGTTCGGGCTGCTGTCGCTGATGCTCGTCCAGATGTTCCCGCAGATGCTGGCGGTCGTCGCGATCTTCATCCTGATGTCGAACGTCGGCGACGTCTTCCCCGCGCTGGGCATCGGCACCCACGCGGGGCTGATCCTCGTCTACCTGGGCGGCGCGCTCGGCGTGAACACCTACCTGATGTACGGGTTCTTCAACACGGTGCCGGTCTCGATCGACGAGGCCGCCCGGCTCGACGGAGCCAGCCATGCTCAGATCTTCTTCGGGATCGTCCTGCGCCTGGTGACGCCGATCCTGGCGGTCGTGGGCCTGCTGGCCTTCATCACCGCCACCAGCGAGTTCATGATCGCGAGTGTGTTCCTCACCGACCCCGACAACCAGACGCTCGCGGTCGGGCTCTTCGGGTTCGTCTCCGAGCAGACGTCGTCGAACTGGACGATCTTCGCGGCCGGCGCGGTGCTGGCCGCCCTCCCCGTCACGATCCTCTTCCTCGCGCTCCAGCGCTACATCGTCAGCGGACTCGTGTCGGGATCGGTCAAGTAGGACCGGCAGCAGGCGTCGCCATAATGCGTGAGGTCTCGGAGACCCTCCCTGCCTAGACTGACGAGGGCGTGAGGCGAGAGCCGCCGCCACGAGGTCGATGACGAGGAGTACGCGTGAGATCAGGGATCGACGGCAGCGGCAGCGACCAGGCGGTGCGTCCCCAGGACGACCTGTTCCGCTACGTCAACGGGGGCTGGCTCGCCACCGCCGAGATCCCGCCGGACCGCGCTGTCGCCGGCTCGTTCGTCACCCTCGTCGACGAGGCCGAGGTGCACGTCCGCGCCATCGTCGAGGAGTGCCAGGCAGACCCGGCCGGAGACCCGGCCGGTGGCAGCGTGAACGACGAGGGCGCCAAGATCGGTGCTCTCTACGCCAGCTTCATGGACGTCGACCGGGTGGAGGCGCTCGAGGCGGCCCCGCTGGCCGACGACCTCGCCCACGTCGACGAGGTACGCGACCTCGCCGCCGTCGTCGACGCGCTCGGCCGGCTGGAGCGCCAGGCCGCCTCCGGCGCCTTCGGGATGTACGTCGGGCCCGACCCCGGTGCGCCCGAGCGCTACGTGGTCACCGTCGTGCAGGGCGGCCTGGGTCTTCCTGACGAGGCCTACTACCGCGAGGAGCAGTTCGCCGCGGCGCGCACGGCCTACCAGGCGCACGTCGCGATCATGCTGGGCCTCGCCGGTTTCGACGACGCCGACGCCCGGGCGGCGCGGGTCTACGGCCTCGAGGAGCGGCTGGCGAAGGGGCACTGGGACCGGGTGGCGAGCCGCGACGCGGTCGAGACCTACAACCTCCTCGACCGCGATGCCCTCCAGGGGCTCTCCCCGGCCCTCGACTGGCACGCGTGGGCCGCCGCCGCACGCTTCGACCCGGCGGTGCTGTCCGAGGTCGTCGTCTCCCAGCCGTCCTACCTCCAGGCGCTGTCCGACGCGCTCCGCGAGGAGCCCGTGGCCGCGTGGCAGGACTGGCTGCGCTTCCGCCTCGTGTCCGCGGCGGCCCCGTACCTGTCGAGTCCGTTCGTCGACGCGAACTTCGACTTCTACGGCAAGACGCTCTCGGGCACCGACGAGCTGCGCGCCCGCTGGAAGCGCGGCGTCGCGTTCGTGGAGGGCGCGATCGGCGAAGGGCTCGGCCGGCTCTACGTCGAGCGTCACTTCCCCCCGACCGCCGCGGCACGCATGGACGCCCTCGTCGCGAACCTCGTGGCGGCCTACCGGCACAGCATCTCGACGCTGCCCTGGATGAGCGACGAGACCAAGGAGCGCGCGCTCGAGAAGCTCGACGCGTTCACCCCCAAGGTCGGCTTCCCGAAGCGCTGGCGTGACTACGCCCCGCTGGCCGCCGACCCCGCGGACCTGCTCGGCAACGTCCGCCGCGCCTCCAACGTGGCGACCGACCGCGAGCTCGCCAAGATCGGGAAGCCGATCGACCGGGACGAGTGGCTGATGACGCCGCAGACGGTGAACGCCTACTACAACCCGACGATGAACGAGATCGTCTTCCCCGCAGCGATCCTCCAGCCGCCGTTCTTCGACGCCGAGGCCGACGACGCGGTGAACTACGGCGGGATCGGCGCCGTGATCGGCCACGAGATCGGCCACGGGTTCGACGACCAGGGATCGCAGTACGACGGTTCCGGAGCCCTGCGCAGCTGGTGGACCGACGAGGACCGGGCCGCGTTCGAGAAGCTCACGAGCTCGCTGATCGCTCAGTACGACACGCTCTCCCCCGACGGCGCCGATGGCAGAACGGTCAACGGTGCCCTGACGATCGGCGAGAACATCGGGGACCTGGGCGGGCTGGGGATCGCGTACCAGGCCTACCTCCTCGCCCTCGACGGACAGGAGCCGCCCGTGCTCGACGGTCTGACGGGCGCGCAGCGGTTCTTCATCTCGTGGGCGCAGTGCTGGCGGGGCAAGGTGCGCCCGGCCGAGGTCGTCCGTCGCCTCACGATCGACCCGCACTCCCCGCCGGAGTTCCGCACGAACCAGGTGGTCCGCAACCTCGACGCCTTCCACGACGCGTTCTCCGTGACCTCCGACGACGGCATGTGGTTGGCGCCGCACCAGCGCGTGACGATCTGGTGACGACGACGTCCTGGTCTCCCGAGCACGTCGCCGCCGTCCAGCGGCGTACGGTCGGCGTCCTCTCGTCCGCCCAGGTCATCGGTGGGCTGGGAGCGGGCGCCGCGCTCTCGATCGGGGCGCTGCTGGTCAAGGAGGTCTCGGGCTCTGCGGCCGTCGCCGGACTGGCGACGACGATGCTGACTCTCGGCGCGGCCGTGCTCGCGCTGCCGCTGGCTGGTCTCGCCTCGGTTCGTGGGCGGCGGACGAGCCTGGCCACCGGATGGCTCGTCGCCGCGATCGGTGCGGTCGTGGTGGTCGCGGGCGCCGTCGCCGACTCGACGTGGATCCTGCTCGCCGGGCTCTTCGTGGTGGGCGCCAACAGCGCGACCAACTTCCAGTCGCGCTACGCCGCCACCGACCTCGCCGAGCCGATGCACGTCGGCCGCGCGTTGTCCCTGGTCGTCTGGTCGACCACGATCGGATCGGTGATCGGGCCGAACCTCACCGGCCTCGGCGCCCAGGCGGCCGGTGCTCTCGGCATCCCGGCCCTCGCCGGCCCGTTCGTCTTCGCCGCGGTCGGGTTCGCGCTCACCGCGCTCCTCATGGCCGTCGCCCTGACGCCGGACCCCCTCCACGTCGCCAAGGAGATCCGTCCGGCGACCGACGGGCCGCGCCCGCGTTCGCGGATGAGCGACGCGTGGCCGCTGCTCCGGTCGAACGCGGCGGCGCGGACGGGCGTGGTGACCGTGGCGGGGGCCCACGCACTGATGGTCGCGGTGATGGCGATGACGCCGGTCCACATGGAGGACCACGGATCGAGCCTCACCATCATCGGCCTGACCATCAGCCTGCACATCGCCGGCATGTTCGCGCTCGCACCGGTCATGGGCCTGCTCACCGACCGGTGGGGGCGCGGGCGCACCATCATCCTCGGTCAGGCGACGCTGCTCCTCGCCACCCTCGTCGCGGGCACCGCCGGAGAGTCGGAGCTCCAGATGATGGTCGGCCTCGTGCTGCTGGGGCTGGGTTGGTCGGCGTCGACCATCGCCGGGTCCTCGCTCGTCGCCCAGTCGGTCCTGCCGGCGTCCCGTCCGGCCGTCCAGGGTGCCTCCGACCTTCTCATGAGCCTGGCCGGTGCGTTCGGCGGCCTGCTCGCGGGCGTGGTCGTCAACGTCTGGGGCTTCGGCCCGCTCAACGTCGTCGCCGCCTTCCTGACCGTCCCCGCGATCCGGATGGTGGTGGCACGGCGGCACCGCATCATCGGAGCAGGCAGACTGGGGAGGTGAGCACCACGACGGACGACCCCAACTCGACCAAGGGCGCGTACGTGCACGCGGGCGAGGACTTCACCCGCGACATGCGCTATCTGACCACTCGCATCACGCGCGACGGCCGTGACGGCTACCCGGTGGAGCCGGGCCGGTACCGGCTGGTCGCCGCCCGCGCCTGCCCCTGGGCGAACCGGACAATCATCGTCCGTCGCCTCCTCGGCCTGGAGGACGCGATCTCCCTCGGCCTGTGCGGACCGGTCCACGACGCACGGAGCTGGACCTTCGACCTCGGTCCCGGCGGCGTCGACCCCGTCCTCGGCTACGAGCGCCTGCAGCAGGCCTACTTCGCCCGTGTCCCGGATTATCCCCTCGGCATCACCGTGCCCGCCATGGTCGACGTGCCGACCAAGGCCGTGGCGACGAACGACTTCGACCAGATCACTCGTGACCTGTTCTTCGAGTGGTCCGACCACCACCGCGCCGGCGCGCCGGACCTGTGGCCCGAGCACCTCCGCGACGAGATGGAGACCGTGATGAGGCGCGTCTTCACCGAGGTCAACAACGGTGTCTACCGGTGTGGCTTCGCGGGCTCGCAGGCCGCGTACGACGCGGCGTACGAGCGCCTGTGGACCGCGCTCGACTGGCTCGAGGAGCGGCTCGCGACACGGCGCTACCTGATGGGCGACACGATCACCGAGGCCGACATCCGCCTGTTCACCACCCTGGTGCGCTTCGACCCCGTCTACCACGGCCACTTCAAGTGCAACCGTCAGAAGCTGACCGAGATGCCGGTCCTGTGGGCGTACGCACGAGACCTGTTCCAGACCCCTGGCTTCGGTGACACGATCGACTTCGACCAGATCAAGGCGCACTACTACGTCGTCCACACCGACCTGAACCCGACGCAGATCATCCCGGCCGGTCCCGACCTGACGGGTTGGCACTCCGCGCACGGACGTGAGGCGCTGGGCGGCTCGCCCTTCGGGGAGGGGACCGCTCCGGACGCGCTCCCCGAAGGCGTCCTGGCGCACTGAGGCGGTGACCGGCCGCGTCGCCACGTTCACGCAGCCCTTGCCAGCCGCCGAGCAGCGACCTAACGTCGTGCTCAGGCTGCTGGGGGGCAGCGCTGAACCTCGGGGGACGCTATGAAGGACGAGATGCCATGGGGGCCGTCGCCGGCTCTCGGTCACTACACGTACTGGATGCGCGACGACCGGTGGGAGTTCTCCGACGGGCTGTACGCGATCCTCGGTCTCGGGCCGTCCGACTGCATCACGACGGAGCTGTTGCTCCGCCACCAGCACCCCGACGACATCGAGCGCACCCGCGCGCTGATCGCGGAGGGCTTCAATGAGTCGGCCGGCTACAGCTACCAGCACCGGGTCGTCGACACCGCGGGCTTCGTCCACGAGGTCATCGCGGTGGGGAGCAACGTCGGCAGCGAGGACGACGAGGGCGGTCCGCGAAGCGAGGGCTTCGTGGTCGACATCAGCGAGGTGGGCGGCCACCCGGCAGTCAGCACACCGATGATGCCGGTCGAGTTCGATCCGGACGACCTCGTGATCACACCGTGCCCGCACTGTCCGCACTGGTGGGCGGAAGTGGTCCCGTCTGCCGGCTCGACCGTTCTCCGCGAGTGGCACGCGCCCTTCTGCCCCGAGGTGCTGCACTGGACCACCCCCGACCCCGCGACGCTGGCACGCGGACCACGCTGAGGCTGCTGCTACGGTGGCGGCCGTGCCCGACTCGACCGCTGCCAGGCCCGATCGCCCGACCCTCGCGGAGTATCGTGCGGTCGCCCAGCCACCCGAGGTGCGCGCCAGGCGCAGCGCCGAGCACTGGGTCGCCGACCTCTACCTGAGAGACATCTCGCCCTACGTCAGCCGTCCGCTGGTGCGCCTCGGTCTCAGTGCCAATGCGGTGACGGGTCTGATGATCCTGAGCGGCTGGTTCGCCGCGGGGTCCTTGCTTGTCCCCGGCATCGTCGGAGTGGTGCTCGCCGTCCTCTTCGGACAGCTCCAGATGCTGCTCGACTGCGCCGACGGCGAGGTCGCGAGGTGGCGTCAGACGTTCTCCCCCGCGGGAGTCTTCCTCGACAAGATCGGCCACTACACGACCGAGTCGCTGATCCCCATTGCGCTCGGCGTACGAGCGGCCGGCGGCTTCCCCGACCTCGACGACCACTACGGGTGGACGACGCTCGGTGCGCTGCTCGCGGTGATCATCCTGCTCAACAAATCGCTCAACGACTTCGTGCACGTCTCCCGGGCCTTCGCCGGCCTCCCCCGGGTGCCTGACAGCGCCGAGGCCTCGGCACCCCGGCCGGGCGTCGTCGCGCGTCTGCGCCGGGTCGCCCGCTTCGTCCCGTTCCACCGCCTCTACCACTCCGTCGAGCTGACCCTGCTCGCCCTCGTCGCCGCGGTGGTCGATCTCGTCGCGGGCGACGCCTGGGGCGGCCTGGCCGGGACGCGCACCCTCGTCGTCGTGCTCGTGCCCCTCGCGCTGGCCGCGGTCGTCGGCCACTTCCTGGCGATCATGGCGTCCTCCCGGCTTCGCGCTCCCGCGCCGTGACGGGCGGCGGACGCCGGTGCGACCGGCGGTAGAGTGACCGGCGTGCACCGGATCCGCCGCCTCGCCTCTGTCGCGCGCCGAGGCGTCGCGACGGTGCGCAACCGCCTCGACCGCGGGGCGTTCGCCGCTCGTTGCAACACCGACCCGGCTGCCCTCGAGGCGCCGATCGTCCTCTACTTCGCCGACGGCCCGGAGAACCTCTACCAGCTGCACCAGTGGGACCGCGTCCTCGCCGCGCTCCCCTGGCCGGTGGCCGTGGTGGTCGCCCGACCCGACACGGGACGGCGGGTTCTCGAGGAGACAGCGTTCCCCGTCTACTTCGCGCCAGGGTCCTCGTACCTCGAGGACCTCGTCGGTCGAGGCGCCGTCAGGGTCGTGCTCTACGTCAACCATCTCCCCCTCAACTTCCGCATGCTGCGGTTCGCACGACCCGTGCACGTCCACCTCGGGCACGGTGAGAGCGACAAGGACTCGAGCGTCACCAACCAGAACAAGGCGTACGACCGCGTCCTCGTCGCCGGTCCTGCGGCGCGCGAACGCATCACCGGAGCGCTACGGGAGTTCGACGCGACGACGCACGTCCGCGAGGTGGGCCGCCCGCAGCTCGACCTCGACTACCCGGGGGCGCCGTCCTGGCCGGCCGACGGCAGTGTCCGCGTGCTCTACGCGCCGACGTGGGAGGGTGACCGGGCGAGCATGGCCTACGGGTCCGTGGCTTCCCACGGGGTGGCGCTCGTCGCCTCGCTGGTGGCCGACCCCCGCTACCGGGTGATCTACCGTCCGCACCCGCGCAGCGGCGTGCAGGACACCGCGTACGCTGCCGCGGACCGCCAGATCCGCGCCCTGCTCGCCGACCACGGAGACCGTCACCTGGTCGACACCGGGCCGTACGGCTGGCAGTGGTCGTTCGCCGACGTGTGCGTGACCGACCTGTCGTCGGTGGCCTACGACTGGCTCGCCACAGGCAAGCCGATGGTCGTCACCGTCCCGAGCGAGCCCCGGACGACCCTCCCAGCGTCGCGGTTCCTGGACGAGGTGCCACGACTGTCGGCTGAGGATGCGCCCCGGACCGCGGAGCTGCTCGACCGCCCGTGGCCTCGCGAGCGGATGCACGCGCTGTCGTTCCACTACTTCGGCGAGACGGCCGACGGGGCGAGCACACGCCGCTTCACCGACGCGCTCGACGAGGCCCTCAGACTCGCTGACGAGCCGGTCGGACCACCCTCCGCGCCTTCGACCTGATCCGGTCGGCCAGCGCACGGGAGCGTCCCACCCCGACGACGGGCTCTCCGACGGGCGGCGGGAACGACTTGCGGGCGATCCGTTCGTCGAACGCCTGGGCACCCGCGGCCTGACCGGGATCGAACACGTGCGAGAGGCCGTGGGAGTGGAGGAAGGCGGAGTAGCGACCGAAGCGCTCGGCGTGGCCGGCCGTCATCGGGGTCCAGTCCGCCTCGGCGTACAGGGCCGCCGCATCCACACCGTCGACGTCCACGTCGATGCGACGGTGCGGGATCTGGTGGTAGCGCGCCAGCTCCAGGGTGCGGGCGTCGTGGGCGAGGACGTAGGCCGGCGTGCCCGCGAGGAGGGCCGCGATGTTGCCATGGATCCGCGTGCCGTACGAGAACGGGTACGTTGCGAGCGCCTCCATCCACGTCGTCGCGTCCAGCGGGAACCGGGTCCGGCCCTCGGCGATCAGAGGATGGTCGGCGTGGATCGGCAAGCGCTCATCGATGACCGTGCGATCGCTGCTGCCCTCGAGCAGGAGCCCGAGGGTCTTGATGTCCTGGGCGAAGTAGACCAGTCCCGGGTAGCGCGCGACCTGGTCCTCGACGACAGGCGCCATCTTGGGGAGGTACGGCGAGAGGTTGAAGGCGACCGGCCCACGGGGGTCGAGCGGCCGCGTCGAGCGGCGCAGCGGGAGCTGGTCGCCGTGGAGGAACATCGACGGACAGCCGATGACCTCGACATGGTCGGAGCCGAAGCCGAGCCCTTCGAGATACTCGGCGGTCCACTCGCCACGGACGCCGATCGACGGCGAGTGCTCGAGCACCGCCCGGACGAACCGGGTGACCGACTCGCCGACCTGCCGAGGGGCCCTCACGCGCTCCCCCACCGCCGACTGCACCCCGACCCCGACCACGGTGACGGGGATCTCGAGCTTCTCGATCGTCTCGCTGATCGCGTCGAGGTTGGGCAGGAACCGTTTGCGGAAGGCGTTCGCCAGCGGGATCACGACGTGGTCGTACCGCTCGGCGATCTCCTCAGGGCTCAGCGTGCGTGCACGGTTGAGACGCGCCACGTCGACCGACGACCCCGGCACGGACAGCGTCCGCTGGACCGCATAGCTGAAGACGAGGTTGCCCACGTTGTCACCGACCAGGTTGCGCGCGAGGACCCGTGCCGCGGACGGCGTGGTGAACGGGCTCCGGTGAGCCCGCAGCAGCAAGCGCGTCATTTGTCTCCTAGGTTAGTCGACTAACTTGTGAGAAAGCCTACCCCCCAGGCACCGTGCATCGTCACCATGGCCACCGGGAGCCGCCGGCGCGCCTGCGGATCCAGGTCACGGCCCTCCCACAGCGCCGCGGCCGTGACCCCCGCCAGGTAACCTGCGGGGGCCGCGAAGCCGAGGAGCAGCCACGGCGTCGTGAAGAGGCCCGCCACTCCTGCCGCGAGGCCCAGGCCCGAGGCCACGACGACCGCCGGAGGCGCGAGATAGCGTACGGAGGCTGTCTCCGGGTGCTCCTTGATCACGCGACGCCGCCAGCCGCCCGTGCGGTACTGCTGCGTGGCGAAGGCCTTCCAGGTCTCCCTCGGATGGTACGTGACGGCCACGTCGGGCAAGAACCAGACGATCTCGCCGTTCTCACGCAGCCGGTGGTTCAGCTCCCAGTCCTGAGCCCGGACGAAGCGCTCGTCGTAACCACCCACCTTCTCGAGCGCGCTGCGGCGGAAGGCACCGAGATACACGGTGAGCTGCTGGCCGGGCTCGCCGCCGGTGTGGAAGGCAGCACCGCCGATCCCGAACCGGGAGGACATCGTCCGAGCGACCGCACGGCCGAACGCGCTGTGACCGACCGGGTGCATGCGGCCCCCGACGTTGGCCGCGCCGGTGGTCACCAGTGCCGAGACCACGCGTTCGAGGTAGTCCGGCGGGAAGAGGGCGTGCCCGTCGGCGCGGACGAGCCACTCGTGCCGCGCGGCGGCGACCGCGGCGTTGAGACCGTGCGGGGTGAGGCCCGTCGGGTTGTCCACCACCGTCACCGTGGGGTGCCTCGACGCGAGCTCGTCCGCGATCTCGCGCGTCCGGTCCTCCGACGGACCCACCGCGACGACGACCTCGACCTCTCCGTCGTAGTCCTGCGCCAGGATCCGCTCGACGCACTCGGCCAGGTCACGCTCCTCGTTGCGTACGGCCATGAAGACCGAGACCGGCGGCATCGACGTCGCACGCTCGGGGATCAGGGTCTCGTCCGTGGTCATCGCAGTCCTTCGTCGAGGGGCCCGGCGTCGACGAGACGCCGCGCTCTGGTCAGGAACCCGTCGGCGTACGAGCCGGCAGGGAAGTCACCGAGGTAGTACGTCCGCGTCTTCTGGCGGTCTGCGGCGAGCGGGTCGTCACCCAGCATGGCGTCGAGCGCCTCCTCGACGTTGGACAGCGCGCCGTCCACGACGTACGCGGCCCGCGCCGCCGGGGCCTCCGTCCGGAGCTGCTCGGGCGACCTGCCGACCGAGATCATCGCGAACGGCTTGCCGGACTGCAGGTAGTCCGAGACGACCGCGGAGACGTCGGCGACCATCGCGTCGGAGGCGTTGAAGCAGTCGACCAGCGACATCGCCTCCTCCGCGGCCGGACCCCAGACGTGCTGGCGACCGGTGCGAGCACGATCGGCGTCGAGCAGCGCGCCGATCTTCGTGATCATCCGCTCGGCGTCGGGGAAGCGGTAGTTGAACGGGTGCGACCGGAAGATCACCCGCGCACCGCGCTCGAGCAGGGCGGAGACGATCTCCTTGCCGCGAGGGAGGGAGTAGACCTCGGAGTCGGCGTACGGACCCCTCCAGGTCGGTGCGTAGAGGACGGTGAGGTCCTCCAGCGAGTCGACGGGGCCGCGTGCGGGCGTGATGTCCTCGACCTGGGGCCGACCGACGATCTCGAACTTCTCCCGCGGGATCTCCACGCCGTGGCGCGCGTACCGATCGATCCCCGCCTGCCCCGCAGTGAAGATACGGTCGTAGATCGCGTGGACCGGGTTGTAGCACGCGGGCTTCTCCGAGTCGCCGTGGTTGAGCCAGACGTGCACCATCTGGCGACGCTCGAGGAAGTGGGTGTTGTTGGGAGCGTTGTTGACGTAGAACGACGCCCGCATGCTCGGGACGACGACCTCCTGGAGGCTCCTGATCGTCGGCCGGTGGACCACCGGCGCGTCGGTGAGGCCCCCGATCGCCCGGAACATCCCGAGGTTGCGGGTGACCACCACGAAGGGTCGACCGATCCGTTCGAAGTACGGCATCCACATCCCGAGCTGGTACTGCGCGCCCACGTTGGACCCGAAGTAGACGGCGAACTCGGGGGCGACACCCTCCAACGTCGCGTACAGGCGGTCCTCGGCGTCGACGCACCGGTGGACCCGCCGCAGGCCCGTGACCAGGGCGACGACCGTGGCGGCAGCAACGACGAGGGCGAGCAGCACGAGCGCAGCGGTCAGCCCGGCCATCCCAGCGAGCCAGGCGAGGGCGAGGGCAGCCACGTCCACCACGCCGACCGTGCCCCGCGAGACGATCTCCCGTGTGTCGACGCGCAGCGACGGCAGGTTGCGCGCCTCGAGACCGACCCGCTCCCAGCAGTCGAAGATCGTGGTCTCGACCGCGGTCGCCGCGCCGATCACCGCCAGGCTCACCGCCACCGCCCAGGACGTGCCGTGCCAGTCGAACCATCCGACGAGCAGCGCGAGCACGAGGAGGAGCCGCGAGAGCTGGAGGGTGCCAGCGATCTCCGGATAGTTGCGGTTGCCCGGTCGGGCCCGACGGTGCAGCACCACGAAGAGAGCCAGGGTCACCAGTGCGCCGGCCAGCGGGAGGACTCGTGAGGTCCCGACGAGGGTGGCCACGAAGGTCAGGAGCGCCAGGCCGCCCGTCACGACGTCGCGAGCGGCCACGGCGAGCTGGCGACGGACAGCTCCGAGTGTCAGCCTGACGCCGGCGTCCTCCGTCTCCCCCTCGGCAGCCTCACCTCCCAACGACGAGACGCGCGGATGGTCGATGATCTCGCGGGCACGCTCGACGAAGACGTCGGAATATCCCTCTGCCGGGAAGTCACCCAGGTAGTCCGCACGGACCGCGCGGCGTTCGAGCGCGAGCGGATCGCTGCCGAGCATCGCGTCGAGCGCCTGAGGGAGGGTGGAGGCGTCCCCCTCGATGACGTACGAGGCACCGGCGATCGGGTAGTGAGCGACGAAGTCACGACCGTTCTCGGTCATCGCGGTCATCGCGAACGGCTTGCCCGAGAACAACCAGTCCACCACGACGCTCGAGACGTCGGACACCATCGCGTCGGCGGCGTTGATGCAGTCGAAGACCGACATCTCGCGCTCGGCCCGGTGGCCGTAGACGTGCTGGCGCCCGGTGCGCTCTGCGTCCTCGCGCAGCATCTGGTGGATGGTCCGGATCGTCTCGGTGTCGGTCTCGAAGCGGTAGCTGAACGGGTGCGGCCGGAAGACGACCGTCGCCTCCCTCTCGAGCAGCGCCGCGACGATCTCGGTGCCGATGGGCAGGGAGTGGTACGCGGTCTCGTCCACGTGCCCGCGCCACGTCGGCGCGTACAAGACGGTGGGGTCGGCGGGGACCGGGCCCTCGACCTGCCGGACGCCCTCGACCTGCGGTCGGCCGACGACGTCGAAGGTGTCGCGCGGGATGGCCACCCCGTGGGCCGCGTAGCGGCGGACGGCCGCCTCGCCTGCGGCGAAGATGCGGTCGTACATGGCGTGGGTCGGGTTGTACGACGTCGGCTTGTCGGAGTCGCCGTGCCCCAGGAAGACGTGGGTGATCTGGTGGTGGCGGACGAAGATGCTGTTGCCCGACGACGCGTTGACGTAGAAAGCGGTGGTCAGCGACGGGACGACCAGGTCGTCCAGATCGCGCGATCCGTGTCGCATGACCACGGGAAGGTCGGTGTGCTGAGCGAGGAGCTCGGCCGGGTAGTTGTGGCGCGTGACGACCAGCAGTCGTCGGCCCGTCCGCTGGAGGTACGGGAGCCACATGGTGACCTGGTGCGTGCCGTCGTCGGGCCAGGCGGTGTAGACGATCGCCTGGGGCGCGTAGGCCTCGACGGCCGCCGGGAGGTCGGCCTCGATGCGCCGGCCGGCACGCATCCGCGCCACGGCGTTGATCCCCATGATCACGTCGGGCAGGGCGGCGACGAGCGTCACCGCTGCCCACCACCACGCGGACAGGCCCAGCCCCGCGGCGATCGCGCCGAACGCCAGCGCGCCGAGGTGGGCCCCTGTGGCGGCGGCCTCGAGGTCGATCTGCTTGGGCGCTGGTGTGAGTCCGGGGACGTTGGCCACGAAGGTCACGCGATACTGACGGGCCTGGCTCAGGACGGGCTCGAGGACGACGATCCCGATGCTCGTCAGCGCCGCAAGCGAGGCGACCCAGGCCGAGGAGTCACCCCACGCGACGAAGCAGACGGTGACCGCAGCGCCGAGGGCGCCGCGCAGCGCGCCGTCGTGCCCGAGGAGCAGCCGCTCCACGGTGGGCGGCAGGTCGTCTCGTCGCACGAAGCGCCACGCGTCGAAGCCGAGCGCGGCCACCACGGCCAGGAGGACCGCGACGACGACGGCGTGGACGGCGCCGGTCAGCGCGGCCGCCGTCGCTACGGTGATCGCCGCCGCACTGCCGATCTCGGTCGCGGTATCGCCCGCGCGGGCGGCCGTGACGCGCCCTGCCTCCGGCGGCGCCAGGCCTGCGTCAGCCATTCGTGATCGCCGCGGGGCCGTTCTCGCGCCGGATGTCGATCACGTGCCCGGTCTGCTCTGAGAGGAGCACGTCCAGCGACTGCCGCGCCACCTCTTCGGACGACAGGAGGGTGCCGGCCGGCTCGTCACCGAAGGCCTTGGTCCGCATCGGCGTGCCGGTGCGCTCGGGGTTGACGCAGTTCACGCGGACCTGCCCCGCCCACTCGTCCGCGAGCGCCTGCGTCAGGTTGACCACGGCCGCCTTGGCCGACGAGTAGAGCGAGTATCCCGAGCGCCCGCGGGTGTAGGACGAGGAGGTGAACAACAGCAGCGAGCCGGACGTCTCGGCCAGGTGGGGATAGAACTCCTGGGCGATGAAGATCGGCCCGAGGTAGTTGACCTCGGTCGCGTTGTAGATGGTCTCCTCGCTCGTCTCCGACAACGGAGCGATCGGCAGGACCCCCGCGGTGTTGACGACGTAGTCGATCCGGCCGGTCTTGGCCAGGACCTCGGCAGCGGCCGCGTGGACCTCGTCGCGACGCTCGACGTGGGTGCCGGTCGCCGAGCGGGAGAAGGTGAAGACTGTCGCGCCGGCCCGCTCGGCGGTCTTGGCGATGTCGCCGCCGATCCCGTACGACCCGCCGAAGACCACCATCGTCTTGCCCTCGAGCGCCGCAGCCTGCTCCGACTCGGAGAGGGCGGCCGGGCGCTCGGCGGAGGCGAGCTGGAACAGCTTGTCGGCGATGTAGACGTCGATCGGCTCGGTGACCTTCATGTTGCGCTCGTGCCCGTCGACCACCGTGATCGGGACGTGGGGCGTGTAGCGCAGAACCACGGTGCAGTCGTCCGTCGCCACGAAGTCGGGGTCCTTGGCGGCCTCGGCGTACGCGGCCCGGATCACCGAGAGCCGGAAAGCCTGCGGGGTCTGTCCGCGCCGCAGCAGGTGCCGGGGCAGGACGTCGGCGATGGTGCCGGTGTCCTCGTGGACCGAGACGATCGTGTCGGCCGACGGGATCACCGTGTCGACGGCTTCGTACTCCTCGAGCGCCGTCACGACGTCCTCGATGATCGTCTGCGAGACGAGGGGGCGTACGGCGTCGTGGAGGAGGACGTTGCACTCGGTGTCGCCGAGGGCCGCCAGCGCCCGCTCCGTCGTGGCGTTGCGGGTCTCGGCGCCCTCGAGGATCGCGGTCACCTTGTCGTAGCCGCCGTTGCGGACGATGGCCCGCACGGGGTCCAGGTGACCCGGAGCCATCAGGACCAGGATCTCGTCGATCAGCGGCGACCTCTGCATGGATGCGATCGTGTGCTCGATGATCGGCTTGCCGGCGATCTTGATCAGCTGTTTCGGGATCGACAGCCCGACGCGCGTGCCGGTCCCGCCCGCCAGCACGACGGCCACGTTTCGCATCCTAGTCACGCCCAAGAGAGTAACTTGTGGCGCGAGGCCAGACCCGGAGGGTGTGCGTGGACCCGCGGGATATCGCGCGTACAGTAGCCGTGCGACACGGGGTCTGTCCCCGAGCGGGGCTAGGCTTCGGACGGAAAGGGACCGATGGTCGACTCGAGCTACACGCGGTCGCCCTGGGCGCGGACACGCGCAATCTGGGGCGCCCGCAAGATCTTTTTCCTGCTGGTACGCCGCGACCTGAAGGTCCGGTACGCCGACTCCGTCCTGGGATACGTCTGGACGGTCCTCGACCCGCTGCTGATGAGCCTGGTCTACTGGGCCGTCTTCTCGATGCTCTTCGAGAGAAACGTCCCCGGTGACGACCCCTACATCGTCTTCCTCCTCGCCGGCATGCTCCCGTGGCAGTGGTTCAACTCCACCGTGTCGCAGGGCGCCAAGGCGCTGCGCAGCTCTTCGCGCCTGATCCGGTCGACCAACCTGCCACGCGAGATCTGGGTGCTGCGGGTGGTGGCCTCCAACGCCGTCGAGTACTTCTTCGCGCTCCCCGTCCTCGCCGGCTTCCTCATCGCCTTCCAGGTCCCGCTCCACTGGAACATGCTGATCACGCTGCCCCTGGCGTTCGTGCTGATGAGCGTGCTGCTCTCCGGCATCGGACTCGCGCTCAGCGTGCTCACCGTGCTGGTGCCAGACCTCAACCGGATCGTCGCGATCTTCCTGCGACTGTTCTTCTACGCCTCGCCGGTCCTGTACTCGACGACACGGCTGCCGGAAGAGATCCGGTGGGTGTACGTCGCGAACCCGGTCGCCGACCTCCTCCAGCTCTTCCGCGCGGGGATCTTCCCGCAATACCTCAACTGGCTCCACGTCGGATACGCGGCAGCAGTCTCGCTGCTCGTCCTCGCGCTCGGCTGGTGGGTCTTCGCCCGCCTCGAGCGCACGGTCCTCAAGGAACTCTAGGCATGACCGAACCCATCATCTCCGTCCAGGACGTCTCCGTCCGGTTCCACCGGTCACGACGCCACCGCAGCATCCGTGACCTCGTCTTCCGGGGCGAGGGCGGGGTGCGCGCTGGGGAGTTCTGGGGTCTGCGCCACATCTCCTTCGACGTCCAGCCGGGCGAGGCGATCGGTGTCGTCGGTCGCAACGGTCAGGGCAAGTCGACCCTCCTCAAGACCATCGCCGGGGTCCTCATCCCCGACGAGGGGCGCGCGGTCATCAACGGCGGTGTGGCACCGCTCATCGAGATCACCGGCGGTTTCGTGGGTGACCTCACGGTCCGCGACAACATCTATCTCGCGGCCGGCCTCCACGGCATGAAGAAGAAGGAGATCAACGCGTCGTTCGACGAGATCGTCGAGTTCGCCGAGATCGAGAACTTCGTCGACACCCCGTACAAGCACCTGTCGTCCGGCATGAAGGTCCGCGTGGCCTTCAGTGTCGTGTCGCGCCTCGAGGAGCCGATCCTGCTCGTGGACGAGGTGCTGGCCGTCGGTGACCGTGCGTTCCGCGAGAAGTGCTTCGAGCGCATCGACGAGATGCTCGCCGACGGCCGGACGCTGTTCATGGTGTCGCACAGCGAGGCGAACCTGACCCGCTTCTGCAGCCGCGGCCTCTATCTCCGCGAGGGCAAGCTGATCAAGGACGGCCCGATCGACAAGGTGGTCGAGGACTACTTCAGCGACTCCGGCAACGAGGCTGCCCTGCGACGCCGCCACGAACGCCGGATGCGTCGGATGCGCAACCTCGGTCTCCTGCAGGACGGCGACAGCGACGAGGACGACGACGACGGTCAGACCGAGGGCCGGCGCGTCGGCTGACGCCGGTCAGACGACCGGCGGGCGGCCTCGTCGCGTCATCGCAGCGATGGTCCGCCATCGCATCGGACGCCTCGGGCCCGGGTCGCCGCGCCACCCCTCGGACCACCCGGCGAACCATGGCCGCAGCGCCGCGCGTCCCGACGCCGTCCGCGCACCGCGCAGCACCGCCACGGCCGTCCAGGTCGCGACGTACGCCCAGGTGAACGGCCACGGCAGGTTCCGGCGCGCCAGCCACACACGGTTGCGCGCGTTCAGCCGGTAGTAGAAGTCGTGCCGCGCCGGGTCGATCGCCGGGTGGGCGCACCGCAGGTCCCCTCGGTACCAGACCTCGTACCCCGCGTCCCACACCCGCCATGCGAGCTCGATGCCCTCGTGCGCGTAGAAGTACTCGTCGCCCCAGCCGCCCGCGGCGTCGAAGGCTGCTCGCCGGACGACCAGCACGCCCTCCCACAGCGAGAACGCGGGCGAGGAACGGCGCGGGTCGCCCTTGCGCATCCGGGGGATCCACCGCGTCGGCGCCTCCTCCCCCGGGCTCTCGACGCGAGGCTGGACCACCCCCAGCCGCCGGTCGTCCGCGAACAGCTCCGAAGCCCTCGCGAGGAAGTCCGGGTCGACCAGGCGCGCGTCGTCGTCGACGAAGAGCAGCAGGTCGCCCGTGACGTGGGGCACACCGGCGTTGCGGCCCGCCGGGATCCCGAGGTTCTCCGGGAGCGCGAGCGTCGCGACGCCCTCGGGCAGGTCGACCGGAGCCCATCCGTTGCCGACGCACACCACGTCGACGTCGACCCCCTGCTGGGCCAGCACCGAGTCGATCGCGGCGCGGAGGTCGTCAGGGCGCTTGCCCTGGGTCAGGATGACGGCTCCGACACGGGGGCGTACGGCGGTGGTCACGCGAGCCACCGTACCCGCGGGCCTCAGGGAGGCTCGCTGCCGGTCAGGACGCGACAGCGTCGCCGTACGTCACGGCGAGCCGCCCCGCGGGTGCGACGTCGACGATCAGCGCAGAGGCCCGGACGGCGAGCTGGCCCGAGGTGTGGAGGATCCGGAAGCGCCCGCCCCGTCCACGGCTGAGCTCGACGACCTCGGGCAGGTCCGTGGGGCGTCGGCGCAGCCGCTCGCGCCACGACGGACGCCAGACCGGCACTCGGACGCCGTCGAACGTGAGCACGACGTGGACGGGCACGTCCCCGAGCGGCGAGGAGTCCTCCGAGATCGCCAGCGACACCGACAGCTGCGGCGTCATCCCGCCGTGGAAGGAGACGTGCTGGAGCCGCGAACCAGGGATGCGGGCAAGGATGTCGCCCGCCCACAACCCGTATCCGCGCGCCCGGTCGGAGAGTGTCACGGGCCGTCGCATGAACGCATCACAGCACATCGAGCGGTCACGCTCGCGCTGCCACGCGGGCTCACCGACCCGCCAGCATGTCCTCGAACGAGGACGTCAGGGTGAAGGGATCGGCTGCCGGAGGCGCCTCCCGTGCCGCGACAAGCGCTGCCAGCTCGCCGCCCGCCCGCTCGATCCGTTCCTGCAGAGGACCGGTCGCGCCGTCCGCCCCGCCCCAGTCCTCGGCCGCGGCGAACACCGCGGTCGGCACGACGACCGCGCGCAGGTAGGCGAACAGCGGCCGCAGGGCATGCTCGAGGGCGAGCGAGTGGCGTGCGGTCCCGGCGGTGGCCGCGATCAGGACCGGCTTGGCCGCCAGTGCGTCCTTCTCGAGGACGTCGATGAACGACTTGAACAGCCCTGAGTACGAGGCCGTGAAGATCGGCGTGGCGACGACGAGACCGTCTGCGGCGACGACATCGTCGATCACGGTCTGCAGCCCTGCCGGGGCGAACCCCGTCAGCATCGCGTCGGTGATGTCGTGCGCGTGCTCGCGGAGCCCGTGCACCCGCACATCGGCGTCGATGCCTCGGGTGAGCAGTCCGTCCCGGACGGCCTGCGTGAGCCGGTCGGCGAGCAGTCGCGTCGAGGACGGATCGCTCAGACCGGCACTGACGACGGTGATCGTGCGGCTGGTCATACGGTCGCCTCCTCGGTGCTCTCCTGGACGGACGTCCCGGTGACGTCGTCGCCGTCGGCATGGACGGTGGCGTCGTGGCCGCCGCCGGCAGCGGCCACCAGCGACGCGTGGGTGGGTGCGTCGGGGACGTGGTCGGGCTTGAGCGCCGCGAACTCCTTGCGGAGGACAGGCACGACCTCCTCGCCGAGGAGGTCGAGCTGCTCGAGGACCGTCTTGAGCGGCAGGCCCGCGTGGTCCATGAGGAACAGCTGGCGCTGGTAGTCGCCGACGTACTCCCTGAACCCGAGCGTCCGCTCGATCACCTGCGCGGGACTGCCGACGGTCAGCGGCGTCTCGCGGGTGAAGTCCTCCATGCTCGGCCCGTGCCCGTAGACGGGTGCGTTGTCGAAGTACGGTCGGAACTCGTCGACGGCCTCCTGGCTGTTCTTGCGCATGAAGACCTGTCCACCGAGACCCACGATGGCCTGGTCGGCGGTCCCGTGTCCGTAGTGCTCGAACCGCTGACGGTAGAAGGCGATCATCCGCTCGGTGTGGCTCGCGGGCCAGAAGATGTGGTTCGCGAAGAAGCCGTCACCGTAGTACGCGGCCTGCTCGGCGATCTCGGGACTGCGGATCGATCCGTGCCAGACGAAGGGCGGCACCCCGTCGAGCGGGCGCGGCGTCGAGGTGAAGCCCTGCAGCGGCGTACGGAACTTGCCTTCCCAGTCCACGACGTCCTCGGTCCACAGGCGTCGCAGCAGGTGGTAGTTCTCGATCGCGAGCTCGATGCCCTGCCGGATGTCCTTGCCGAACCACGGATAGACCGGGCCGGTGTTGCCGCGGCCCATCATCAGGTCGTTGCGGCCGTCGGAGAGGTGCTGCAGCGTCGCGTAGTCCTCGGCGATCCGGACGGGATCGGTCGTCGTGATGAGCGTCGTCGACGTCGAGAGGATCAACCTCTCGGTCTGTGCGGCGATGTAGGCCAGCGTCGTGGTCGGCGCGGACGGGATGAAGGGCGGGTTGTGGTGCTGCCCGGTGGCGAAGACGTCCAGTCCCACCTCCTCGGCCTTCGTGGCGATCGCGACGGTCGCCTTGATCCGCTCGTGCTCGGTCGGTGTCCGGCCCGTCGTGGGGTCGGTCGTGACGTCACCGACGGTGAAGATCCCGAACTGCATCGTGTCCTCGTCTCCGACCGCGTCTGCGGTCTCACACCAAAGTAGTGCACAGTTCAACTAAATGACAACGCGCGCTATTCCCCTACCGTGGGTGGATGGCGACAGACTCCGCGCTGGATGCGCTGCGATCCATGCTTCTCGACCGCGTCGACCGCACCGACGAGCTGGTCGACGACCTCACGGACGACCTCCCGACACCGATCGGCACCTACCGCCCGGACGGCGAGGCCAACACCGTCTGCTGGCTGCTCTGGCACCAGGCACGCGTGCTCGACGACCACGGCGCGGATCTCGCGGGCACGCTCCAGGTCTGGACCGACGGCGGATGGTACGACGAGCTGCGCCTCCCCTTCACGAAGGAGGCCACCGGGTACGGCCAGTCCGCCGACGAGGTGGCCCAGGTCGTCGCGAGCGGCGGACAGCTCGCCGGCTACCACCACGACGTCACCGCGCGGGTGCGCGACTACCTCGCAGCGGTGGACGTGGCCGAGCTCGAGCGCGTCGTCGACCGACGGTGGGACCCGCCGGTCACGGCGGCGGTCCGGATCGTCAGCATGCTCGACGACAGCGTCCAGCACCTCGGCCAGGCGGCATACGTCCGCGGCCTGGCCGAGCGTGCAGGTCTCGGCGACGAGTGACCGTCAGGCCGTGTCGATCAGCACGATCGGGTCTGCCGTCGGCTCCTTGGAGCCGCCGGCCGGCTCGACGCTGATCGCGACCGCGGTGACGCCCGAGACGTCCTCCATGACGTGCGCGCCTCTGCCACCCTGCTCATCGCGTGGCAGCACGCCGGCGCTGTGCATCGTGCCGTCGCTCTGGGTCCACATCTGGTAGTCGTACCCGTCGGCGAGCTTCGGCAGGTCGGCGACGACCATGACGGCCTTCGCGAGATCGGCCGACTGCACCACGCTCACCGTTCCGCCACCCGCGACCGGCGCCGACACCATCGCGGCGTCGGGGGCCGAGAGGACCTCGGTGATCGCGGCCTGCTGCGCCTCGATCTGGTCGGCCTGGTCGCGCTGGGACACCCCGAAGACCGCGGCACCGACCACGAGGGCGAGCGCGGCCGCGGCGACGAGCACGCGGGTGGGCCAGCCCTTCAGCCGGCGCCGGCGTCCGCCGAGCTCCACGACCACCGGACGCTCCTGCGGCGTCCGAGCGATCGCGTCGAGGACGCCCTGCCGCAGGTGCGGAGGCGCCACGACCTCCTCGGCGGCACCGAGCCGAGCGGCGGTCACGAGGAACCCTCCGACCTCCTCAGCGCAGTCGGAGCACCGGCTGAGGTGAGCCTCGTACGCCTCGCGCTCCTCGGTGTCGAGGGCGTCGAGGGCGTAGGCACCGGCGAGGTTGTGGGGGTCCGTGGTCATGCCGTCACCCCCAGGCAGTCGCGCAGCCGGATCAGGCCGTCGCGCAGTCGTGTCTTCACCGTCGCCGGATTCGCCTCCAGCATCACCGCAACCTGGGCGTAGGTGTGGCCCTGATAGTAGGCCAGTCCCACGGCCTCTCGCTGCAAGTCTGTCAACGTGCCGAGGCAGCGACGAACCTGTTCGTGCTCCAGCCGCACGGTCACCTCGTCGGCGACCTGGTCGTACGCCGGACCACCGGACCAGTCGTACCGCGCGTCCCGGTCGGCCGCCGCCTGGTCGTGGCGGACGGCGTCGACGGCCCGCCGGTGGGCCAGGGTGAGCACCCACGACCGCGCCCGGCCCCGGCCGGCGTCGAAGTTCGGCGCCTTCTGCCACACCTGCAAGAACACCTCCTGCGTCACCTCCTCCGAGCGGACCGGGTCGCGCAGGACCCGGCGTACGAGACCGAAGACCGCCCCCGACAGGGCGTCGTAGACCGAACCGAAAGCGCCCTCGTCCCCCCGCGCGACACGCGCCATCAGGGCCTCGAGGTCGTCGGTCGCCGGTGGAGGGACCGCGTGCGGGTCCCCGCGTCGATCGTGCTCCGGATCTGGCATCCGTACTCCTGCGCTCGGGGGGTCTCACTGGTGATTCGTCACCGCCCACCACGTGGATGGTCCGTGGCCCGATCACATTCTCGCCCGTCGCGCCCATCCCTGTCGCGGGCGGCCGCGAAGCAGGAGCATGGTCCACCACCAAGCATCGCGCCAGGCGCTGGCAGCAGGGTCGGGCGTCCTCGCCGCCCTTGCCGGCACGGCGGCGGGTGCTGCGGTCGCGACCCTGACCGGTGGTCCCTCGCCGGTCGTGGCCGTCGGCAACGCCTTCGTCGCACGGACACCGGGGTGGCTGAAGGACTTCGCCGTGCGCCAGTTCGGGGAGGACGACAAGGCCGTCCTGCTGGCCGGGACCGCGGTCGTGCTGGTGCTGATCGCGGCAGGTGCCGGCTGGATCGGGCTGACTCACCCGAGGATCGCGGTCGGGCTCGTCGTGGTGACAGGCGTGCTCGCCGTGGCCGCGACCCTGGCGGACACCACGACGTCGGTTCCGCCGGACGTGGCGGTGCTGGCGCCGCTGGCGACGGTCGCCGTCGGCGTCGCCGCGCTGGTGGTGCTGCTCGCCCCCTTGCGCACCCCGTCGCCGCTGGGCCTACGTCGCGAGGACGACCTCCCGTCGGGGTTCGACCGGCGTGCGTTCCTGGTGGCAGCGCTCGGGACGGCGGCGGTCGCCACGGTCGGCGGAGGCGTGACGCGGCTCCTCGGGACGTCCGACGCTGCTGCGTCCCGGGCGACCGTGACGATCCCCCGGCCGATCGACGCCGCGGTGCCGGTGCCCGCAGGCGTCGACCCGCTGCGAGGCATCTCTCCGTACCTGACGGACAACCACGACTTCTACCGCGTCGACACGGCGCTCACGGTCCCCGACGTCCCCGCCGACACATGGCGGCTGCGGATCCACGGCGACGTCGACGAGGAGCTCGAGCTGACCTTCGCCGACCTGATCGCCGAGCCGCTGATCGAACGGCGCATCACCTTGACGTGCGTGTCCAACGAGGTCGGTGGAGAGTACGCGGGCAACGCGACGTGGATCGGCGTCCCCCTCGCAGGCCTGCTGCGGCGTGCCGGCGTGCGCGACGGCGCCGACGCGCTGAAGTCGACGAGCGCGGACGGCATGGTCATCGGCACTCCGCTCGAGGCGGTGCTCGACGGCCGCGACGCCATGGTCGCCGTCGCGATGAACGGCGATCCCCTCCCGCTCGAGCACGGCTTCCCCGCCCGGATGGTCATCCCCGGACTCTACGGCTACGTCTCCGCGACGAAGTGGCTCGTCGACCTCGAAGTCACGCGGTTCTCCGACTTCACGGCGTACTGGACCTCCCGCGACTGGGCCGAGCAGGCGCCGATCAAGCTCGCCTCCCGCATCGACGTCCCCCGAGGATTCCAGTCCTTCGAGTCCGGCGACGTGCGCGTCGGCGGTGTCGCGTGGGCACAGAACGTCGGGATCAGTGCCGTCGAGGTCCGCGTCGACGACGGCTCGTGGGAGCCCGCGCGGCTGGCGCCTGAGGACGGGATCGACACCTGGCGGCAGTGGACGTGGCGATGGGCCGACGCCACCTCCGGCGACCACACGCTCGCCGTCCGTGCCGTCGACGCCGACGGCAACACCCAGACCTCCGACCGCGCTGACCCGCGTCCGGACGGCTCCACCGGCTGGCACAGCGTCCAGTTCTCGGTGGAGTGATCACACCATCGAAGGAAAAGGAAAAGATGATGCGCACCACCACACGCAGGACCCGCTTCATGGCGACGGCGGCGCTGCTCGCCTCGCTCACGCTCGTCACCACCGCGTGCGGCGGTGACGACTCCGACTCGAGCTCCAGCGACTCGACGTCGAGCGCCTCGGCCTCGCCGTCGGAGTCGGCGACTGCCGACGACGCCGCGTCCGAGCTCGTCGGTCCCGGCTGCGCGGCATACGCCGAGCAGGTGCCGGACGGCCCCGGGTCGGTCGAGGGCATGTCCCAGGACCCGGTCGCGACGGCGGCAAGCAACAACCCGCTCCTGAAGACTCTCACCGCGGCCGTGAGCGGACAGCTCAACCCGGAGGTGAACCTCGTGGACACGCTCAACGGTGGTGAGTTCACGGTCTTCGCGCCGGTCGACGATGCGTTCGCGAAGCTGCCGAAGGACACCGTCGCGTCGCTGGGCACACCCGCCGGCGCCAAGACCCTCGAGTCGGTGCTGACGTACCACGTCGTTCCCGGCCAGCTGAGCCCCGACGAGGTCGTCGGCACTCACAAGACCGTGAACGGCGCCGAGGTGGAGGTCGCCGGCTCGCCCGACGCGCTGACGGCCGGTGCGGAGGGTGCCGCGGTGGTCTGTGGCGGCGTCAAGACCGCGAACGCCACCGTCTACCTCATCGACACGGTGCTCATGCCGCCGGCGTGACCTGAGGAGACCAGACCGCCCGCCGGCCCTCCCCCACGACTCGGGGGTGGGGAGGACCGACGGGCGGTCCGTCGCGTCCGCCCTCAGCCCGAGGAACCCCGCTCGGCCTCGGACCCGGGAGACTCCGGCAGGTGCAGGTAGCCGCCGAGCAGCCGGCGGAGCCGAGCGAGCGCGCGATCCTTGGCCGGCACCGGCGACTCCGGGTCGGTCGACGAGAGACCGCGGGATGCCTGGACGATGAGCGAGTCGATGTGCTCGGCGACCGCCTCCGGCTCGGGCTCGCCGAACTCGCTGAGCGCCTCGCGCAGCGGCACCTGGAGCTGGGCGTGGAACTCCGTCATCGGACCGGCCAGGACGTGCGGTTCCACGACCCGGCTCAGCGCCTGCGCGACGGCCTGCTCCGAGCTGGCGAAGAGGTCGACGTTGGCCTCGATGTAGGCCCATACGCGGCCGCTCGGCGTGGAGGCTTCCGCCACCCTGCCCAGGACCTTCCCGGCCCAGTCGGGGAACAGCTCCTCGACGAGGGCGCCCAGCAGCTCGTCAGCCGACGCGAAGTACTGGTACACGCTGCTTCGTGCGAGGCCCGCCCGGCGACCGACCTCGCCCATCGAGGGTGCCTCGCCGGTCTCGGCCAGGATGGTGTGCGCCGCGTCCAGGAGTGCCTGGCGCTGGCGAGCGTGGTGCTCGGCCACCGTCGGCGCCGCGATCCGTGGCATGTCACTCCTTCAGCAGTGTCGGAACCTCCGACGATCCCATCAGACCGACTCGGCGACGACGGGCCCGAGTCGGCCGTCGACCATCTCGAGGACACGGTCGCAGTGGTGGAGGACGTCGTGGTCGTGGGTGACCATGATGCTCGCCACCCCGTGCTCGTGCGCCTCCCGGGCCAGCAGTCCCACCACCTCCTGGCTGCGACGGCGGTCGAGGGCCGCGGTCGGCTCGTCGACGAGGAGGACCTCGGGGCGGGTGACGAGCGCGCGGGCGATCCCGACGCGTTGCCGCTCCCCGCCGGAGAGCTCGTGCGGACGGCGCCGCGCCTTGTGCTCCATGCCGACCTCGGCCAGGAGCTCACGCGGGTCGCGGGCGTCGGCGACCTTGCCGAACGTCAACGGCAGTCGGACCTGGTCGAGGCTGGTGAGCGCCGGGACCAGGTTGCCGCTCTGGAAGACGAAACCGATCCGCTGGCGACGTACGCGCGTGAGCTCACGCGGTGACGCGGTCGTGAGGTCGACGTCGCCGAGGCGGACCTGGCCGGAGGTCGGCGTGGTGAGTGCGCCGGCCACCGCGAGGAGGCTCGACTTGCCGGAGCCCGAAGGTCCGACCACGGCCACGAGCTCGCCCTCGGCGACCTCGATGCTGACCGAGTCCAGGGCTCGGACCGTCTCGTCACCGTCTCCGTGCAGGAGCGTGACGTCGGACAAGGACAGGACGGCGGTCATCGGCTGCCTCCCAGGGCAGTGAGGGGATCGATGCGGGTGAGGCGCACGACGGCGACCGCGGCGCCGGCGAGACCCAGCACGAGCAGCAGCACCGTGGCACCGATGACCGGACCGGCCTCGAGGGCGAACGGCATGGACGTCGTCGCGAGAGCGGCGCCGGCGGCCAGGCCGATGCCGATGCCGATGCCGGCGGAGGCGACGAGCAGGACGATGGACTGCATCAGGCTGTCGCGCAGAAGGTAGCCGGTGCTCGCCCCGAGCGCGCGGAGCACGGCGATCTCCTGTCGCCGCTGGATCGTCAGCACGGTGAAGAAGGCACCGACGACGAGCGCGGAGATGGCATAGAGGAAGCCCTGGATCAGCTGGAGCGTCGAGGTCTCGGCGGTGTAGCCCGGAGAGCCGCCGTACGACTCCTCGCGGGTCAGCGAGGTGGTGCCTGCCGCCTCGTCACCTGCGGCCAGGTCGACCTCGGCGCCGTCCTCGGCCTTGACCGCGACAGCGGTGAACTCGTCGTAGACCCGGTCGGGCACGGCGTCACCGGCGCGGACGCCCGCGCGGATCTCCTGCCACGTCTCGAGCGGGAGGTAGCCGATGTCGACGTGGCCGAAGGTGTGCTGGTCGGCGAGCACGCCGACGACCTTCAGCTCGGTGCCTGAGGGTTGCAGCACGACGGTGTCGCCGATCTCCACCCCCTCCTCGGCGGCGGTCCCGCTCACGACGACCTCCCCCTCACCGGCGATGGGTGAGCCCTCTGCCACGTCGGGATCGAGGAAGGATCCGACCTCGACACCGAACAACGCAAGGTCGATCTCGAGACCCTTGTCGGTGCGGGCGTTGACCAGCGTGTTGCCGAACGGCTCGGCCTCGGCGACGCCGTCCTGCTTCGACCAGGACTCGACCGCGTTCTCGCCGACCACGCTGCGAGAGAAGGCGGAGTCCTTGGAGACGTCCTTCTGGAAGGCGAAGGAGGTCACCGGCATCCGCTGGAGACCGGAGACACCGTCGTTGGCGAGCCCGACCGAGAGGCCGCTGAGGAGCACCATCAGGATGGCGATGAGCGCGACGACGGCTCCCATCAGAGCGAAGCGACCGCGGGCGAAGACGAGTTCACGAAGGGCTAGGAACATCAGGACCGACCGTCCTGGCAGTTAAGCGACACCATGTCGACATGATACCAACAGCATGTCGGCAAACCCCCGCAGGCTACTCCTTGTCCGCGGCGGCCCGCTTCTTCTGCTTCTTGAAGTCACGGACCTTCTGCAACGAGTCGGCGTCGATGACGTCGGCGACCGACCTGTAGCCCTCCAGGGCGTAGTCCCCGGCCACCCCCTCCCAGCCCTCCGGCCGTACGCCCAGCTGCTTGGCGAGCAGCGCGATGAAGATCTGGGCCTTCTGCCGGCCGAAGCCCGGCAGCTCCTGGACCCGTGCGATCAGCTCCTTGCCCGTGGTCGGCTCGGTCCACAGGCGGGTCACGTCGCCGCCGTACCTCGACTCGACCAGGGCCGCGAGCGCCTGCAGCCGCGCGGCCATCGACCCGGGGAACCGGTGGATCGCCGGCGGCTCGCTGCACAGCTCCTTGAACGCCTCAGGGTCGGCGGCGGCGATCGCGGCCGGCTCGAGAGTGCCGAACCGGCTCAGCACCTTCCAGCCGCCGCGGAAGGCGTGCTCCATCCCGTACTGCTGGTCGAGCATCATCCCGACCACGACGGCGAAGGGGTGCTGGTCGAGGACGTCGTCGGCTTCGGGCAGCCCGGTCATCTGGAAGGACATGCCCCCATCCTCTCTCATCAGAACGGATGGCCCGCCGACGCGACGGCGCGTACGGCGGTGGCCCGGCCGGCGCCGTACGCTGAGACATGCCCGCCCCAGTACGTCTCGCCACCGCGGTCGCTGCACTCCCCCTGCACCCCGACAGCGACGTGCTCGAGGTCGGCGGCGGCGGCGGGGTGGCGGCGAAGCTCGTGCTCGAACGCCTGGGTCCGGACGGAAGCTATCTCGGCGTGGACCGCTCGCCGGTTGCGGAGGAACGCACTCGGCGGCGCTGCGAGGCGACCTCGGGCGACGCCCGCTGGGACGTCGTCCGCGGATCGGTCGAGGACGTCGCCCCGAGCCTTCTCGAGGCCTCGCGCGACCTCGTCTTCGCCGTGAACGTCAACCTCTTCTGGACCGGCGACGCTGCCGAGCCCAGCCGCGCCCTACGGCGGCTGCTGCGGCCCGGCGGCTCGTTCTGGCTGTTCTACGAGACGCCCTCGGGCTCGGTCGCCCGCAGGGTCGCCGACGCGGTCGTCGCCTCGCTGCGCGGCGGGGGCTTCGACGTGGTGACCGCGTTCGCCTCGGGTCCGCGGCTCGCGGGCTTCACCGCCACCTGCCAACGAGACCGGCAGTCATGACGCGGCGACCGACGGACGTGTCCGTCGGTCGCGCGTCAGACGGTCATTCGTGGATCGGGCGCGGGATGCTGCGGTTGGCGATCCGGTTCTCGGCCTCCACCATCCACGCGAGCTGCTCGATGCGCTCGAGAACGGCGTGGAGGAGATCGGCCGTCGTCGGGTCCTCCTCGTCGACGGCGTCGTGGATGCGCCGCGCTGTCGCGGCGACCGCGTGGAGCGCGCTCGTGATCAGGTCGACCGTCTCGCCGGTGTCGACCTCGTCGGACGGGAACTCCGGCAGGCTGCTCTGCTTGGCCACCGTCGCTGCCCGACCGTCCGGCGTCACGTAGATCGCCCTCATCCGCTCGGCGACGTCGTCGGAGAACTGACGTGCGGCCGCCACGATCTCGTCGAGCTGGAGATGGAGGTCGCGGAAGTTCTTGCCGACCACGTTCCAGTGCGCCTGCTTCCCCTGGATGTGGAGGTCGATCAGATCGACGTGGATCTGCTGGAGGTGGTCGGCCATCTGCTTCGACGCGCGGTACGGGGCATCCACCGTGGTGCTGTCGCCGCGGCTCATCGTCTTGCCCATGCTTCCTCCTACGTCATCGCTTGTGCTGGCCCTCCCAGGCAAGCACGGATGCGAGGACCTTTCCACCGGTGTGGCCCACGTCTCGTCAACCCGCCAGGCCCGTCACCACGAGCAGGGCGGCCACCGCGACGACCGTGACACCGGTCGTGATCAGTCCCGGGGCCAGGCGGAGCATCTGTGGCGGCCCCACGCCGCGGTCGCGGCGGGCCTCTGCCGACCAACGAGCCGCGAGCACGAGGAGCCCGACGACGACCAGCAGGAGTGCGAGGAGGTCCCAGGCGATCGCCCGGCCACCGACCTCGACGACCGGCAACACGCGGTCGATCCAGGCGAACGGCGCCCGGACGGCAGCGTCGGCACCGGAGAGGCAGCCCACCAGGACGGCGAGAATGCCGACGAGAGCGACCAGACCGGCCCCCTTGTCGCTCCACCATCCGCGACGGATCAGCGCCCGCTCCTGCTTCCAGCCCTCGTCGGTGTCGGGGAAGCGGCGGCGCTGGGCGAACTGGCCGTCCCACCACCGGTTGCGACGCCAGATCGTGGCCTTCACACGGGCGGGATCCAGCGCGCGGACCGAGCGCCGATGCGTGTGCCGCTGGGCTCGCGACACCACCTCCACAGCCGCCCGGTCGTACCCCCGGGCGTGGGCGGCCTCGAGCTCGACCGCGAGACGGCCGTTGTCCAGCAGCCGCTGGAGACCGTCGGGAGGGAGCGAAGCAGCCGCTGGCGCGGGGACGGCGACCGTCTGCGGCGGGGAGGTCACGCTCCGCGGACGGGGCGCGGCCGGTGTCACGACAGGCGCGACCACCGGCCGGGGCTCGGGCGGCCGAGGCGCCGTCGGCTTGGCGACCGGCCGCTCCTCGTCCGGGGCCAGCCGTGCGAGCTCGGCGACCACCTCCTCCATCGGAGGACGGTCGCCCGGTGAGACCGCGGTCGCCGAGCGCACGAGAGGGGCCAGCGCGTCAGGAACACCCCGCAGGTCGATCCGGCCCTCGGCCACGGCGCTCAGCGTCGCCGCGTCGTCTCCTCGCGGGAACGGGGTGCGACCGGAGGACGCGAACGCGACGAGCAGGCCGAGACCGTACACGTCCGTGGCCGCGGTGGCCCGGTCCCCGGTCAACCGCTCGGGCGCCGCCCACGCGACCGAGCCCACCATCTCGCCAGTCGAGGTGAGGTCGTGGGTGTGGTCGCCCTTGGCGATGCCGACGTCGATCAGCGTGGCTCGTCTGCCGGCGAGGACGGCGTTGGCCGGCTTCACGTCACGGTGGACGTAGCCGAGAGCGTGGAGCCGCCCGAGCGAACGCCCGACGTCGAGCGCCGCCACCACGACGGTCGGGACAGCGAGCGGTCCGGCATGGCGTACGGCGTCACCCACCGTGACGCCCTCGAGGAGCTCCATCGCGAACCACGGGCGCGCGGCCTGCAGGTCTCCGTCGATGTAGCGGGGGAACCCGTTGCCGCCGAGCCGGTCGAGCAGCGCCGCCTCTCGGGCGAACCGCTCCCGCGCTCCCGACCCCTCGAACGTCAGCACCTTCACGGCGACGGGCGGACCGCCCGCGGCACTTCCGACGTACACGGCACCGAAGCCACCCGACCCGAGGAGCACCCGGAGCTGGTAGGGCCCGACAGCGGCCGAGGTGGGGTCGCGGGGAAGCGTGGCGCCCGTCGCGAGGTGCACCGTCGGGGCAGCGCCGTCCGCCCGAGGGTCCGGACCCTGGACCGTCGGGACGTGATCCTCCGCGGTGTCGCCCGCTGCCATGTGCCCCTCTCAACCGTCGTCGATGCTCGTTCGAGCGTAACAACGAGGCGATCTCCGAGACGTTCGTCACGGCACGCCGCGTCAGGCGTGGCGGACCAACGAGACGGCGATCACGAGCATCACCACGGCGATCCCCGCGTCCAGGACGCGCCAGGCGCCCGGCCGGGAGAAGACGGGACGCAAGGTCCGCGCGCCGTACCCGAGCCCCAGGAACCAGGCCCAGCTGCCCGCCACGGCGCCGATCGCGAAGAGCCAACGGTCACCCCCGTACGAGCTCCCCACCGACCCCAGGAGCAGCACGGTGTCGAGATAGACGTGCGGGTTCAACCAGGTGAGTGCGGCGGCTGTCGCGACCACGGCCCAGCGCGACGCCGGGGCGCCACGGTCGTCGACCTCCAGCCGGCCGCCGACCCACGCGCGCCGTGCCGCGAGCAGGCCGTACGCGGTGAGGAAGGCAGCCCCGCCCCAACGAGCCAACGCGACCAGGGCTGGGGCCTGGACGACGAGCGATCCCACGCCGGCGACCCCCGCCGCGATCAGGACGGTGTCCGAGGCGGCGCAGACGAGGACGACCGCACCGACGTGCTCGCGACGCAGACCCTGCCGGAGGACGAAGACGTTCTGGGCGCCGATCGCCACGATGAGCGAGAGGCCCGTGACCATCCCTGCCACGACGACCGACATCGCACCTCCTGTCTCCATGCTTCGACGGTAGGTGCGGCGCGTCATCCAATCCAGCTAAACTTCCTTCAGCAGATGAAGGAGCGCTTCATGACCGACCTGGCCCTCGACCAGCTCCGCACGCTCGCGGCCGTGGTCGGCGAGGGCAGCTTCGAGGCGGCCGCCGCGTCGCTCCACGTCACCCCCTCCGCCGTGAGCCAGCGCATCAAGGCGCTGGAGGCGGCGACCGGTCGCGTGCTCGTCCGCCGTACCCGTCCCGTCGCGGTGACCGAGCAGGGCGCCGCCGTGCTGCGCGCCGCCCGCCAGGTCGACCTCCTCCTGGCCGACCTCGTGCCGTCGGTCGCACACCCAGGACCGGTCACGATCCCCGTCGTCGTCAACGCCGACTCGCTGGCCACCTGGTTCGTCCCCTCGATCGCGGTCGTCGCCGACCAGGTGTGCGTCGACGTCCACCGGGAGGACGAGCAGCACTCGCTCGGACGGCTGCGCGACGGCACCGTCCTCGCCGCGGTCGCCGCGGACCCAGGACGCGTGCCCGGGTGCACCGTGACGAGTCTCGGGACGATGCGTTACCGGGCCATGGCCACGCCGGGGTTCGTCGCACGGTGGTTCGCCGACGGCGTCTCGGCCGCCGCCCTCGCGACGGCGCCGGTCGTCCAGTTCGACCGCCTCGACGATCTCCAGCACCGGTTCGTCCGACGGGTCACCCGCCGCCGCGTCGATCCTCCGCACCACTACGTGCCCGGTTCGGAGGCCTACCGCGACGCCATACGCCTCGGGCTGGGATGGGGGATGCTTCCCGACCTCCAGTCCGCCGCGCTGGAGGAGACGGGAGCGGTGCGGGAGATCGGCGAGCGCACGCGGATCGACGTCAGGCTCTTCTGGCACCTGGCGCAGCTCGAGTCGCGACCTCTGGCGCTGCTGTCGGACGCCGTGCACGCAGGCGCTCGCCGGCACTTGAGCTGATCGGCGCTCATCCGGCGGCAGGGACGGTCCCCGCCGTCAGGAAGCTGTCGGCGCCCAGCGCGCGAAGGAACGGGCGGACCAGCGCCGGCACGGCGCGGTGCTGCGGGTCGCGCGCGATCCTCGGGGAGACGAGCGGGAGCGTACGTCCGCGCGTCACGACCGCCGACTTGCCGGGTCCCAGCACGTTGCGGACCCAGTCGGTGTCGTCACCGTACGGCAGCGCGACCACGATCTGCTCACCGTGGCGGAAGACCATCACTGGTGTGCGGTAGACATGGCCGGACCGGCGGCCCCGATGGACGACCACCCCCAGTCCGGGCAGCCGCGGGGCAACGTGCACGACGAGCCGGTTGAGCCCGACGCGGTTGACCCGACGAAGGCGTCGCGGGAGCACCATGGTCGTACGCTCTCACGCGCGCGGCCCTCACGCCACGAAGAACGGCGCATGATGGGCGCATGACCGAGGAGCCTGTCGAGGTGCTGACCCGCTGGGAGCGCGCGGGCGGGACGTGGCGCGTGGTCGCGCACAGCTCGTCGGCGGCGACCGTGACACTGTGCCGGTGCGACGGCGGCGAAGAGGTCGACCGCCTCACATCGACCGATCCCCGACTCCTCGCCTTCCTCGGCTCGCGCAGCAGCAGCGACGACGCTTGGCAAGGCTCCTCCGACCCCCGAGGATGAGCCCATGAGATGCCCGAACGACGAAACCACCCTTGTGATGAGCGAACGCAGCGGGATCGAGATCGACTACTGCCCCGAGTGCCGCGGGGTGTGGCTCGACCGTGGCGAGCTCGACAAGATCATCGACCGCGCCGGCTCCCAGTCGGCCCCCGCCGCACCGTCACCGCCGTCTCCGGGCTCGTACCAGCAGGCGCCGCCGCAGCAGCAGTACCAGCAGCGCGGCTACGACGACCGCCGCTACGACGACCGGTCCCCCAGGCGCAAGAAGAAGGAGAACTGGCTGTCCGACCTCTTCGACTGAACGGCCTCACCGAGCATCACGGGCGGGGCGGCACGTCAGCACGACGGCCGCCCCGACGAGCGAGAAGGCCGCGGTGAGGAGGACGGCGACGTTCCACCCGTCGAAGAGGTCCTGCCGGCTCGTGCCGTGGCTCGCGACGATGACGGCGACGACGGTCACGCCGATCGCCGAGCCGACGTAGCGGGCGGTGTTGTTGGCCCCTGCACCCATCGCCTCGCGGCCCACGGGCACGGCCGCCACAGCCTCGCGACCCAGCGCGGCGTTGAGGACACCACTCGCGACCCCTGCGACGAGCAGAGCGGGGACGAAGCGGGGCCACGACGTGTCCGGCCCGACCGCCGCGAGCCCCGCCTGACCGACGGCGACGCCGACCAG
This sequence comes from Mumia sp. zg.B53, assembly GCF_019550935.1. Lineage (NCBI taxonomy): Bacteria > Bacillati > Actinomycetota > Actinomycetes > Propionibacteriales > Nocardioidaceae > Mumia > Mumia sp. zg.B53. The sequence continues at coordinate 409,818 of NZ_JAHWCK010000002.1, read as the reverse complement.
ACCGATCGCAAGCTGGACCCGGCCCGAGACTCGGTGCTCGGGGATCCGACGTGCGAGCAGGGACGCCGCCACGCTGGTCGCCGACCACGAGAGCAGGAGCAGGGAGGCACCGAGCGCGTCGATGCCGAAGCCGGTGTCGAGGAAGACCGCCATGAACGAGAACAGGGCGATGATCCCCATGCCCGTGGCGAATGCCGCGACCGTGACGGCCAGGAACCGACGATGGCGCAGCAGCATCAGGTCGAGCATCGGCGCCCGGCCTCGCCGTTCGACGGCGACGAAAGCCACCAGCGCGAGGACGGCACCACCGAACAGCGCGAGCGCCAACGGATCACCGAGATCCTGACGGCTCTCGACGAGACCCGCGAGAAGGCTCCCGAGCCCGACAGCGAGGAGCAACCCGCCCCACCGGTCCACCGGACGCGGACGGGCCGCGCGCGACTCCCTCACCACGCCCAGCGCGAGCGCCGCCGTCGCGACGCAGGCTGCTGCCAGCAGCGCGTAGGCGAGACGCCATGACACCCACGCGTCACAGAGCCCGGCGACCACCGGTCCGACGGCGATGCCCGCGCCCAGCGCGGCACCCCACACGCCGCTGGCCGACGCGCGTTCAGGTCCCGCGGGGAAGGTATGGGCGATGATGCCGAGACTCGAGGCGGTGACGGCGGCGCCACCGACACCTTGCAGGACGCGCGCGAGCACGAAGGTGACTGTGTCGGGCGCGACCACGCACACGACGCTCGTGAGGGCCATCAGGAACAGCCCTGCCACGAAGGTGCGGCGACGGCCGAAGTCGTCAGCGACCGCCCCGCTGGTCAGCAGCGCGGACGCCAACCCGATGCTCATCGAGCTGAGGACCCAGGTCCGGCCGGCGACTCCGGCGTCCAGAGAGGCAGCCGTGGGGACGATCGTCGCGAGCGGCATCGTGAAGGCGACGAGCATCAGGAAGGTGCCGCAGGCGACAGCGGCAAGGGTCCATCCTCGCGACGGCGCCCCACGAGGGACGCTCACATCGCCCTGCGGCAGCGACATCGCGGTCCCCCTCACGGCGACCAGCAGACACCCCGTCACACCAGCCCATCGTAACAATTTTGGTTACCATAGCAGCATGAGTGCGAACAGTCGCCTGACCGTCGCCGTCCACGTGCTCTCTTGGATGGAGCTGAGCCGCCGTCGAGGGCACGAGTGGTCCACCTCGGAGCACATCTCCCGAAGCGTGCGGACCAACGCGGTGGTGATCCGCCGTCTCCTGTCCGACCTGCGCGACGGCGGGATCGTCGCCTCACGCAGGGGAGCCGGCGCCGGATGGCGTCTCGCCCGTGATGCCTCGTCACTCACGCTTCGCGAGGTCGACGAAGCGCTCGGCGCAGAGCCCGTCTACGCGATGCACCGCAACGAGCCCAGCCCTCGATGTGTTGTCGCCCGCGGGATCCGGCCGGCGCTCGCGCCGGTGTACGCACGCGTCGACGACGCGGTGCGCGCAGAGCTTGCCCGGACCACCGTCGCCGAGGCGCTCGACGACGCACTGGCCCATACGATGGAGGTCGCAGAGCCGCAGCGCTCGGCCACGACAGTCCGGGAGGACCGATGAACGAGCGCGAGCGCCTCGTCGAGGTGGCCGACGGCGTGTTGGTGATCACCCACCCGTTCTGCGCCACGAACACCACCGTGATCGTCGGGCACGACGGACGGGAGTGCGTGGTGGTGGACCCGGGTGTCACGGCCGACGAGATCGACGCGCTGGCGACAGCACTGGCGTCACGCGGCCTCACCGTCACCGGAGCGTTCTCCACCCACCCGCACTGGGACCACCTCCTGTGGCGTCGGTCCCTGGGGGACGCGCCACGGTGGGCCACCGACGCCGGCGCGGCGAGGGCGCTCGCCGTCGTGGACGACAACGCCCGCAAGGCGCGTGCTGCTGTCACGGAGGTCGACACCTCCGGACTCGGGCGGGTCGTCGCCCTCGAACCCGGCGCGATCGTGCTCCCCTGGACCGGCCGCCACATCCGCGTGCTCGAGCACCGCGCGCACGCGCCAGGCCATGCCGCGCTGATGGTGACCGACGTCGGCGTCCTGGTGGCCGGCGACATGCTCTCCGACGTGGAGATTCCGTTGCTCGATCTCGAGGCCGGTCGCCCCTGGGACGACTATGCCGAGGCCCTCGACGTCTTCGACGAGGTCGCACGCTCGGTGGCCGTCGTGGTGCCCGGGCACGGGTCGACGGGGGACGGTGTCGAGCTCCGGCGCAGGATCGACGCCGACCGCGCCTATCTCGCGTCGCTCCCGCTGGACGGCGAGGACGACCCTGACCCTCGCCTCGCCGACGCCGCGGACTGGCTCCTCGCCGAGCACGAGGCTGCCGGTCGCCGCGTCCGTCACGACCTGGGCGCTCGGTGACCGGATCACCGGAGATCTAGACGGCCAGCTCCACACGTTCTCCCGGAGCGAGCAGGACCGCCCGCGTGGGCGACCCCTCGGTCGCGTCGACGAAGCGCTCGCCCGGTGTGTCGAACAGGTGGTGACGGATCGCGGGAGCCACGCGCCCCAGACCCACCGGCCAGAACGTCCCCCAGTGCACCGGTACGGCCCAACGAGCTCCCACCCGTGCCACCAGCTCAGCCGCCTGCTCGGGATCCAGGTGGTCCTCACCGAGCGTGGGGCCCCACCCGCCGATCGGCACCAGCGCGAGATCGACCGGCGCGATCCGCCTCACGTCCGCGTGCGGGCCTGTGTCACCGGGGAACCAGAACGTACGGTCACCGACGACCCGGAACCCGAGCGGCTGCGAGGCTCGGCGGGACCAGCGGTGGCGCGACGCGGGATGGTCGGCGTCGGTCACCTCGACGTCGAGACCGGCCACGCGGAGCCTGTCGCCAGGAACAGCCTCGTACACGTCGAGCCCCAGCCCTCCGAGCAGCCCTCCACCGGCCTCGGGGACCACGACGGGCGTGCCCCGCGGAAGGCGTCGCAACGAGGGGACGTGGAAGTGGTCGAGGTGGAGGTGGGAGACCAGCACGAGATCGGCCCGTGCCGCAGACGCCGACGGCGACATCGAGCGGCGGCGCAGGTGGACCACCCGGTCGAGGAGCACCGGGTCGGTGAGGACGCGGGTGTCACCGATCTCGACCGTCGCTGTCGAGTGCCCCCACCAGGTGACGGCCATCGGCGTCACGGGCGCGCGGTCCACACGCGCCATCGTGCCACGGGCTCACGACAGGGACGGCCCGAAGCCGTCAGAGACGAAGAAACCCTGTCCAGCGTCGCGGGACAGGGTCGGGACTTCAGAACACGTGGTGGAGCATAGGGGATTCGAACCCCTGACCTCTTCCATGCCATGGAAGCGCGCTACCAACTGCGCCAATGCCCCGTGCTTCGAGCGGTCTCCCGCTCATCGAGCCGAGGTCGATCTTAGCGGGTCGCCCCGGTCGGACCGAAATCGGGGTCCCCCTGTCGCAAGGGCCCACGGTCCTCGGTGTGCGCCGCATCATCGCTCATCTCCGGGACGGGCAGGTTGCCGGCGTTCCACTCGGTGACCTGCCAACGGGCGAAGCCCTCCTGGAGGACGGCCCAGCAACCGTTGCTGAAGCCGCCGAACGAGCGCCAGTACTCCTCGGGCAGCCCGATGAAGGCACAGATCCCCACCCGGATGACGGCACCGTGCGCGACGACGACGACCGTCTCGTCCTCGCCCATGGCCTCGACGATCTCCTCCAGGGCCCGGCTGAACCGGACCGCGGCTTCGGCGTGCGTCTCCCCGCCGGGCGACACGATCTCCTCACCACGCCGGAAGCGACCCTCCGCCTCGGGATAGCGGCGCGCGATCTCGTGCCGCGTCATCCCCTCGCGCTCTCCGAAGGCCACCTCTCGCAGGCGTTCGTCGGTCTCGACCGGAAGGTCGACGATCCGGCCGAGCGCGGCCGCGGTGGCCGACGCCCGCTGGAGGTCCGAGCTCACGATGCGCACGGGGCCGAGCACGGCCAGCCGCGCCGCCATCTCCGCCGCCTGGGCTCGGCCGGCCGCATTGAGGGGGGTGTCGGTCTGGCCCTGCAGGCGTCCCGCGACGTTCCAGTCCGTCTGCCCATGGCGCCAGACGATGATCCTGCGACTCATGCGTCCGCGACCGGTGGCTCGCCCGCCAGCGGGACCTCGTCCTGCTCGGTGGACTCGCGCGACGTGGGCGCCGAGGGGACGCGCCCCGCAGCCTCGCCGATCTCGGGCAGCGCCACGGCCGGGCAGTCACCCCACAGCCGCTCCAGCGCGTAGAACGACCGGTCCTCGTCGTGCTGCACGTGAACGACGATCTCGGCGTAGTCGAGCAGCACCCAGCGCCCCTCACGCTCCCCCTCACGGCGTACGACCTTGGCGCCGTGCTCGAGGAGCTTCTCCTGGACCGCGTCGCTGATCGCACGCACCTGGCGGTCGTTGCCGGCCGAGGCGAGGACGAAGACGTCGGTGATGACGAGCTGCTCGGAGACGTCGTAGGCGATGATCTCGTGCGCGAGCTTGTCCGCTGCGGCAGCCGCCGCGGCATGGGTGAGCTCGAGCGCCCGCTCGGATGCGGTCACTGTGGTGCCCCCTTCGGGTGGCGTTCGGGGTGGTTCGACGCGGCGACCGCGTCGATGTAGAGACGATGCTTGGCGATGTACTGGACGACCCCGTCAGGGACGAGGTACCAGACGGGTTCGTGTCGCGACACCCGCTCGCGGCAGTCGGTGGACGAGATGGCCAGGGCCGGGATCTCGACGATCGTGACGCGGTCCTTCGGGAGTCCGTCCAGCGTGTGGGGGTCGATCGCGTGCCCTGGTCGGGTACACCCGACGAACTGGGCGAACTCGAACATCTCCCCCGCGTTGTGCCACGTCAGGATCTGGGCCAGCGCGTCGGCGCCGGTGATGAAGAACAGCTCCACGTCACCGCCATAGTGGGCGCGGAGGTCCCGCAGGGTGTCGACGGTGTAGGTGGGGCCGGCGCGGTCGATGTCGACGCGGCTCACCCAGAAGCGAGGGTTGGAGGCGGTCGCGATGACCGTCATCAGGTAGCGGTCCTCACCTGGCGAGACCTTGCGGTCGGCCTTCTGCCACGGCTCACCGGTAGGGACGAACACGACCTCGTCGAGGCCGAACCACGCCTGCACCTCAGATGCCGCAACGAGGTGGCCGTGGTGGATGGGATCGAACGTTCCACCCATCACCCCGACGCGGGGGCGGCGGCCGACCTCGAGCGGCAGGCTCATCAGGTGTGCTGACGTCCCTTGCCGAACGCGAAGAGACCGATGATCAGGAGGAGGAAGAAGACCAAGGTAGCCCCACCCACGACGAACGGCGAGAGGGCTTCCTCGTGCTCGGCGCCCTGCGCCACCACCTGGGTGAGGACGGACCCGTTCAACACTGATTCAGTCAACGACATGGGGTCAATCTACCGTCCCACCCCGGCTCGCACGCGGGCCACCCCGGTCAGCGGACGTGCCCGTCACCCGTGACGACAAACGTCGTCGTGGTCATCTCTGGCAGACCCATCGGTCCGCGGGCGTGCAGCTTCTGCGTCGAGATGCCGATCTCGGCCCCCATCCCCAGCTCTCCCCCGTCGGTGAACCGGGTCGAGGCGTTGACCATGATCGCCGCGGCGTCGACGGCCGCGGTGAACCGCTGGGCGGTCGCCAGCGAGCGGGTGACGATCGCCTCGGTGTGGCCGGACGAGAAGGTACGGATGTGGGCGACCGCGTCCTCGAACGAGTCGACCACCCGCGCGGCGATGTCGAGCGAGAGGTATTCGGTGGCGTAGTCCTCGTCGGTGACCGCCACGACATCGGCGTCGGCCGCGGCGAACGTGGCGTCCCCGTGGATCGTGACGTCGCGCTCGTGCAGCGCAGCCACCACCCGCGGCAGGAAGTCGTCGGCGACCGCCTTGTGCACCAGCAACGACTCGGCCGCGTTGCAGACGCTGGTCCGGTGGGTCTTGGCGTTGACGACGATCGCGAGCGCCATGTCGAGGTCGGCGTCGGCATCGACGTACACGTGGACGTTGCCCGTCCCCGTCTCGATCACCGGCACCTGGGCGTCGCGGACGACGGCCTCGATCAGCCCAGCGCCGCCGCGAGGGATCACGAGGTCGACGAGGCCGCGCGCCTTCAGCAGCGCCGTCGAGCTCGACCGGTCGGACGGGTCGATGGCCTGGACGGCGTCGACCGGCAGACCCGCCGATGCGACGGCGTCACGGAGCACCGACGCGATGGCGGCGTTGGAGTGCTCGGCGGAGCGCGACCCTCGCAGCAGGACGGCGTTGCCCGCCTTCAGGCAGATCGCGGCGGCATCGGCGGTGACGTTGGGTCTGCCCTCGTAGATCATCCCGATCACCCCGATGGGCACCCGGACCTGGCGAAGCTGCAGACCGTTGGCCAGGGTCGAGCCGCGGACCACCTCACCGACCGGGTCGGCCAGGGCGGCGACGTCGCGGATGCCCTCGGCCATCGCGGCGATGCGGTCGGTGTCGAGGAGGAGTCGGTCGATGATGTTGTCACCGACCCCGGCCTCACGGGCGATCGTGATGTCTCTCGCGTTGGCCTCGACGATCTCGGCGGCGTGAGAGACCAGCGCGTCGGCCATCGCGTGCAGAGCCGCGTCCTTGCCGGCCCGCGGGACCGCCCGCAGGTCGAGTGCGGCAGCGCGGGCCCGCCGGGCGGACTCGTGGACGTGGGGCTCGAGGTCGTGGCTCACGTCACCAGGATAGTGACTCAGAAATGGACGGGGACCGGAGCGACCATGCCCACCGCAGGAGGCGACTCCGCGCGGCTGCGACGGTCACGTGTGTCCCGCTCGAGGATCTCGAGACCCACGACCGCCCAGGGAGGCAGTCCGGCCGAGTCGCGGTGCTCCGACCACACGCGCATCGCCATCGCAGCGACGTCCAGCATGTCGGGAGCCTGCTCCCAGTAGCAGATCTCGGCGCGGTCGACGTCGTAGCGAAGGGAGTGCAGGAACGCGTGCTCGTCACGCAGGCGCAGCATCGCCGAGCGCACCGCTTCGTCGGCGAACGGCGTGCCGGCCACCGTCAGGGTGACGTGCCACATCTTGTCCTGCGCAACCACGGATCCTCCTCACCGACGGCCTGTCCGCGGCCACCTTAACCGGGGCTCGGCAACGCAAGCCCCGGGTTTCCTCGATTGGGTCGAGCACCACGCTCGGACCGCGGCCGGTTCAGTCCAGGAGCACGAGATCGTCGCGGTGGACGAGCGCGCGCGCGTACTCCCCGCCCATCTCGGCTGCGAGGTCGTGGGTCGAACGACCGACCATCTTGGGCAGCTCGGTGCTGTCGTAGCCGATCAGCCCACGGGCGACCAGACTCCCCGACTCGTCCACGAGGTCGACCGGGTCCCCAGCCTCGTACGTCCCCTCGCTGGCGACGACACCTGCGGGGAGCAGGGACGCACCCCGCTCGACGAGCGCGCGGACCGCTCCTGCGTCGAGGACGAGGCGGCCCTTGCCGGTCGTCGCGTGCGCCAGCCACAGGAGGCGGGTGGGGCGGCGCCGTCCCGTGGGGTGGAACGTGGTGCCGACGTCGCGTCCCTCGAGCGCTCCGTTGACCTCCGAAGCGCTCGTGAGGAGCACGGGGATCCCGGCGCCGGTCGCGATCCGGGCGGCCTCGACCTTGGTGACCATGCCACCGGTGCCGACCTTCGACGGGCTCGGCCTGGCGATGTCGAGCCCCTCGAGGTCGGCGTCGCCGTGGACGTGGCGGACGAGCCTGGCACCCGGGGTCGCCGGGTTCCCGTCGTAGAGTCCGTCGACGTCCGACAGCAGCAGGAGCCGGTCGGCGTGGACGAGGTGGGCCACCAGCGCAGCGAGGCGGTCGTTGTCACCGAAGCGGATCTCGCTCGTGGCGACCGTGTCGTTCTCGTTGACGACCGGGACGACTCCGAGGTCGAGCAGGCGAGCGAGCGTCCGGTACGCGTTGCGGTAGTTCGTACGGCGCACGACGTCGTCGATGGTGAGAAGGACCTGACCGACGACGAGGTCGTGCCGCGCGAACCGCTCGGTGTACCGCGCCACCAGCAGGCCCTGTCCGACGCTGGCGGCGGCCTGCTGCGTCGCGAGGTCACGCGGGCGCGCCGTCAGGGCCAGCGGCGAGAGCCCGGTCGCGATGGCACCGGAGCTGACGAGCACCACCTCGTCACCGCGTACGCGCGCTGCGGCGAGGGCGTCGACGAGGCCGTGCAGGCGCGCCAGGTCGAGGCCGCCACGCGGGGAGCTGAGCGACGACGAGCCGACCTTGACGACGATCCTCACCTCAGGGCCTCACACGTCCTCGTCGCCGTCCGGCGCCGGTTCCTCGGACCAGAGCGTCTCGGGCGGCACACGCCCGGCCGCGCGATCCCTGCGGGCCGCACGCTCGTACTCGCGCTTGCGTGTCAGGTCCTCGCGGCGCTGCTTGTTGGTGCGCCGGTGGTTCTCGATCAGCCGGTCATCCTCGCCACGTCGCGAGCCGAGCAGCTCAGCGCCGGCGTTCACCTGCGGGTCGAAGTCGAACACGACCGCGTCGTCGACGCCGCCGATCACCACGTCGTCGCCCGCCTCCGCGCCCATGGCGATCAGGCGGTTCTCGACGCCGAGACGGTTGAGCCGGTCTGCGAGGAACCCGACGGCCTCGTCGTTGGTGAAGTCGGTCTGGCGAACCCAGCGCTCCGGCTTCTCGCCGCGGACGACCCACTGACCGGCGGTGCGCGTGATCGTGAAGTCGTCCTCGCCGTCGGCCGAGCGCGGCCGGAGGACGATGCGCGCCGCTGGGGCCGCGGTGACGCTCTTGCGCGAGGACGCGACGACCTCCGCCATCGCGTACGAGAGGTCCTTGAGGCCCTCGTGGGAGGCGGCCGAGATCTCGTAGACGTCGAGACCGCGCGCCTCGAGCTCGCCGCGGACGAACTCGGCGATGGTCTTGGCGTCGGGGACGTCGACCTTGTTGAGGGCCACCAGACGGGGGCGGTCCTCGAGGCCGCCGTACGCCGCGAGCTCGTTCTCGATGACGTCGAGGTCGCTCAAGGGGTCTCGCCCGGGCTCGATCGTCGCGCAGTCGATGACGTGGACCAGCGCAGCGCAACGCTCGACGTGACGCAGGAAGTCGTGACCGAGGCCGCGCCCGTCCGCCGCGCCCTCGATCAGGCCGGGGACGTCGGCGACGGTGTAGGTCACGTCACCGGCGACCACGACGCCGAGGTTGGGGACGAGGGTGGTGAAGGGGTAGTCGGCGATCTTGGGCCGAGCTCGCGAGAGCGCGGCGATCAGGCTCGACTTGCCGGCGCTCGGGAACCCCACGAGACCGATGTCGGCCACGACCTTCAGCTCGAGGGAGATCGTCCGCTCGTCGCCCGGCTCGCCCTTCAGCGCGAAGCCGGGGGCCTTCCGCTTGCTGGAGGCGAGCGCGGCGTTGCCCAGCCCTCCACGACCACCCTCGGCGATCACCAGCTCCGAGCCGGGCCCGACCATGTCGGCGAGGATCTCGCCGTCGGCCCCGCGGACCACGGTGCCGTCGGGCACGGCGAGCACGATGTCCTCGCCCTGGGATCCGCTGCGGTTGCCACCGCTGCCGTGATGCCCCTTGCCGGCTCGACGGTGCGGCTCGTGGTAGAAGTCGACGAGCGTGGTCACGTCGGAGTCGACCCGCAGGATGACGTCACCGCCACGGCCGCCGTTGCCGCCGTCGGGCCCACCGAGGGGCTTGAACTTCTCGCGGTGGACCGAGGCGATGCCGTTGCCGCCGTCGCCACCCTTGACGTGCAGGGTCACCTTGTCGACGAAAGTCGGAACTGCCATCCGTGCCACCTCCTCAGTACGCCGCGCTCAACCTGCGCTGATGCGCGGTCCCGTACGACGGGCGCGGACGCCGTCGACGGTGCTGGAACGAGACGAGGGGCGAGCCCGCGCGATGCGGACCCGCCCCTCGTCGTGGAAGTCCTTCAGGTCACTCCGCCGGGACGATGTTGACGACGCGACGGCCGCGACGCGTGCCGAACTCGACCGCGCCCGCGGCGAGGGCGAACAGCGTGTCGTCGCCACCACGGCCGACGTTGGTGCCCGGGTGGAAGTGCGTGCCGCGCTGACGGACGATGATCTCGCCCGCGCCGACCTGCTGGCCACCGAAGCGCTTCACACCGAGGCGCTGGGAGTTGGAGTCACGGCCGTTCTTGGTAGAAGCGGCGCCCTTCTTGTGTGCCATGTGCTCGAGCCTACTTTCGCGTCACTTCGAGATGCCGGTGATCTTGACCTGGGTGTAGTGCTGACGGTGACCCTGGCGCTTCTTGTAACCGGTCTTGTTCTTGTACTTCTGGATGATGATCTTCGGGCCCTTGGTGGCGCCGAGGACCTCAGCCGTGACCGAGACCTTGCCGAGGGAGTCGGCGTCCGACGTCACCGCGTCACCGTCGACGAGGAGCACGGCGGGGAGCTCGACCGACTCGCCGACCGTGGTCTTGATCTTGTCGATCTCGATGATGTCGCCGACCGCGACCTTCTGCTGCTGGCCGCCACTGCGCACGATCGCGTACACCGCCGACTCACATCCTCACTCGTTGCTGCTCCGCTGTCGGAGCTTGGCTGTCTTGAAACTCTGGGGTGGTGCCGTCACCAGGCACGAGGCGCTCGTGCGGGCACACAGACCGACACGCTCACAGGCGCGCCGCTCATCTAGTCTACGGAGTCTCCCTGTCACCGGTCAAAGCGGGGTCCGGGGCTCCTCCGTCGAGCGTACCGGGTGCCTCAACGCCGGCCTCGGCCGACGGGCCGTCGCTCGACTCCTCCGAGCCGCTGCGGCGACGGCGACGCTTGCGCGGGGTGGTCGCCTCCGGGGTCTCCTGCGTCGCGGCGTCTGCCGTGTCGTGAGACGTCGGCTCCGGCGCCTCAGGCTGCGCGTCGTCCGCGGGCTTCGGCTCCTTCTTCGCCTTGGAGTCGGCGCCCTTGGCGGGCTTGTCTCCCTCGTCGCTGCGCCCACGACCTCGGCCGCTGCGACCGCGCCGGCTCTCCTCCAAGCCCCGCTTGGACTCGACGGGGTGGTCGTGGATCATCAGGCCGCGGCCGTGGCAGTGCTCGCACGGCTCGCTGAACGCCTCGAGGAGGCCCGTCCCGATCCGCTTGCGGGTCATCTGGACCAGCCCGAGGGAGGTCACCTCCGCCACCTGGTGCCGGGTCCGGTCGCGGCCGAGGCACTCGACCAGACGGCGGAGCACGAGGTCGCGGTTGCTCTCCAGCACCATGTCGATGAAGTCGACCACGATGATGCCGCCGATGTCGCGCAGCCGGAGCTGACGGACGATCTCCTCGGCGGCCTCGAGGTTGTTCTTGGTGACCGTCTCCTCGAGGTTGCCGCCCGATCCGGTGAACTTCCCAGTGTTGACGTCGACGACGGTCATCGCCTCGGTACGATCGATCACCAGCGAGCCGCCGGACGGCAGCCAGACCTTCCGGTCCAGTGCCTTGGCGATCTGCTCGTCGATCCGGTAGGCGGAGAAGACGTCACCGGACTCGGATCCGCTCCACGCCTCCACCCGGTCCTTGAGATCCGGGGCGACGTGGCTGACGTAGCCGTCGATGATCTCGGTGGCGTCGGTCCCCTCGACGACGAGGCGCGCGAAGTCCTCGTTGAAGAGGTCACGGACGACCTTGATGGTGAGGTCCGGCTCGCCGTACAGCAGCTGCGGGGCCGATGCGGAGGCGGCCTTCTTCTCGATGTCCTTCCAGCGGGCGTCGAGCGCCTCGACGTCGCGGGTGAGCTGGTCCTCGGTCGCGCCCTCGGCGGCGGTCCGGATGATCACGCCCGCGTCCTCGGGGAGGATGCCCTTGAGCAACGACTTGAGCCGGTTGCGCTCGGTGTCGGGCAGCTTGCGGGAGATCCCGCTGGTCTGGCCGCCGGGCACGTAGACCAGGAAGCGACCGGGCAGGCTGATCTGGCTCGTGAGCCGCGCGCCCTTGTGCCCGACGGGATCCTTCGACACCTGGACGAGGACCGACTGGCCGGACTTGAGCGCCTCCTCGATCTTGCGCGGCTTGCCGTCACCGAGCTTGCTCCAGTCGACCTCGCCGGCGTAGAGCACCGCGTTGCGGCCCTTGCCGATGTCGACGAACGCCGCCTCCATCGAGGGCAGGACGTTCTGGACCCGCCCGAGGTAGACGTTGCCGATGAGCGAGGTCTGCGACTCGCGCGCCACGTAGTGCTCGACGAGGACGTCGTCCTCGAGAACGGCGATCTGCGTGAGGTCCTCGCGCTGGCGGATGACCATCTCGCGCTTGACCGACTCGCGCCTGGCGAGGAACTCGGCCTCGGAGACGATCGGCGTGCGGCGACGACCCGCCTCACGACCCTCGCGGCGGCGCTGCTTCTTGGCCTCCAGCCGGGTCGAGCCCGAGACGCTCGTGATCTCGTCCTCGGCGCTGCGGCGCTCGCGCACACGGATGACGGTGTTCTCAGGGTCGTCCGCGGCCGCGTCGCTGTCCTCGCCGCGACGACGGCGGCGACGACGACGACGGCTCGAGGTGCCGCTGTCGTCCTCACCGGTGCTCGAGGACTCGTCGTCGGACGTGTCGTCGTCCTCGGACTCGTCAGGGGTCTCATCGGCTGCCGCCGTCGCGCCTTCTGCGGCCTCGCCGGAGTCGGACTCGGCGTCGAGGTCGAGGTTCTCGACGTCGTCACCGTTGCCCGAGCGACGTCGACGACGGCCACCGCGGCGGCGACGGCGACGGCCGGGCGTGCTGCCGTCGCTCTCGTCGTGGCCGTCGTCGGAGTCGGAGTCGGAGTCCTCGTGGTCGCGCTCCGGCAGATCCGCGTCGTCACGGCTGCGTCCACGGCGGTCGTCCGAGCCGTACCCGCGGCCGTCCTCCTCGCGGTCCTCCGTCTCGTCGGCCACGTCGGCTGCACGGCGGCGGCGGCGCGGCGCGGCCTTGGGCTCGGGCGCCTGGAAGAGCGGTGCGACGAAGGGCGCGCGAGCCGAGGTTGCCGGTCGAACCTCCTGCTCGTCCTCCTCGTCGACCTCGTCGACGCGCTCGACCACAGCCGGAGCGGCTTCGGCGGGCGCGACGGGGTCGTCGGTGACAGGGAGCTCGTCGGCCGGCTCGACGGCGGGCGTGTCGCCGGACGGCACGTCCGCGGCGACGGGCGCAGGATCTGCGGGACCTGCCGACCGGGAGGCGGCCTTCTTGCGGGTCCGGGTCGTACGGGTGACCTTGGGCGGCTCGGCGGCCTCGGGAGCGGCCGTCTCGACCGAGGTCTCGGGCTTCTCCTCGGACACGCTCTGCGCGGCGCCGGCGCTCGCGGGAGCCTCGCTCGCGGGAGCCTTGCGTGACCGGCTCGAACGCGCGGGCTTCGCAGGTGCCCCGGGCTCCGAGAACACGGCGGCGGTCGGGGGGCCAGCCGGTCGGGAAGCGGTGCGACGCCGGCGAGTCACGGCAGCGACCGGCTGATCACCGGGGGCCTGTGGGGTGTCGACGTCTTCCGAGGTCGAGTTCGGCGGGTTCTGCTCGTCGAGCATGTGTGCTCCTCCGGCCCCGCGGCCGCCGAAGCTGCACGCGAGGCGATGTCGTCGCCGCGTGCAACGGGGTCGCACTGCGGACGCAAGCCTGCGGTCGGCCCGGCTACCCGGGCTACGGCGACGCTCCCCACTTAGGTCGGCCTGTCACGGGCTCTCCCCTCGCCGCCGCGGTCGTCGCCGCAGGCATCGTGCGCCTACGACGCGTCGCGGTCGGGCGCGAGTGGATCGCCGACCGTGCCGGACTGCGCATCGAGTGGACCTTGTGCCGTCCGGGTGGCCACAGGGACCTCCGAGGGCACGAGACCCGCGATGGCGCGGAGCCCGGCGAGAACATCGTCGGGTCGTACGGACGGGGTTCCGTGACGCACGACCACGTCCAGTATCGCACACGTGCCCTGAGTGTCAGGGGACCTCCGGCTCTCCAGGCGCACCACGGCGGCGCGGCTGTCGAACGTCCGCAGGCCCTTCTTGGTCATCCGGTCCACCAGAACCTCCGGGGCCGCGAGGAAGGCATCGACCGCCGAGGCGGCCGTCTCGGGCGACACGGTCGGCAGCACCAGCGTCCATGCACTGGCCTCCAGCCGATCGGCCAGACTGCCGCTCCCCTCGCGTACGGCGACGACCTCGAGGATGTCCAGGCCCGGCGGGAGCGCGGTGTCCAGCGCCCTCGCGAGCTCGTCCGGGTCCACGTGGCGCACGACGCCGATCTCGAGGTACTCGGCCTCGCTGGCGGCACCGGTCGGCGAGGCGCCGGCGTACGAGATCTTGGGGTGAGGGGAGAAGCCGGAGGAGTGGGCGATGGGGACACCGGCGCGACGCACCGCGCGCTCGAAGGCACGTCCGAAGTCCCGGTGGCTCGTGAAGCGCAGCCGACCTCGCTTCGCATAGCGGATCCGTAGCTTCTGGACGCTCGGGAGCTGCGGGTTCGGCGCCTCCGGGTTGGCGGGGACGCGGTCAGGGCTGGTCACCGTGCGAGGGTACCCAAGGGCGCCCCTCCGCCGGCTCCCGCGCGTCCCGTGACAGATTTGTCCGGTGACGTCCCCCACTCTCGAGTCTCGTGGCAACCGAGCCTTCGTCCTCGCGTGCATCATCCTGCTCGCGCTGAACCTGAGGGCGTCGGTGGGCAGCGTCGGCGTGGTCCTCAACGACATCCGCGGTGACCTCGACATGTCGGCGACCGCCGCCGGCGCGCTCACCACGCTCCCGGTGATCTGCTTCGCCCTGGTCGGCTCGCTCGCGAACACGATCGTGCGCGCGATCGGCCTGCACACCACCGCTATCGCGTCGACCGCGGTCGTCGCGCTCGGACTCGCGGCACGGACGTTCGCCGAGAGCGGCGGGCTCTTCCTCATCGCCTCGGCTGTGGCGCTCGCGGGCTGCGCGATCGGCAACGTGATCCTTCCGCCGTTGGTGAAGGTCCACTTCCCCGACCGGATCGCCCTGGTGTCGTCGATCGCCGGCGCCGCGATCGTCGGAGGGGCGACGCTGTCGGCCGCCCTCACCGTTCCCATCGCGGAGGCGACGGGTGACTGGCGGTGGGGCCTGTTCACGTGGGCCCTGCTCGCGGCCGTCACGCTCGTCCCCTGGCTCCGGCTGCTCCGCCACGACGTCCGCTCCACCGACGCGGCGACCCCGATCACGATCGGGGAGCTGGTCCGCGCTCCGTTGGCCTGGATGATGGCGGTCTGCTTCGGGGCACAGGCCGCGCAGGCGTACGCCCAGTTCGGCTGGTTCCCCGCGATCCTGGAGGATGCCGGGCTCAGTGACGCCTATGCGGGCAGCATGCTGGCGATCGTCACCGGGATCGGGATCCCGGCCGCGCTCCTGCTGCCGGCGGTCATCGGCTGGTCACGCGACCGCGCGTGGTTGCCCTGGTCGTTCGCCGTGGTCACGGCGGCCGGCTGGCTCGGCGTCCTCTGGTGGCCGACCGCGGCGCCGTGGGCCTGGGCGGTCCTGCTGGGCATCGGAGGCGCCGCCTTCCCCTGGGTCCTGACGATGATCGCCAAGCGGTCCCGCACGCACGAGGGCACGGTCGCGCTCTCGGGGTTCGTGCAGGGACTCGGCTACCTCATCGCGGCGCTCGGCCCGTTCGGGACGGGACTCCTCCACGACTCGACGGGTGGGTGGGGCGCCCCGGTCGCGATGCTCGTCGCGCTCGCGCTGCTGATCGGGGTCGTCGGGACCTACGTCGCCCGGCCCGTCATGGTCGAGGACCAGCTCCACGCTCGCTGAGTCCTTCCTGGGGCCGCAGCATGAGGTCGTGGTCGCCGCTGAACCCCGCGCGTGCGTAGAGCGAGACCGACCGTGCGGTCGGGCTCAGGACGAGACGGACCAGGCCGGTCTCGTCCGCGTACGAGGTCAGTGCCCCCATCAGCCGCCCTCCGACACCCGCGCCCCGGTGCGCGGGCACCACGTAGACGTTGGCGACGTAGCCCCAGCTGCCCGTGGCCCGGCCCGGCCGCGGCATCCGCTCGAAGAGCATCACGTTGAGCATGCCGACCGGCGAGCCCTCGCCGGTCTCGGCCAGCCAGACCACCCGCTGCGCCGACTCGCGGGCGAACCACGCGTCGAAGCGGTCGAGGAACGACGGGTCGTCGGTCGGACCGTCCAGCTCCTCGGTCCACCGCGCCCGGAGACCGGCGAGGGCCCGCACGTCGGCCGCCCCGGCGCGGCGTACCCGCATCAGAGGACGCTGAGCGGGAGCAGCGTCTTGCCGGTGGGGCCGATCTGGATGTCGAGGTCCATCTGCGGGCAGACGCCGCAGTCGAAGCACGGGGTCCAGCGGCAGTCCTCGACCTCGCGAGCCCCGTCGGGGTCGATGGCGTCCTGCCAGTCCTCCCAGAGCCAGTCACGGTCGAGCCCGGAGTCCAGGTGGTCCCAGGGGAGCACCTCGGCGTACTCGCGCTCCCGCGTGGTGTACCAGTCGAGGTCGACCGGCTCGTCGGCCAGCGCCTCGTCCGCGCAACGCTCCCAGCGCTCGTACGAGAAGTGCTCGCTCCAGCCGTCGAATCGGCCGCCGTCACGCCAGACCGCCTCGATGATGCGGCCGACCCGTCGGTCACCCCGCGAGAGGAGGCCCTCGATCGTGCCCGGCTTGCCGTCGTGGTAGCGGAAGCCGATCGCCCGGCCGAAGCGCTTGTCGGACTGCACCGAGGAGCGCAGCTTGCGGAGTCGCTCGTCGGTGGTCTCGTGGTCGAGCTGGGCGGCCCACTGGAACGGGGTGTGCGGCTTCGGGACGAAGCCGCCGATCGACACCGTGCAGCGGATGTCCTTGCGGCCGGACACCTCACGGCCGGTCTCGATGACCTTCTTGGCGAGCTCACCGATCTGCATGACGTCCTCGTCGGTCTCGGTGGGGAGGCCGCACATGAAGTAGAGCTTGACCTGGCGCCAGCCGTGCGAGTACGCCGCGGAGACCGTCCGGATCAGGTCCTCCTCGGTGACCATCTTGTTGATCACCTTGCGCAGGCGCTCCGACCCGCCCTCGGGAGCGAACGTGAGGCCGGACCGGCGCCCGTTGCGGCTGAACTCGTTGGCGAGCGTGATGTTGAACGCGTCGACGCGGGTGCTCGGCAGCGACAGCGAGGTGTTGGACCCCTCATAACGGTCGCCGAGCTGCTTGGCGACCTCTCCGATCTCGGTGTGGTCGGCGCTGCTCAGCGAGAGGAGGCCGACCTCCTCGAAACCGGACTTCTTGAGCCCGTTGTCGACCATCTCTCCGATGGTCTGCAGGCTGCGCTCGCGCACCGGGCGGGTGATCATGCCGGCCTGGCAGAAGCGGCAGCCGCGGGTGCAGCCGCGGAAGATCTCCACCGAGTAGCGCTCGTGGACGGTCTCGGCGAGCGGGACCAGCGGGTTCTTCGGGTACGGCCACTGGTCGAGGTCCATCAGCGTGTGCTTCGTGACGCGCCACGGGACCCCGGGACGGTTGGGGGCCACCCGCTGGATGCGACCGTCGGGGAGGTAGTCGACGTCGTAGAACATGGGCACGTAGACGCTGCCGGAGCTCGCGAGGCGCATCAGCAGCTCCTCGCGACCACCGGGACAGCCCTCGGCCTTCCACTCCCGCACGACCTCGCTGATCTTGAGCACGATCTCCTCGCCGTCACCGAGCACCGCCGCGTCGACGAAGTCCGCGATCGGCTCGGGGTTGAAGGCGGCGTGCCCGCCGGCGAGGACGATCGGGTCGGCGTCGGTGCGGTCGGCCGCGCGCAGCGGGATGCCCGCGAGGTCCAGAGCCGTCAGGAGGTTGGTGTATCCGAGCTCGGTGGAGAACGAGACACCCAGCAGGTCGAACGCCCTGACCGGGCGGTGGCTGTCCACCGTGAACTGAGGGATCCCGTGCTCGCGCATCGCGGCTTCCATGTCGGGAAAGACCGCGTACGTGCGCTCGGCGAGGAGCCAGTCGCGCTCGTTGAGGACCTCGTACAGGATCTGGACGCCCTGGTTGGGGAGACCGACCTCGTAGGCGTCGGGATACATCAGGGCCCACCGGACGTCGACGGCGCTCCAGTCCTTGTTGACGGAGTTGAGCTCCCCGCCGACGTACTGGATCGGCTTGCTGATCGTGGGGAGGATCGGCTCGAGCCGGTCGAAGACCGACGCGACGGAGTCGTCGAGGTGGTTGACGGGCATGCCACCAGGGTAACGAGGGATGTCCCGCCCACCGAATCCCTCGCGGGTCACCGTCTGGCGGCCGCGGGTCAACGTCTGGCGGCCGCGGGTCACCGTCTGGCGGCCGCGGGTCAGCGGGAGCGGGTGGCCCGGGACCGGACGACCACGGCCGGAGGCGCGCTGCGACGGCCGATCGCGACCAGCAGGCCCACGGCCATCGCCGAGGCGAACAACGCCGTGCCGCCGTACGACACGAACGGCAGCGGCACCCCGGTGATCGGCATGATGCCCAGCGACATCCCGATGTTCTGGAACGCCTGGAAGCCGAACCAGCACCCGATCCCCGCCGCCGCCAGCCGGTCGAAGAGGTCGTCGGCCCGTGCGGCGATCCGCAGGCACCGCCACACCAGGACCCCCAGGAGCAGCACGACGAGCCCGGCGCCGAGGAGACCGAGCTCCTCCCCCGCCACCGTGAAGACGAAGTCGGTGTGCTGCTCGGGGACGAAGCCGGCCTGCGTCTGGGTGCCGTGGAAGAGTCCTTGACCGAGCAGACCACCGTTGCCGATCGCGATCCGTGCCTGCACCGTGTTGTAGCCAGCCCCGCGCGGATCGAGCTCAGGGTCGGTGAAGGCCTCGAAGCGCAAGACCTGGTACTCCTCGATGACCCCCACGGCGATCGCTCCGAGGACCACCGCCAGCCCGACCGTCACGAGTCCGCCGAGCCACAGGAGACGGACACCCGCGACGGCGAGCACACCCAGGACGATCGCGGCCATCACCATCAGCGTCCCGAGGTCGGGCTGGGCGAGGATCAAGGCAGCCGGCACGGCAGCGCAGGCCAGGGCCAGCAGGACGTCGGACGAACGGACGACCCGGCGCATCCTGCCCTCGGTCCGCTCGGCGAAGAGCAGGGCCATCACGAGCACCACGCCGAGCTTCGCGAGCTCGGCCGGCTGGAGCGAGAGCCCGCCCACCTGAAGCCACGAGCGTGACCCGTTGACCACGGCGCCGACACCGGGCACGAAGACCAGCACCAGCCCCAGGACCGCGGCGCCGTAGACGACCGGCGCCCACAACCGGATCCACCTCCGGTCGGTCGACGCCATGACCACGCCGAGCCCGACGGCGATCACGACGTTGGTCGCCTGCTTGACGAGGTACGCAGTGGGATCGCCACCGGTGAGGTCGTCGCGCGACGCGGTCGCCGACCAGACCAGCAGAGTCCCGACGACCGAGAGCGCGAGGGCCGACGCGACCAGAGGCAGGTCGACGTCGCCCCACGAGGTCCGCACCGAGGCGCCAGGCCGCAGCGCCGGGCGTACGGTCCCCCGGCCGCTCACCGGTCGTCCTCCTCGTCGGCATCGGCCTTCGTGCGCTTCGTGACCGGCGGCAGGATCCTGCCGTCGTCGGCGACCCGAGGGAGCGAGACCGGCGGTCTGGCTCTCGGCATGAGTGCCCGGTCCCGCCGGACCTTGCCGCCCTCGATGCCGTACAGGCCCTCCCAGATCGCCCGCACCGCGTCGCCGGACGACCCTGAGCCGGTGCCCGCCTGCTCCATCATCATCACGACGACGTAGTTCTCGTCGTACGAGGCGACCCACCCGGTCGTCTGACGCCCTGTGACCTCGGCGGTCCCGGTCTTGGAACGGACCTTCACCTGGTCGAGCGGGAAGCCGCCCATCTTCCAGGCCATCGTGCCCGTCTTGGCGGTGTCGAGGAGCGCGCCGTCGATGTAGCGCAGGTGCTTCTTGCTGACCGGCACGCGTCCGGCACGCTCCGGAGCGATCTCGCGCACCACCGAGCCGTCGGCGTCCAGCACCGCCTTCGCCACCCGCGGCTCGTAGAGCGTGCCTCCGTTGGCGAGCGCCGCGTAGCCGACAGCGAGCTGCAGCGGCGTCACCAGGGTCTCGCCCTGACCGATCGAGAAGTTGACCGCGTCTCCCGCTCGGTAGACGTAGCCGTCGGCGCAGAACTCGCGCGCGAACAGGCGCAGGTAGGCGCTCTCCACCTTCTCGGGCTTGCGGGCGATCGCGCAGTAGCGGTCCTTGTTGGCCTTCCAGTAGTCCTGGCGCCACTGCCGGTCGCCGAGGCGCCCGCCGGCCTCGCCGGGGATGTCGATGCCGGTGCGCTCGGAGAACCCGAACGCGCGTGCCATCTCGACCAGCGGGTCGTGGACGCCGGTCTTGGCGTCGGTGCCGCCCTGGTCCGTCCACGCGGCGTAGGCGATCCGGTAGAAGAACGTGTCGCAGGACGCCGCGAGCGCCCGGTCGAAGCCGATCGGCCCGTACGAGGCCGACTCGTAGTTCTTGAACCACCGGTTGCCCACCTGGAGCCCGGAGGAGCAGTCGAGGCGCGATCCGGTGTCCCACCGGTCCTCGAGCGCTCCCGCGGCGACGAAGGGCTTCCACGTCGACCCCGGCGCGAGCTGCGCCTGCGTCACGCGAGACAGCAGCGGGGTCCCGGAGTCCTCGGCGTAGAGCGACTCGAGCTGCCGGTTGGTGATGCCGTCGACCCAGACCTGCGGGTCGTACGACGGGTAGCTCGCCGCCGCGATCACTCGCCCGTCGTCGGGGTCCAGGACGACGGCGGCCGCGGCGGTCGCCTCGTAGCTGCGTCCGGTGACGTCGTCGTGGGTCGTGCGGGCCTTCTCGATCGCCTTCTTCAGCTGCCCCTCGGCGAGCGCCTGGACCCGGGAGTCGATGCTCGTGACCAGGGTCCTGCCCGCCTGCGGGTCCACCGCCGTACCCTCCGCGATGACCCGACCTCGCGAGTCCACCGACTTGCCGGTCGTCCCCGGGACTCCACGCAGGTCGGCGTCGTAGCTGCGCTCGACCCCGGCCCGTCCGACCACGGAGGCCGCGTTGAGGCTCTCGTCGTCGCGCTCGCGCGCCGCGTCGTACTCGTCAGCGGTGATCGGCGTGACGTAGCCGAGCAGCTGCGCGGCGTTGACCCCCTCGGGGCGCGGGTACGCCCGGACCGAGCGCTGCTCGGCGGCGACCGCGGGGAACTCCTCGGCCCGCTCCGACAGCGACAGCGCCACGTCCCGCGGGACGTCCTGCGCGACCGGGACCGGCTCGTACGGCGAGCCGTTCCAGCAGGCCGGGGGCTCCGGCGCCCCCTGCTCGCCACACAGCTTGATCCGGTCGAGGAGCACGTCGTAGTCGAGGTCGACCAGCCGGGCGAGCCGTCCCAGCACGTCGCTCTGCTCCTCGGACTCGAGCCGCGTCAGCCGCGAGCGGTCGACCGTGACGACCCAGGTGACCTTGTTGGCAGCCAGCGGGCGCCCCATCGCGTCGACGACCAGGCCGCGCTGAGGCTGCACGAGGACCTGGCGGTTGGCGTTGTTCGCGGCACGCGCTTGGTATTCGTCGCCGCCGACGACCTGGACGTACCAGAGGCGGGCGCACAACGTCGCGAACAGCGCGACCACGAGCACCTGCACCACGACGATCCGTGCCCGCCCCCGCCGCACCGTCACCACCTGACCTGTGGGGCAGGCTCGACCCTGCCGAGCAGAGCACGGACGCCGGGCACCAGCGCCAGGCCCAGCACCACGTCGTAGACGACGGCGAGCGCGACGACCGGGAGCACCATCGCGAGGTGCGCCCCGGGCTCACCGAGGGCGAGGCTGCTCAGCGCGAAGATCGAGGTGCCGACGAAGGCGGCCGCAGCCACGGTGAGGCTGTCGCTCAACCACGACGGCCGGCTCCCCCGGTCGACGGTCCCGGCGAGGTAGCCGACCACCGTGAGCGCCAGTGCCCACTGACCGAGGACGTGGTCGGCGGGCGGCGCGGCGTCGAGCAGCAGGCCGCCGGTGAACCCGGCCCACGCGCCTTCGGTGGTCCCCCCGCACAGGCCCACCGCCACCACGAGGACGAGCACGACGTCGGGAACCACCGCGGTCGGGACCAGCGGCGCCAGCACGCTGGTCTGAGCGACCACGCCGACGACGAGCAGGGCCACGACGAGGGCGACCCGACGGCCGTCCACCGTCACGATCCCTTCCGGGCGCCGACGACGACCGAGACCGTGTCGAGGGCGGAGAAGTCGACGTAGGGCGCCACCGTCACCGATGCCGTCTCGTCACGCGGCGACTCCACGACCTTCTCGACGCGGCCGATCGGGATCCCGGCGATGTACGGGACACCGTCGCGCGATCCCCACGAGACGATCGGGTCACCGACCTTCGGCACGGCGGAGCGGTCGAGCACCTCGAGGTTCAGCCGCCCCGTGCCCGACAGGCTGCCGTCACCACGCAGCATCCCGAGCTCGTGCTCGGCTCCGAGCCGCGCACCGACCACCGAGTCGGCGTCGACGAGCAGGAGCACGACGGCGTTGCGCGAGGTGGCGCTGATGACGCGACCGACGAGGCCGTCGGGACCCAGCACGGTCATGTCCCGGCGGACACCGCGTGACGTGCCCGCGTCGAGGACGACGGTGCGCCGGAAGGACTGCGCTGCACCGATCCCGACGACGTGGGCCGTCACCGTCTCGAGGTCCGCCGAGGTCGCGAACGCCGCGAGCGCGTCGTACTCGGCGAGCCGCGTCCGGTCGACGTCGGACGAGGCCACCAGCCCTCGCAGGCGGGCGTTCTCCGCCTCGAGCGCGGCCTTGTCGTCGCGGAGCTGGTCGCGGGTGGCGAAGCTGTCGACGCCGAACGGCGACAAGAGCCGATGGGCGCCCGACTCCAGTGGTCCGAGCACGGAGCCGGCGAGCGTACGGGCGGGCGATCCGGCTCCGGACAGGTCGACGCTGATCAGGGCGACGGCGGCGAGCAGCAGCACGAGCAGCACCGTCCGCGGACGGTGCTGCTGGTCGGGGCGACGACGGGTCCTGGCCACGCCGTCACCTGCGGGGCTCGGAAGTGAGCACCTGCTGCAGGGCGTCGAACTCCTCCACGCACTTGCCGGCGCCGAGCGCGACCGAGTGGAGGGGGTCGTCGACCACGTGGACCGGGATCTGCGTCTCGTGGCGGATCCGGTCGTCGAGGCCCGGCAGCAGCGCCCCGCCGCCGGTGAGGACGATGCCCCGGTCCATGATGTCGCCCGCGAGCTCGGGCGGCGTCAGGTCGAGCGTGCCCCTGATGGCGTCGACGATCGCCGCCACGGGCTCCTCCAACGCGCGACGGACCTCGCCGACGGTGACGTCCACCGTCCGAGGGAGACCTCCGACGAGGTCGCGGCCGCGGACGTGGACGGTCCGTTCGTCGGGCAGGGGGAAGGCTGATCCGGCCGTCACCTTGAGGTCCTCGGCCGTACGGTCGCCGAGCAGCAGCGCGTGCTCCTTCTTGAACCACGCCACGATGGCCTCGTCCATGTCGTCGCCCGCGGTGCGGATCGAGCGGCTGGCCACGATGCCCCCGAGCGCGATCACCGCGACCTCCGTCGTGCCTCCGCCCACGTCGACGATCATGTTGCCGGTCGGCTCGTGCACGGGCAGACCCGCACCGAGCGCTGCCGCCATCGGCTCCTCGACGATGAACACCTGGCGGGCTCCGGCCTGGTAGCCAGCCTCTCGGACCGCACGCTGCTCGACCGAGGTGATGGCGCTCGGGACGCACACGACCAGGCGAGGCTTGGTGAAGTAGCGACGCCGGTGGACCTGCTGGATGAACAGCCTCAGCATGTGCTCGCACGCCTCGAAGTCGGCGATCACGCCGTCCTTCATCGGTCGGACCACCGAGATCGCGTCTGGCGTGCGCCCGTGCATCCGCTTGGCCTCAGACCCCACGGCGAGGATCTCATGGGTCTGCGCAGCGAGGGCGACGACCGACGGCTCGTCGAGCATGACGCCCTTGCCCCGCACATAGACGAGGGTGTTCGCCGTGCCCAGGTCGACCGCCATGTCGCGCCCGAGCAGGCTGCGCAAGGGGAAGGACATGGGCTCAGGCTAGGTCGGCGTCGCAGTCTTCCCGGGCAGACACGCCCGCGAACCGCCGTACGGCCCGTCCGAGCGGGGATGTCGGTGCCTGCTGCCAGGGTGTGGTCATGTCCTCTGCGCCTGCCCTCGTCGAGCTCCGCCGCTACGCGCTGCACGCGGGTCAACGCGAGACGCTCGTCCGCCTGTTCGAGTCGGAGCTCGTGACCCCGCAGGAGGAGGTCGGGATGTCGGTCCTCGGACCGTTCCGAGACCTCGACGATCCCGACCAGTTCGTCTGGATACGCGGGTTCGACGACGCCGCGAGCCGCGGGCCGGCACTGCGCGCGTTCTACGAGGGGCCGGTGTGGGCCCGGCACCGCGACGCCGCGAACGCCACGATGATCTCGTCGGACGACGTCCTGCTGCTCCGTCCGGTCTCGGGACGTGCCTTGTCCCCCACCGCCGACCTCGCTGCGGACATCGTCGTCGTCACGCTGTACGAGCCGGACGACGTCGACGACTTCGCCGCACTCATGGCAGAGCAGGGCGACGACCTCCTCGCCGAGCTGGGCTCGGTCGCTGTCGCGGCGTACGCCACCGCCGACGTCGTCAACGCGTTCCCGGCGCTGCCGGTACGCGAGGACGTCGACGTCTACGTCCGCGTTGCACGGTTCGCCACGGCGTCCGAGCACGCCGCCCACCGACGGCGGCTGGAGTCCGCCCAGCGGTCCGACGGACTGTTGTCCGCGCTGCGCGCAAGCGTCACCGGCGAGCTCCGGCTCGTGCGGACGGAGCAGTCCGCCTCGCGCTAGGTGGCGCGAGACCTCAGCCGGCCACCGCCCGGTGCAGGGCGTCGCGGTGCTCGGCCAGCCAGACCTGGCGACGTCGGATCGCCTCGCCGACACCCTCGTCCCACATCCGCGCCCAGCCGCCACCGAGCGTCTCGGCGTTGTGCCGCATGCGGAACCATGCCCGCGCCGCGGCGTTCTCGACGACGTCGACCAGCCGTGCGCGGTCGGCCGCGGCGAGCCCGTACGCGTCGACCAGCAGGCGGGCCCGCGCGAAGACGTCCACGTCGGCGAGGGGGCGAGGTCGGTCCTGCACAGGGACGAGGGGAGCCCACCAGAGCAGGAGGTTCTGCACCTCCTCCGTCCGGGTGGCCGGACGAACGAAGTCGAAGTCGATGAGTGCACGGGCCTCGCCGTGGGCGAAGACGACGTTGTCCGGCGTCACGTCGAGGTGGCCGATCAGCTCGGGTGTCCCGGCGACGCGCGCCGGGGTGCCGGCTGGGTCGGCAGGCGGCAGGCCGGTTGCCGCGGCCGGGACGCCGAGGGTCTCGACGGCGTCGTCGTAGCGGCGAAGCAGCCGAGCGACGCTCACGATCCGTGTCTCGTCGGCGATCCAGCCCGGTCGCGGGCGTGAGGCGACCTCCCCCGGGACGTACGAGACCACCTGCCGGCCGGCCTCGTCGATCCCGAGGTGGCGCGGGGCACCGTCGAAACCGACCCGCTCGAGGTGCGTCAAGACATCGATCACGAGCGGCGTCTGCGGACCGGTGGGTCGGCGTACGGTGTCGCCGACGCGCACCAGGCCCTCGGTGACGTCACCGCCGAGGAGGGGGACCTCGGGGAGCGAAGGGTCGGGCTCGCGATATCTCACGCGGCCCGCGCGGTCAGACCAGCTCGGGGAACCACAGGGCGATCTCCCGCTCCGCCGACGCGGTGGAGTCCGAGCCGTGGACGAGGTTCTCGCGGTTGGACAGCGACAGGTCGCCGCGGATGGTGCCCGGCGCCGCGACCCGGCCGTCGGTCGCACCGTTGAGCACGCGCACGACGTCGATCGCCGCGTCGCCCTCGAGGACCAGTGCCGCCATCGGGCCGGACGTGACGAACGCGCGCAGCGGCGGATAGAAGTCGCGCTCGACGTGCTCGGCGTAGTGGGCGTCCGCCTTCGCGCCGTCGATCGTGCCGAACCACATCGCGGCGATGCGGAGCCCCTTGGACTCGTAGCGGCCGAGGATCTCACCGACGAGACCGCGGCCGACGGCGTCGGGTTTGAGCAGGACCAGAGTGCGTTCGGACATGGACCGAAGCCTAGCGAGCCGGGGTGGAGCGGCTTCTCAGCGGGCGTAGAACTCGGGGTTGGCGGCCCGGTCGCGCTCGATGCGGCGGCCGAGCACCCACGCCGTGGCCCAGATCGCCGCGAACACGCCGCCGACGAAGAACGCGATCGGGAGCAGGAAGCCCATCGCCACCGCGCCCACCTGGACGAGCCACCCCAGGGCGTACGCCCACGGGAAACGCAGCAGACCGGCTGTCACCAGCGCCAGGGCAGCCAACCCCACGCCCCAGGCGAGCGCCACGCCTGTGGACACGCCCTCGACCTGGATCATCACCGGCGTCGCCAGTGCCAGGACGATCGCCTCGAAGAACAGCACTCCGGCACACATGCCGCGCATCAGTCCACCGTCTCTCTCGGGGCAAGCAGCACTCGCGCCTCTCCCACGGTCACCACCGAGCCGGTGACGAGGACACCCCCGCTGCCGACGCCCTCGCCGTAGCGCTCGCTCTCGGCCAGCGCGACGGCCTTCTCGATCGCGTCCGGGAGCCGTCGCGCGACGTGGACCCGATCCGAGCCGAAGATGCCCTCGGCGACGTCGGCGAGCTCGTCGGCGGGCATCGCCCGGTCGGTCGCGTTCTGTGTGCAGACGATCTCGGCCATCACCGGCTCGAGCGCCTGCAGGATCTCGTCGACCTCCTTGTCGGCCATCACGCCGACCACCCCGATCAGAGGTGTGAAGGAGAACGCCTCCTGGACCGCCTCCGCGGTCGCACGTGCACCGGCCGGGTTGTGGGCCGCGTCGAGGACGACGGTCGGGCTGCGCCGTACGACCTCGAGCCGGCCCGGCGAGGTCACCGCGGCGAAGGCGTCGCGCACGATCGTGCCGTCCAGCTCCTTGGACCCGGTGAACGCCTCGACGGCAGCCAGGGCGTACGCGGCGTTGTCGGCCTGGTGGCTCCCGAACAGCGGCAGGAAGACCTCCGGGTAGGTCCCCCCGATGCCCTTGAGCGTCAGGAGCTGACCACCGAGGGCGGGCGTCCGGTCGATCACGCCGAACTCCACGCCCTCGCGGTGCAGCGTCGCTCCGACCTCGGTGGCCCGCGCCGCGATCTCGGCGGCGGCATCCTCGGGCTGGCGGGCCACCACGACCTGGGCGCCGGGCTTGATGATCCCGGACTTCTCGACGGCGATGTCGCCAGGCGTGTCACCGAGGTAGCTGGCGTGGTCGACGTCGATGGGAGTGATGACCGCGACCGCGGCGTCCACGACGTTGGTGGCGTCCCAGGTGCCGCCCATGCCGACCTCGACGACGGCCACGTCGACCGGGGCGTCGGCGAAGGCCTGGTAGGCGATCCCGACCATGAGCTCGAAGTACGACAGCGGGACCGGCTGGCTGTCGTCGACCACCTGCGCGTACGCGGCGACGTCGGCATAGGCCTCGACGAAGAGCTCCTCGCTCAGCGGCTGGCCGTCGATGCTGATGCGTTCGGTCATCGAGACCAGGTGCGGGCTCGTGAACCGGCCGGTGCGCACTCCCAGCTCGCGCAGGAGTGCGTCGATCATGCGGCCGGTCGAGGTCTTGCCGTTCGTGCCGGTGAGCTGGATCACCGGGTACGCCGTCTGGGGGTCGCCCATCAGACGGCACAGGGCGCGGATGCGCTCCAGCGACGGCTCGAGCCTGGTTTCGGGCCAGCGCGCCAGCAGGGCCTGCTCGACGTCGGCGTACGTGGGGTTCGTCATCGCGTCCAGTATCCCAGGGATGCAAACGATGACTTCCTGACGCCCGGCCGGTCGTAGGGTCGAACAGCTGCTTTTCAGGGGGAACACCATGCACCGATCGATCGCCGGATGGATCAACCACCGCTTCACACCTGTACTTGCGATCGTCTTCTGGGTCGTGGTCGTCGGTCTGCTCGGCTCGACGGCCGGACAGCTGACCGACGTTCAGGAGAACGAGGCAGAGAACTGGCTGCCCACCAGCGCGGAGTCGACGAAGGCGCTCGACGCTGCCAAGAGCTTCTCCTCCCCCAACCTCATCCCGGCGGTGGTGGTGTACGAGCGCGAAGGCGGCCTGCAACCGGCTGACACGGCTGCCGCACAGGAGGACGCGGCGACGTTCGCCCAGCGCGACGACATCGACGGGAAGGTCGTCGGTCCGATCCCGTCCGAGGACGGCGAGGCCCTCGAGATCATCGTCCCGCTCAACCTGGGCGAGGACGGCTGGAACAAAGCAGCCGAGGTCGTCGACGAGCTGCAGGCCACCGCGGGCGACGGTGATGACGGGCTCGAGACGTACGTGACCGGCCCTGCGGGGCAGGCCGCGGACTCCGCCGCGGTCTTCGAGGGCATCGACAGCACCCTGCTGCTCGCGGCCGGCGGCGTGGTGACCATCCTGCTGCTGCTCACCTACCGCAGCCCGGTCCTGTGGCTCCTGCCGGTCGTCTCGGCCGCCGTCGCGCTCGTCGTCGCCCAGGCGGTCATCGTCCTGCTGGCCAAGTACGCGGACCTCACCGTCGACGGTCAGAGCGCGAGCATCCTGACGGTCCTGGTCTTCGGCGCCGGCACCGACTACGCCCTCCTGCTGGTCGCCCGCTACCGCGAGGAGCTGCGACGGCACGAGAGCCGTCGTGAGGCGATGGCGAGCGCTCTGCACCGCGCGGGACCCGCAATCGTCGCCAGCGGCGCGACCGTCGCGATCGGCATGCTGTGCCTGCTGCTCGCCCAGATGACGTCGACCCGCGGCCTCGGTCCGGTCGCCGCGATCGGCATCGTGTGCGGTCTCGCGGTGATGCTCACGATGCTGCCCGCGCTGCTGGTGGTCCTGGGGCGATGGATCTTCTGGCCGCGCATCCCGCACTTCGGCGACGTCGACCCGAGCGCGCACGGCGTGTGGGCCGGCGCCGGTCGCCGCATCGCCCGGCGCCCCCGGCGGATCTGGGTCGGAACCTCGCTCGTGCTGGCGGTCGCGAGCATCGGCATCATTCAGCTCAACGCGACCGGTCTCAGCACCGAGGAGGCGTTCCTCGGCACGCCCGACTCCGTCGCGGGCGAGAAGGTCCTCTCCGACCACTTCCCAGGCGGTGCCGGCGCGCCGGTCGTCGTGGTCTCGAGCCCCGAGACAGTCGATGACGTCCGCGCGGCGTTCCAGGCCGACGACGGGATCGCCGACCAGAGCGTGACCGAGCCGACGGTCAAGGGCGACCTGGCCTACATGGAGGGCACCCTGGAGTCCGAGCCCGACAGCGACGCCGCCTACGACGCGATCGAGAACCTCCGTGACGACCTCGACGCCGCCGACCCCGACGCGCTGGTCGGTGGCACCACCGCTGTCACCCTCGACATCCAGAACGCCTCGGCCCGCGACAACCGGGTGATCATCCCGGCGATCCTCGTGGTGGTCGTGCTCATCCTGATGGCACTGCTGCGCGCCCTGGTCGCGCCCGTCATCCTGCTCGCCACGGTGGTGCTGTCCTTCGGGGCGGCCCTCGGCATCAGCGCGCTGGTCTTCCGTCACGTGTTCGGGTTCGCGGGGACCGACACGGCCTTCCCGCTGTTCGTGTTCGTCTTCCTCGTCGCGCTCGGGATCGACTACAACATCTTCTTGATGACCCGGGTGCGCGAGGAGGCGCACCGGGTCGGCACACGCAGGGGTGCCCTCATCGGGCTCGCCGCGACCGGCGCCGTGATCACCTCGGCGGGTCTGGTGCTCGCCGGCACGTTCTCAGTGCTGGCGACGCTCCCGCTGGTGTTCTTCGCGCAGATGGGCTTCACGGTCGCGTTCGGCGTGCTGCTCGACACCCTCGTCGTACGGTCGGTGCTGGTGACCGCTCTGAACCTCGACGTGGGGCGCCACATGTGGTGGCCGAGCGCTCTCGCGCGCCAAGAGGACGTCGCCGGCGAGGACGTGCTCGGTCCGCACGCAGATCCGGTCGCGGTCGGAGGCGAGGGTGGACCACGGACCCCGTGACGGGAGGTTGCAGCCGGGTCACGGTCGAGGATCGCCGCACTCCTAGACTGGCGTCATGAGCAACGTGCCGGAGAAGCCTGCCCTGGAAGGGCTCGAGCAGAAGTGGTCCGCGCTGTGGCAAGAGCGTGGCACCTACGCGTTCGACCGCTCCAAGACGCGGGACCAGGTATACGCGATCGACACACCGCCGCCGACCGTCTCCGGGTCGCTGCACGTCGGCCACGTCTTCTCCTACACGCACGCCGATCTCATCGCCCGCTTCCAGCGCATGCGTGGCATGGAGGTCTTCTACCCGATGGGTTGGGACGACAACGGTCTGCCCACCGAGCGCCGCGTCCAGAACTACTTCGGTGTCCGCTGCGACCCCTCGCTGCCGTACGACGAGGACTTCACGCCGCCCGAGAAGCCCGACCCGAAGCGCCAGATCCCGGTGAGCAGAGAAAACTTCATCAAGCTCTGCGAGGAGCTCGTCGAGATCGACGAGAAGGCGTTCGAGGACGTCTGGCGCACCGTCGGCCTGTCGGTCGACTGGGAGCAGACCTACACGACGATCGGTGACACCTCGCGGACCGCGTCGCAGCGGGCCTTCCTCCGCAACCTCGCACGCGGGGAGGCCTACACCTCCGACGCCCCGACCCTGTGGGACGTCACCTTCCAGACGGCGGTGGCGCAGGCCGAGCTCGAGGCCCGCGACTACCCGGGGCACTACTACCGGGTCGGCTACACGCTCCCCGACGGCTCGAAGGTCCACGTCGAGACGACCCGGCCCGAGCTGACCCCGTCCGCGGTCGCGCTGATCGCCCACCCCGACGACGAGCGCTACCAGCACCTGTTCGGCACGACGGCGACCTCGCCGATCTTCGGCGTGGAGCTGCCGATCATCGCGGATGCCGCCGCCGATCCTGAGAAGGGCTCAGGCATCGTCCACTGCTGCACCTTCGGCGACCTGACCGACGTCCAGTGGTGGCGCGAGTACGACCTGCCGACGCGGACGGTCGTCGGTCGCGACGGCCGCATCCTCCGGGAGGTCCCGGGCTGGATCTCGTCGCACGACGGACGCCGGGCGTACGAACAGCTGGCCGGCAAGACCGTCTTCTCCGCGCGCGAGGCGCTCGTCGCCGCGCTGCGCGAGTCCGGCGACCTCGACGGCGAGCCCAAGCCGACGACCCGCATGGCGAACTTCTACGAGAAGGGCGACAAGCCCCTGGAGATCGTCTCGACGCGCCAGTGGTACCTCGCCAACGGCGGTCGGGAGCCGGAGCTGCGCGGTCAGCTCGTGGCGCGTGGCCACGACATCTCGTGGTCCCCGCCCTACATGCAGACGCGCTACACCAACTGGATCGACGGTCTCAACGGTGACTGGCTGCTCAGCAGGCAGCGCTTCTTCGGGGTGCCCATTCCCGTCTGGTACGCCCTCGACAACGAGGGTGAGCCCGACTACGAGAACCCGATCGTGCCGACCGAGGCCGACCTACCGGTCGACCCGCAGGCGCAGGCACCGAGAGGCTTCGATGAGTACCAGCGCGGCAAGCCGGGCGGGTTCGTCGGCGACCCGGACATCTTCGACACCTGGGCCACGTCGTCGCTCACCCCGCAGATCGCCTGCGGCTGGGAGCGCGACCAGGACCTGTTCGAGCGAACGTTCCCGATGGACCTCCGGCCCCAGGCGCACGACATCATCCGCACCTGGCTGTTCTCCAGCGTGGTGCGTGCCCACCTCGAGAACCACACCGCGCCGTGGTCGCACGCGCTGATCTCAGGCTTCGTGGTCGATCCCGACCGCAAGAAGATGTCCAAGTCCAAGGGCAACGTGGTCGTCCCGACCGACATCCTCGAGAAGTTCGGGGCCGACGCGGTGCGTTGGCGCGCCGCGGGCGCACGACCCGGTGCCGACTCGCCGTTCGACGAGGCCCAGATGAAGGTCGGGCGCCGCCTCGCGATGAAGGTGCTCAACGCGTCCAAGTTCGTGCTCGCCGCGCCCGAGGCGTACGGCCTGGGGGTCGACGCCTCCTTCCTCGAGCCGCACCGGGTGACCGAGCTCCTCGACCTCTCGATGCTGCGCCGGCTCCGCCAGGTCGCCATCGAGGCCACGGAGGCGTTCGAGGCCTACGACTACACGACGGCGCTCGAGGTGACGGAGCGGTTCTTCTGGGACTTCTGCGACGACTACCTGGAGCTCGTGAAGGACCGCGCCCGTGGCGAGGGCGCGGGCGCGGACTCGGCACGCTGTGCCTTCGCGATCGCCCTGTCGGTCCAGCTGCGCCTGCTCGCACCGTTCCTGCCCTACGTCACCGAAGAGGTCTGGTCGTGGTGGCAGGAGGGCTCGATCCACCGTGCTGAGTGGCCCGTGGCCGACATCGAGATCACGACCACTCCCCACGATCCTGCGCTGCTGGTGGCGGCCGGTCAGGTCCTCGCCGGCATCCGCGGCGCGAAGTCCACGGCGAAGGTCAGTCAGCGCACCGCTGTGACCGGACTGGTCGTGCGCGGCGCCGAGCAGCGCCTCGAGATCGTGAAGCGGGCCCTTCCCGACCTGCGTGCCGCCGGCAACGTCACCGGCGACGTCGAGTTCGTCGTCGACACCTCGCAGCAAGGTGACGAGATCGCGGTCGAGGCCGAGCTCGCGGACCCGGAGCCGAAGAAGCCCGCCGAGAGCGCGGCGAAGCCGAGCGAGTGAACGACCCGGCGATGCGGGACGCCGTCCCCGACGACGTCCCGCAGATCGTGGCCATGCTCGCCGACGACCCGCTCGGCGCGACCCGTGAGTCACCTGACGACCTCAGGCCCTACTACGAGGCGCTCACCGCGCTCACGGGCGACCCGAGCCAGCGCATCGTGGTCGCAGAGCGCGGCGGCGAGGTGGTGGGCACGCTCCAGCTCAGCTTCCTGCGCGGGCTGGGGCGGCGTGGAGCAACGCGAGCCCAGATCGAGGCCGTACGCGTTCGGCGGGACCTGCGCGGTGACGGGCTCGGGTCGACGATGATCCAGTGGGCCGTCGACGAGGCCCGTGCTGCGGGCTGCCACCTCGTGCAGCTCACGTCGGACGCCTCACGTGAGGGTGCACACCGCTTCTACGAGCGGCTCGGGTTCACGGCGAGCCACGTCGGGTTCAAGCTCACGCTCTGACGGGGCGCGACGTGTCAGAGCGTGTGGAAGTACGGCAGGCGCGCCATCAGCGCGTCCCCGGCCGCCACCGCCGTCGTGACCTGGCCGGCCGTCTCCGGCAGGTCGTTGTACGACAGCGCCAGCATCGTCTCGCCGAGCATGCGCGCGGTCTCGGTGTATCCGGGGTCGCCGCCGGCAGCCTCGGTGATCAGACGGGTGTCACCCGCCTGCGCCTCGAACCGGACCCGGAACCACGAGCGCGCACGTCGTGCCTCGCTGGGCCCCTCCCCCGAACCCTTCATCCCCAGCAGCGCCTTGCGGACGGGCGGGACCTGCACGCCGACAGCGAGCGCACCCAGCCCGAGCGTCGTGGCGACCGCCGTCGGCAGATGACGGAACTGCGCATAGTGCCCGTAGGAGAAGTCAGGTCCGTACGCGGGCAGGGCTCGAGCGGACCTCAAGACGACCTGCGGGTCGATGGTCGGCAGCGGGAGCGCCCACCCTCTGCCCGACGCTCCACGCCCGGGCCGCTCCGACAGAGAGTGCACCCTCCTACCCTCGGGACGTGGCTCGCGCCGGCGGCGTTCCTGCGCCGTCGACCGGCTCGTACGGACCGCGGCGAACCCGCCGAGTGCGGACTGGTAGGTCCCACCCGAGATCTCGCCCGAGGCCCGGACGTACCCCCGGATCGTGATCGGCACGCCCGTCGGGAGCTGCCTCACCGTGTAGAGCACGCCGATGTCGTGCGGCACCGAGTCGAAGCCGCAGGAGTGCACGAGACGCGCGCCCGTGCGTACGGCGGTTTCGTGGTGCTCCAGCCACATGCGGTCGACGAAGTCGGGCTCGCCGGTGAGGTCGCAGTAGGTGGTGCCGGCCTCCGCGCAGGCTGCGACGACAGGCCCGCCGTGGAGGGCGTACGGGCCGACCGTGGACGCCAGGACGGCGGTGGACTCCGCCAGCGCGCGGAGCGAGCGCGGATCGGTCACGTCGGCGACGACGACGTCAGGTGTCGCCCGACCGGTCGCGGCGATGCGACCAGCGACGGCGTCGAGCTTGGCACGGCTGCGTCCCGCGATCGCCCACGAGGCACCGTCTGGCGCGTGCGCGGCGAGGTAGTCGGCAGTGAGGCCGCCGGTGAACCCGGTGGCACCGAGCAAGGCGAAGTCGTATGTCACGCGGCGAGTCTAGGCTCACCGACGCGGGCGGTCCGACTCAGGAAGCCTTGTCGCGACGCTCTTCGTCGCGGTGCGGCACGAGCGTCGGGTTGACGTTGTCGAGGACCGTCTCCTTGGTGACGACGACCTTGGCGACGTCGTCACGGCTCGGGACGTCGTACATGACGTTGAGCAGGACCTCTTCGATGATCGCGCGCAGTCCTCGGGCACCGGTGCCGCGCAGCAGCGCGAGGTCGGCCATCGCGTCGATGGCGTCCTCGGTGAACTCCAGCTCGACGTGGTCGATCTCGAAGAGCTTGGCGTACTGCTTGGTCAGCGCGTTCTTGGGCTGGGTGAGGATCTCGACGAGGGCTTCCTTGTCGAGGTTCTCGACCGTCGCGATGACCGGCAGACGCCCGATGAACTCGGGGATCAGACCGAACTTGAGCAGGTCTTCGGGCATCAGCTGGTTGAACGACTGCCCGGTGACGCGCTCGGCGGCCGCCTCCTCGCGGTTGGGGTTGAAGCCGAGCGACATCTTGCCGTTGCGGCTCTCGATGATCTGCTCGATGCCGGCGAACGCGCCGCCCACGATGAAGAGGATGTTGGTGGTGTCGATCTGGATGAACTCCTGGTGCGGGTGCTTGCGCCCGCCCTGGGGCGGCACGGAGGCCGTCGTCCCCTCCAGGATCTTGAGCAGCGCCTGCTGCACGCCCTCGCCGGACACGTCACGCGTGATCGACGGGTTCTCGCTCTTGCGGGCGATCTTGTCGACCTCGTCGATGTAGATGATGCCGGTCTCGGCCTTCTTGACGTCGTAGTCAGCGGCCTGGATCAGCTTGAGGAGGATGTTCTCGACGTCCTCACCCACGTAGCCCGCCTCGGTGAGCGCGGTCGCGTCGGCGATCGCGAACGGGACGTTGAGCATCCGGGCGAGCGTCTGCGCGAGATAGGTCTTGCCGCAGCCGGTGGGACCCACGAGCAGGATGTTGGACTTGGCCAGCTCGACCACGTCCTCCTTGTGACGGCCGGCGGCGGCGCCGGCCTGCACCCGCTTGTAGTGGTTGTAGACCGCCACCGCGAGCGACTTCTTGGCCGGGTCCTGGCCGATGACGTACTGGTTGAGGAACTCGTAGATCTCGCGGGGCTTCGGGAGCTCGTCGAGCGAGACCTCGGACGTCTCCTGCAGCTCGTCCTCGATGATCTCGTTGGACAGCTCGATGCACTCGTCGCAGATGTAGACGCCCGGCCCGGCGATCAACTTCTTGACCTGCTTCTGACTCTTGCCGCAGAACGAGCACTTGAGCAGGTCACCGCCGTCGATGCGTGCCACCGCTTCCTCACCCTTCGTCGTGCGGGGCTGTGTCCCCCGCCGCTGCTTCTTCGACCGTACCCTGTGCCGGGCCGACGTGTGGCCGACCCGGCGTCGGGCGTGTCAGTTCTGTCAGACCGCCGGAGTCTTGAGCGTCTCCAGGATCTGGTCGACGAGGCCGTACTCGACGGCCTGGTCGGCGGTGAGGATCTTGTCGCGCTCGACGTCGCGGCTGACCTCGTCCTTCGGCTTGCCCGAGGCCTCGGAGATCATCGTCTCCAGCAGGTCGCGCATGCGCAGGATCTCGTTGGCGGTGATCTCCAGGTCGGAGCTCTGACCGTAGGTGCCCTCGGTGTAGGGCTGGTGGATCAGGATCCGGCTGTTGGGCAGTGCGAGGCGCTTGCCCGGGGTGCCGGCCGCCAGCAGGACAGCCGCGGCGGAGGCCGCCTGCCCGAGGCACACCGTCTGCACGTCGGGCTTGAGGTAGCGCATCGTGTCGTAGATGGCCGTGAGCGCCGTGAACGAGCCGCCGGGCGAGTTGATGTAGAGCGAGATGTCGCGATCGGGGTCCATCGACTGCAGGCACAGCAGCTGTGCCATCACCGCGTTGGCGACGTCGTCGGAGATCGGCGTGCCGAGGAAGATGATGCGGTCCTCGAACAGCTTGGCGTACGGGTCGATGCGGCGGAAGCCGTACGACGTCCGCTCCTCCCACTGAGGGATGTAGTAGTTCATCGAGGGGGCGAACTGCTGGTGGGGCATGGTCATGCCGGCTCCTGGGGTCGGGCCGCTGATCGGGAGGACGGAGGCGGTCACGACGCCTCACCCCGTGTCACGTCGTTCACGCGGGCGATCACGTGGTCGATGAACCCGTAGTCCTTCGCCTGCTCGGCGGTGAACCACCGATCGCGATCGGAGTCGCGCTCGATGGTCTCGAGCGTCTGGCCCGTGTGGGTGGCCTGGAGCTGGTTGAGCTGCAGCTTGAGGAGCAGGCTCTGCTCGGCCTGGATGCGGATGTCGGAGGCCGAGCCGCCGAGACCGCCGGACGGCTGGTGCATCATGATCCGCGCGTGCGGGAGCGCATAGCGCTTGCCTGGAGCGCCGGCGGCGAGGAGGAACTGCCCCATCGAGGCGGCGAGCCCCATGCCCACGGTCACGACGTCGTTGGAGATGAACTGCATGGTGTCGTAGATCGCCATGCCGGAGTCGACGGAGCCGCCGGGCGAGTTGATGTAGAGCCGGATGTCGGTCTTGGGATCCTCCGCGTTGAGCAGCAGCATCTGCGCGCAGATCGCGTTGGCGTTCTGGTCGCGCACCTCCGACCCGAGGAAGATGATGCGCTCCTTGAGGAGGCGCTGGTAGATGTGGCCGTCGAGATCGTTCGGGCCGACCTCGCCAGCCATGCGCGGTGTCATCTCTGTGTTCACGCCCTCGACCCTAGCGGGGCCGGGAGACGAACCCGAGGGGAACCCGGCCGATTTCGCTACGGGCGCACAACCCGACCCGCCGCGACCCTGGACGTGGTCGCGGGACGGAGGTGAGGCATTCACGGACGACGCTCGACCGCAGCCTTGATCCGATCCAGCGTCGCTTCCATGTCACGCTCGAGCTGGGAGCCGTAGGCGGCGTCCCCGCCGAGGAACCGCTTGATCAGTGCGCGCGAGACCGGCGTCGTGCCCTGCGGCGCCTCACGGCGCTCGACGAGACGGGTGCGGCCCTCGCCGAGGTCCTCGAGGTGGTAGGACCACACCGTGCCGTTGACCGGCACCGAGAACGCGATCGCCCGCTGCGGGTCGTACCTCACGACGGTGGAGGTGGTGGGCCACACCCTCCACCCGTACTTGTTGATGTTGAGCGTGCGGGTGCCCTTCCCGATCCGCCCGCGCACGATCATCCGCCGGGTCTGCGGGCTCCACTCCGGCATCCGCCGGAGGTCGGAGACGACCTCCCACACGGCGCGCGGCGGCGCGTCGACGTCGGTGCTGACCTCGAGGAGGTACGGGTCGGGGGCGACGTTCATGGTCGTCCTTCCTGGGTGGGGGTGGAGTGCGGGTGGTCTGAGCCGGTGACGAGCGCGGGAGGGCGGCCGTTGACCCACCCGACGAGCCGCTCGGCGATGCGGGGATGGTTGAGAAGGCCGAGGTGGCCGCCGGGGACGCGGGAGGCCGACGCGTGAGCCACCACGACGGCGCCGTCGCGCCCTGCTCCGGCCGCCGAGCGACCGCTGACGATCAGGTCGGCCGCCGCGGCGACGAAGTGGTAGGTCGCATGCGGCAACGGTGCCACGGCGAGCCGGCCGTCGCCCCAACGGGCGGTGAGGTCCTGCCCGTGCCACTCGTCGCGGGTGACGTAGCCGTGGCGGAGGTCAACGATCCCGGCCGACCGGGCGCCGAGGACGGTGGCGAACGGGAGGCTCTCGGGGACGGCGCTCAGGACCCGCGAGCCCGCGTGCGCGGCGCGTTCCATCGCGGCGCCGAGGTGCGGTGTGCCGAGGCAGACGACCGTGGCGACGATCTCGGTCCACGCTGCTCTGCCCGCGACCCCGTGGGCCGTCGCGGACCGGACCACGAGACCACCCATCGAGTGCCCCACGAGATGGAGCCGGGTGACCGGAACCGGCCACGCGGCGACGAGGTCGGCGAGCAGGTCAGACAGCTCGGCGCCGTTGTCGGAGACGTGGCGGCCGGTGTTGTAACGCAGGCGGACGGGGGTCGCGGCCGTCTGCTCGTGCAGGGTGTCGTCGTACGTCCGTCCGTGCCGCTGCGCCCGGAAGTCCCAGGAGTCGTCGTTCTCCCCGAGCCCGTGGACCAGCACGACGACCTCGCCGGTGGCGGCCGGGTAGGCACGGGCGAAGCCGGCCCCATCGGGCACGACGTCGGCGCCATCGCTGCGGAGCACCATCGGCAGCGCGTACGGGTCCTTCCCGTCGGCGAGCCGGTCACCGACGAGGGCGTTGACGGCAGAGCGCAGCAGCCGCGTGCGCGGCGTGCTCTCGACCGACCGGCCGACTCCTCGGTCGGCGAGGTGCCGCAGCCCGCGGCTGGCCCCACGGAGCCCGCCGGAGACACCCGCGTAGGCCACCGAGGCCACGGCGTCGTGGGCCACCTTGGGGACGTGACCGCCCCACCACCTGCCGAACACGCGGCGCGCGACGGCGTCGTGGACCTCGCGGACGCACCGGACCACCACGTCGTCGGCGTAGCCGAAGGCGACCGCGGCGGTGTGCGCGGTGCGGGGAGCGGTGGACGTCACGCCTCACATACTCGCGGTATCCGACCGCTCGCCGCTACCCCGCCCCTGGACGGTCAGCCCGAACACGGCGACGGCCCCTCCCCGCAGCGCGGGAAGGGGCCGTCGTACGGTCCAGGACCGACGTCAGCTCTCGTCGGAGTCCTCGGCCGCGGCTGAGTCCTCGTCGTCGGCGAAGCTGCCGTCGCCGCGGAGCTTGGCGAGGTCGATGACGTTGCCCGACTCGTCCTTGACGGTGGCGTTCTCGACGACCGCCGCGAGCGCCTTGCCGCGCACGACCTCGGCGACGAGCTCGGGGATGTGGTTGTGCTCGACCATGTGCTGCATGAACGACTGCGGGTCCTCGCCCGACTGCTGGGCGCGACGCAGCATGTGCTCGGTGAGCTCGTCCTGCTCGATGCCGATCTCGGAGTCGGCGGCGACCTGGTCGAGGAGGAACTGTGCAACGAGCGAGTCGCGGACGCGCTTGTCGAGATCGGCCTCGAACTCGTCGGCGGTCTGCTCCTCGGACTCGAGGTAGGCGTCCATCGTCATGCCGGCGTAGGCGAGCTGCTGCTCGATCTGCTGGCGACGGCTGGCGATCTCGGCCTCGACGACCGAGTCGGGGACCGGGACGTCCAGCTTCTCGAGCGCGGCCTCGAGCACCGCGTCGCGGGCATCGGCGGCCTGCTCGATGCGCTTGCCGCGCGTGAGCTTCTCGCGGATGTCAGCACGCAGCTCGTCGACGGTGTCGAACTCCGACGCCGTCTGGGCGAAGTCGTCGTCGAGCTCGGGAAGCTCCTGCTCCTTGACGGTCGTCACGGTGACCTCGACGTCGACGTCCTCGCCCTTGAGATCGCCACCGGCGAGCTGGGTCTGGAACGTCGTGCTCTCGCCGGCGGACATGCCGGTCACGGCGTCGTCGAGCCCGTCGAGCATCGAGTCCTTGCCGACCTGGTAGACGATCCCGCTGGCCTGCGCGACGTCGAGCTTCTCGCCGTCCTTGCTGGCGGAGAGGTCGATCGTGACGAAGTCGCCGTCGGCGGCCGGGCGGTCGACCTCGGTCAGCGTGGCGAAGCGCTCACGCAGCGCCTGCACCTGCTCGTCGACGTCGGAGTCGTCGACCGAGACGTCGGGCACGGTGACCTCGACGTCGCTCAGGTCGGGCGTCTCGAACTCGGGGCGCACGTCCACCTCGACGGTGAACTCGACGAGCTCGCCGTCCTCGAGGCGGCTCACGTCGACCTCAGGCTGTCCGAGGGGCTGGATCTCGGCCTCCGCGACGGCCTGCGAGTAGATCCCCGGAAGGGCGTCGTTGATCGCCTGGTCGAGGATGGTGCCCCGTCCCACGCGCTGGTCGACGACCTTCGTGGGGACCTTGCCCCGACGGAAGCCGGGGACCGAGATCTGCGACCCGATCGTCTTGTAGGCCTTGTCGAGGCTCGGCTTGAGCTCCTCGAACGGGACCTCGATGGTCAGCTTGACCCGGGTCGGGCTCACTGTCTCCTGGGCACTCTTCACGAGTACGTTCTCCTTGGTCGTCGTGCAGGACAGTCGCCGGATGTGGCGACACGTCGTCGGCTGTCGGGATGACAGGATTTGAACCTGCGACCCTCCGCTCCCAAAGCGGATGCGCTACCAAGCTGCGCTACATCCCGGTACGCACCGTTCCAGCGGTGCGGGCGCCCGCTCCACTGTAGTGGACGAACACCTCGCACCCAGAACTGCGGGCACACGCGACGCCCGCGAGGATCGGTGCCACCGGGTCGCGAGAGTGCGGCAGGGGTGTGGCATCATGGTCGCGGTCGGCCGCACGGCTCAGCGCCCCGAAGTCGACACGCGGACGTAGCTCAATGGTAGAGCCTCAGTCTTCCAAACTGATTACGCGGGTTCGATTCCCGTCGTCCGCTCCACGACCATCACCGCTGGTCAGCAGGTGTTTCTCGCACCGGTTGACGTTAGGACGGCGGCGCGGTCTTGGGCAGTTCGTGCCCAACCGTGCCCAATCGCGCCCGGCTACGGCCGCCGCGACGGATCCGTAAGGACACCGAGCCGATGCCTACCCACGACACCAGCACCTCCCCCGTCACCACCTCGATGACGTCCCCTGAGCCGCACCTGGGCGAGCCGCCGGCCAGCCCGCCGCGAGCGTCGGAGCCGCGCGCGCGGCCGCGGCCCCGCCGTCGGCCGGGCAAGCGCGCCCACGGCTCGATCCGCCGCACCGGGTCTGGACGGTTCCAGGTCCGCTACACCGACCCCACGAGCGGCAAGCGGCGCAACGCTCCGCAGACGTTCGAGACCCGCGCCGAGGCCCAAGACTGGCTGGCGGGCAACCGGACCGACATCGTGCGTGGCGCGTGGCGCAGCCCGGAGGCCGGCGCCGAGTTGTTGGGCGACTACCTGGCCGCGTGGCTGGCCTCGCGAGTCGACCTCGCGCCCCGCACGGTCGACCTGTACGAGCAGGTGGCCGCGCGGTGGCTTCACCGGCCGCTGGTAGGGCCGAGGACCTGGCGGGGCGCTCTGCCGATCACGATCGCCCACGTCGAGCTGCGCCACGTGAGCACGACGCTGGTGCGCGACTGGTATGCGGCCGCGGTGCACACCGCGAGAGCTGAGGCCGCGGAGCGAGCGGCACGCGGCAACGCGCGCCGTCGTCAGCGCTCGGTTCACGCTGCACGGGCGTGGGCGCGCGAACGCGGGTTGGACGTCGCCCCTACGGGGCGCCTGAGTCCGGCTGTGCTGGCCGCGTGGCGAGCCGACGGCAGCCCGGAGCCGGACGGCGCCGAGGAGTCGTTGCAGGCCCTCCACGCGCGGTCTGCGGTCCCGACTCCGGTGACGCAGGCGTACCGGCTGCTGCGAACCGTCATGCAGGCGGCTGTACGTGAAGGTC
Source organism: Mumia sp. zg.B53 (assembly GCF_019550935.1). NCBI lineage: Bacteria > Bacillati > Actinomycetota > Actinomycetes > Propionibacteriales > Nocardioidaceae > Mumia > Mumia sp. zg.B53. The sequence goes on along the minus strand of NZ_JAHWCK010000002.1, from coordinate 368,121 downwards.
AGGTGATCGCCAACCCGTGCCAGATCCCTCGTGCGGGCGTGCACCGAGCTCCCGAGCGTGTCCCGGCGACAGCCGAACAGGTGGCAAGGATCGCGGCTGCGATGCCTGAGCGGTATGCCGCGGCCGTGCACCTGGCGGCATGGTCGGGGTTGCGCGCGGGCGAGCTGTTCGCCCTCGCTCGTCGCCACGTCGACCTTGAGACCGGCCGAGTGCGGGTGGAGCGTGCGGTGCTGGAGCTGCGAGGGCGCCCGTCGGGGTTCGGGCCCCCCAAGACCGATGCGTCGCTGCGGACGGTGACGTTGCCGCCTCACGTCACGGCGATCCTTCGGGCGCACGTCGAGGCCTACACCGCGCCCGGTTCTGACGCGCTGCTGTTCACGACCGAGGCGGGACGGATCTTGTCGACGCCGCAGCGCACTGTGATGTTTCGCAGGGCTTGCGCCGTGGTCGGGCGCGACGATCTGCGCTGGCACGACCTGCGCCACACCGGGGCGACGATGGCTGCCCATGCGGGAGCAAGCATCCGCGAGATCCAGGCACGGCTCGGTCACTCCACCGTCGCCGCGGCGATGATCTACCAGCACGCCACCGATGAGCGCGACCGCGCACTGGCCGAGCGGATGACGGCGTTGGCGCAGGCGGCGGGTGCCGAGAACGTGCACGCGTTGCCCCTGCGTCGGGCTTGACGGCGACCTGCTCGCGAGCGGCCGAGGGTCGCGCCGGGCGGTCTGTGGCATCGACGCGCGAACAGGCGGCGTCTGCGGTCTAGACGAACTACACCGGTGGAACTAGGGTGACCAGTATGTGCACGGCAGTCGTATTTGGGGCGTTCGTCCCTGTTGCTGTGCCATCGGCTCCCCGCTCGCATCGGAGGGCGCGGGTGGGCCCGGACCCGGGCGCGGTTCATGCGCGAGCTGGTCGCGTGCAGGCTCTCCAACGCGAGCAGCGCAGGCGGCGACAGGCTGCCCGGTCCCTCATGCCCGATCAGCTTGAGACCGACGATGACGTGGCAGCGTGGAACGCGGCAGCCGCCGCGCACGACGTCCTGAACCGCCGCGTGCCGTGGCTTCGCGCACTTGTGCGCCGGCTCGCCGCCGCCAACCCGGCTCTGGTGTCCCGGCTGGTGCTGGCGCGACTGCTGGAGATTTCGCATCTCGAGCAGGCCCTCGCGGCCGAGCGCACCCGGGCAGGCGTGGCGCTGGCCGCCGAACGATTGCGTCCACCGAGCACGGTCGATGCCGTCGCGCCCACTGGTCCACGCGCCCCGCCACATGGCTGGTCGGTCGTGGTGGCCTGGGCTGACCAGCTCAGCCCCCGTTCCTAACCGGGGGCGGACAAAGCAAAATCCGTGCCGCACGGCGCGGCAGCCACGACCCGCCGACATTCATGCTCGGTCCCGTCTACCCAAGCGCGGCTAGTGTCGTGCGGCGACGACGCGGGCCGCGCCGTGCGGCTCGGTGGAGGTAAGTCATGTCTGAGACCTATCGTCCGGTCGCGCCTGAGCCGGTGCGCAACGTCGACCCGCTGCTGACCGTGCCTGAGGCCGCGGTCTACCTGAGGGTGTCGGTGGCCTTCGTTCGTCGCCGCATCCGTCAGGGCGTGATCCCGGTAGTCCGCGTGGGATCCCGAAATCAGCGAGTGCAACGCTCGGCGCTCGACCGGTACCTGCAAGAGGCGGCCGACCAGTGAGCGCGACGACTCCCCAGCAGGTCACGGCGTGGCTCGACGTGCACGCGCGTGCCAACATCGAGCCCATCGACCCCGTGCCTCCCGGCGCCGTCGTCACGCTGGATCTGGTCAACCTCACGCGCGACGACCACTGGCTGCGCGTACGGCTGCTGCGTGTACTGCGCCGAGCGCGGGTCGTCTACGTCAATAGCGGAAGCCCGAGTGTCCGCAGGAACGTGGTCGAGCTGCTGCGCGCCGCTGGCGTACCCGAGGTGGGCTCGGGTACATCCCTGCCGCGCCTCTCTGCCGATGGGCGTTAGCTTGGTGTCGGCCGCGGTCACACATGCCTACCCGATCCTCGGCCGAAACCACGCCGCACGCGCCGCACTGGCGGTCATGTGCATGCGAGCACAGGATCGCGACCATCCCCCGCGCTGGTTCGGGGGACACAAGTTCTTGGCTGTCGCACTTGGACACAGCGTGAGCACGAGCACCGGGGCACGACGCGACGACCACCGCAGCGTCACCCGCGATATCCGGCTCTTGCACGAGCTGGGGTATCTGGTGCGCGACCGCATGCCACCGTCCGACCGCGGTCGGACGGTGGGCGCCACGTACATGGTGGTGGTGCGGGCGGAGGACGAGGAGCATGTCCGCGAGCACCTGCGCGATGTCAAGGACACCGACCGGCTCATCGAGTTCGAGGCAGCACTAGAGCAGCGCACCGCCCGGTTGGCCCGACAGTGAGCGTCGGGGGTGGCCCCGGCAGTAAGAGTCGGGGTCACCAGCCACTAAGCGTGGCGTCTGACCGGACGTTAGGTGTCGGGGTGACCCGGCGGAGAGCGTCGGCCCCTATAAGAGAGGAGGTAGTAAGGAGACAGTGGAGGAGAAAAGAAGGACATACATGGTGGGCGTTACTACTTACGTTGAGTACGCGCGCGCGATGGCCGATCGCCCGACGCATCGCGAGGTGAACGAGAGCGAGCTACCGCCCCCCGACCCAAGGTGACAGAGTTTTTTTTGACAACCGGCTGACCTGGAAGCCCCGCACCTTCCCGATTTTCCCCCGGCGACCTGTCAATTTCTGGACCGTCTGGACCGTCTGGACGGTATAGCGCTGCAAACCTGCGAACGACCCTGTCGGTGCCGCAGTAGCCGAAATGCGGCCGTCATGGGGAAAAGGAACAGGTATTCCGGCGGCCGCGCGCGAATCGTTCGACTCTTGACCGATGCCGCCACAGCGTGGCCGGACGGGCCAGGCCTCCCACCGCAGACGGGCGACCGTGGCAGCCGAGTGCCGCGCTGCGGGATGTGCCGGGCGCACTACTCGCGCGCTATGGCCGCCTCAGCGCTATGCGGACCGAACAGGACAGCCGGCGCTGCCAGCACGCCCACCAGAGCGCCATGCGATGAAATATCACCGACTGACGATGTCGTTCGCAACCTCAATCGGGCCACCCTCCGCCTCGATTCGGCGCACGTCAATGAACAGCATGCGGGATCATTCGTCACATGAAACCAGCGCCGTATCACTCCGCTCCGGATCCGCCGGACCGGTCGGTGTGGCAGCGAGTCCGGAACGAGTCGTGGCCGCTGAAGGACCGCGACGGCAACGGCCACGCACGCGGCGTCAAGAACCGGGCTCCCGTTCCCGTGATGGTCTGGTTGGACTTTGACCGGGACGGCGTGTGCTGGCTCCCAGCTCGGGCCATGCGGTGGCACCGTTCGCACGTGTGCGTGACCTTGACGGACGACAGGCTGCCGACGCCGTATGTGTGGCTGGACGCCGGCGACGTACAGCGGCTGTGACTTGGGCGCTGCCGCGTTGCCGAATCGGGAGACTGTGGCCCGCCCGCCTCGGTACCGTCGCCGGATGGCAGAGAGAGCCGTGGTGGGCGAGTCGCGCGTAGAGCGGTGGGAGAAGCGCTCGGAGTGGCCCATGTTGCTGCTGGCCGTCGCCTTCATCGTCGCGTACGCCTGGCCGGTGCTGGACGAGAACCTGGACCAAAGTTGGCAGACGTTTCTAGTCGGGGTGTCGTGGACCGTGTGGCTCGCGTTCGCTGTCGACTTTGCGATCCGCCTAGCGCTGTCGACAGACCGGGGCCGCTACGCCTTGCACCACTGGTACGACGTCGCCCTGGTGGTGCTGCCGCTGTTGCGTCCACTCCGGCTGCTGCGACTGCTGGCCCTGGTGCGCGTTCTGGACCGGTCTGCCTCCAACTCGTTCACGGGCAGGGTGCTGGTGTACATCGCGGGCGCAACGGTGCTGGTGGTGGCGCTCGGTGGGATCGCTGTGCTGGACGCCGAGCAGGAGGCCAGCGACGCGAACATCACCAGCCTCGGGGACGCGTTGTGGTGGGCGGTCACAACCGCGACAACCGTCGGATACGGCGACCACTTCCCGGTCACGTTAGAGGGCCGTCTGGTGGCGGTGGTGCTGATGGTGTTCGGGATCGGCCTGGTGGGCGCGGTGACGGCATCGGTGGCTTCGTGGATGCTGACCCGGACGGCAGCAGACCGCAAGAATGAGGATTCCGAGAGATGAGTGATGGTCCTTGGCCAGGCCACGGACCCGCCCGGCTTACAACGATGGGACGATGATGGTGAAGGACCAGCGCGTGCGTCGGCAACACGCGCCTGTGAGTAGCCGCGTGTCCTCACCCGTCACCCGTGTCCGGTAGTCGGCGCAAGGGTATCCGACCGATAGCCGGGTGACCGCCGAACCGTGCTTGGTAGCCGAGTCGGCACGTGCGCCGAGGGGTGGTGATGGGACAACTGACCCATCACCACCCCTCCTGCAATTCCAGAGCGAAACCGCGTTACGTCGACTCGGCGCACCTTGGGGCTGCAAGACTCTCCCCATGGAGCGCTTGTGGGCTGGGCTGAGGCGATGCTTCAGGTCCCAGGCGGCGAAGATCGCAATCGGGATCATCGTGGCGATCCTCGCCGTGCTGACACTTTGGATACTCCCGCCCGAGCTGGTCGATGTGAGCGGCGGCAAGGACCTAAAAGGGAAGGACCGTGTCGATGCTGTCGCCAACGAACGCCGCACCGTCCTTGCCGCGCTCGCTGGTCTCGCCGCCGCAGTGGGCCTCGTCTACACCGCGTTGAAACACCAGCTGGACCGCGACAGCAACGTCACCGAGCGCTACACCCGCGCCATCGAGCAACTCGGCCACGACAGCATCGCGATCCGCCTCGGCGGCCTCTACTCCCTCGACCGCATCGCAGCCGACTCCGAACGCGACCGCGACACGATCCTCGAAGTGATGGCCGCCTTCATCCGCAACCAAAGCAAGAGGACAGAGCCTGAGAACCCACCCGATACTGACGTCGCAACGACGCTCGCCCTGCTCACGGGCAAAGCGAGCTGGATCACGGCAGGTAAGACACGGATACCGTTGGACCTAACCGACGCCAACCTCACCCGTGCCAACCTCACCCGTGCCAACCTCACCCGTGCCATCCTCACCGGCGCAGACCTCACCGCCGCCAACCTCGGCGGCGCAGACCTCACCGGCGTCCACCTCGATTTCACCAACTTCACCGGCGCCCGCCTCGACGGCGCCAACCTCGACGGCGCCAACCTCACCGGCGCCAACCTCGCCCTCGCCCACCTCGACGGCGCCCACCTCACCGGCGCCGACCTTCACGGCGCCAACCTCGGCGGCGCCGACCTCACCCTCGCCCGCCTCAACGGCTCCCACCTCGGCGGCGCCGACCTCACCCTCGCCCGCCTCGGCGGCGCCGACCTCACCGACGCCGACCTCGCAGACGCCAACCTCAACGGCGCCGACCTCACCCGCGCCAACCTCGCCCGCGCCATCCTCGACGGCGCCGACCTCACCTGCGCCGTCGATCCAGACGACCCGCACGACACCACCGACAGCGCCAACCTCACCCTCGCCGACCTAAGGGGCGCTGATCTCACCGACGCCCACCTTGCAGGCGCCAACCTCACCGGCGCCAACCTCACCGGTGTGATCGGTTTGGGCAGCGTGACCGGTTGTAAGAGTGTCATCGGGCTGGAGAGCGCCACCGGGCTGCCGCCAGGCTTCCCGGCGCCAAGTGCATGATCTTTCCCCTGAGATGGACTCGGCTCGATCGGGGTGGGCCTGGCGGCATCGCTGATCCGAGAGGCCGAGGCGATGACGATGGCGGCCGACACGCTTCAGTCGACCGGCATCAGACAGTACGTCTGGTGGGCGAGTTCGGTCTCCTTGGTCATGTAAAAGTCCGACGACGCACCGGCGACAGATTCACACTCGTTCGGGTTGTCGACTTGGTCCCCGACCCTGAAGTCTGCGCGGGGGTCGTCACACTGCACGGTCGTCATGTGGCTCGTCGCACTGGTCGGCTGATCGTTCATGACGCACTCGTCGGTGCTAGAACTCGGCGTGGACTCCACGAACTGATTGATAACGCCCGAGACCGCGGCGAGCCCGAGCACCGACGCCAGGATCAAGGCGAAAATGTTCGGTCGGCGCTTCCGCGGCGCCGGTGGCGGGAGGGCGCGGGCGTAGTCCGTCCAACTTCCGCCGTCCCAATACCGTTGCCCGGCCGGGCTCTGCGGGTCTGGATACCAACCCGGGTCCGCCATGTCGGGAGCGTAGGCCGGGTCGGGTGTCGGATGTGGCGGTTTGTCCGGCGACCTGGTCGTGGCTCCAGGTGTGGCGAACAGGCCGCCGGGCGCTTGCACTGGACGATTAAGGCCGTGCCCAATCGTGCCCAATCGTCGGGCACGAGCAGCCCTCAGGGAGACCCAGCAGGCTCAACGAGTCCCCTCCGCCTGGTAGCATCGTCGCAGGTCAGAGCCTAGAACTTGCGACCTGACCTGCATGGACTGCAAACGCGGGCACGGAATCTTCCAAACTGATTACGCGGGTTCGATTCCCGTCGTCCGCTCTCAGTACGAAACCGCTGGTCAGGGCCACTTTTCGGTCGGCCCCTGACGGTCATCCAGCGGCGCGTCTGAGGCACTCCGTGCCCTACGTGCCCTAACGACCGCAGGAGCAGCGCCATGAGCATCCCGACTGATGATCCCCGCGTCTTCGTCCTCGTTTCGGCAGACGACAGTTTTCTGTCGTCCTTCATGCCGTCGGGTGACGGCGACGTCGTCTCACCACACCCGCTTCCGTGACCACGAAGGGCGCGTCAGACTGCGGCTCAACCGGATATCCCGCGCTCACACTGAACGAAACTCTTGGCCCGTGATGTCCGTATTGACACTGTTAACCCCGATGTCACCGCGGGCTAACCGGTCGGAATCCTCGGCCGTCTAACGTGACGAGCGTCGGTCGGTGATCACGCATCACCAGGACGACGCAGCACGCGGCGCCTGGCCGGTCTGGGCAGGGTAGGCGGACCAGGCGCCGCGTCCGAGTCTCGACAATCCTCTGGAGGAATCGATGAGACCGCTCAGCTTCGCCTGGCATGTCGCGACCTCCGGGCTCGCGCGGTTCGCGTCCACCGACGTGGCGTGCGCCAACGCGCTGGGGTCCGCCAACGAGCTCGCCGCCGTCCGCCGTGAGCGCGAGGAGATCAGCGCGCTGCTCGCCGCCCGCGCCCTTCCCGACGTCAGCTGACCGACACCACGCTGTGACGGATCAGAGGCGGACGGGGGTGCGCCGTCGGCTCCTTGGCTGACACCGCGGACACCAGAAGAGGTTTCGGCCCGCCACCACCTCGGTGCGCACCGGCGTACCGCACACCAGGCACGGCAGGTGGGTGCGCCGGTAGACGTAGACCTCGCCGCCGTGGTCGTCCTTGCGCGGTGGCCGGCCCATCGCCTCCGGCTCGTGCTCGGGCCGGACCGTGTCGATGCGGTTGTGGACGACGCCGTACGCCATCAGCTTCACGAGGTCGCCCCACACCGCGTCCCACTCTGCTCGTCGCAGGAACCGCCCCTCCATGAAGGGGTCGAGGTTGTGCCGGAACAAGACCTCCGCCCGGTAGACGTTGCCGACCCCGGCCAGCACCGACTGGTCCATCAGGAGCGCGGCGATCGAGACCCGCGAGCGGGCGATCCGCCGCCACGCGGCGGACGGGTCGGCGTCGTCGCGCAGCGGATCGGGTCCCAGCCTGGCGACGTACGCAGCCTTCTCGTCCGGCGTGAGCAGCGTGCAGACCGTGGCACCTCGCAGGTCCGCCCACGCCCGCACCGACTCGAGCCGCCAGCGGACCTGTCCGACGACCGGCCGGGCCGAGACATCACCGACCGCCCCAGGCTCGGGTAGCCCGTCGTGGATCGTCAGCCCGCCGATGAGTCCGAGGTGGACCCGGACCTCGTCCTCCAGCCCGGCGAACCGGACGAAGAGCTGCTTGCCGTAGGCCTCGGCGCGTTCCATCACACGTTGCCCGATCCGGGCAGCGCCGTCGGCGAAGCGTCCCTGCGGGCTCGACGACCACGTCGTGTCGCCGGCGAAGGTCGCGTCGAGGTCCAGCGCGAGGCGGTGGAGAGTGTGGCCCTCGGGCACCCCTCAGAAGTCCTCGCGCCGGTCCGCGACGTCGGTGCCGCGTGACTGCTCGTAGGCGGTCAGCAGCGACACGCGCCGCGCGTGACGCTCCTCGCCGCTGAACGGCGTCGCGAGGAACGTCTCGACCAGGGCCACGGCATCCTCCGTCGAGTGCATCCGCGCGCCGACGGCGACGACGTTGGCGTTGTTGTGCTGGCGGGCGAGCCGCGCGGTCTCCGGTGACCAGGCCAGCGCGGCGCGGATCCCGTCGACCTTGTTGGCGGCGATCTGCTCACCGTTGCCCGAGCCACCGATCACGACACCCAGGCTGCCCTGGTCGTCGACCACGGCCTCCCCCGTCGCGAGGCAGAAGGGCGGGTAGTCGTCCTCCGCGTCGTACGTGGACGGGCCATGGTCCACCACGTCGTGGCCCTGTCGGCTCAGATGGTCGACGAGGTGGTTCTTGAGCTCGAATCCGGCGTGGTCGCAACCGATGTGAACGCGCATGCGGTCAGTCTCTCAGCGAGGCGGCGAGGTCGCGCAGCGTCCCCGCCACCAGCCGTACGGCCGAGCGTGACGCGTCGAACTCCCAGGGGCGTCGCCAGAAGCCGTGGGTCATGCCCAGTGCCCGCCAGGCCACGGTCGAGACGCCCGCGTCGGCGAGCCGTGCCGCGTACGCCTCGCCCTCGTCCCGCAGCAGGTCGTGCTCGGCGGTGATCACGAGCGCCGGCGGGAGGCCGCTCACGTCGACGGCCCGCAGCGGCGACACCTCAGGCTCGGCCCTGACCTGCGCCGACGGGACGTACTGGTCCCAGTACCAGTCGATGTCGGCGGCCACGAACCCGTTCTCCGCGACGCTCTCTGTGCGGCGCGACTCCGTGTCGGCGAGCGCGTCCAGCACCGGGTAGACGAGGACCTGGTACGCCAGCGCACCCGGGTCGCGCACGCAGAGCCCGGCGATCAGGTTCGCGCCGGAGGAGTCTCCGATCCCGGCCACGAGCGTCGTGTCCACCTCGAGCTCGTCACCGTGGGCGCGCAGCCACGTCAGTGCCGTGGCGACGTCGTCGAGCGGAGCGGGATACGGGTGCTCCGGCGCGAGCCGGTAGCCGACCGCCAGCAGCGACCACCCGGTCGCGTTCGCGAGGTAGCGGCAGAACGCGTCGTGGGTGTCGAGGTCGTGGAAGACCCAGCCGCCGCCGTGCACGTAGAGGAGGACCGGAGTGTCCTCCTCGGGGCGGTAGAGGCGCACATGCACCCCGTCCGCGTCGAGGTCGGCGACGTGGGCGACGTCGATCCGGATGGTCTCGGCGAGCGCGGCCTCACGGTCGGCGAGGCGTTCGGCCGCGAGGTCGCGGACGCCGGCGCCAGCGTCCACGTCGGCATCCGCGACCTCGGTTCGTGCCTGTGGATAGAGCATGTCGCGACCCTAGCCACTCGGCACGCGATCCACCGTGTGGTGACGGTCAGTCGAAGATCGGCTCCCGCGTACGGGTCCGCTTGAGCTCGAAGAACCCGTCGGTGCCCGCGACCAGGAGACAGCCGTCCCACAGCCTGCCGGCAGCCTCGCCCTTGGGAGCCGGCGAGACGACCGGGCCGAAGAAGGCGACGCCGTCGATGGCGACCACCGGGGTGCCGACATCCTCGCCGACCAGGGTGATGCCGCGCTCGTGGGACGCACGGAGCGCCTCGTCGTACTCCTCGGAGTCGGCCGCCTCGATCAGGTCGGCCTCGAGCCCGACCTCCTCGAGCGCCTCGGCGAGCACGGTGCGGTCGAGCGTGCGGCCGCCGGGGTGAACGCGGGTGCCGATCGCGGTGTACAGATCGCGCAGGACGTCGTCGCCGTGCTTGTGTGCGGCCGCGACGGGGACGCGGACCCCGGCCCAGCCACGGGCGAGCATGTCGCGGTACTGCTCGGGAAGGTCGTCGTTGCCCTCGTTGAGGACCGACAGGCTCATCACGTGGAAGCGGACCTCCACGTCACGGACCTTCTCGACCTCCAGCAACCAGCGCGATGTCATCCAGGCCCACGGGCACAGCGGATCGAACCACATGTCGACGGTCTTGGACATGCTCACCTCTCGGTCGGGGAGCCCGAGTCGTGGATCGCTTCGGGCACAGGCGCAGAAGGATGATCCCCTGCACCACGTCACAACACCGGGCAACCGGCGTACATTTCCTCGACCAACGAGAACACCACCGGTTGAAGGTCTCCCCCATGACGGCCCGCGATCTCGCGCTGCCGCTGGTAGGAGGCACCGACGCGCAGGATCGTCTCCACGTCAGCCAGCTCCTCGGTGCAGCCCAGCCGCTCGGCGGCGGGCGCGAGCACCTCCAGGAGCCGGCGTACGTCGGTGGTCACCAGGTCCTCGTCACCCTTCGCGTTCAGGATCAGGATGGCGTCCATCCCGTAGCGCGCGGAGCGCCACTTGTTCTCCTGGAGGAACCACTGCGGCAGGTCGGGCAGCTCGCGGCCGGCGTCGAGCTCCGCGGAGAAGTGCTCGACGAGGCACTGGGTGAGCGCGGCGATCGCGAGCAGCTCGGTGAGCGTGGGAGTGCCATCGCAGATACGCACCTCGAGGGTGCCGAACCGCGGGGAGGGTCGGATGTCCCACCGCACCTCGCCGAACTCGTCGATGACGCCGGTGTGCAGCATGTCGTCGGTGTAGCGCTCGAGGTCCTCCCACTCCTCGAGCCGGAAGGGCAACCCCGCCGTGGGGAGCTGCTGGAACATCAGCGCGCGGTTCGACGCGTACCCGGTGTCCTTCCCTCCCCAGAACGGGGACGACGCCGACAGCGCCTGGAGGTGACCGAAGTAGGCGAGCACCGCCCGCATCAGCGGCAGCACCTTGGCCCGGTCCTCGATGCCGACGTGCACGTGGACGCCGTAGATGAGCATCTGGCGCCCCCACCACTGCGTACGGTCGATGAGCGTGTTGTAACGCTCCTTGTCGGTGACCTTCTGGTGGTCCCACTGCGCGAACGGATGGGTGCCCGCGCACATCAGCTCGACGCGCAGCGGCCCGGTGACCGCCCGCACCTCCTCGATGCTGCGCTGGAGGTCGCGCCCGGCGTCGCCGATCCGCTGGTGCACACCGGAGACGACCTCGACGGTGTTGAGGAGGAGCTCCTGGTGGACGTGCGGGTGCGGCGCACCGCCGGGGCCGGCGAGGCCCTCGAGCACGGTCCGGGCCACCTGACGGAGGTCACCCGTATCCGCGTCGACGAGTGCGAGCTCCCACTCGATGCCGACGGTGGAGCGCCGAGACTGCGCGAAGGGCAGGACCATGTCTCCATCCTGCCAAGCGCCCCCTCAGAGCGTGTATCGCAGGGTGAACCTGTATCCCGTCTCGCTGTGGCCCTCCACCTCCGGGACGCCCGTGCCGCGAAGGGTCTGGAGGCCGCCCGTCCCCATGCCCTCGACCACCTCGACCGCGTCGACGACGGACTCCGCCTCGTGCGATCCCCGGTGCAGCATGACGCAGGTTCCCTCGTGGCCCCCGATCGATCCGGTGAAGCGCTCGAGCGCCACGACGGGTGCGGGCCCCTCCTTGTAGGTCATCAGGTAGTGGACGACGCCCTCCCCCTCGAGATCACCGCTGTAGGCGTACCGGACGGTCGCGCGGGTGATGCCGCGATCGGGGTAGTAGGTGCCGTTCCGCTCGCTGCCGGTCCCGTCGATGTCCTCGACCACGGACTCCTCCCAGCCCGCCACCGTGAACATCGCTTCTGCTGTCTTCTCGTCGCTCATGCCTCGAGACTAGGACCGACGACGCGGCCGGGTCTTGAAGGAACGCGACAGGTCTAGGCTGAGGCGGTGAGCGCTGGACCGTCCGACGAGCCACGGGGCTATCCCGCGGCGATCGTGGGGCGCGCCGATCCCATCGCCGTCCGCCGGATCGAGCCCTCTGCCGACAGCCCGGGTGTCGACTACCTGTGGCGGGTGCGCTGGGATGTCGCCGAGCCGTACGACCAACGGGTCGTGCCGCAGCCACGACTCCACCTGGCGGCCGAGCAGGGCCGCCTGCTGGTCCACGGCGTCACCCGACGACCGTTCTTCCGCCACCTCGTCGGCCGCGGTCACGTGCTCGGCGCGTCCTTCCGGCCGGGAGGCTTCCACGGCTACCTGCGCGCGTCCGTCGGTGCGCTGACCGACGTCGTACGACCCGCCGGCGACGTGCTCGGTGTCGACGACCGCCCGCCCGCCGCCCGCATCCTCGACGCCGAGGCCTCCGACGACGCGATGGTGGCCGCACTGACGGACTACCTCCGGGCGGTGGGGTACGAGTCCGAGCCCCGGGCGGCCGAGATCGGACAGCTGGTCGCGCTCGCCGAGCACGACCGGAGCCTCGTGCGCGCCGATGCTCTCGCCGACGCCGGCGGCGTGAGCCTCCGGACGCTGCAGCGCGAGTTCGCGACGTACGTCGGCATCGGCCCGAAGTGGGTGCTCCAGCGGTTCCGCCTGCTCGACGCGGCGGCCGCGGCGCGCAGCGGCACCGTGGTCGACTGGGGCGCGCTCGCCTCGGAGCTCGGGTTCAGCGACCAGGCGCACCTCGTGCGGCGCTTCACCGACGTCGTCGGCACCCCGCCGGCGACGTACGCCCGCGAGGTGACCGAGGGCTGAGCGCCCGTGTCACACGGTGACGCGGGCGGCCACGACCCCGGCGACGATCAAGGCCAGAGCGGCGATACGCCCCGGCGAGACCGGTCGCCGTGGACGACGACGCCGAGCGAGACGGCGCCGACGGCCCCGATGCCGGTGAACACCGCGTACGCCGTCCCGACCGGCACGGTCTGCATCGCGCGAGCCAGCAGGTAGACCGCGCTCGCGCCGAGCAGGACACAGACGACGGTCGGGCCCAGCCGTGTGAAGCCGTCGGTCGGCTTGATGCTCTGGCTCCACACGATCTCGGCGAGCGCTGCCGCTCGCGAGGCTCGGTGCGTGCCAGAAGGTCGCTCAGCAACGGGTCGACGAGCGCGTTCACCCGCTCGGTCGTCAGGAACCGGACGTCGTCGATGCCGAAGTGGCCCGCGATGAAGTCCCGCAGGTAGCTCTCCTGATACTCGTACGGGGCGCGGGGTGCCCCTTCGGCGTACGAGCCGCCACGCGCTCCGACGACGACGAAGCTCGTCCCGGTCAGTGACATGCGTGGGAACGTCACCTGGTCGATCCAGGCCTTCAGTGCGGCGGGGATCCCGAAGTTGTACATCGGCGCCCCGACCAGGACGACGTCGGCCTCGAGCAGCTCGTTGAGCAAGGGCTCGGCGATCGCCCAGGCCTCGCGCTCTGCGGGCGTGCGCACCGCGCTCGGGTAGTGGACGGGGTCGGTGATCTGCTCGGTGAGGATGGTGTCACAGATGCTCGTCCAGGCCTCCCCGATCACCGGGACGGGCTGACGTGCGAGGTCGCGGTAGACGTAGTCGCCGTCCGGACGAGCCTCTCGCCATCGTGCGGCGAAACGTGCGCCGAGCTCGCGCGTGTGCGACTGGGTGCGGGCGCTGGAGTCGAGATGGAGCAGGCGTGGCATGGTGGCCCGACACTCGCCTGGACGCCGCAGCACGGCTGTACGCCGAGCGAGGCGCCGCGCACGTGACGATGAACGACATCGCACGCGCGGCAGGGGTGGGCCGCGGCACGCTCTACCGCCGCTATCCCGACCGTGCCTCCATCGCCACCGCCCTGCTGGACGAGCACGAGCGCAGGCTGCAGGAGGCGCTCCTCTCCGGGCCGCCACCGCTCGGGCCCGGGGCCCCGCCCGCCGATCGGCTCGCCGCGTTCTACGACGCGATGACGCAGTTCCTCGAGGACCACGCCCCTCTCGCGCTCGGCGCCGAGGTCGGACGCTCACGGTTCATCGTCGGCGCGTACGGCTTCTGGAGAGTGCACGTGCGCATGCTCGTGGCGTAGGCGGGCGCCGCGGATCCGGACGCCATGGTCGAGCCGCTGCTGGCACCGCTCGCTCCGGAGGTGTTCGTGCGGCAGCGCGAGCTCGGCCTCTCGGTCGAGCGCATCGCCGCGGGCCTCGGTGTCCTGGCGCACGGCGTGCTCGGCCATCCCTGAGCCATGCCGTCGTCCGCCCCGCAACGGCGAGCCACCGCGCGTGGAAGGATGGGCGCATGCCTGGAACCAACCTCACGCGCAACGAGGCGCAGGAGCGGGCCGCGCTCCTCGACGTCCATCACTACGCCGTCGATCTCGACCTGACCGTCTCCGACACCGAGTTCTCGTCCACCACCGTCGTCCGGTTCTCCAGCCGTGAGGCCGGCGGCGCGACATTCGCCGACCTGGTCGACGCGCGCGAACCTCGGATGTGGCTGAACGGCACCGAGCTGGACGCCGCGGCGTACGCGGACAACCGCATCGCGCTGAGCGGGCTGGCCGAGGGCGACAACGAGCTCCGGGTCGAGACGCGTCTCCCCTACTCGCGCACCGGCGAGGGCCTGCACCGCTTCGTCGATCCCGCCGACGACCGCGTCTACCTCTACACCCAGTTCGAGGTGCCCGACGCCCGCCGCGTGTACACGACGTTCGAGCAGCCCGACCTCAAGGCGACGTTCACCTTCACGATCGACGCCCCCGAGGGATGGACCGTCGTCTCCAACTCTCCGACCCCGGAGCCAGAGACGCTCGGTGAGGGCGTGAGCCGCTGGGCCTTCGCCGAGACCAAACGCATGTCGACCTACATCACCGCGCTCATCGCCGGCGAGTACGACACCGTCACCGACTCCTACCGCGGCGACTACGACGAGATCCCGCTCGGCATCCAGGTCCGCAAGAGCCTCCGAGAGCACCTCGACCACGAGGAGATCTTCGAGATCACCAAGCAGGGCTTCGCCTTCTTCGAGAACACCTTCGAGATGGGCTACCCGTTCGGCAAGTACGACCAGGCGTTCGTGCCGGAGTACAACATGGGCGCGATGGAGAACGCCGGCGCGGTGACCTTCCGCGACGAGTACATCTTCCGAAGCCGCCAGACCCACGCCGCGTACGAGAGCCGTGCCAACACGATCCTCCACGAGATGGCGCACATGTGGTTCGGCGACCTCGTGACCATGAAGTGGTGGGACGACCTCTGGCTCAACGAGTCGTTCGCGGAGTTCGCCTCGCACCATGCCGAGGTCAACGCCACGAAGTACACCGGCGCCTGGACCGGCTTCACGAACCAGCGCAAGAACTGGGCGTACCGCCAGGACCAGCTCCCCTCGACGCACCCGATCGCCGCCGACAACTACGACCTGCACGCGGTCGAGGCCAACTTCGACGGCATCACCTACGCGAAGGGCGCCTCGACCCTCAAGCAGCTCGTCGCCTGGGTCGGCGAGAAGGACTTCTTCGCCGGACTGCGGTCGTACTTCACCAAGCACGCCTTCGGCAACACCGAGCTCAAGGACCTGCTGGCCGAGCTCGAGGCCGCCTCGGGCCGTGAGCTCGGCTCCTGGTCGCAGGAGTGGCTCCAGACGTCCGGCGTCAACACGCTCCGGCCCCGCTTCGTCGTGGACGAGCAGGGCGGGTTCACGTCGTTCGCCGTCGAGCAGACTGCCACCGACGACTATCCGACGCTGCGGCGCCACCGCATCGCGATCGGTCTGTACGACCACACCGACGCCGGTCTCGTCCGGCGCGCGCGGGTCGAGACCGACATCGAGGGAGCACTCACCTCCGTCGACGCCCTCGTCGGGCAGCCGCAGCCCGACCTCGTGCTGCTCAACGACGACGACCTGACCTACGCCAAGATCCGTCTCGACGAGCGGTCGCTCGCGACGCTGACCAGCTCGATCGCCGACATCCCCGACTCGCTGGCGCGCGCGCTGTGCTGGGGTGCGGCGTGGGACATGCTGCGCGACGCCGAGCTGCCGGCGCGCCAGTTCGTGCCGATCGTGCTCGCCGGCGTCGGCACCGAGTCCGACCTCACCGCCGTGCAGACGCTGCTGCGTCAGGGCGGATCTGCCGTCGCCCTGTACTCGGCGCCGGACAACCGGGCCGCGCTGACCGCCGAGTGGGAGCACGGCGTCCGCGCGCTGCTCGATGCCGCTGCACCCGGTTCGGACCACCAGCTGGCGCTCGTCAGGGCCTACGCCGGGGCCGCGGAGTCGGACGAGGCGATCTCGTTCGTCACGGGTCTGCTCGACGGGTCGACGACGCTGGAGGGCCTGACCGTCGACACCGACCTGCGCTGGTCCCTCGTCACCGGCCTCGCCCGCGCCGGCGCGTACGGGGACAAGGAGATCGACGCGGAGCTCGCGCGCGACAACACCATCGCCGGTCAGGAGAACGCGGCCGGGGCACGTGCGGCGCGTCCGGACGCCGCCGCGAAGGAGGCGGCGTGGGAGTCGGTCGTCGTCCGCGACGACCTGCCCAACGAGACCCAGCGCAGCATCGCCGGCGCGTTCCAGCAGCCCGGTCAGGCCGAGCTGCTGCAGCCGTACGTCGAGCGCTACCTCGACACCGCCCGCACGGTCATCCAGAAGGGCGTCTGGCGCGCCTCGGAGATCCTCCAGAGCTTCTTCCCGCGGGCCAACCCGAGCGCCGAGAACCTCGCGACGATCGACGCGTGGCTCGCCGACAACGACGACCTCGACCCGACGACCCGCCGCTACGTCGACGAGGGACGCTCCGACCTCGCCCGCGCACTCGCGGCACAGGAGCGCGACGCCGCCGTCTGACGCCGTCGGCCGTCCATCAGGGCCCTCGCTGCGCGGGGGCCCTGACGGACGGCACCGCTCAGCGGGCGGGACCGCGGAGACCGGCGGTGACCAGCGCCCGCTGGATCGTGCGGTCGCGCTCGAACGGTGCCGGGATGAACTGGATGTCGCGCAGCCCCTGAGCCTGGGCCGCGGACTCGAACACGAAGTGGCCGTACCCGAGAACCCTGCCGAGGAGCGTCCGCTCCACGGTGATGTCGAGGATTCGGGCCATCGGCATCGTCGCGACCTTCACCTCGAAGACGCCACGGATCTTGAGCACACGGTGGTTCGTGATCACGAAGACGTCGAGGTGCTGCTCGGCCGCACGGTACATCCCGTACCCGACGACGCCCAGCCCGACGATCGCGACCACCCCGGCGGTCCGCATCGGGAGCACCGGGAACAGCGCGATCATCAGCACCCCGATGAGCACGATGGCGTACGGCACGACGAAGACGATCCAGTGGTGGCGCACGACGTCCTTCACGCGCTCACCGTCGTCCAGCAGCAGGTGGCTGCCGATGTTGCGGTCGGGCACCAGTCTCAGGATCGCGCGCAGCACGACGGGCTCCTCGTCAGGACAGCAAGGTCTGGAAGAAGGCCGCGAGCTGTCCGAGCGCCTCGATGATCCACGTGAAGACCAGCTCCACGGTATTGGCAGCACCGGTGGGGTTCGTGAGCAAGAAGTAGATCAGGAACACCACCACGATGGCGGAGATCGCCTTTTTCACCACTGCTGCCTTTCTCGAGGGCAGAAAGCCGGCGGGCACGCTGCACGCTCACGACGTTTATAGCCGATCGCGGGGGGTTCGTGACGCCAGGCGCGCCGGATCTGGACGGGCTGGGTCACAGATTTTGTCATGCCGATCGTCGCACGTCTGCCGTGCGTTCGGTCACAGCTCCTCCAGCAGCGCCTTCGACGCGGCGAACGTGTCCGAGCGTCCCGCGACGACGTCAGCGGCGAGCGCCTCGAGCCGCCCGTGGGTGCCGAGAGCGGTGAAGCGAGAACGCAGCTCCGTCGTCGCGAGGGTCTCGATCTCGTCGCGCGTCCGCCGCAGCCGCCGGCGCTCGAGGCCGCCGCCGGCGCGCAGGTGCCCCAGATGAGCGTCCAGGGCGTCGACGACCTCGGCGACGCCCTCCTGCCGGTGTGCGACCGTCAGGAGGATCGGCGGCTGCCACCCACCGTCCGGACGCTCCGTCAACGACAGCATGCTCCGCAGCTCGCGGCGGACCTGCGGTGCTCCGTCGCGGTCGGCCTTGTTGACGACGTAGACGTCACCGATCTCGAGGATCCCCGCCTTCGCGGCCTGGATCCCGTCGCCCATGCCGGGCGCGAGCAGGACGACGGTCGTGTCGGCCAGGCGTGCCACCTCGACCTCGGACTGGCCGACCCCCACCGTCTCGACGAGGACCACGTCGCAGCCGGCGGCATCGAGCACCCGCAGCGCCTGGGGGGCCGCCCACGCGAGCCCGCCGAGGTGCCCTCGCGTCGCCATCGACCGGATGATCACCCCTGGGTCGCCGGCATGGTCCTGCATGCGGATGCGGTCACCGAGCAGCGCGCCCCCCGAGAACGGCGAGGTCGGGTCGACCGCCAGCACGCCCACCTTGCGCCCCTGCGCGCGCATCGCCGCGACGAGGGCGCCGGTGGTGGTCGACTTGCCCACACCCGGGGATCCGGTCAGGCCGACCACGTGGGCGCGTCCGACGTGGGGCGCGAGGGCCGCGCTGACCTCGGGCAGGAGCGGCGACGCATCCTCCACGAGGGAGATCAGGCGCGCGACCGCGCGCGGATCGCCGCCGGTGGCTCGTTGGACGAGCTCACCGACGGCGACCGTACGACGTGCCATCGGTGCGATGACCTCCTCCGCCCCGCCGACCGGCGCCCGGCCCGTCTCAGCGCTGGGGGACGCGGATGATCAGCGCGTCACCCTGGCCACCACCGCCGCACAGCGCCGCGGCGCCGACGCCGCCACCGCGCCGTCCGAGCTCGAGCGCGAGGTGCAGCACGACACGGGCGCCGCTCATGCCGATGGGGTGGCCGAGCGAGATCGCGCCGCCGTTGACGTTGACCTTGTCCTCGTCGATGCCGAGCGCCCGCTGGCTGGCGACACCGACCGCGGCGAACGCCTCGTTGACCTCGATCAGGTCGAGGTCGGTCGGAGCGATGCCCTCCTTGGCGCAGGCCTTCGCGATCGCCTCGGCGGGCTGCAGCTGCAGGGTGGAGTCCGGACCGGCGACGTAGCCGGCGGCACCGATCTCGGCGATCCAGGTGAGGCCGAGCTCCTCGGCCTTCTCCTTGGACATCACGACGACGGCGCACGCCCCGTCGGAGATCTGCGAGGCGGTGCCGGCCGTGATCGTGCCGTCCTTGGCGAACGCGGGACGAAGCCTGCTGAGCGTCTCTGCCGTCGTGTCGCCGCGCACGCCCTCGTCGGTGGTGACGGTGACCGTCTCGCGACGTCCGACGATCTCGACCGGGACGATCTCGTCGTCGAAGACGCCATTCTTCTGCGCCTGGGCGGCGCGGTGGTGCGAGCGCGCACCGAACGCGTCCTGCTCCTCCCGCGTGAGCTCCTCGACCTCGCTGTTGCGCGCCTCGGTCAGCTTGCCCATCGCCTGGTCGGTCAGCGAGTCCCAGAGGCCGTCGTACTCCATGTGGTCGAGGATGGTCTGCGCGCCGTACTTGTAGCCCTCGCGCGAGCCCTTGAGGAGGTGCGGCGCCTGCGTCATCGACTCCTGGCCGCCGGCCACCACGACGTCGTACTCGCCGGCCCGGATCAGCTGGTCGGCCGTCGCGATCGCGTTGAGCCCGGAGAGACAGACCTTGTTGATCGTGATCGCCGGGACGTCGAGCGGGATGCCGCCCTTGTGGGCCGCCTGGCGAGCGGGCACCTGGCCGGCACCGGCGCCGAGGACCTGGCCCATGATCACGTACTCGACCTGGTCGCCGGTGATGCCTGCGCGCTCGAGCGCACCCTTGATGGCGACGCCACCGAGATCGGCGGCCGACTGCGTCTTGAGGCCTCCGAGGAGGCGACCGATCGGCGTGCGGGCACCAGCGACGATGACGGACTGACGGGACATGTGAACTCCTTCAGGCGCAGCGTCTGCGCGCGTTCGGCCAAGGACGGCAGGCTTGTGCTCTCAGCACGATACTCGCCCGTAACATCGCCGAGGGCTGCGGTGAGGAAGGTCACAGCAGGGGTCGTGGCCTCTGCGCGGCGGCGCTCTGCCCTAGGGTGCGTCGCATGGTTCCCGATCACCTGCTCATCGCCATCGACCACGTCGGCATCGCGGTGCCCGACCTCGACGAGGCGCTCGAGTTCTACGCCCGCGTCTTCGGACTCCACTCCGTCCACGAGGAGATCAACGAGGAGCAGGGGGTGCGCGAGGCGATGCTCGCCGTCGGTGACACCGACCAGCGGATCCAGCTTCTCGCGCCGCTGTCGGACCAGTCGACGATCGCGAAGTTCCTCACCCGCAACGGACCGGGCATCCAGCAGCTGGCCTACCGCGTCAGCGACATCGACGCCGCCAGTGCCGTGCTCCGCGATCGGGGCGTGCGCCTGCTCTACGACCAGCCCAAGCGCGGCACGTCCGACAGCCGTGTGAACTTCGTGCACCCGAAGGACGCCGGCGGCGTGCTGGTCGAGCTCGTCGAGCCTGCGGCCCAGCCGTCCCACTGACGCCGGCCGCGAGGGCGGCGAGGGCGGGGCCTCAGATCCACCGGAACCGCAGGGACTGACCCGGCCTCGCCTGCGCGGCCCGGTCGACGTCGGCGTCGACGACCACCCCGACGACCGGGTAGCCACCGGTGACCGGATGGTCGGCGAGGAACACGACGGGCTCACCGCTGGGCGGCACCTGGACGGCGCCGCGGTACGCGCCCTCCGACGGCAGCTGGCGTCCCGGCACGGCAGGACGCATCGGCGGTCCCTCGAGCCGCATGCCGACGCGGTCGCTGTGCGGCGAGACCGTCCAGCGACCGCGGACGAGTCCGTCGGCGTCGCGGACCCAGTCGTCGCGCGGGCCACGGACCACCCTGAGCGCGACGTCGCCGTCGTGGACGGGCACGGGTACGGCGTCGACCTGCGGGTACGTGCGCGGCGGGCGCCCGACCGGCAGCCGGTCGCCCACCACCAGCGGAGCGGGCCCGATCGCGGCGAGCACGTCACGGCTGCGCGACCCCAGCACCGGCGGCACGTCGACGCCGCCTCGCACGGCGACGTACGACCGCAGCCCGGCCTTCGGCACGCCCAGCCGCAGCCGCTCGCCCTCACGGACGCAGACCGCCGCGTACGGGTCGACCACCCGTCGCCCCACCCGCAGCTCGACCGGCGCACCCGTCACGGCGACCCAGACGTCACCGCCGCGAGCCGCGACATCGAACCCGCCGAGCGTCACCTCCACCGCCGCGGCGCCCTCGGGGTTGGCGAGGAGGCGGTTCGCGAGCTGATAGGCGCCGCGGTCGGCAGCACCCGAGCGGCCGACGCCGACCGCCGACCACCCCGGTCGGCCGAGGTCCTGCACGAGAGCGAGCGGCCCAGGGCGGACCACCTCGAGCTCCCTCACACCCGCACCGCCTCGAACCGGACCGTGGCTCCCGGCCGCAGCAGCGCCGGTGGGTCGCGGTCGAGGTCCCACAGCACGGCGTCGGTGGTGCCGATGAGCTGCCAGCCGCCCGGTGAGGGCCTCGGATAGATCCCCGAGTACTCCCCCGCCAGCCCGACCGCGCCCGAAGGCACGCTCGTCCGAGCGGTGTGCCGGCGCGGCACCTGGAGGCGGGGGTCTCCACCGACGAGGTAGGCGAATCCGGGCGCGAACCCGCCGAAGGCGACCCGCCACGAGGTGGCGGTGTGCGCCGCCACGACGCCGTCGGGCCCGAGGCCGGTCAGCTCTCCCACGTCGCCGAGGTCGGGCCCTCCGTACTCCACGCGGATCACGATCTCGTCGTCGCGCACCTCGGCCGCGCTGGGCTCAGCCTCACCTCGCCCGGGGTCCACCTCGACGTGCTGGAGCACTGCGGCGAGCGCCCCGACGTCGGTGCCGTCTGCGGCGGCGACCAGGACCGTCCGTGCGGCGGGGACGACGTCGGCGACGCCGGGCAGACGCGCCTCACGGATCGCCGACACCCATGACACCACCTCGCGGGCGTCAGCCAGGTCCAGGATCAGCGCGCGGTCGCCGTACGGCCTGACCCTCACACGAACGCCCCGAGTCTCACCCCGGCGCCCTCGAGCATCGTGCGCACGTATCGCGCCATCGTGACCGTCCCCGGCGAGTCGCCGTGGACGCACACGGAGTCGGCCGCCACGGCGACCAGCGTGCCGTCCACGGCCTCGACGTCACCCTCGGTCACCATCCGCAGCACCCGCCGAGCGACGTGGTCGGGATCGAGCAGGACGGCGCCAGGCTCCCGGCGGCTGAGCAGGGAGCCTTGGGGGGTGTAGGCGCGGTCGGCGAAGGCCTCGCGCACCGTCCTGAGTCCCAGCCGCTCCCCCCAGGCCAGCAGCCTCGAGCCGGGAAGGCCCAGCAGCGGCAGCCCCGGGTCGTACGCCCGCACCGCCTCCGCGACCGCTCGGGCCTGCTCGTCGTGGTGCACGACGGCGTTGTAGAGGGCCCCGTGCGGCTTCACGTAGCGGACCCTCGTGCCCGACGCCCGCGCGAGCCCGTCGAGCGCACCGATCTGATAGACCACGTCGTCGGTCAGCTCGGCCGGCTCCATGTCGATGAAGCGGCGGCCGAACCCGGCGAGGTCGCGATAGCTGACCTGCGCACCGACCGCGACCGCGTTCTCCGCCGCGTGCTCGCAGGTGCGGCGCAGCGTACGGGCGTCGCCGGCATGGAAGCCGCAGGCGATGTTGGCGCTGGTGACGACCTGGAGGATCGCGGTGTCGTCCCCGAGCTCCCATCGCCCGAAGGACTCGCCGACGTCGCTGTTCAGGTCCAGTGTCGTCACGTCGCTCCCGAGCGGTGGATGGGCGGCGTCCACGGTACGCGTGGAGAATCAGGCCCGGCAAGCGCCGTCGCCGAGGGCAGATCCGGCCCGCCGAACACCACTCGCGGCGGCGCGCGGCGGACTCTACGAGCAAGCGACATCGGTCACACTCCTGACCACATCCATTACTGCTGAGTAATATCCGCGTAACGCATCCGCGCGGCACAACTCTGGAGGACGACGTGCAGCACATTCTCGACGCCATCATGGCCGGGGACACCTCGAGCGAGGACTTCGCGAACATCTCGGTGCCCGAGTCGTACCGGGGCGTGACCGTCCACAAGGACGAGGTCGACATGTTCGAGGGCCTCGCCACCCGTGACAAGGACCCTCGCAAGAGCCTGCACGTCGATGACGTCCCGGTCCCCGAGCTCGCGCCCGGGGAGGCGCTGGTCGCCGTCATGGCCAGCTCGATCAACTACAACACCGTGTGGACCTCGATCTTCGAGCCGCTCTCGACGTTCAGCTTCCTCGAGCGGTACGGCCGCCTGTCGGAGTACACCAAGCGTCACGACCTGCCGTACCACGTCGTCGGCTCCGACCTTGCCGGTGTCGTGCTGCGCACCGGCCCGGGCGTCAACGCCTGGAAGCCGGGCCAGGAGGTCGTGG
The DNA here is from genome assembly GCF_019550935.1 of Mumia sp. zg.B53. NCBI lineage: Bacteria > Bacillati > Actinomycetota > Actinomycetes > Propionibacteriales > Nocardioidaceae > Mumia > Mumia sp. zg.B53. Next base: position 344,706 of record NZ_JAHWCK010000002.1, on the reverse strand, counting down.
CGCACTGCCTGTCGGTCGAGCTGGAGAGCCCCGACGGCCACAACGACACGATGATGGATCCTGAACAGCGGATCTGGGGCTTCGAGACCAACTTCGGCGGCCTGGCCGAGGTCGCGATCGTGAAGGCCAACCAGCTGATGCCGAAGCCCGCCCACCTCTCGTGGGAGGAGGCGGCGAGCCCCGGCCTGGTGAACTCCACCGCCTACCGCCAGCTCGTGTCCAAGAACGGTGCGGCCATGAAGCAGGGCGACACCGTGCTGATCTGGGGCGCCTCGGGCGGCCTCGGCTCGTACGCCACCCAGTTCGCCCTCAACGGTGGAGCGACGCCGGTCTGCGTCGTGTCCTCCCCCGAGAAGGCCGAGATCGTGCGCTCGATGGGTGCCGACCTGGTCATCGACCGGTCGGCGGAGGGCTACAAGTTCTGGAAGAACGAGCATGAGCAGGACCCGCGCGAGTGGAAGCGCTTCGGCGCCAAGATCCGCGAGCTGACCGGCGGGGACGACCCGGACATCGTCTTCGAGCACCCGGGTCGCGAGACCTTCGGTGCCAGCGTCTTCGTCGCCCGCAAGGGCGGCACGATCGTCACCTGCGCCTCCACCTCGGGCTACATGCACCAGTACGACAACCGCTACCTCTGGATGAACCTCAAGAACATCTTGAGCTCGCACTTCGCCAACTACCGCGAGGCCTGGGAGGCCAACCGGCTGATCGACAAGGGCATGATCCACCCGACCGTCTCCAAGGTCTACAGCCTGGAGGAGACCGGCCAGGCAGCGCTCGACGTGCACCGCAACGCGCACCAGGGCAAGGTGGGCGTCCTCTGCCTCGCCCCCCGGGAGGGCCTCGGCGTCCGGGACACCGAGAAGCGCGCTCGCCACATCGACGAGATCAACCGGTTCCGAGGAGTCTGAACACGGTGAGGGGCGGGGTGAGGTCGCGCTAGGATTTGGCGGAGCGACCTCACCCCGAACTACGAACTGAAGGCACCCCATGTCAGACCCTTACGGCAGCTACTCCTCAGACGGCGACTCGTACGCCCGCACGACCGGTGACCCGGCGACGGGGGCCGGTTTCCCTCTGGTCCGTCGCGGCGGCTACGACAAGGACGCCGTCGACGCCTACCTCAACCAGCACCGCAGCGACCTCTCCCGGGCGCAGGCGGCGGTCCAGGCGGCCGAGACCAAGATCGCGCGCCTCGAGACCGAGCTCGCCGACCTGCGGAGCCAGCTCACCGAGAACAACAAGCCGAGCTACGCCGGCCTCGGTGGACGCGCTGCTGAGCTGCTGGGGCTTGCCGAGTCGCAGTCGGCCGAGATGCTCGAACGCGCCAGGCGGGAGGCCGACGACCTGCGTCGTGTCGCCGAGTCCGAGGCCACGGCCATCAAGGCGTCGGCGGCCAAGGAGGCCGACGACCTGCGCGCCGTGCAGCTCGCAGACGTCGAGGAGACCCGCGAGCGCCTCCTGGCCGAGGCCGAGAGCGAGCGTGCCCTCGCGCTGGCCGAGGCCGACGACGTCCTGGCCAAGGCCAAGCGCGAGGCCGAGCAGATCCAGCTGGCCGCCAACCAGGCCGCGAGCTCCGCGCGCCTCACCGCGACGCGTGAGGCCGAGCAGGTCCGCGCCGCTGCCGACCGCGAGCTGACCGAGGCGCGCCGGGTCCTCGCCCTCGAGAAGGAGCGGATGGCCAAGGAGGCCACCGAGTCGCACGCCGTGGCGACCGAGCAGACCTCGCGGATGATCGCCGACGCCGAGTCGCGCGCCGCAGCCGCCGAGTCGCGGGCGCGTGAGGCGATCGCCGCCGCGACCAAGCGCCGCGAGGAGACCAAGGCCGAGTCCGAGCGGATGGTCGCTCGGTCGCGCCGCGAGGCCGAGCAGATCATGCACACCGCTCGTACGCAGTCGGAGCACTCGCTCGCCCAGGCGCGCGCCGATGCCGAGAAGCAGATCTCGACGGTCCGACACGAGCTCGACTCGCTCGTCGCCAAGCGTGATGCCGTCAAGACCCAGCTCACCAAGCTGCGCGAGGTCATCGGCTCGTTCGCGGGTCTCGACGCGCTCGACAGCGACGCTGAGACCGACAAGGCGGGGGCGCTTCCCGCGCCGGCCGTCGCCGAGGTCGCCGCGGCAGCCGACGAGGTCGCCGCTGCCGTCGAGGAGGCCACCGCAGCGGCCGAGGAGCCCGACCTGGAGGAGATCGACCGCGCGGGCACCGACTCCCGTGCGCACGACGCCACCACGATCGTCCCGGCCGTCCAGAACGACTCCACCGTGGTCGACGGCACGCCGACAGATCGCCCGACGGCCGAGCGCAGCGTGCGCCGTGCCAAGCTCGGCGGCCCGGCGGCAGCCGAGCTCGCCGAGGACGACGAGGAGTCTCAGGCCTCCTGATCGCCAGGCTGCGGGCCGACGCTCTCGAACGCCGCGACCGTCTGGTCGCGGTACGCCGAGGCGTCGGCCTGCTGCATGTCACCGGACCACTGACGGGGCAGCGGGACGGAGACACGCGGGTTCAGGCGAGAGGCGACCTCGTCGAGCACGCGTTCTGAGTCGCCCACCCAGAGGTGCTTCGCGCCGTCCACGCCGATCACCTCGGCCTGCGGCACCCGGGAGAAGCGTTCTGCGGCCTCGGCGGGACGCAGGTAGTCGTCGTGCTCGGGGACCAGCGCGACGAGGGGTTTGCCGGACTGCGCCCAGGCGTCGAGGTCGGCGTCGTCGGAGTAGCGCAGCGGCGGCGACAGCAGGATCGCGCCGTGCACCTCGGCGTCGAGCCCGTACTTGAGCGCGAGATCGGTGCCGAAGGACCATCCGACGAGCCAGATGTCGGGAAGATCCTCGAAGTCGGCGAGTTCGATCGCCGCAGCGACGTCGTACCGCTCGCCCTGCGCCTCATCGAACGCGCCGCCGCTCGTCCCCTGCACGCTGGTGGTGCCGCGGGTGTTGAACCGAAGGACCGCGATGTCGGCGAGCGCGGGAAGGCGGTACGAAGCCTTGCGGAAGAGGTGGCTGTCCATCATGCCGCCGTGGGTCGGCAGCGGATGGAGGCAGACCATCGTCGCGACCGGCTCGCGCTCCAGCGGGAGCGCCAGCTCCCCGACGAGGTTCAACCCGTCGGCGGTGTGGAGGGTGATGGGGGTGCGGCGGGCAGGGAGAACCGAGTTGCCGCGGATGACCTGAGCGTCTTTCACGCCTGTCAGCCTACGTTCCGCGGCGGCAAGAGCCGTGCGGGGCAGGTCCGGTGCAGCTAGCCTCCGAGGTGCCAGCGCGCACGGGGGTGCAGCCGCTCGGCACCAGGGGGCGGGCATGGCGTTGGAGGCGCACCAGCAGGTGTTCGTCGACGAGGGGGTCATCGTCCGTCGCCGACTGCTCGCCACACTCGATCGCGCGACGCGGCGACCGGTGACGCTCGTCGCCGCACCGACGGGGTACGGGAAGACGACCCTGCTGCGCCAGTGGGCGGACGAGCACGCGCCGGACGCCGCGTGGCTCGACGGCAGCGGCACCCGGCCCTGGGAGACGGCGACCAGGGAGCTCCACCGCGGGCGCCCTGTCGTCATCGACGACGCCCACCTTGCGGGGTGGGGCCCGTCGTTCACCCGCGCGTGCGAGGCGGCACGGGTGGCGGCGCCCCTGGTGCTGGTGGCACGCCTCGACCCTCTGGTCGCCCTCCATCCTGCTCGTCTGGCGGGGCGTGTCTCGGAGGTCCGGGCCGGCGAGCTCGCCTTCACGGTCGGCGAGGTGGCCCGCGTCGCCAGCCGCTCAGGGCGTCGGCTCGACCACGAGCAGGCCCAGGCGCTGCACGACCAGACCGATGGCTGGCCCGCCGGTGTCCGTCTCTGCGCCACCCAGGATCCGGTCGCCCCCACCCCGACCGGCGCCTATTCGCCGACAGGCAGCTATCTCCTCGCGCACGTGCTCGACACCCTCGACCCTTCGCTGGTCGACTTCCTGCGGACCACCGCCGTACCGGTGCGGTTCGACACCGACCTCGCCGCCCGTCTGTCCGGACGAGAGGATGCGGCGGCGGTGCTCGACGAGGTGACGCACCGCGTGGGCTTCGTCTCGGTCGACGGCGAGACCGGTCTTTTCCGCTATCACCAGCTCCTCCGGCAGCTGCTTCTCAGCGAGGTGGAGCGGCAGTCGCCGGGCCGGCTCCCCGGTCTCCACGACGTAGCCGCCCGGTGGTCCGCGGCGCGAGGTGACGCTCGTGCGGCGGCCGCGCACGCCCTGCATGCTCGCTCCTGGGACATCGCCGTCGACTGCGCGGTGGCGCTCGCGTGCACGGCTCTCGGTGACGGCGACTGGACGTCGTGCGACCAGGTCATCGACGCCGTTCCGGAGGTCGAGGTCCTCGCAGACGACCGGCTGCGCGTGCTCGCGGCCGTGCAGGCGCTGCGCGCCGACGACGTGCTCCTGAGCCGTCAGAAGCTGGGCGAGGGCAGGGGCGCGGTCGGCCGGAGCATCACCTCCGAGCGCCTGGAGGTGTTGCGGCGCCTGTGCCTGGCGCGCCTGGCACTGATCGACGGCCACGTCACCGACGCCGCGGCTGCTCTCGGCAGTCCCCAGCCTCGCCTCTCCGAGGGCGGCTCGTCGCCGCACTCCCCGGCCGCGGCGCTGCAGGCCACGTGGGCCTCGACCTACGGCCTGCTGATGACGCTCCGCGGAGACACCGGTGGCGCCGCGGGCCATCTGGCGACCGCTCGCCACGTCAGTCGTGGCGAGCTTTCCCTCTCGGAGGCTCGAGAGGCGGAGGTACGGATGTGGTCTGCCGTCGGCAGGGGAGATCCCGCTGCCGCCGACGCATCGATCGCCCTCCTCCGCGCGGCCGCCGACGATACGGTGCCGGGCGCGACGGCGGTCGTCGACGAGTGGCTCGCGATGGAGCGCGGAGGCGCGACGGTGCCAACGCACCACGACGCGCCCTCGTCCCACCAACCCCTCGGCCTTCTCCCGGCCCGGTTCCTGGAGGCCTTCCGCCGCACCGTCGCCTCACGCGCGGCCGGCGGTCCCCCGCCGCGGGACGTGCTCCTCGGACAGCTTCCGGACGAGTCGACCTGGCTGGTGGCGCGGCACACGGCGCTCGCCGGGGTCACCAGGCTGCTGGCTCAGGGCGACGCGGCCGCGGCGACGGCCGCCGTCGACCGAGCAGCCGAGCACTGCTCGGTGCTGGACCGCACGCCGTACGACCTGTGGATCGCAGCGACGTCCGTGCTGCAGCGGCGCCACCGCGAGGCCGCGCCGGAGGAGCTCGAGGCGATCCTCGACGACGAGACGGCGGTGCCGGAGGACCTGGCGGTCAGGATCGCCGCGACGGCTGCCGTCATCGAGCTCGCCCAGGGCCCCTCTGCCCGGGGCACGGCGTTCTTCCGACGTGCGCTCGTGAGCACCGAGAGGCACGGGTGGCGACGCCCGTGGCGCGAGCTCGGCACCTCCGCTATCGAGATGCTGACCGCCGAGCGCGCCCGCCGCGGCACGAACGGCCCGCTGGTGGCTCGGCTGCTCGTCGAGCTGCGCGACGAGCGCCCTCGGAACAGCCTCGGCCTGGTGGTCGCCCTCTCCTCCCGCGAGGACGAGATCCTGCAGTACCTGCCGACGGCGATGGACCAGTCCGACCTGTGCGAGGCCCTGTTCATCTCGCGCAACACTCTCAAGACGCACCTGCGCGCGATCTACCACAAGCTCGGGGTGGAGTCGCGACGCGAGGCGGTCCTGAAGGCACAGGAGTCCGGACTGCTGTGAGTGGGAACATCTCGCCCGCCAGGGGTGAACCGTCACCACCTCGTGCCCCGCAGACTGACGCCATGGCCCGGGACGGATTCGCGTCGTCGTACGAGGTGGTCGTCGAGGGCGGGGCGTCCGAGAGGGTCGTGGCGGAGCTCGGGCGTCGCGGACTCGAGATCGCGGTGCGCGGCGAGCACCTGGTGCTGCGGGGCGACTTCGCCGACCTGGCCCAGCTCAACGCTCTGCTCTTCGCCCTCGACGACCTCGGCCTCGCGCTGGTCTCCGTCCGACAGCTCCCGTGACCGACCGTGATCTCACTCCGCCGGGGTGAGCCGCTGCGCAGCACTGCTGTCCTAGCGTCGGGAACGTGCCCGAGCAGTCAGACAGCCCTCCCAGGCTTGCGCTCCCCCGCGAGCCACTGATCGTCCTGACCTGTGCCGGGGCGGTCGTCGCCGTGCAACCACTCTGCGACCTGGCCGTTCGGCGAGGGGTTCCCGTGTGGCTCTCCGACGTGGGAGACCGCCTCGAGGAGCTGGGCATCGGGAGCACGCAGGTCCAGAGCGTGCTGACGTCGATCGACGTGAGCAGCCTGGTCGACGTGGTGAAAGCCGTGCTCGTCGACGTCAGTCCGGACCGCGGATGATCGGACGCCTGCTGTCCAACGACCGCCCCCTCCCGCTCGAGCCACCGCCGGCGCCGCCACGAGGCGACGCGCCCACCACCACCGAGGGGAGCCCGTCATGAGTGCGCCGGACGAGGAGGTGGCGCGCCTGCGCGCCGAGGTCGACGAGCTCCGCGCGCGCCTGAGCGCGTCGCCGCCCGGCACCGACGAGCGTGAGGCCGACCACGGACGCGCCGGCTGGTGGCGCACCCCGCTGGTGACCGTGCTGGTCGTCCTCGGTGCTCTCACCGCTCCCCTGTCGGTGGTCGCCACCTGGGCTCACGACGAGACCGGGGACAGCGACCGCTACGTCGAGACCGTCGCCCCGCTCGCCGCCGAACCGGCGATCCAGGGAGCGATCGCCGACGCCGTGACCACGGTGATCGTCACCAATCTCAGGATCGAGGACGTGACCTCCGACGCGCTCTCGGCGCTCTCCCAGCAGAGCTTCATCCCGACGCGCGCCGCTCCGCTCCTTCCGGCGCTCGCCGTCCCGTTGTCCGACGCCGTCGAGCGGTTCGTCCGCGACACGGTCGAGCGAGTGGTCCAGTCGGACGCCTTCGAGGAGGCGTGGGTCACCGCCAACCGCACGGCGCACGAAAGCGCCGTCGCCGTCCTCACCGGGAAGGGCACGGACCGGATCGCGATCCAGGATGGTGAGGTCAGCGTGAACATCGGGTCGATCGTCGAGACGGCGAAACAGCTCCTCGTCGACCGCGGGTTCGCCCTTGCCGAGCGCATCCCGGAGGTCGACGCGACCTTCGTCCTCTTCGCGTCCGACGACATCGGCCAGGCCCAGACGTGGTTCAGCTGGCTGGAGACGTCCGCACGTGTGCTCCCCGTCCTCGGCCTCGTCCTGCTGGCCACCGCGGTCCTCGTCGCGCGCGACCGACGGCGCGCGCTGCTCGCGGCGGCACTCGCGGTCGCCGTCTCGATGGTCCTGCTCGGCCTCGTGCTCAACCTCGTGCGTCCGCTCTACCTCGACGCGGTCCCGGACGACGTCCTACCCGCCGAGGCGGCTGCGGTGGTCTACGACCAGCTCATCGGCTTCATCCGCACCGCGTTGCGGGCGGTCCTCGTCGTCGCCCTCGCGGTCGCGGTCACGGCGTTCCTGCTCGCGCGTGCCGGCCCTGGGGCAGCGATCCGGACCGGCGCTGCCGGGCTCGCCGCCCGCCTGCGCGAGCGCAGCGGGATCCGGCGCGGCCCGGTGTCGACGTTCGTCGCCACCTACCGCAACGGCGTCCGCGGCGCCGTGGTCGGCATCGCGGTCCTCTGGTACGTCATGCTCGACCACCCGACCGGCGGAAGCGCGCTGCTCATCGTCGTTCTTGCCGTCCTCGGGATCGTCGTCGTCGAGGTGGTGGCCGGACCCCGCACCGCTGCCCCTGTAGTCACCGACCCTGTCAGCTCGCGTCCGCCTCCCCCGCCGTCTCCACCGACGGGGTGACCTCGAGGAGCTCGACGCCCAGCTCTTCCAGCGCCTGGAGCGCCCCCATCAGCTCGGCCCGGTCGCGGAACGTGCCGCGGAGCGACACCGGCCCCTCGGTCTCGACGCGCAGCCGCAGGGCCGCCAGCACAGCGACGAGCGCCTCGCTCAGATGTCCCCGCACCACGATCTCGAAGGAGGTGGGGCGACTGGGCGAGGCGCTCGTCATGGCGGGCTCCGTCAGCTCTCGAAGTCTGTTGAGTAGGCCGTCAGTGCCCAGATCACCACGACGTCGAAAGCGATGATCACGACGGCCCAGATCGGGTAGTAGGGCAGCCACAGGAAGTTGGCGATGATCGAGAGGATCGCGATGCCGATACCCGCGCCCCGCGCGAACGCGTTGCCCGACATGATCGCGAACGCGATCACGATCAGCAGCACGCCGAGCACCAGGTGGATCCAGCCCCACGTGGTCGTGTTGAACGCGTAGACGTAGTCCTGGGTGCGGACGAGCACGTCGTCCTTGGCGATGGCAGCGATGCCCTGGAAAATCTGGACGAAACCGACGATCGCGAGCATCGACGCCGCGAAGATCGTGATGCCCTGTGCCCATGGGTTGCTTGCCGCGTTGCGGGTGGACATACGTGTCTCCTTCGTGAGGCGGCGGCCACCCCGCCGCATGACCTCAGCCTGTCGGCGCACCGGCGGGACAGCATCACTCCCGTGGGGTGATTCGCTCCCGGCCCGGCACCGGGAGGTTCGAGCGTTCAGCCGTTGAGGATCCTGGCCTTCTGCGCTGCGAACTCCTCAGGCGCCAGCCGGCCCTGCTGCTGCAGGGCGGCGAGGCGCTCGAGCTGGCTCACCGCGTCGGTGCCGCCCGACTCGGCGGGCGCGCTGGGCCTGCCACCGGTCAACGGCGGCGCTGCCAGCAGGGCGTGTGCCAGTGACGCCGCTCCTCGATGCCCGACGCGCTCAACAGACCCGGCTCGAGCGGCCAGACGACCACGTGCGGCGTGGCGGGCCGGATCTGCTGCGAGCAACCGGGGCAGACGTAGGTCTTGGTCGACGACGAGCCGGTGATGGACCGGACCACCCAGTCACCGTCCGTACGCTCCTCGACACGCTGGTTGCCTCCGTTCAGAGGCGGGGCTGCACCGCGAGGACCACGAGGCGTACGGCGGCGGCGCGACATGAGCCCAGGGTACGGGCCGGCCGCACGGGGACGGCCGGCCCGTACGGGTCAGCGACGGGCGTACTCGCGGAACCCGCGTCCCGTCTTGCGACCCAGGTATCCGGCCGTCACGAGGTGCTCGAGCAGCGGCGCCGGCGCCCAGGCCGGCTCGCGGAACTCCCGGAAGAGCGTCTGCTCGATCGCCAGCGACACGTCGTTGCCGACCACGTCGAGCAGCTCGAACGGTCCCATCGGCAGGCGGCAGCCGAGCTTCATCGCGACGTCGATGTCGTCGGCGGTCGCGTAGTGCGCCTCGAGCATCTTGACCGCATCGTTGAGGTACGGGAAGAGCAGCGCGTTGACGATGAAGCCCGCACGGTCGCCGCACGAGACGGCGTGCTTGCCGACGTTCGCACAGAGCGCGGTGACCGTCTCGGTGACGTCGTCGGCGGTCGCGACCGTGGACACGACCTCGACCAGCTTCATCACCGGCGCGGGGTTGAAGAAGTGCATCCCGATGACGTCCTGCGGACGGTCGGTCGCCGACGCGCAGGCGATGACGGGGAGCGACGAGGTGGTCGTGGCGAGGATCGCGCCCGGCTTGCAGATGCGGTCCAGGTCGCGGAAGAGCTCGAGCTTGACGTCGAGGTCCTCGGCGATCGCCTCGACGACGATGTCGACGTCGGCCAGCGCCTCCCGCTCGGTGCTGCCGGTGAGCCGGGCGAGGATCTCGGCCTTCTGGTCCTCGCTCGCCCGTCCGCGGGAGATCGCCTTGTCCATCGACTTCGCGATCGCAGCGCGGACGCCGTCGACCTTCTCGGTCGTACGGCCGACGTAGACCACGTCGTACCCGGCCTTCGCGAAGACCTGGACGATCCCCGACGCCATGGTGCCGGTGCCGACGACGCCGACCAGGCCGATCTCGCGCCGCAGCTGCGGCGCAGCGTCCGACGACGGCGTCGTGGCGTCCGCGACGACCTCGGAGGAGTACGGCTCGGCGTAGGTGTAGAAGCCACGGCCCGACTTCCGGCCGAGCAGTCCGGCCGTGACCATCTGCTTGAGGATGGGGGCGGGAGCGTGGACACGCTTGCGGTCCTGGAGGTACATCGTCTCGAGGATCTCGTACGCGGTGTCGAGCCCGATGAGGTCGAGCAGCGCGAGCGGCCCCATCGGGTAGCCGCAGCCGAGGCGCATGGCCGCATCGATGTCCTCGCGCGTGGCGTACTGCGCCTCGTACATGGAGGCGGCGTGGTTGAGGTAGGCGAACAGCAGCGCGTTGGCGATGAAGCCCGCCTTGTCGCCGACCGTCACCGGGCTCTTGCCCAGGCGCTGCGCGAGCGCGACCGCGTCCTCGACGACGTCCGGGGCGGACACCACGGTGCGGACGACCTCGACGAAGTCCTGGACCGGCGCGGGGTTGAAGAAGTGGAGACCGACGACGCGGCTCGGGAGCTTGGTGCTCGACGCGATCTCGGTCACCGACAGCGCGGACGTGTTGGAGGCGAGGATGGCGTCGTCGCGCACGATCTTGTCGAGCTGCTGGAAGACGTCGATCTTGACGTCGAGCTGCTCGACGACCGCCTCGACCACGAGGTCGGCCTCGGCGAGCGCCGTGAGATCGGTGGCGTAGGAGATGCGGCCCAGGAGTGCGTCGCGCTCGGCCGTCTCGAGCTTGCCGCGCTCGGCGGCACGTTGCGTCGAGTGCTCGATGGTCGAGCGCCCGTGCGCGAGCGCTTCCTCGTCCCGGTCGATCCCGAGCACGGTGATGCCGTTGCGGGCGAGAACCTCCGCGATGCCGGCACCCATGGTGCCCAGGCCGACGACTCCGACAGTGTTGATCTCGCGCGCCACGGGAGGCTCCTGATGCTCTGGGACGTAAGTTACTGGCAGGTTACTACCGGTCGTCCGGAGTCTGGCAGGCATGGGCATCTCCGCGCCGTGACTCAGGTCACGCCTGGCCTGTGGAGTTCCGGGCCGGAGCACGTCCCTGCCCCTAGCATGGCCTGATGCGCCGCCTCGACGAACCTCCCCGCCGCGCCCCCGCCATCGCCCTCGCCCTTCTCCTCGCGCTCGCCGGCTGTGGCGACGGCGATACCACCAGCGGGTCGGCCGATCAAACCTCCGCGTCGCCGGAGCCGACCGCCACCTCGCCCGCGCCGCCGGCCACCGAGACGACCGCGACCGCTTCCAGCAGCACGCCCACGCCGACCACGGCCACCACGCCAGCACCGTCGCCGACGGCCAGCGCTCCCTCGACTCCCAGCGCCGACGAGCTCTCCGCGGCCAAAGCGGGTCGCGGGCCGGTCGGAGTCTGGCGCAACCGTGATCTCCAGTGGGTCCTGCGGATCAAGAAGAGCGGTCGCTTCGTCGACGACTTCGCCGGAGTCAAGAACATCCGCTCCGGCACGTGGCGCCTCAAGGGCAAGCGGGTCGTCCTCAAGGGCGGCGACGGCATCACCACGCGCGGCAGGCTGCGCGCCAAGACCTTGACGATCAAGGGGACGGTCCTCGTCCGCGTCCGCTGACGTCCAGGCTCCGCCGGCCCCTGTAGGTTGTCCGGGTGCGACTCGTCATTGCCCGCTGCCAGGTCGACTACGCCGGGCGTCTCACCGCCCATCTCCCGATGGCCACACGGCTCATCCTGGTGAAGTCGGACGGCTCGGTCTCGATCCACTCCGACGACCGGGCCTACAAGCCCCTCAACTGGATGAGTCCGCCCGCCGCACTGCGCGAAGGTAAGACCGAGGACGGTGCGATCGAGTGGACCGTGTCGGCAACCAAGTCCGACGACACCCTCCGCATCCTCATCGAGGAGATGCTCCACGACTCCAGCCACGACCTCGGTGTCGACCCCGGTCTCCAGAAGGACGGCGTGGAGAAGCACCTCCAAGAGCTGCTGGCCGAGCACCCCACCACCCTCGGTGACGGGATGTCCCTCGTACGCCGGGAGTACATGACGGCAATCGGTCCCGTCGACCTTCTGTGCAGGGACCCCGGCGGCGCGTCGGTCGCGGTCGAGGTCAAGCGGCGCGGCGAGATCGACGGCGTCGAGCAGCTCACCCGTTATCTCGAGCTGATGAACCGCGATCCTCGCCTCGCGCCCGTCCGTGGGATCTTCGCGGCGCAGGAGATCAAGCCACAGGCCCGAACGCTCGCCCTCGACCGAGGGATCGAGTGCCGGGTCGTCGACTACGACGCCCTGCGCGGGATCGACGACCCGTCGCTTCGCCTCTTTTAGGACCCGGTCTGGTTCGAGGACGTGTCTCAGGAGCCTCGATCCGGTAAGCAGGAGACATGATCCGGATCGAGGTCGTCCAGGGCGACATCACGACCGTGCGCGCCGACGCGATCGTCAACGCGGCCAACAGCTCGCTGCTCGGGGGTGGAGGCGTCGACGGCGCGATCCACCGGGCCGGCGGGCCGGAGATCCTCCAGGCCTGCCGTGAGCTTCGCGCAACCACGCATCCTGACGGGCTCCCGACCGGGGAGGCTGTGTCCACGACCGGCGGACAGCTTCCTGCGCGGTGGGTGATCCACACGGTGGGCCCGGTGTGGTCGCGCGAGCAGGACCGTACGCCGCTGCTGCGGTCGGCCTATACGAGAAGCCTCGCGGTCGCCGACGAGCTCGAGGCGCGAGTCGTCGCCTTCCCGCTCATCTCGGCCGGCGCGTACGGCTGGCCGCTCGACGACGCGGTGGAGGTCGCGGTCTCCTCGCTGCGCGAGGCGACGACCGAGGTCGAACGCGTGGTGATGGTCGCCTTCGGCGCCGCCCCCGAACGGCTGTTGCGCGGCGCCGTCGACTGATCCGTGCAGACGGCTACGGCTACGGCTACGGCTGCGCGCTGGGTCGCGGCTCAGCCGTCGTTGCCGGGACCGGCGTCGGGGCCTTGCTGCCGTACCCGCTGCACGTTCTCGAGCGACTCCCGGAGCTCGTCGAGCCACGTGTCGGCGTGCTTCTCGACCAGACGCACGCACCAGGCGAGGGCCTCGCTCCTGCTGCGTGCGACCCCGCCCGCGATCAACGTATCGAGGACCTGCCGCTCGGGCTGGCGAAGTCGCGTCATCACGGGCGAGGCGAGGTGCGTGTAGAGCGCGCGGGTGCCGTCGCACTCGACGCCCCACGAGACGGTCCGGTCGAAACGGTGCTGAGCCTCCCGGGCGATCTCCATGCGGTCGGCGCGAGTACGCTCCCTGAACTCCCGGACACGGCCTTCCACGGCCCCACGGCGCTCCGCGTCCGAGGCGCCGGCGTCCAGCGCCGGGCCCGGAATCTCGCCGATGACGACGATCTCCTCGCGATCCACGGTCACACCGACGAGCCTCTCGAACAGGCCGTCGGGAAGCCTCCCGGCGAACCATCCACGAATCTCATCCACCTGCTGCTGCGTAATCATGTAATCCGGCTTACGCCGATGCTTTACCCACATGCAACGCTTGTCCGCTCTCCGCAGACGCTCGGGCTACCGGCCGAAGGGTGGGTGTCAGCAATCTCCTTCGACGGGTGGGGAGGATCGCTAGCATCGCTCGACGTGTGGACCTACCGCGGCGACGAGCCGACCGTCATCCAGTGGCTCGGCAGCATCCGGCTCGGCCACGAGGCCCACCGGATTGCCGCGAAGGCGGTTCGACGACGCCACCGCGCCCTCGCGCTGGTGACCGTGCTGGTCGCCGTACTGGCCGCCGCAGCCGCGTTCACCGCCGCCCTGGGGACGAGCCGCACCTGGCTGCAGGTCAGCGCCGGCACGCTGGCCGCCCTCGCCGCCGCGACCGCCCTGCTGCACGCCGTGGCCGACGACGCCGACGTCATCGCCGCGCACCAGCGCGCCGCCGCCGAGTACGGCGATCTGCGACGCCAGCTCGAGCAGGCCATCCTCTCCGAGCGGATCACCGACGACCGCCTGGCCGAGATCCGTCACGAGTGGACCCGCATCGAGGAGCGCGCGCCCAGCCTGTCCCACCGCACGACGCGACGCGCCGACGACCAGTTACGCCCGGGCGCGCACCTCCCGGTCCCGGCGTCGGCCACCGACGCCCCGCACGGCGGGGTGCCCCAGACCGAGATCGACGACGAGCCCGTCAAGGAGCTCACCGCAGGCTGATCCGTACGCGCCGATCAGCCTGCGGACTCCGCCAGGTCGACGACCTCCCGCGCGCAGCCCCACGACAGCGTCACCCCGGCGCCGCCGTGGCCATAGCAGTGGACGACCGGGCTCGCCCCATCGCGCTCCTCCCGCTCCACACGCACGCTCGGCCGTGCCGGCCTCAACCCGACCCGTACGCCCAGCACCGGGGCACCCTGGAGCTGCGGCACCAGCGCGCCGGCCCGCGCGAGGATGGCGGCAGTGTCCGCGTCGCGCGGTGCGAGGTCCCACACGTCGAGCTCGCTCGTGCCGCCCACGACGACGTCCTCGCCGCGAGGGACGACGTACGTCAGACCGCTGGGTCCGTCGGCGAGGAGCACGTCGTCGACGCCCGGCACCGGCGCCAGGCGTACGACGTGACCACGGATCGGCACGGTCGTCGGGTCCGCGGCGAGGAGGCGACTCCCGAGGCCGGAGGCGTTCACGACCACGTCGGCCCCACGTGGCAGCGCGGGCAGCGCCATCCGCGTCAGCGTGCCACCGTTCTCGGCGAGCCGGCGTACGAGGTAGTCGAGATAGGTCGGCATGTGGGCCACGAGACCGTCGAACGCCCACCCCGCGCCGAAGCCCTCCGGCACCTCGGCGAGCGTGTGGAGCGAGGGGACCGCGTCGGCCCACCAAGGGCGAGAGGCGGGATCGGCGACGAGCTCGGTCGACCGCCGTCTCCTCACCCCTGACGAACCGGGGAGCGCCGCCATCACCTCGTACGTCCGTCGCGACCACTCGAGCACGCGGTCGGCCGGGTGCACGAGAGGGGGGTGCCAGCAGGCGGCGGCGATCGCGGACGTGGTCTCCTGCGGCAGGTCGCGTGCGAGCACGTCGACCTGGTGGCCACGCTCGGCCGCCACCACGGCGCAGGTCAGCCCCGTGACCCCGGCTCCCACGACCAGCACACGCACGCGCCCACCCCCGGCGTCAGGCTCCGGCGACCGGTGGGGCCGTGGGATCGGCCGCCTCCGGCTTCTCCTCGCGCGCCACCCAGTGCTCGATGGCCTCGAGGTCCTCAGAGGAGCGCGTGACGACCGCGAGAAGGTCGCTCATCTTGGAGTTCTCCTCCACCTGCTCCTTGATGAACCACTGCATGAACTGGTCCGAGGCGAAGTCGTTCTCGTCTCGCGCCACCCGGGTCAGCTCGTTGATCTGCTCGGTGACCCGCTTCTCCTGGGCCAGCGCCAGCGCCACCGGCGCGACGACATCGGCGAAGTCGTTGGTGGGATCGGCGACGCCCGGGATGCGTACGGGGGCGTCCGCGTCGAGCAGGTACTGCACCATCATCATCGCGTGGTCGCGCTCCTCGACGGCCTGCTGGAAGAACAGCGACGCCATGCGGGGCATGGTGAGCCCGTCGTAGTAGCAGGCGATCGCCACGTACTGCTGATGCGCCGCGAACTCGTGACCGACCTGCTCGTTGAGCAACGCCGCGAACTTCTCCGATGCCATGACTGCACTCCTCGCTGCGGCCTCCGACCCTCTGTCGTCTGCCTCACCCCCGACGCTAGTGCGAGCGGGAGCGGGCATCCAGCAAGGACTGGCTAGCCTTCGGAGGCGCAGGTGCAGGCGGCGTCAGTCGAGATCGTTCGCGCGCCGGATGACGTCGACGATGTCGTCCATGATCTGCGTCATCCCGTAGTCCTTCGGCGTGTACACCGCGGCAACACCGGCCTCGCGCAGCCGGCGTGCGTCCGACTCGGGGATGATGCCGCCGACGACGACCGGCACGTCACCGACGCCGGCCGCGCGGAGCTGCTCGAGCACATCCGGCACGAGCTCCATGTGCGACCCGGAGAGGATCGAGAGCCCGATGCAGTCGACGTCCTCGTCCACCGCGGCGGCGACGATCTGGGACGGCGTCAGCCGGATCCCCTGGTAGACGACCTCGAAACCGGCGTCACGCGCGCGCACGGCGATCTGCTCGGCCCCGTTGGAGTGCCCGTCGAGCCCGGGCTTGCCGACCAGCAGGCGAAGACGTCCGCCGAGCTCCTGGCCCGTCGCCCGCACTCGCTCGCGCACGGCGGTGAGCTCGGATCCGCCCTCGCTCATGCCCACCACTCCCGTCACTCCGGTCGGTGCACGGAACTCACCGAAGACCTCCCGCAGAGCGCCGGCCCACTCACCCGTCGTCACTCCGGCACGCGCGCAGACCAGCGTCGCGTCCATGAGGTTGGCGTCGGTCTTGGCGTCGGCACGGAGCCGCTCGAGAGCCTCGGCGACCTCCGACTCGTCGCGCTGGCCACGCCACGCGGCGACGCGCTCGATCGCGCTCGCCTCGGCGAGCGGGTCAGCGGTCTGGATCGCGGCGTCGAGGTCGGCCGTCAGCGGCGACTCCTCGGTCTCCTTCCAGGCGTTGACCCCCACCACGAGCTGGTCGCCGGCCTCGATCTTGGCGCGCCTCGCCGCGTGCGAGGCGACCAGCGCCTGCTTCATGTAGCCCGACTCGACCGCCGCCACCGCGCCGCCCATGGCCTGGACGCGATCGATCTCCTCCTTGGCGCCAGCGACCAGCTCGGCGACCTTCGCCTCGATCACATGACTGCCCTCGAAGATGTCGTCGTACTCGAGGAGGTCGGACTCGTAGGCGAGCACCTGCTGGAGTCGCAGCGACCACTGCTGGTCCCACGGGCGCGGGAGACCGAGGGCCTCGTTCCACGCAGGGAGCTGGATCGCGCGCGCACGGGCGTCCTTGCTCAGGCTCACCCCGAGCATCTCCAGCACGATGCGCTGCACGTTGTTCTCGGGCTGCGCCTCAGTGAGCCCGAGGGAGTTGACCTGGACGCCGTAGCGGAACCGGCGCATCTTCGGGTCCTGGACGCCGTACCGCTCGCGGGTGATCTCGTCCCACAGCCGGCCGAAGGCGCGCATCTTGCACGTCTCCTCGACGAACCGCACCCCGGCGTTGACGAAGAACGAGATCCGACCGACGACCTTCTCGAACTCCTCCGGTGGCACCTGACCGGCGTCGCGGACGGCATCCAGCACGGCGATCGCGGTCGACAGGGCGTACGCGAGCTCCTGCACCGGGGTAGCGCCGGCCTCCTGCAGGTGGTAGCTGCAGATGTTGAGCGGGTTCCACTTCGGCATGGTGACGACCGTGTAGGCGATCATGTCGGTCGTCAGCCGGATCGACGCCTCCGGCGGGAAGACGTACGTCCCGCGCGACAGGTACTCCTTGATGATGTCGTTCTGCGTGGTCCCGGCGAGCTGCCCGACCCACTCCTGCGGGTCCTCGCCGGCATCGTGCGCCTGCTCCTCGGCGACGACCTGATACATCGCGAGCAGCCACATCGCCGTCGCGTTGATCGTCATCGAGGTGTTCATCGTCTTCAACGGGATCCCGTCGAAGAGACGGCGCATCTCGCCGAGGTCGGGGATCGGCACGCCGACCTTGCCCACCTCTCCCCGGCTCAGCTCGTGGTCGGGGTCGTAGCCCGTCTGGGTCGGGAGGTCGAAGGCGACCGACAAACCGGTCTGCCCCTTGGCGAGGTTGCGTCGATAGAGCGCGTTGGAGTCCGTCGCCGAGGAGTGTCCGGCGTACGTGCGCATCACCCAGGGGCGATCACGGTGGGTCGAGTCGGCCATGCGGCTTAGGTTAGTTCCTCGTGACCGACGAGTAACACCCACGTGAGCGGAGTCACGTGGGTCACATCCTCCGCCAAGAGGTGCACACTGAAGACATGACCAACAGCGGCTCGGTGGTGGACTATCTCTTCGTCCCGCTGTTCACTCTGCTCGCCATCGGCGGCCTGGCGCTGATCCTGAGGTGGGCGCACTCGCCCGGCAAGCGCATCCGCCTCCCCTCGTACGGGATGCTCGTGCCCGTGGCACGCTGCAAGGACCAGCATGGCGCCGACGTCACGGCGCAACGGCTGCGCGCCCGTGGCGTCCGCGCGAACGTCGCCCACGACGAGATACGGGGCTGGCTGGTGCTCGCCTGGAAGACCCAGGCCGACGTAGCCCGGGCCTGGATCGCGGAGGGTCAGCGTCCCCAGCGCCCGTGACCCCCTCTTTCGCTCGCGGGTCACCCTCTGGCGGCCGCGGGTCACCCTCTTTCGCTCGCGGGTCACCCTCTGGCGGCCGCGGGTCACCCTCTTTCGCTCGCGGGTCACGGCGCCGACATAGGGTGTCGCCATGGTCAACCTCACCCGCATCTACACCCGCACCGGCGATGACGGGACGACACGGCTCGTCGACATGAGCAAGACCTCCAAGCTCGACCTGCGCCTGATCGCGTACGCCGACACCGACGAGCTCAACAGCCAGCTGGGCTTCGCTCGCTCGCTCGGGACGCTCGACGGCGACGTCGACGCGGTGCTCGCACGGGTGCAGAACGATCTGTTCGACGTCGGCGCGGACCTCGGTGCCCCGGTGGTCGAGAATCCGGAGTACCCGCAGCTTCGGGTCGAGCCGGACTACGTGGACCGGCTGGAGGGCTGGTGCGACCACTACAACGAGCAGATCGAGTCGCTCCGCTCCTTCATTCTCCCCGGGGGCACCCCGGCGGCGTCGGTCCTCCATATCGCCCGTACGGTGTGCCGCCGCTCCGAGCGCAGTGCCTGGGCGGCGATCGGGGAGCACGGCGAGACGATGAACGTCCTTACCGCGAAGTACCTCAACCGGCTGTCGGACCTGTTGTTCATCCTCGCCCGCTACGCCAACCGCGAGGCCGGCGACGTGCTCTGGGTGCCCGGCGGCGAGCGCTGACCGACCCGCGGACGCCAGAGAGTGACCCGCGAGCGGCAGAGAGTGACCCGCGGTCAGATGACGTTGTTGACCTCGCGCCCGGGGGGCGAGGACTCGAGCCACGCGAGCAGCCCGGTCAGGGCCTGCGGGCTCAGTGCGAGCTGGATCGGGACGCCCCCGTCGAGCATGCACTCGACGATCGTGTTGCCGGCGTGCAGCGCGTAGGTCTCCGAGCCCACCGGCCGGCGGCGGCGCTCGACCTCCACGTGCCCGCGCTCGAAGCGCAGGACCGGGCGTGGTGAGAACGAGAACGTCCGGAACCACTCGAGATAGCTGTCGTTGTAGCGGCCGATCCCGAGGGTCCAGCCACGCGGGTCGCCCTCGTCACGAGTGGACTCCGGACGACGGTTGACGCTCAGGTCGAAGGTGCTGCCACCGCGGGCCAGCACCCGACGCCGCCCGGCGAGCGCCAGCACGGCCAGGACCGCCAGGCCCAGAAGCACGCCGAGGGAGTCGAGCACCCACAACCAGACCGGCATGTGTGCCCTCCTCCCTCGGCGACTACGTCAGGATTCTTCGGACGACCTCAGGACGCCATCTCGACCGCACGGATGCGGGCTTCGAGACGACGGACTTCTTCAGCGGCCTCGTCGTCGTCCACGCCTGCGGACTTGATCCGGGAGAGGTCGTTCTTGGCCCGCTCGAGGTCGATGTCGTGCGACATCACCGCGCTCTCGGCCAGGATCGACACCCGGTCCATGGCGACCGAGAGGAAGCCGGCGTCGACGGCCGCGACCCAGGTCTCCTTGTCCTCGGTGTCGATCTCGACGACGCCGTCGGCCAGCAACGACATCACCGGGGCATGCCCGGGGAGGATGCCGATGTCACCGTCGAGCGTGCGTGCGAGCAGCGACGTCGCCTCGCCCGACCACAGCAGCCGGTCGGCGCTGACGAGCTCGACGTGCAGTGTGCCTGCCATCAGAGGACTCCTTCTCTACGAACGTGCCGGGTCAGGAGCTCTTCTGGATCTCGGCCCACTTCTTCTCGACGTCTTCGAGACCGCCGCACATGAAGAAGGCCTGCTCGGCCACGTGGTCGTACTCGCCGTCCGCGATGCGCTTGAACGCGTCCACGCTCTCGTCGAGCGGGACGGTCGAGCCCTCGATGCCGGTGAACTGCTTCGCCACGTAGGTGTTCTGCGAGAGGAAGCGCTGGATGCGACGGGCGCGCGACACGACCGTCTTGTCCTCCTCCGACAGCTCGTCGACACCGAGGATCGCGATGATGTCCTGGAGCTCCTTGTTGCGCTGCAGGATCTGCTTGACCCGGGTCGCGACCTGGTAGTGCTCGGCCGAGATGTAGCGCGGGTCGAGGATGCGCGACGTCGACGTCAGCGGATCGACGGCCGGGTAGATGCCCTGCGAGGCGATCTCACGGCTGAGCTCGGTCGTGGCGTCGAGGTGCGCGAACGTCGTTGCCGGCGCCGGGTCGGTGTAGTCGTCGGCCGGCACGTAGATCGCCTGCATCGAGGTGATCGAGTGACCACGCGTCGAGGTGATGCGCTCCTGGAGGACGCCCATCTCGTCGGCCAGCGTCGGCTGGTAGCCCACGGCGGACGGCATGCGACCGAGCAGGGTCGAAACCTCCGAGCCCGCCTGGGTGAACCGGAAGATGTTGTCGATGAAGAGGAGCACGTCCTGCTTCTGGACGTCGCGGAAGTACTCCGCCATCGTCAGCGCCGACAGGGCGACGCGCAGACGCGCGCCCGGCGGCTCGTCCATCTGGCCGAAGACCAGCGCGGTCTGGCCGAGAACGCCCGACTCGTCCATCTCGGCGATGAGGTCGTTGCCCTCACGCGTGCGCTCACCGACACCGGCGAACACCGAGACACCACCGTGGTCACGGGCGACACGGGCGATCATCTCCTGGATGAGGACCGTCTTGCCGACGCCTGCACCACCGAAGAGGCCGATCTTGCCGCCGAGCACGTACGGCGTCAGCAGGTCGATGACCTTGATGCCCGTCTGGAACATCTCCGTCTTGGGCTCGAGCGAGTCGAACGACGGCGCCTTGCGGTGGATGCCCCACCGCTCCTTGATGTCGAGCACCTCGCCCTCGCTGAGGTTGAGGCACTCGCCGATCGTGTTGAACACGTGGCCGAGGGTCACGTCGCCGACGGGGACCGAGATCGGCTCGCCGGTGTCGCGCACCTCCGCACCACGGGTCAGTCCGTCGGTCGGCTGCATGGAGATCGCACGCACCATGCCGTCACCGATGTGCTGGGCGACCTCGAGGGTGAGCGGGCGACCCTCGGCGTCGAGCGCGGTGTGGACGTGCAGCGCGTTGTACATCTCGGGCATCTGGTCGGTGGGGAACTCGACGTCGATGACCGGGCCGATGACGCGGGCGATACGGCCCGTCGTCGTGGTCTCGTTGACAGTGGCAGTCATGGTTTCACTCACTCCCGGCGGTCGCGTCGGCGAGGGCATTCGCACCACCGACGATCTCACTGATTTCCTGGGTAATCCCGGCCTGACGGGCCTGGTTGGCTGTACGGGTGTACTTCTGGATCAGGTCTTCGGCGTTGTCGGTCGCGTTCTTCATCGCCTGCTGGCGTGCCGCGAGCTCCGACGCCGCTGCCTGGAGGAAGCAGAAGTAGAGCCGGTGGTTGACGTACTTGGGCAAGAGCCCGTCGAGGACCTCCGAGGCCGACGGCTCGAACTCGTAGAGCGGGTAGACCTCGCCCTCTGCGGGCGGCTCCTCCCCCTCGACGACCTCCAGCGGCAGCAGCCGGATGACCTCGGGGGTCTGGCTGATCATCGAACGGAAACGGGTGAAGACCACGTGCAGCTCGTCGACCTCGCGCTCCGGGTCACCCGTCTCGGGGTCCTCCGGGTCGATGAGGAACGCCGAGGTGAGCACATCTCCGACCTCGCGCGCGTCAGCGTACGAGGGGTGGTCGGAGAACCCGGTCCACGACTGCACGACCGGGCGCTGCCGGAAGCGGAAGTAGGCCTCGGCCTTGCGGCCGGTGACGTACATGTCCACGTCCTTGCCCTCGGCGTGGAGCTTCTCGACGAGACGCTCCGACTCCTTGAGCACGGCCGAGGAGTACGAGCCGGCGAGCCCGCGGTCGCTGGCGATGACCAGGACCGCGGCCCGCTTGGGCTCCGGGTTCTCGGTGAGCAGCTTGTGATCGACGGCACCGAAGGTCGCGAGGGCGGACACCGCGCGCGTGAGCTCACGGGCGTACGGCGTCGCCGCCGCAGCCTGCTGCTGCGCCTTGACGATGCGCGACGCCGCGATGAGCTCCATGGCGCGCGTGATCTTCTTCATCGACTGCGTCGACTTGATCTTCGCGCGGTACTCGCGCAGTGAGGTGGCCATGAGAGGTCAGCCTCGCTTCTGCGTGACGATCTGCTCCTGCGCGACGTCCTCGTCGGCGAGAGCCTCGTGCTCTTCCTTGCCCGGCTTGATCGAGCCCCCGGTGCTGGTCTCAAACTGGTCGGCGAACGTGTCGTACGCCGAGTCGAGCGAGCCCGCGGTGTCGTCGTCGAACTTGCCCGACTCACGGATCGTGTCCAGGATGCCCGGCTCGCTGCGTCGCAGGTAGTCGAGGAACTCGGACTCGAAGCGCTGGACGTCCTCGACCGGGACGCGGTCGAGCTTGCCGGTCGTGCCCGCCCACAGCGAGACGACCTGGTCCTCGGCCGGGAACGGCTCGTACTGGCCCTGCCGGAACAGCGCCATCAGCCGCTCGCCGCGCGCCAGCTGCTGCTTCGAGGCGGCGTCGAGGTCGGAGGCGAACATCGCGAACGCCTCCATCGCGCGGTACTGCGCGAGCTCGACCTTGATCGAGCCGGTGACGGCCTTCATCGACTTCAGCATCGCCGCGCTGCCGACCCGCGACACCGAGATGCCGACGTCGACGGCGGGACGCTGGTTGGAGTTGAAGAGGTCCGACTGCAGGAAGATCTGGCCGTCGGTGATCGAGATGACGTTGGTCGGGATGTAGGCCGACACGTCGTTGGCCTTCGTCTCGACGATCGGCAGGCCGGTCATCGACCCCGCACCGAGCTCGTCCGAGAGCTTCGCGCAGCGCTCGAGCAGCCGGCTGTGGAGGTAGAAGACGTCACCCGGGTATGCCTCGCGGCCCGGCGGGCGGCGGAGCAGCAGCGACACGGCGCGGTAGGCCTCGGCCTGCTTGGAGAGGTCGTCGAAGATGATGAGGACGTGCTTGCCCTCGTACATCCACTGCTGGCCGATGGCCGAGCCGGTGTAGGGGGCGAGGTACTTGAAGCCGGCCGAGTCCGACGCGGGAGCCGCGACGATCGACGTGTACTCCAGGGCGCCGGCCTCCTCGAGCGCGGAGCGCACCGAGGCGATCGTCGAGCCCTTCTGGCCGATGGCGACGTAGATGCAGCGGACCTGCTTGGTCGGGTCGCCGGTCTCCCAGAACTGCTTCTGGTTGATGATCGTGTCGATCGCGATCGCGGTCTTGCCGGTCTGGCGGTCGCCGATGATCAGCTGACGCTGGCCGCGGCCGATCGGGGTCATCGAGTCGATGGCCTTGATGCCGGTCATCAGCGGCTCGTGGACGCTCTTGCGCTCGACCACCGACGGTGCCTGGAGCTCAAGGGCACGACGTGCGGAGGTCTCCACCTCGCCGAGGCCGTCGATCGGGTTGCCGAGCGGGTCGACGACGCGCCCGAGGTAGCCGTCACCGACCGGGACGGAGAGGACCTGACCGGTCCGCTTGACCTTCTGCCCCTCCTCGATGCCGGAGAACTCGCCGAGGATGACGACACCGATCTGGCGCACGTCGAGGTTCAGGGCGAGGCCGAGCGTGCCGTCCTCGAACTCGAGCAGCTCGTTGGCCATCGTCGACGGCAGGCCCTCGACACGGGCGATGCCGTCCATCGCCTCAGCGACGGTGCCGATCTCCTCGGTCGTCGCCTGCGGCTTGTAGTCGCTGACGAACTGCTGGAGCGCGTCGCGAATGTCGTCGGGACGGATCGTGAGCTCCGCCATGTCAGTGCCTGCCTTCTTCTCGATCGTGCTGGGGAAGTTCTCGGGAGGGGTGTGTGGGGGCCATCGTCAGCCGACGAGAGCCCGTCGCGCGTCGGCGAGCCGCGTCTGGATCGTGGAGTCGATCCGCTCACCCGCGATCTCGACGGACAGGCCGCCGATCACCGACGGGTCCACGGTGACGTCCACGTGTACGTCTCGACCGTACTTGCGGGCCAAGGCTCCAGCCAAACGCTGCTTCTCGTCGGCGTCCAGCGCGTACGCGGTGACGACACGGGCCTGGAGCCGACCCTCGCGGGAGATGGCGTCCTCGGCGAAGGCGACCAGGGTCTCCTCGTAGCCGTGCTTGCGCATCGCCACGGCCTGGCGGGCCAGGGCCAGCGACACGTCGTCGACCTGCCCGTCGAGCAGGCGCGAGACGATGTCGCGACGGCCCTCGACCGAGGCCGCCCGGTCGTTGAGCGTCCGACGCAGCTGCGGGTCGTCGATGACCACCCGCGAGAACGCGAACAGGGTGTCCGCGACCGTGTCGAGCGTGCCCCGCTGGTCGGCCGTGGACAGCACCGCCTGGACACCTGCCAGCTCGAGGGCGTCGGCGAGGTCGCGGGCGCGGCTCCACCGACCGCGCACGGCGGCGACGGCCACGTCCAGCGCCCCCGTACCGATCTTGTCGGCGAACAGCGTCCGGACCAGGCCGGCCTTGGCGTCCGACTCCGTCGCCGGGTCCGACAGCACCCGGCGCAGGACCGGGTTGGTGTCGAGCGCGGCGACCACCGCGAACACCTCGGCACCGACGGTGACGCCCTGGGCGCCGTCGGCGGTCGACCCGCCCACGGTCTCGAGGACCTGGGCGAGCGAGGTTGCCGAGACGCCGCGCATCAGTTCGCCGATCCGTTCGACGAGCCGTCGAGGTCGGCGACGAAGCGCTCGACGGTGCGCCGCTGACGCGCCTCGTCCTCGAGCGACTCACCGACGATCCGCGACGCCAGCTCGGTCGAGAGCTGACCGACCTCACGGCGCAGCGACTGCACCGCCTGGGCGCGCTCGGCCTCGATCTGCTGGTGCGCCGAGGTGACGATGCGCTGGGACTCCTCCTGAGCCTGGGTGCGCATCTCGGCGATGATCTGCGCTCCCTGCTCGCGCGCCTCCTCGCGGATGCGGGCGGCCTCGTGGCGTGCCTCGGAGAGCTGGGCGTTGTACTTCTCCAGCGCTGCCTTGGCCTCGTCCTGCGCCTGCGCGGCCTCCTTCATGCCGCCTTCGATGGCGGCCGTGCGCTCGGCGTACGCCTTCTCGAAGTTGGGCACGACGAACTTCTTGATCAGGAAGACCAGGATCAAGAAGACGACGACGCCGAGAATGATCTCGTCGACGTGCGGGACGAGCGGGTTGAGCCCTTCCGCCGCAAGGATGGTGCTACTCATGAGCTGACCTCGTCATCAGGGATGGTCGGTGGAACGCCGTGGCGTCCGTCAGTTAAGGACGAAGGCGAGCGCGATGCCGATGATGGCGAGCGCTTCGGCGAGCGCGAAGCCGAGGATCGCGATGGTCTGGAGGCGCGACTGCGCCTCGGGCTGACGGGCGACGCCGTTGATGTACGCGGCGAAGATGAGGCCGATGCCGACGCCCGGGCCAATCGCAGCCAGGCCGTAGCCGATCATGTTGAGGGAGCCGCTCACGGCTGTTCCTTTCGTCGTGACGCTGGTTTGCGTCGCTGTGGTGAACCCATCGGGGGGTTCGCTACGGGTTCGGTATGAAGTTGTCGGTCAGGTGGTGGATCAGTGCTCGTCGGCGAGCGCGCCGCCGATGTACTGAGCCGTCAGGAGGGTGAAGACGTACGCCTGGAGGAACATCACCAAGGCCTCGAGGAAGCTCACCGCGATCGCCAGGAGCCAGGCGATGACGCCCACCGGGGCGTACAGGATGTTGCCCGACTCGAAGACCAGGTAGCTGCCGCCGAGGGTGAACAGGATGAGCAGCAGGTGGCCGGCGAACATGTTGGCGAAGAGTCGCAGCGCGAGCGTGACCGGCCGCACCAGGATGTTCGACATGAACTCCAGCGGCACGATCAGCAGCAGGATCGGACCGCCGACGCCGCCCGGCACGGCCTGCAGCTTGAAGTAGCCGGCGAACCCGTGCTTGGCGATGCCGACACCGTTGTAGAGGATCCAGGTCAGCGCGGCGAGCGCGTAGGCGTAGCCCGAGTGCGAGAACGTCGGGAACTGCAGCAGCGGGATGAGGCCGTAGTAGTTGTTGACCAGGATGATGAAGAACAGCGCCGTGAGGTACGGGACGAACTTCATGAAGTCGGCGGAGCCGATCGAGTCGCGCGCGATGCTGTTGCGCACGAAGTTGTAGGCGTACTCGCCGGCGAACTGCATCCGGCCCGGCACGACGGCGGCGCGGCGGGAGGCCGCGTAGAAGAGACCGAAGATGAGCACGCCCGACAGGACGTACAGGACCATCGGCTTCGTGACGTCGCCGAAGATCGGCGGCAGCTGGAAGTCAGCGGGGCCGGGCGGGTGGAACTCGGCGAGGACGGTCCGTCCGGGGGTGGTCACTCGATCACCTCATCTAGGGCGCGGGCGCACCGTGTGTCCACGGGCGTTACGGGTACGGCGGGCAGCGCGGCTGGGAACGTCCCGGGGGTCAGGACCTGTCCTGGAGCGCTGCGAACACGGTGTAGATCCCGAGCGCCGCCCCGAGGACGATGCCGATCACCACCATGAACGAGGTCCCCCACCAGAGGTCTAGCAGGTAGCCGAGGGCTCCGTAGACCAAGACTCCACCGCCGATCCGCCCGACAGCGACCCAAGGGTCGCGCGAGAAGGAGGGGGACGGTGAAGAGTCGCTCATTGCCAGGCACAAGGTAGCACGCCGACGTCATCGCTCCTCCCCCAGGTCGTAGAGAGGAGTGCGGCTCGATGTCGCAGCCACGACCTCGAGCCCGGTGACCACAAGGGTGCACACGATGACGGTGACGCCGAGGGCCTGGGCGTCGACGGGGTCACCCAGCAGCCCCGAGCTCGAGAGCGCCAGGGCGGCGGCCAGGAGGACGAGGATCTTGGTGCCGTAGAGCATGAGCGCGACGAGCATCGTCCCGCCGGTCGCGGGCCGGGTCAGCGGGCGCAGCACCGCGAACGTGGCGCCGAAGAAGGACAGGACGACCACAGCACCGATCAGTGCGCCGAGGGCGCCTGGTCCACCCGACACCGCCGCACCCACCGCGACGCATGCGATCCCGGCGGCGAGCGCAGCCCCACCGAGCACGCGGGTCAGGCGTGCGGTGTGGCGATCGGATCGCTGGGTGGTCGTCATGGGGCGGCCGTCCAAACGTGACTGGGTGGTGTTTGTGAAAAATAGCACAAGGGGTCTTTCACGCCAAAATCAGACGCCCCATCAGAGTCTCACGCGCTGCGAGGCCGCCCTGCGCGGGGTAGCCAGAACACCGCCAGCGCTGTGACGACGACCATGACGGCCACCCCCGCCACCGCGCGCCATCCCCCGATCAGGCCGAGTGCCACGGCACCGAAGGCCACGACCCCCGAGATCATGTACATGACCAGCACCGCCCGGCGGTGCGAGTGGCCGATCTCCAGCAACCGGTGGTGCATGTGCAGCTTGTCGGGCGCGAACGGCGAGCGCCCGGCACGGGTACGGCGTACGACCGCCATCAGCATGTCCACGAACGGGACGAGCAGCACCGCGAAGGGAAGCAGCAGCGGCAGCAGGGCGGGGAAGAGCGACGCCTGGGCGCCGCCGAGGCCCTGGATCGCCTCGGCAGCCGAGAACCTACCCGACAAGGAGATGGCCGAGCATGCGAGCACGAAGCCGAGGAGCATCGCTCCGGCGTCGCCGATGAACATCCGTGCAGGGTTGAAGTTGTGCGGCAGGATCCCCGCGCAGACGCCGGCGAGAGCGGCGCACAGCATCGCCGCGGCGATCGCGTTCGTCTGCCGGTTCTCGGAGACGAGGACGAAGGCGAAGATGAAGAACGACACCGCTCCGATGCCGGCGACGCCGGCGGCCAGACCGTCGAGCCCGTCGACGAAGTTCACCGCGTTGACGCAGATGACGATCGTCAGGACGGAGAACAAGATCGACTGGAGCGGATCGATCGCCCACGTGGTTCCCGGGAGCGGGAGATAGACGAGCTGCACGCCCATCGACACCGTAATGACCGCGGCGAGGACCTGTCCGGCGAACTTCGTGAGCGCGTCCAGCTCGTACATGTCGTCGATCACGCCGACGACCGTGATGACCGTCGCCCCGACCATCACTGCGCCCGCGTCCGAGAGCACGGCGTCCTCCGAGCGCGACAGGAACGGCATCTGCGACGCCACCAGGTAGGCCGCGAGCAGGCCGAGCAGCATCGCGATCCCGCCGAAGTACGGGATAGGGATGGCGTGCACGTCGCGGTCGCGCACCCGCGCGTAGGCCCCGACCTTCATCGCACTCTCGCGCGCCAGGACGGCCAGGACATAGGTCACCGCGACGGCGACGAGGAAGACGACGAGATACTCGCGCACGGGTCAGCCGACCTCGACCCCGAGCTCGACGATCTGCTCGACCGTGATCGCGCCGGAGCGCACGACTCTCGGGAGGTCGCCCGTGCAGTCGACGATCGTCGAGGGCACGCCGCTGCCCGCAGGCCCGCCGTCCAGATAGACCGCGACACTCTCGCCGAGCTGCTCCTCGGCCTCCTCCACCGTGGTGGCGGCGGGACGCCCGGTGAGGTTGGCGCTCGACACGGCGAGCGGCCCCGTACGGCGCAGCAGCGCCAGGGCGTTCTCGTCCGCGGGCATGCGGATCGCCACGGTCCCTCGTGTCTCGCCGAGGTCCCACACCAGCGACTCCTGCTGGCGGCAGATCAGGGTCAGCGGCCCGGGCCAGAACGCCTCGGCCAGCGTGTGCACGTACGGCTCCATCCGTGACGCCAGCGCGTCGAGCGTGGTGGTGGAGGCGACGAGGACCGGGGGCGGCATGTGCCGGCCGCGTCCCTTGGCGGCCAGCAGTGCTGCGACCCCCTCCGGCTCGAAGGCGTCCGCGGCGATCCCATAGACCGTGTCGGTCGGCATCACGACCAGGGCGTTGTCGCGGATCGCCGCCCGGGCAGCCTCCAGCCCGGCGTCACGCTGGTCGTCGTCGAGGCAGGAGAACCGTTCGCTCACAGGGCCATCGTGCCAGCACCGGTCCTGGACCCGCCGTACCCCTGCTGGTTGGGGCGGCAACAGGGCGGGAGGTCCCTACCGACGAGCGCGGCGCGCGGTGACGAACCGCGGCCTCCCGGCCAGGTCGGCGCGATCGCGGACCTCTTCGAAGGCACCGTGCGCGACGAAGACGGCGGGCGCGGAGGCCCCCTGAACGTCGGCGTGCTCGGCGCCGACCCAGCCGCCGTGGCGCAGCAGCCGAGCCGCCGTCGCGGCGACGTCACGCATCGCGTCGAGCCCGTCCTCCCCCGACCACAGCGCCAGGTCGGGATCGTGGTCACGGGCCTCGACGGCGACCGACTCCCACGCCGTGAGAGGGATGTACGGCGGGTTGGCCAGGACGAGGTCGACGGTCCCGTCGAGGTCGGGGAACGCCTCCGCGAGGTCACCGTGGCGAAGGTCGACGCCGAGGCCGGCCAGGTTGTTCTCGGCGTAGGCAAAGGCCGCGTCGCCCAGCTCGACGGCGTGGACGCGGGTGTGCGGCCGCTCGGAGGCGACGGCACCGGCGATCGCACCGGATCCCGTCCCGAGGTCGACGACCACGGGGTGCTCGACCTCGAACGAGTCGAGGACCGATAGGCCCCACTCGACCAGCGACTCGGTCTCGGGGCGGGGCACGAAGACCCCCGGGCCTACGGCCAGGTCGCGGTAGCGGAAGGCGGCCGAGCCCGTCAGGTGCTGCAGCGGCTCTCGGGCCGCACGGCGGACGACCAGCTCCTCGTACGCCGCCGCCTGGGCGTCGTCGATGCCGTCCACGAGCAGCAGACCCGACCGCCCGGTCCCGAGCACGTGGGCGAGGAGCAGCTCGGCGTCGTTGCGCGGCGAGGCGACCCCCGCCTCGGCGAGCCGACGGGCGGCCTCGGCCAGTGCCGTACGGACCTGGGTCACGCCGAGCTCTCGACGGCGGCGAGCCGCGCGGCGAGGTCGGCATCGACGCAGGCCTCCACGACGTCGTCGAGCGCGCCGTCCATCACCTGGTCGAGGTTGTAGGCCTTGAAGCCCACGCGGTGGTCGGAGATGCGGTTCTCGGGGAAGTTGTAGGTCCGGATCCGCTCGGAGCGGTCGACCGTGCGGACCTGTGAACGGCGGGCGTCCGAGGCCTCGGCGTCGGCGGCGTCCTGAGCGGCCTGCAGCAGCCGCGAGCGGAGGATCCGCAGCGCCTGCTCCTTGTTCTGGAGCTGGCTCTTCTCGTTCTGGCAGCTCACCACGATGCCGGTGGGAAGGTGGGTGATCCGGACGGCGGAGTCGGTCGTGTTCACGCTCTGCCCGCCCGGCCCCGACGACCGGAAGACGTCGATCCGGAGGTCGTTCTCGTTGACGTCGACATCGACGGACTCGGCCTCGGGGAGGACGAGCACGCCGGCGGCGGAGGTGTGGACGCGGCCTTGCGACTCCGTCACGGGCACGCGCTGGACCCGGTGGACGCCGCCCTCGAACTTGAGCTTCGCGTACGGCGCCTCCCCCGGCTCGGGCCTTCCCTTGGCCTTCACGCCGACCGTCACCGACTTGTAGCCGCCGAGGTCGGAGGCGTTCTCGTCGATCAGCTCGGTCTTCCAGCCGCGGCTCTCCGCCCAGCGCAGGTACATCCGGAGCAGGTCGCCGGCGAACAGCGCGGACTCCTCGCCACCCTCGCCCGCCTTGATCTCGAGGATCGCGTCCTTGGAGTCGGCGGGGTCCCGCGGGACCAGGAGGCGCTGCAGCCGCTCAGCGAGGTCGTGCTCGCGGCTCGCGAGGGACGCCACCTCGGAGGCGAAGTCGGGGTCCTCGTCGGCGAGCTCGCGCGCGGCCTGGACGTCGTCCACCGTCTGCTGCCAGTCGTGGTAGGTCCGGACGATGCTCGTGAGCTCGGCATAGCGCTGGCCGAGCCGCTTGGCGCGCGCAGGGTCGGAGTGGACGGCGGGATCGGCCATCTGCGTCTCGAGGTCGGCGTGCTCGCGCACGAGCGACTCCACGGCGTCGAACCGGTTGCTCATCGGTCTCCTCCCTCCCTGCGTGACGGGTCCTGACATGACAACGGCGCCGGCGCACGCGAGGTGCGTGGCCGGCGCCGCGACGGGGTTACTTCTTGCCGTAGCGCTTCTCGAAGCGGGCGACGCGGCCGCCGGTGTCGAGGATGCGCTGCTTGCCCGTGTAGAACGGGTGGCAGGCAGAGCAGGTCTCGACGCGCATGACGCCCTCGGTCGAGGTGCTGCGGGTCGTGAACGTGTTGCCGCAGGTGCAGGAGACCTCGGTCGCGACGTACTTGGGGTGGATGTCGTGCTTCATGTGTCTTCCTCTCGTCAGCCGCTGGGTCGTCCCGCTGGTCGGGCCGTGAACCAGAGCCGTAGGCATTGTGCCACCGTCGCTCGGTGAAACACGAATCGTCGGGGTTGCATTCCCTGGTCAGGCCGCGATCATCGAGCCCGCCAGGAGGATCACCGAGAGCGCCATGAGCCCCACCGCGACGGTGAGGTAGACCGCGGTCTCGGAGATCGGCACACCCTTGTTGGCCTCGGTCAGCGCGAACAGCACCGAGGCCCCGGCGAGTGCGTTGAGCAGCACCACCGTGACCACCAGAGGGTTCACCGCAGGAGCTTCTCGATGTCGTCGGCGAGGTCCTCGGGCTTGGTGGTGGGCGCATAGCGGTCCACCACGTTGCCCTCGGGGTCGATGAGGAACTTGGTGAAGTTCCACTTGATCCGGTCGCCGAGGACACCCGACTTCTGGTCGCGCAACCACTGGTAGAGCGGGTGCGCCTCCGGCCCGTTGACGTCGACCTTGGCGAACATGGGGAAGGTCACGTCGTAGGTCAGGGAGCAGAACTCCTTGATCTCGGCCTCGTCGCCCGGCTCCTGGTTGCGGAACTGGTCGCACGGGAAGCCGAGCACCACGAGGCCCGCGTCCTGGTACTCCCGGTACAGCTTCTCGAGCCCCTCGTACTGCGGGGTGAAGCCGCACTTGCTCGCCGTGTTGACGACGAGGACCGCCTTACCCCGGAACTCGTCGAGATCCCGCTCCGTGCCGTCGATGTCGACGGCGCGGAAGTCGTAGACGCTGCTCATCAGTCGTCGTCCCCATTGCCCCGGCGTCCGGTGGCGGGGGTGCTCTGGTTGATCTGCATGAGGAACTCGACGTTGCTCTTGGTCGTCTTGAGCTTCTCGATCATGAGCTCCAGGGCCTGCTGACCGTCCAGGCCCGACAGCACGCGACGCAGCTTCCAGATGATGGACAGCTCCTCGCGGCTCATCAGGAGCTCCTCGCGCCGGGTGCCGGAGGACTCCACGTCGATCGCCGGGAAGATCCGCTTGTCGGCGAACTCGCGGCGGAGACGCAGCTCCATGTTGCCGGTGCCCTTGAACTCCTCGAAGATCACCTCGTCCATCCGCGAGCCGGTCTCGACCAGCGCGGTGGCGAGGATGGTCAGCGACCCGCCGTCCTCGATGTTGCGAGCGGCGCCGAAGAACCGCTTCGGCGGGTAGAGCGCCGACGAGTCGACGCCACCGGAGAGGATGCGCCCGCTCGCCGGGGCGGCAAGGTTGTAGGCACGTCCGAGGCGCGTGATGCCGTCGAGCAGGACGACCACGTCGTGCCCGAGCTCGACGAGACGCTTGGCGCGCTCGATCGCCAGCTCGGCGACCGTCGTGTGGTCGGTGGCCGGCCGGTCGAAGGTCGACGCGATGACCTCGCCCTTGACGGTGCGCTGGAAGTCGGTGACCTCCTCCGGGCGCTCGTCGACGAGGACGACCATCAGGTGGCACTCGGGGTTGTTGGTCGTGATCGCGTTGGCGATCTGCTGCATCACCATCGTCTTGCCGGCCTTGGGGGGCGACACGATCAGTCCGCGCTGGCCCTTGCCGATGGGCGACACGATGTCGATGATGCGGCCCGCGAGCTGGGTCGGCTCGGTCTCCAGGCGGAGCCGCTCCGAGGCGTAGAGCGGGGTGAGCTTGGAGAACTCGACCCGCTGCTTGGCCTCCTCGATCGTCATGCCGTTGACCGACTCGATCTTGACCAGGGGGTTGAACTTCTCCTTGCGCTCGCCCTCACGGGGCTGGCGCACCTGACCCACGATCGCGTCGCCCTTGCGCAGGCCCCACTTGCGGACCATCGACAGCGAGACGTAGACGTCGTTCTCGCCGGGCAGGTAGCCGCTGGTGCGCACGAACGCGTAGTTGTCGAGCACGTCGAGGATGCCGGCAGCAGGGATGAGGACATCGTCGTCGCCCACCATTGGCTCGGACTCGCGCCCGGTCCGCTCACTGCGGTCACCCCGGTCGCCCCGGTCGCCCCGGTCGCTGCGGTCGCCCCGGTCGCTGCGGTCGCGATCACGGTTGCGGTTGCGGTTGCGGTTTCGGTTTCGGCGGCGTCCGCCGCCCTCGCCGTCGCGGTCGTTGCCGCGGTCGGCGTCACCGCGGTCGCGGCTCTCGGTCTTGTCGGCGCGCTGGGCGTCGGCAGCATTCTGGTCGCCGCTGCGGTCGTCGCGGGACTTCTCCGCGCGCTCATCCCGAGGCTTCTCCTCGCGGGGCTTGTCGCCGCCGCGGTCGCCCCGGTTCTCACGGGGCTTGTCGCCGCCGCGGTCGCCCCGGTCCTCGCGGGCCTTGTCGCCGCCGCGGTCGCCCCGGTCCTCGCGGGGCTTGTCGCCGCCACGGTCGCCCCGGTCCTCGCGGGGCTTGTCGCCGCCGCGGTCCTCGCGGGCCTTGTCGCCGCGGGCGTCCCGCTTGTCGCCGCGGGCCTGCTGGCCACGATCCTCACGCGTCTCCGCGCGAGGGGCACTCTCGGTCGTCGCGGCGGCCGCCTCGGGCGTGGTCGCCTCGGGAGCGCTCGTACGCGCCGGCGCCGCGGTGGTCGAGCCGCCCTGTGCAGACTGGATGGCTTCGATCAGCGCGCCCTTGCGCATCTTGCCGACCCCCTTGATGCCGAGGCCGGAGGCGATCTGCTGCAGCTCCGGGAGAACCATGGCGTTGAGGCCGGTCCCCCGTCGACGGGAGGTCTTCGCCACGGGCTCGGCTGCGGGCTCGCCGGCGCCACCGAGCAGGGTGGGTGTTTCGGTCACGTGAGGTCCTTCCCACGTCAGGCGGCACTCGGGCGCCGCTCGTTGTGAGCGGTCCGTACGAGGTAGCGGACCGCCAGGCCCGACCCCGTGAACCGGAGGCGGACAAGCATGTGCGGTTCCCACGCGGTCCTGGAACTTCTGAACATCGACGGACGTCAGGAGGATGCGGGGAGAGATGGGGTCGAGGAGGTGCGAGCGAGTCGTACCCTCTCGGATCACCCGATGCGACTGTAACACCCCCCACAGTCCACATGTTCCCCTGGTGAACAGATCGTGAGACAGCGCCCTCCGAGGATCGGTCAGGCCCGGCAGGCGCCGCGGGCGGCGATCTCGAGCGGGAGCGCCGCCCAACCCTCGGGCGCGCGTCCGACCAGCGGCGCCGCCTCGTAGATGTCGGTCGCGAAGGCCAGCACGGTCGGGCCGGCGCCGGAGATGATCGCCGGGACGCCGTCAGCCCTCAGCTCCTGCACGAGCGCGTACGACGCGGGCATCGCCGGCGCCCGATAGGCCTGGTGCAGCGCATCCTCGGTCGCGTCGAGCAGCAGCTCGGGCCGCCCGTCGAACGCGGCCACGAGCAGCGCCGCGCGACCGGCGTTGCGGGCGGCGTCGGCGTGCGGGACCTGGTCGGGCAGCAGCCCGCGCGCAACCTCGGTGCTCACCCCGTCCGGGGGCACGAAGGCCACCACGGAGGCCTGCACGTCGAGGCGTACGGCACGTGTCCGGGCACCGTCGTCCCAGGCGATGGTGAGGCCGCCGAGGAGTGCGGCAGCGACGTTGTCCGGGTGACCCTCGATCCGGGTCGCCAGCTGGAGAGCGCTGGCGTCGTCCACCGTCACCGCGCCGGGCGGCGCGATGGTCCCGGGAGCGGTCGCGGTCAACAGCGCCCGCGCCGCGGAGATCCCGCCGACGATCGCCGCGGAGCTCGACCCGAGCCCACGCGCGTGCGGGATGCGGTTGAGGCAGCGCACCCGCAGACCCGGCTGGTCGAGGCCGGCCTCGTCGAAGACGGCGCGCAGGGCGCGGACCACGAGGTGCGACTCGTCACGAGGCACGTCGTCGGCACCCACGCCCTCGACCGTCACCTCGAGCCCTGACCCGTCTACGACCTCGGCCGTGACCTCGTCGTAGAGGCCGAGTCCGAGGCCGAGGGTGTCGTAGCCGGGGCCGAGGTTCGCCGACGAGGCCGGAGTCACCACCGTCACCGGCCCCGAGACGAAGGGGCTCATGCCAGACCGGCGAGCTCGGCCGCCTTGCGGACATCGGCGTCCACGACGTTCTCGGCGATGTCACCGAGATGGGTCAAGGGAGTGTCGATGTCCTTGAGGCCGTTGCCGGTGACGACGACCGCCACCGTGGCGCCGGTCGGCACCTCACCCGCAGCCGTGGCCTTGAGCAGCCCAGCCACGCCGGCGGCCGACGCCGGCTCGACGAACACGCCGTCGTGCCGGGCCAGCTCGCGCTGCGCGTCGAGGATCTCGCGGTCCGACACCGAGGCGATGCGTCCGCCGGACTCCTCGCGCGCGGCGACCGCGAGGTTCCAGGACGCGGGGTTGCCGATCCGGATGGCGCTGGCGACCGTCTCGGGGTCGGGCACCGGAGCACCGAGCACGAGCGGTGCCGCACCCTCGGCCTGGAAGCCCCACATCTGCGGACGACGCGTCGCCACGCCGTCGGCGGCGTACTCGCTGTAGCCCAGCCAGTACGCCGAGATGTTGCCGGCGTTGCCGACCGGCATGACGTGCAGGTCCGGCGCGTCGCCGAGGGCGTCGACCACCTCGAAGGCGCCTGTCTTCTGGCCCTGGATCCGCACCGGGTTGACGGAGTTGACGAGCGCGACGGGATAGCTGTCGGCGAGCCCGCGGGCGATGTCGAGGCAGTCGTCGAAGTTGCCGCGCACCTGCACGACCAGGGAGTCGAACATCAGGGCCTGAGCCATCTTGCCCGCGGCGATCTTGCCCTGTGGGACGAGGACGATGGGGCGCAGGCCGGCGCGGGCGGCGTAGGCAGCCATCGACGCCGACGTGTTGCCGGTCGACGCGCACACGACCGCCTCGGCCCCCTCGGCCGCTGCCACCGTGATCGCGGCCGTCATGCCACGGTCCTTGAACGAGCCCGTGGGGTTGCTCCCCTCGACCTTCAGGTGGACGTCGCAGCCCGTGATCTCAGAGAGCCAGCCCGAGTGGACCAGGGGCGTGCCACCCTCCCCCAGCGTCACCGCCGGCGTGTCCCCGACGACGGGCAGACGGTCGCGGTACTCGTCGATCACGCCGCGCCACAGGCGGGCACCGTGCTGCTCGGTCACAGTCCTTCTCCTTCGACCCGCATCACCGACGACACGTCACGGACCATCGGCAGGTCACGGAGCTGTCGTACCGTGCGCGAGAGCGCGGCGTCGGTCGCGGTGTGGGTGATGACGACGAGCTGGGCGTCGTCGCCGTGGCCTTCCTGCTGGACGGCCGAGATCGAGACCTCGTTCTCCGCGAACGCCAGGGCGACCGAGGCGAGCACGCCTGCCTTGTCGTCGACGTCGAGGGCGATGTGGTAGCGGGTCAGAGCGTCGCCGATGCCGAGGACGCGGCGACGGGCGTGGGTCCGCTCGGGCGGGCCGGTCACCCCGAGCAGCCGGTTGCGGGCCACGGCCACGACGTCGCCGAGGACGGCGCTCGCCGTCGGGGACCCCCCTGCGCCGGGACCGTAGAACATCAGCTGTCCGGCGGACTCGCTCTCCACGAAGACCGCGTTGTAGGCCCCGCGCACGCTGGCGAGAGGGTGGTCCTTGGGGATCATCACGGGGTGGACTCGGGCGGAGACCGCCTGACCGTCCGAGCTCTGGTCGCAGATCGCCAACAGCTTGACGACGCAGCCCATGTCGTCGGCCGAGGCGATCTCTGCCGCGGTGACGCTGCTGATGCCCTCGCGGTGGACGTCGTCGATGGTCACCCGGGTGTGGAACGCGAGGCTCGCCAAGATGGCTGCCTTCGCGGCGGCGTCGAAGCCCTCGACGTCGGCGGTCGGGTCGGCCTCGGCGAACCCGAGACGCTGGGCCTCCGCGAGCGCCTCGTCGAAGCTCTGGCCGGTGCTCGTCATCGCGTCGAGGATGAAGTTGGTGGTCCCGTTGACGATGCCAAGGACACGACGCACGTGGTCGCCGGTCAACGACTCGCGCAGCGGCCGGACGATCGGGATCGCTCCGGCGACGGCCGCCTCGTACGACAGGTCGCGACCGGCGGCATCGGCCGTGGCGAAGAGCGTGGTGCTGTCCTCGGCGAGGAGCGCCTTGTTGCCCGTGACCACCGATGCTCCATGCTCGAGCGCCGCCAGCACCAGCGACCGGGCAGGCTCGATGCCCCCGATCAGCTCGATCACCACGTCGACGTCCCCGCGCGTGACCAGCGACATCGCGTCGGTGGTCAGGAGAGCAGGGTCGAAGACGGTCTCGCGGTCGCTGCGCGCGCTGTTGACGGCGACGCCGACCAGCTCGAGGCGGGCACCGACACGCTGGGCCAGCTCGTCGGCGTCACGGGTGAGCAGGCGAGCCACCTCGCTGCCGACGGCGCCGTGCCCGAGCAGCGCCACGCGCAGGGTGCGAGGTTGATCAGGGTGGGAGGTCACAGGGCCAGCCTAGTCGTGGAGGCGGGCGCCGGACGCCGGTGTCCGGCGCATGAGCGACAGGCGGGTCAGCCGACGTCGAGGCGCAGCAGGTCGTCCTCGGTCTCCCGGCGTACGATCAGCCGAGCGGCCCCGTCCTTGACCGCGACCACCGCGGGGCGTGGGACGTGGTTGTAGTTGGAGGCCAGCGAGCGGCAGTACGCGCCGGTGCCAGGCACCGCGATCAGGTCGCCCGGGGCCACGTCGGACGGCATGAACTCGTCCTTGACCACGATGTCGCCGGACTCGCAGTGCTTGCCGACGACACGACTGAGCACCGGCGTGGCCGTGGAGGCGCGGGAGGCGAGCGTGCACGAGTAGTCGGCGTCGTACAGAGCGGTGCGCATGTTGTCGCTCATCCCGCCGTCGACGGCGACGTAGCGTCGCATCGCTCCGCCGTCGAGCGCCACCTCCTTGGTGGTGCCCACCTCGTACAGCGTGAACGTGGAGGGTCCGGAGATCGCGCGACCCGGCTCGACGGACAGTCGCGGGACGGCGACGCCCAGCCCGCGGCACTCCCGCTCGACGATCTCGCGCATGCCGTCGGCGAGCTGCTGCGGGGTGGAGGGGTCGTCCTGGGTCGTGTACGCGATGCCGTAGCCGCCGCCGAGGTCGAGCTCGGGGGCGACGTAGCCCAGGTCGGCGCAGATCCGGGCGTGCAGGGCCAGCACCCGGTGCGCCGCAACCTCGAAGCCCGCGGTGTCGAAGATCTGCGACCCGATGTGCGAGTGCAGCCCGAGCAGCTCCAGCGACGGCCGCTCGAGCACCTGCCGCACCGCCTCGAAGGCGTCGCCCTCGGTGATGGAGAGGCCGAACTTCTGGTCCTCGTGCGCGGTGGCGATGTATTCGTGGGTGTGTGCCTCGACGCCGGCGGTCACCCGCACCATCACCCGCGCCGTCACCCCCAGCTCGGCAGCGACCGTCGCGACGCGCTCCACCTCGAGGAGCGAGTCGACGATGATCCTGCCCACCCCGGCCTCGAGCGACCGGCGGATCTCACTGATGCTCTTGTTGTTGCCGTGCAGGCCGAGGTTCTCCGGGGGTACACCGGCACGCAGCGCGACGGCGAGCTCGCCCCCGGTGCACACGTCCATCCGCAGGCCCTCCTCGGTGATCCACCGCGCGATCGCGGTCGAGAGGAAGGCCTTCGCGGCGTAGTAGACGTCCCACCCGGCGAACGCCTCGCGGAAGGCGCGCGCGCGTCCGCGGAGATCGTCCTCGTCGACGACGTAGAGGGGCGTCCCGAACTCCGCGGCCAGCTCTGTCGCGCCGACGCCGGCGACGGCCAGCTCGCCGTCCTCGCGCCGCTCGACATGGTCGGACCACAGGTGCCGCACCAGCTCGTTGGTGTCGTCGGGCTCGCGCAGCCATGCCGGACCCCGGCTCCCGGCCTGCCCGTGCAGCGCACCGGCCTCGTGCGAACGCACCGGATCACATCCGCTCGGGAGCGGAGACGCCGAGCAGCTCCAGCCCGTTGGCCAGGACCGTGCGGGTGGCGTCGATGAGGACCAGGCGTGCCGTGTGGACGGGCTGCACGTCCTCGTCGCCCTGCGGAAGGACGCGGCACACGTCGTAGAACTTGTGGAACGCCGCCGCTGTGTCCTCCAGGTAGCGCGCGACGCGGTGCGGCTCGCGCAGCTCCGCGGCGCGGGCCACGACCCGGGGGAACTCCGCCAGCGCGCGCAGGAGGTCGCCCTCGCGCTCGGTCGAGAGGTACGACAGGTCGGCGGCGTCGGGCGCCGGGACGATCCCGAGGTCGGCGCCGTTGCGCAGGATGCTGGAGAGGCGCGCGTGCGCGTACTGGACGTAGTAGACCGGGTTGTCCGGGCTCTGCCGCGTCATCTCGGCCACGTCGACCGTCAGCGGGGAGTCGACCGGGTGCCGTACGAGCGTGTAGCGCAACGGGTCCACACCGACCATGTCGATCAGCTCCGAGAGCGTGACGAGCGTGCCCGCCCGCTTCGACAGCTTGAGCTCCACCCCGTCGGAGAGGATCTTGACGAGCTGGCCGATGAGCACCTGGAGGTTGTAGCCCGGCTCGTCCCCGGCGCACGCCGCCATGGCCTGGAGCCGTCCGACATAGCCGTGGTGGTCGGCTCCCAGGAGATAGAGGCACTGCTCGAAGCCACGGGCCCGCTTGTCGAGGTAGTAGGCCGTGTCGGACGCGAAGTAGGTCTGCTCCCCGTTGGAGCGGATCAGGACCCGGTCCTTGTCATCACCGAAGTCGGTCGTCCGCATCCAGGTGGCACCGTCGGCCTCGTACAGATGGCCCTCCTCGGCGATGACCTCCAGCGCCCGGTCGACGGCGCCGGACGCGACGAGCGAACGCTCGGAGAACCAGGAGTCGAACACGGTCCGGAAGGTGGCGAGGTCGGCCTTCTGGTGGGCGAGCTGGAGCTCGTAGCCGTTCTCGCGGAACGCGGCGAGCTGCTCGTCGGCGGGCAGGTCGAGGATCCCCGGGACCGCGGCGACGACCTCCGCGGCGAGGTCGACGACGTAGCCACCGTGGTAGCCATCCTCCGGGACCTCGTCGCCGTTGGCCACCGCCATCAGCGAGGCCGCGAACTTGTCCATCTGGGTGCCGCGGTCGTTGACGTAGAACTCGGTCGAGACCTGGGCCCCGGCCGCGCTGACGACCCGGGCGATCGCGTCACCGACGACGGCCCAGCGGGTGTGGCCGAGGTGCAGCGGACCCGTGGGGTTGGCCGAGATGAACTCGAGGTTGACCCGTCGGCCGCCCAGCGTGTCCGTGATGCCGTAAGCGCTGCCGGCACGGACGATGTCGCCGGCGAGGGAGCCTTGAGCCCCCGTGTCGACGCGGACGTTGAGGAACCCAGGCCCGGCGACCTCGACGGAACCCACTCCCGGGGCCTTCGCGAGCTGCTCCGCGAGCGCGGCAGCCAGGTCCCGCGGCGCCATCTGGGCCTGCTTGCCGAGCCGCATCGCGACGTTGGTCGAGTAGTCGCCGTGGTCCTTGACCTTGGGTCGCTCGACGACCACCGACGCGGGAACCTCGGGCAGGGAGACCGTCCCCGACGCCACCAGGGCGTTGAGGGCGTCGACGATCGCATCGGAGAGCTGTTCGGGAGTCACCTACGAATCGTATCGAGGCCCGTCAACGCAGGCGCCGCAGTCTCACTCGGCTATCCGGGCTGGGACGCCCCCTCGATCACCGCGCGCACGGTACGGACCAGCACCGCGGGGTCGAAGGGCTTGGTGACGTAGGCGTCCACGCCGACGTCCTGGCCCCGCTGGAGGTCGTACGCCTGGGCCTGGGTCGTCACCATGACGACCGGGATGTCACGGGTGCTCGGGGACCTGCGGAGCGCGCGTACAGTCTCCAGCCCGTCCATCCGGGGCATGACGACGTCGATCGTCACCACGTCGGGCCGGGTGTCCACAACGACGTCGAGGCACTCCAGGCCGTCGGCCGCCTCCAGGACGGTCCATCCCTCCAGCTCGAAGTTGGTCCGCAGCAGCAGGCGGATCGAGTCGGTGTCGTCGACCACCAGGACACGCGGCGGCCGGCCGTTCGGGAAGGGCATGTGCGCAACCGTACTCGGCGTGCGCTACCGTTGTCGGGCTCGCTCGAGAAGCGCGCACGCCCCCGTAGCTCAGGGGATAGAGCACCGCCCTCCGGAGGCGGGAGCGTAGGTTCGAATCCTACCGGGGGCACCGACAGATCAAGCCGCTGACCTGCACCGACAGGTCAGCGGCTGTTCTTCTTCCGGGCGCTTCGTCCGTCGCGATGCTGTCCGAACGTGCCCGCGCCGACGTACCCTGGTGGGCATGCGAGCGAACCGCGGCAACCGCCTCCCCAGCTGGGCGGCCTGGCTCAGCGTGGCGGCCCTGGTCGGTCTCACCGTCGGACCGGTGGTCGCCGTGGTCGCAGCAGGCGCGTGCATGGCGGCACTGACCGCCGAGGAGGTGGGCTACCGTCGCCGCGCGCGGGCCTACTTCGCCCGCCTGCACCGTACGTCGCTGCACCGGCACGACGGGATCCTCGACGCCTGGATGGACATGCGCGAGGAGGTCCACGGCCACGAGTCCGCGGCGCTCGCCGACGACGTACGCCGTCGCCCGACCGCGCGCTTCGTGGCGCTCGCCTCGACCGCCTCCTCCCGGCGGGACGCGGCGCGGCCGCGCGACCACGCGAGCATCGCCGCCTACGCCGATGCCGTGGCCGACCTGGAGCGCGCGTGGCGGCGTCTCGAGCTGCAGGCACGCGGCCTCGACCTGTGGGGTGACGCTCGCCGCTGGGGTCGCCAGCACCTGCCGGCCTCGGCGACCGCCGCCGTCGCGCCGCTGGTCCCCGTGGTCCGTTCGGCCGCGCAGTCGGCCTGGCGCGCCGCCGAGGCACGCTTCGTCGCCGCCTCCGCCCGCGACGACCGGACGGCCTAGACGCTCGAGGCCGGCCGCCTACGACCTGCTCGCGGCGGCCGCACCGAGGACGGCGCCCGCGTGCCCGAGCAGGGCGACGTATGTTCCCGTGCCGGCCACGACGTCGACGACGACGCCGAGGAGGGCGAGGACGAGGAAGCCCGCCCACGCCCCGAGGACCCCGACCGCGACACCACGGGGCCTGCTCCTCCGTACCGGTGGAGAGGGCCGGAGGAGGAGACCGGCGACGATGCCGATGACGGTGACCGAGACCAGTGGCAGGAGCATGCTGTCATCCTGGGCGCACCCGGGGCCCGTTGTGATCGGGGACGCCCCCGGACGTGCCCCTGATCTGGACGTCCGAACCCGGACGTCACCGCCTGGATGTGAGCCTGGACATGCTTCGGTACCGTCGATGACGCCCCTTCCTTCGGGGTCTACCCTGGTACGCGTATGCCCTGCGGGGCGTCGGAGACAACGGACAACCCGGAAGAGGCGATCGAGGCCGTGGCCCAGAGCGACAGCCCCCTGCCAGATTTTGGCACCAACCAGTGGCTCGTCGAGGAGATGTACGAGCGCTACAAGTCGGACCCCGCGTCGGTCGACGCGTCGTGGTCTCGCCTCTTCGAAGGCGATGGAGCAGCGCCGAGCAGTCCCCCGACGTCGAACGGCTCGAGCAGCGCGCGGCCGGTGAAGGCGACGGCGACCGCTGTCCGTCCGCCCACAGCCAAGCCGACGGCGGCCGGGGACATCCCCACGCCGGCCGGTGACGGCGCCCGCCCGGCGGTAGCCTCGCCCCCGACCGAGAGCGTGGAGGCCGCACCCACGGGCGACGCCGACAAGGCTGC
The DNA here is from genome assembly GCF_019550935.1 of Mumia sp. zg.B53. Classification (NCBI taxonomy): domain Bacteria; kingdom Bacillati; phylum Actinomycetota; class Actinomycetes; order Propionibacteriales; family Nocardioidaceae; genus Mumia; species Mumia sp. zg.B53. The sequence continues at coordinate 301,772 of NZ_JAHWCK010000002.1, read as the reverse complement.
CAAGCCGGCCAAGGCGAAGCCGAAGCCCAACGCCCCGGCGGCCAAGACGTCGGCTCCCGCCCCCGGCGCCGACGTGGAGAAGAAGGTCCTTCGCGGCGCTTCGGCCCGTACGGCGCTGAACATGGACGAGAGCCTCTCGGTCCCGACCGCGACGAGTGTCCGCTCGGTGCCGGTCAAGCTCTTGATCGACAACCGCATCGTCATCAACAACCACCTCGCCCGCGCGCGTGGTGGCAAGGTGTCGTTCACCCACATCATCGGCTACGCGCTGGTCAAGGCGCTCACGGCGATGCCGGAGATGAACGCCGGCTTCGAGGTCGTCGACGGGAAGCCCAACCTCCTCCAGCCCGCTCACGTCAACCTCGGTCTCGCGATCGACCTCGCCAAGCCCGACGGCACCCGTCAGCTGGTCGTGCCGTCGATCAAGCAGGCCGACACGATGGACTTCGCCCAGTTCTGGACGGCGTACGAGGCCGTCGTCGACAAGGCGCGCAACAACAAGCTGACGGTCGCCGACTTCCAGGGCACGACGATCAGCCTGACCAACCCGGGCACGATCGGCACCAACCACTCGGTGCCGCGCCTGATGAAGGGCCAGGGCGCCATCATCGGCGTCGGCTCGATGGACTACCCGCCGGAGTTCCAGGGCGCCTCCGAGCACACCCTCGCCACCCAGGCCATCTCCAAGATGATGACCCTGACGTCGACCTACGACCACCGGATCATCCAGGGCGCGCAGTCGGGCGACTTCCTGCGCCGCGTGAGCGGTCTGCTCCTCGGCGAGGAGGGCTTCTACGACGAGATCTTCGCGTCGCTGAAGATCCCGTACGAGCCGATCCGCTGGGCCCGCGACATCGCCGTCAGCCACGACGACGAGGTCCACCGCCAGGCCCGCGTGCTCGAGCTCATCCACGCCTTCCGCGTGCGCGGCCACCTGATGGCCGACACCAACCCGCTCGACCACTCCCCCCGCAGCCACCCCGACCTCGAGATCTCCTCGCACGGGCTCACGCTGTGGGACCTCGAGCGCGAGTTCGCGACGGGCTCGTTCGGGGGCCGCGAGCGCCGCTTCATGAAGCTCCGCGAGATCCTCGGCATCCTCCGCGACTCCTACGCCCGCACCTCCGGCATCGAGTACATGCACATCCAGGATCCCGAGCAGCGGCGGTGGATTCAGGAACGTGTGGAGCGGGAGCACTCCAAGCCGCCCCGCGAGGAGCAGCTGCGGATCCTGCACAAGCTCAACCAGGCCGAGGCCTTCGAGGCCTTCCTCCAGACGAAGTTCGTCGGCCAGAAGCGCTTCAGCCTCGAGGGCTCGGAGACGACGATCCCGCTCGTCGACGAGATCTGCGAGGCCGCTGCGGCCGACAACCTCGACGAGGTCTGCATCGGCATGGCGCACCGGGGCCGGCTCAACGTGCTGGTCAACATCGCCGGCAAGAACCCCGGCTACGTCTTCCGCGAGTTCGAGGGCAACATCGACCCGCGGACCGTGCAGGGCTCGGGCGACGTGAAGTACCACCTCGGTGTCGAGGGCGAGTTCACGGCGGCCAGCGGTGACAAGATCAAGGTCTCCGTCGCCGCCAACCCGTCCCACCTCGAGGTCGTCGACCCGGTGCTCGAGGGCATCACCCGCGCCAAGCAAGACCGCCTGAACCGCGGCGAGGAGTTCCCGATCCTCCCGCTGCTCATCCACGGAGACGCGGCGTTCGCCGGCCAGGGCGTCGTGGCGGAGACGCTGAACCTCTCCCAGCTGCGCGGATACCGCACCGGCGGGACGATCCACCTGATCGTCAACAACCAGGTCGGCTTCACCACCTCGCCGAGCTCGTCGCGCTCGTCGACGTACGCGACCGACGTCGCCCGGATGATCCAGGCGCCGATCTTCCACGTCAACGGCGACGACCCGGAGGCGTGCATCCGGATCGCACAGCTGGCCTACGAGTACCGCAGGACCTTCAAGCGCGACGCGGTCATCGACCTGATCACCTACCGCAAGCGCGGTCACAACGAGGGCGACGACCCGAGCTTCACCCAGCCGCAGATGTACGACGTGATCGAGAAGAAGAAGTCCGTGCGTGTGCTCTACACGTCGGCGCTCATCGGTCGTGGCGACATCACGATGGAGGAGGCCGAGAGCGCGCTCAAGGACTACCAGGACCAGCTCCACCGCGTCTTCGCCGAGGCCAGCACCGTCGACGAGTACCAGACGGCGCCGGAGTACCCGGAGAAGCCGGAGCTCGCGCGACTCGAGACGGCCGTTTCTCCGGAGACGCTCAAGACCATCGCCGAGGCCTACACCAGCGTCCCCGACGGCTTCACGGTCCACCCGAAGGTCCTTCCGCAGCTCCAGCGCCGGGCTGCCGCGATCACGGCCGGTCCGATCGACTGGGGCACGGGAGAGATCATCGCCATGGGCTCGCTCCTGCTCGACGGGCGTCCCGTGCGCCTCGCCGGCCAGGACTCGCGTCGCGGCACCTTCTCGCAGCGCTTCGCGACGATCATCGACCGTCGCACCGGAGCCGAGTGGACGCCGCTGGCGCGCATGACGGAGGACCAGGGCACCTTCTACATCTACGACTCGCTCCTCAGTGAGTACGCCGCGCTCGGCTTCGAGTACGGCTACTCGGTGGCGCGGCCCGAGGCGCTCACGATGTGGGAGGCGCAGTTCGGCGACTTCGTCAACGGCGCCCAGTCCGTCATCGACGAGTACATCTCCGCCGGTGAGGCGAAGTGGGGCCAGAAGTCGGGCGTCGTGCTGCTGCTGCCGCACGGCTTCGAGGGCCAGGGGCCCGACCACTCCTCGGCCCGGATCGAGCGTTTCCTCCAGCTCGCCGCAGAGGACGCGATGGTCGTCGCCCAGCCGTCGACCCCCGCCTCGTACTTCCACCTGCTGCGTCGCCAGAACCTCGAGAGCGAGCACCGCCCGCTCATCGTGTTCACCCCCAAGCAGCTCCTGCGCCTGAAGGCCGCCACCTCGCAGCCCGAGGACTTCACGACGGGCACGTTCCAGCCGGTGCTCGCCGATCCGGCCGAGGGCGGCATGGACGCGAGCAAGGTCGAGCGGGTCGTGCTCACCTCCGGTCGGGTCGCGTACGACATCCTCGCGACCCGTGACAAGGTCGAGAAGGACGGCATCCGTACGGCGGTCGTCCGCGTCGAGCAGCTCTATCCGCTGCCGCTGGCGGAGATCGAGGCCGAGCTTGCCAAGTACGGCAACGCCCGTGAGGTCCGCTGGGTTCAGGACGAGCCTGCCAACCAGGGTCCGTGGCCGTTCATGGCGCTGAACCTGGCGCCGGAGCTGTCGCTGCCCGTGGTGCGGGTCTCGCGTGACGCGTCGGCGGCGCCGTCCGTGGGCAACCACAAGCGGCACGTGGAGGAGAACAAGGCGCTCATGGAGCGCACGTTCGCCTGAGGCGCGAAGGAGGAACGGTGTACTTCACCGACCGAGGGATCGAGGAGCTCGCCTCCCGCCGCGGCGAGGAGGAGGCCACGTTCGCGTGGCTCTCTGAGCGGCTGCAGGAGTTCGTCGACCTGAACCCCGAGTTCGAGGTGCCGGTCGAACGGCTCGCGACCTGGCTCGCGCGCCTCGACGACGAGGACGACTGAGCAGGACAGACGCACGAAGGCCCGCCGATCTCCGGATCGGCGGGCCTTCGTCGTCGGGTGGGTCAGCGCGTGAAGACGATCTTGCCGAACACGTCGCCGGACGCGACCGCCGCGAAGCCCTTCGGCGCGTCCGTCATCGGGATCACCTGGTCGATCAGGGGCCGGGTGCCCGTGACGTCGAGGAGCTCGACGAGCTGAGCCAGCTCCGTGCGGGTGCCCATGGTCGAGCCCTGCACCCGCAGCTGGAGGAAGAAGATCCGGGTCAGCTCGGCGTGCGAAGGGTTGTTGCCCGACGTGGCACCGGCGATCACGATCGTCCCGCCCGGCTTGAGCGACTTGACCGAGTGCGACCAGGTGGCGGCACCCACGGTCTCCATCACGGCGTCCACGCGGACGGGCAGGCGGGCACCGGCCTCGAAGACCTCGTGCGCGCCGATCTCAAGCGCCCGTGCCCGCTTGCCCTCGTCCCGGCTCGTCGCGTACACGCGCATCCCGGCAGCTCTCGCCAGGACGATCAACGCGGTCGAGACCCCGCCACCGGCACCCTGGACCAGGACGGTGTCGCCAGGCTTGAGCCCGGACTGGGTGAAGAGCATCCGATAGGCGGTGAGCCACGCCGTCGGCAGGCACGCGGCCTCCTCGAACGACAGCCCGGACGGCTTGGGCACCACGTTGCGACGCGGCACTGCGACCTTGTCGGCGAACGTCCCCTGGAACCGCTCCGACAGCAGCGAGCGCCTCGGGTCGTGCGTCTCGTCGCCAGTCCAGGAGGGGTCGCTGACGACAGCGTGGACGACCACCTCGTTGCCGTCCTCGTCGTAGCCCGCCGCGTCGCAGCCGAGGATCATCGGCAGCGACTCCTCGCGCAGGCCGACACCCCGCAGGGACCAGACGTCGTGGTGGTTCAACGAGGCCGCCTTGACGGTGACGGTCGTCCATCCGTCAGGCACCTGGGGGTCGGGACGCTCACCGACCACGAGGCCGGAGAGCGGGTCGTCGGGACTGAAGGACTCGGCATACACGGCGAACATGCACGCACCCTACGGGGTCCGGCGTCGCCCTACCGACGCGCGACCCCGTCGCCCTACCGACGCGCGACCCCGTCGCCCTACCGACGCGCGACCCCATCGCCCTACCGACGCGCGACCCCATCGCGACGCGCCGCCGCCATCACCGCCCCCGCCACCACCGGCGCCACCCGCTCGTCGAACGGCGACGGGATCACGTACGACTCGCTGAGCGCGTCGCCGACAAGGTCCGACAGCGCCCGCGCGGCGGCAACCTTCATGCCCTCGGTCACCCGCGAGGCACGCACGTCGAGCGCCCCGCGGAAGACCCCGGGGAACGCCAGGACGTTGTTGATCTGGTTGGGGTAGTCGGAGCGACCGGTCGCGACCACGCGGGCGTGGCGGCGCGCGATGTCGGGGTGGACCTCGGGCGTCGGGTTGGCCAGCGCGAAGATGATCGCGTCCTCCGCCATGCGCTCGATCGCCGACTCCCCCACGGTGCCGCCGGACACGCCGATGAACACGTCGGCGCCGTCGAGGGCGTCGGAGAGCTGGCCTGTGCGACCCCACTCGCGCGTCTCATAGGCGAGCTCGGCCTTGATCGGCGTGAGGTCTGTCCTGCCGCGGTGGATGACTCCACGGCGGTCGACCACCGCCAGCATGCGGACACCGCTGGCCTGGAGGATCCGGGCGATCGCGACACCGGCGGCGCCGGCCCCGGAGATGACGACCTTGGTGTCCTCGACCCTCCGACCCGTGAGCCTCAGGGCATTGAGCAGCGCCGCCAGGGTGACGATCGCCGTACCGTGCTGGTCGTCGTGGAAGACCGGGATGTCCACCCGCGCCTGGAGCGCGCGCTCGATCTCGAAGCAGCGGGGAGCAGCGATGTCCTCGAGGTTGATGCCGCCGAAGCTCGGCGCCATCCGGGCGACCGTGTCGACGAAGTCGCCGGGGTCACGCACGTCGAGCGCCAGCGGGATCGCGTCGACCCCGCCGAACTGCTTGAACAGGATCGCCTTGCCCTCCATCACCGGCAGGGACGCCGTCGGCCCGATGTCACCGAGTCCCAGGACCGCCGAGCCGTCGGTGACCACCGCGACCGTGTTGGGGACCCAGGTGTAGTCGTCGGCGACGGAGGGGTCCGCGGCGATGGCCTCGCACACACGGGCGACCCCGGGAGTGTAGGAGAGCGAGAGGTCGTGGGCGTCGCGCAGCGGGGCGGTCGCCGCGATCTCCATCTTGCCGCCGCGGTGTACGTCGAAAACCGGGTCTCCCACGTGCTGCGACGGGAAGGGGAGACGGTCGACTGATTCGGCAACCACGACAGAACCTCACTGGGAAGAAGGGTGAAAGCACGTCCACGACGGCACCAGAGTGCCGCGCAGAGGACGGCCGGTCAGGAACGGGACCGGGAACCGGAGCCCCGCACACGGCCGGTCTGGCCGCGGGAGCGGTGGAGAGGGGGTGACCCGAAGCCCATTGAACCACACGCGTCACTGCTGAGAGGCGCGCGACTCCTCGTCGACGGCCGCGAGGATCCGGCTCGTCCCCGGCGACAGGATGCCCCACAAGACGGCGCCGGCGACGACGGCGAAGAGCCCGGACAGCGGCGGGGCAGCCTCACGGAGGTTCCACGCCAGGCCGAGCTGGATGAGCTGCGTGAACACGATGGGTGCCCTCACCCAGGTCTGGAGGCGCCACAGTCCGCGCGCGGAGGCCAGGAGCAGACCGGCGTAGGCGAACAGGAACAGCGAGGTCCCGATCGCCAGGACGGCGCGGTCGGCGTGCAGGTCCAGGAGGTCGAGCGTGGCGAAGACGGCGAGCCCCAGCCCTTCGACGGCCACGAGGAGGACGGCGGCGACGATCCTGACTGTCCGCCCAGGTGTGGTGTGACCCACGGAACAGGCTCCTTCGTTCAGATTGCCCTTGTGTTAACCGGCGTTTATTGCGACGATCTTATTGCTGCTGTTCAGCGCCGGTTTCACGGTGTTTTCCTCCGGGCGCAGGACAAACAGATCGGACGCCCAGAACCCCCTCACCTACGGTAAGGGACTAGTAGGCTTCCGCCCCCGATCGTGAAGTGATTCACAAACCTAAGATCGCGCCCTCCCGCGGTCAGAAGAAAGGACGTTTCGCCATGGACTGGCGTCACCACTCTGCGTGCCTCGACGAGGATCCGGAACTCTTCTTCCCCATCGGGAGTACGGGGCCGGCCATCTCGCAGGTCGAGGAGGCCAAGGTGGTGTGCCGCCGTTGCGACGTCCGCGAGCAGTGTCTCACGTGGGCGCTGGAGTCCGGTCAGGACCACGGCGTCTGGGGTGGCATGAGCGAGGACGAGCGCCGCGCACTCAAGCGTCGCACCGCGCGTGCCCGGATCCGCACCGCCTGACCCAGCGCCCTTCACCGGGCTGCTGCACCTTTTCGTACCGAGGCCCCGTACCCGCCAACCGCGGGACGGGGCCTTCGTCCGTCAGCGTCCCCCGAGCGGCACCTGGATGCGCACGCGCGTGCCACCACCGCCGGTCGCCGGATGCCGTGGGCCGAAGGACAGCACTCCCCCGAGCTCGGACTCCACGAGGGTCGCGACGATCGAGACGCCGAGACTCGTCGTCCCGCGGGGGTCGAACCCCGCGGGCAGTCCGACCCCGTCGTCCAGGACCGCGATGTCGAGCCGGTCACCACGCCTGTGCGCCTCGACGACGACGTGGCCACGCTCCTCTTCTCCGAAGGCGTGCTCGGCGGCGTTCTGGATCAGCTCGGTGAGCACCATGGCCAGCGGCGTCGCCACCTCGGCAGGAAGCTCCCCGAAACTCCCGATCCGCTCCGTGGTGACGCTCCTGGCTGCCGAGGCGACCTCGGCGACCATGGTGCGGAGCCGGTCGGCGACGTCGTCGAACGGGACCTTCTCGTCGAAGGCCTGACTCAGCGTCTCGTGCACCACGGCGATCGACTCGATCCGTCGCACCGCCTCCTCGAGCGCCTCGCGACCGGCACCGGTGTCCATCCGGCGGGCCTGCAGCCGCAGCAGCGCCTGCACCGTCTGGAGGTTGTTCTTGACCCGGTGGTGGATCTCCCTGATCGTCGCCTCCTTGCTCATCAGCTCCCGCTCACGACGACGCAGCTCCGTCACGTCGCGCAGCAGCACCAGGGCGCCGGACGGCTCCCCCGAGGAACGGAGCGGGATCGAGCGCAGGCTCAGTGACGCGTCACCGTTCTCGAGCTCGGCCTGGGTGACGTTGCGTCCGGTGAGCGCAGGAAGGATCGCTTGCTCGGTGGGACGGTTCGGGGCGCTCAGCAGAGATCTGGTGACCTCCGCGAGGTCGACGCTCTCGAGGTCCCCTGTCACGCCGAGACGACGGAAGGCCGACACGCCGTTGGGGCTGGCATAGATGACCCGGCCGTCAGCGTCGGTGCGGATCAGCCCGTCGCCCACCCGCGGCGAGTGAGACAGGTCAGACTGCTCGCCCAGCAACGGGAACTCGCCCTTGCTGATCATCTCCGTGAGGTCGTCGGCCATCGCGAGGTAGGCGAGCTCGAGCCGGCTCGGCGTCCGCACTCCCAGGAGATTGGTGCTGCGGGCGATCACCGCGATGACGGCCCCGTCGCGGCGTACCGGGATGGTCTCGAGCCGGACCGGGATGTCGTCGCGCCACTCCGGGTCGCCCTCGCGCACCACGCGGCCCTGGCGGAAGGCCGCGTCGATGGTGGGTCGGCGGTTGCGGGGAACGAAGTCACCGACGACGTCGTCGAGGTGCGCCGTCACGCCGGTGGTGGGCCGCATCTGCGCCCCGGCCCAGAATCCTTTGCCCTCCGCATCGGGCAACCACAGGACCAGGTCCGCGAACGAGAGATCGGCGAGGATCTGCCAGTCGGCGACGAGCTGGTGCAGCCACTCCATGTCGGCAGCGTCGAGGCTGGTCTGGTGAGTCGCGACGTCGTCGAGGGAGGGCACGGAGTCCAGCGTATCCAGCGGGCGGCGGAGGCGGTCTGACTGCCGAGACGAGTGTGGGCCGGGTCTCGCCTGCACCGCTCGGCGTGCAAACATGTCCTCGTGTCCGAGTCGTACTGGCGTTCCGTGATCGACGCCGGGATGCATGTCCCGGACGACCGATCACTCAACGACCTCACGCTCGAGCTGATCGACATGCTGGCGAGCCCCGACGCCCACACGCGTGACGCCATCGCCTTCCCGCTGCTGGCGACGTGGATCCACTCCGGCGAGTACGACGCGTTGCTGCGCGGCTTCGGCAACGGCGTCGTCACCGGCCTCCAGACAGGACTCGGCACGCAGGGCGACCTGACGATCCTCCGGCGGTCCTACACGGCGCTCGTGCTGTCCGAGATCATCGTGCGCGACAACGAGATGCAGCTGCTGCCGGCGGCGACCGTGATGGGCTGGGGCGACCAGGCCACGTCGTGGTTCGTGCGCGAGAAGGACCTGCGGGGATGGATCCCGGACGTCGGATGGGCCAACGCCGGGTCTCACGGCGCCGACCTGCTCGGCGCCCTCGCGCGCTCGCCGCACTTCGACAAGCTCGAGCTGACGGTGCTCCTCGACGTCCTGGCCGACCGGCTGCTCTCCCCCACCGAGCACGTGCTGCACCACGGCGAGGAGGACCGGCTGGCGTACGCGGCGATGGCGGTGCTGCACCGCGACGTCGTCGCACCCAACGTCGTCGAGCCGTGGCTCGCTCGACTCGGAGCGGGAACCCGTCGCCCTCGTACCCGCGGCAGCTCGCCGGGTGAGTGGCCGACCCCGGCGGCGTACAACACCTCACGCTTCCTCCGCGCCCTCTACGTCCAGCTCGCGCTGGGCGTGAAGGGGCGCGTGGAGGTGATCGGCGACGACGCGCTCTTCGCCACGCCCACCCCGCACCGCGCCGACCTGCTGCTCGCGGTGATCGAGCAGATCCGTGCCGAGACGCCGTGGCTGTTCGCGACGGCCGGCGGGCGACGGACGGTGACCACCGCGCGGTGACCGAGGATTACCCCTGGGTAACCTAGGTCACATGACAGCTGAGACCCCCACCGCGCCCGACGCTCCGGCCCCCGAGGGTCGGGAAGGCCACGGAGGCGACCACGCCCTCGACGCAGCCCGCGCGCACGGCGTGGAGACGATGTTCACCCTCTCGGGTGCCCATGTCTTCCCGCTCTACGACGCCGCGGTGAAGGCCGACCAGCCGATGCGTCTCATCGACGTGCGCCACGAGCCGTCCGCGGTGTTCGCCGCCGAGGCGACGGGGAAGCTCACCCGTACGCCTGGCCTGGCCGTGCTGACGGCCGGACCGGGCGTCACCAACGGCGTCAGCCCCATCGCGCAGGCGCACTTCGCCGGGTCGCCGCTGGTCACGATCGGCGGCCGTGCGGCGACGCACACGTGGGGCATGGGGAGCCTCCAGGAGCTCGACCACCCGCCGATCGTCTCCACCGTCTCGAAGTGGGCGGGCACGGCCAAGACCACCGATGAGATCGGTCCGACGGTCGACCAGGCGTTCGCGCTCGCGGGCTCGTCGCACCGGGGGCCCACGTTCCTGGACGTCCCGATGGACCAGCTCTTCAGCCGGACGACGGCGCCCGCCGACGCCGCGTACGGGAGCCTTCCCGACACGATCGAGCCCGATGACGACCAGGTCGGGCAGGTGGCGCGTCTGATCGCCCGGGCAGAGCGTCCCCTCCTCGTCCTCGGGACGGACGTCTGGGCAGACGGCGCCGAGGAGGCGGCTCTGCGGTTCGTCGAGGAGACGGGCATCCCCGCCGTCTCCAACGGCATGGGCCGCGGGGTGGTCCCGCGCGGTCATCGACTGCTCGTCACGAAGGCGCGGTCCCAGGCGCTCGGCAAGGCCGACCTCGTCGTGGTCGTGGGGACACCGCTCGACTTCCGCCTCGGCTACGGCGTCTTCGGCGGCAAGGACGGCGCCACCCCCGCACAGGTCGTGCACGTCGCCGACAGCCCGGGCCAGGTGTCGACCCGCGCAGACCTCGCGGCCTCCCTCTCGGGCGACCTCACGGCGTGCTTCGACCAGGTGCTCCGCGCGCTGGAGGCGACGACCGGCACCCGCCCCTCCTGGTCCGGCTGGGCCGAGCAGCTCAGCGACGCCGTCTCGGCGGCGGTCACCCGCGACGCCGAGCTCCTCAGCGCCTCCGCCGACCCCATCCACCCCGCGCGCATCTACGGGGAGCTCATCCCGCGCCTGGCCGACGACGCGGTCGTCATCGGTGACGGAGGGGATTTCGTGTCCTTCGCCGGCAAGTTCCTCGAGCCGGCACGCCCGGGCTGCTGGCTCGACCCCGGACCGTACGGCTGTCTCGGCGCCGGTCTCGGCGCCGCGATGGCGGCACGGATCGCCCGACCCGACAGCCAGGTCGTCGTGCTCTTCGGCGACGGAGCCGCCGGCATGTCGCTGATCGACGTCGACACGCTCGTACGCCACAACCTGCCGGTCGTCATGGTCGTCGGCAACAACTCGGCATGGGGCCTGGAGAAGGCGCCGATGAAGTTCCTCTACGGCTACGACGTCGCTGCCGACCTCGCTCCGCAGACGCGCTACGACGAGATCGTGACGACCCTCGGCGGTGGTGGCGAGGCGGTCACCGACCCCAAGGAGATCGGTCCCGCACTCGACCGGGCGTTCGCGTCCGGCGTCCCCTACCTCGTCAACGTGATGACCGACGTCGACGCGATCTACCCGCGCAGCACCACCGGGGTCTGAGGTCGCGTACGGGCCACTCGGCCCCACGTGCGACCATGGGAGAAGCACAGTTCGAGGAGGACCCATGGGCAAGACTGGCCGCAAGCGCCGGGCGCGTCGCAAGAAGAACGCGAACCACGGCAAGCGTCCCAACGCTTGATCACACCGAGAGGGCCCCGCACCACACGGTGCGGGGCCCTCTCGTGTGTGGTCTCAGGCGACCGGCCGGCTGAAGCCGACGAGCTGCGTGCCGGGGACCGGCGACCAGTCGAGGTCGGTACGCCGGACGAACCCGTGCCGTCGATAGAGCCGGTGCGCAGCGGTCATCTCCGGCAGCGAGCTGATCACCACCTCGGCGAGGCCCTCCTGGTGTGCACGATCGAGGCACCACGTGATGAGCGCGGTGCCGACACCACGGCCCACGGCACCCGGGTCCACGCCGAGCATCCGGAACTCGCCCTGGTCATGGCGCGTCGCGAGCTCACGCATCGACGAGCCCGGCGTGCACCAGGTCACCGAGCCCACGAGTCGTCCGTCGAGCTCGACGACGAGGACGACAGAGTCCGCGGCACGCGTCGCCACGTCGGCGAGCTTGGCGGCGTAGGCGTGGTCCTCCGAGCCGTCGGAGAACCGGAGGTAGCCCTCGCTGCGGTAGGCCGTGACGACGATCTCGCCGGCGCGCGCGTACTCCTCAGGCCGGACCGGCCGGACGAGCAGCCGTCCGGCCCCGACCGACGCGGCCGAGGTCACGGGCGGACGCGGGCAAGGAAGCGGTCGGTGTCGACGACGACCCGGCGCACCTCGCCCTCGGCCAGCAGCGTGCCGTCGGCGCTCATGACGACGACCTCGAACGACACCATGCGGCCGTCGACCGCGGTCACCGCGGCGGCGACCGTCACGGTCGCACCGACCGGACTCGCCGCGAGGTGGTCGAGGCGGACCCGGGTCCCGACAGACGTCGACCCGTCCGCGACCGCCGACGCGATCGCCTCGCAGGTGGCTTCCTCGCACCACGCGAGCGTGCGAGGCGTCGCGAGGACCGGCAACGAGCCGCTCCCGAGGGCGAGCGCCGTGTCGCTGTCACCGACCGTCCGCGACAGCGTGGCGGACATGCCCTTCTCGAGCGCGCTCACGCGCCGGGCTCGACGCCACGGTCGCTCCGCGTGACCGTCACGGTCGTGCGGATGGACGTGAGCACCTTGGCCCGCAGGACCTCGGGGGCCTTCTCGCGGCACGAGCGGGCGACGAGCTCCTTGACGATGCGCTCCACGTCGAACTGAGAGAGGCACGGTGCGCAGTCGGCGATGTGCGCGTGCACGGCGTCCCAGTCGCCCTCGGCCATCTCGTGGTCGAGGAACAGGTAGAGGTTCTCCAGGGCGCTCTGGCAGTCGGGGCCGAGCCTGATGTCGTCACTCATGCTTTGTCACCTGCTGAGACCATGCCGCGCTCCCGTGCGTAGTCGGTGAGCAGCTCGCGGAGCTGCTTGCGTCCACGGTGAAGACGCGACATCACGGTGCCGATCGGCGTCTCCATGATCTCGGCGATCTCCTTGTAGGGGAAGCCCTCGACGTCAGCGAGGTAGACCGCGTAGCGGAAGTCCTCGGGGAGCTGCTGCAGCGCCTGCTTCACGTCGCTGTCGGGAAGGTGCTCGAGGGCTTCCATCTCCGCTGACTTCAGACCGCTCGAGGTGTGCGCGGCCGAGCGGGCGAGCTGCCAGTCCTCGATCTCCTCCGTCATCTGCTGCTGCGGTTGCCGCTGCTTCTTGCGGTAGGAGTTGATGTAGGTGTTGGTGAGGATCCGGTAGAGCCAGGCCTTGAGGTTGGTCCCCGGACGGAACTGGTGGAACGACTGGTACGCCTTGGCGAACGTCTCCTGGACCAGGTCCTCGGCGTCGTGCGGGCTCCGTGTCATCCGCAGCGCGGCGGAGTAGAGCTGGTCGAGGAACGGCAGCGCGTCCTGCTCGAAGCGGGCGGTGCGCGCCTCGGCCGACTCACCGGCCTCGGCCCGGTCCGTCCCCTCGTCGGCGGGCGTCGCGGCTACGTCATTGGGTTCGGTCATCGCAGTCCAGCCTACCCCGGCGATGCCGGCCGGGACCGGGGTGATGACCCCGGCGGGAGCCGGGCGGGTCAGAGTCGCGAGCACGCATCCTCCTCGGATCGAGGCGTCCGCCACAGTCGGGCGGCACCGTGTGGGTTCAACACGGGTCCGCCGGGCGTCATTCCCCGACGGGAGCCGCCCACCCGACCCGGCGGCGTACGAAGTCGTGCACGCCGTCGACGAGCAGGGCGTCCACCGCAGCCTGGTCGGGGACCGCGCGCTTGCCGACCCTGAGGGAGTGGTCGGCGCCCGGGAGCACCACCATCGAGGTGCCCGCCGGGAACTCCGGCGGCGTCCCGAAGGGGTCACGCTCACCCTGGACGACCACGGTCGGCAGTCCCGACCCCTCGAGCTCGGCCACCCGGGTGCGCTCAGGCTTCCCGGGCGGGTGCAGGGGGAAGGCGAGCGCCACCACGCCCACCGCACCCAGAGCCCGGGCGCGACGGCACGCCACCCGTGCGCCGGCGCTGCGCCCGCCGATCACGAGCGGGACCCGTGGACGCAGATGGTCGACGAGCGCCGTGAACGACGCGTCGAGCACCGAGGGTGCCGGGGCGATCCGCCTGCCGGCCGTACGCCAGGGCATCTCCACGCGGACGACGCCGATCCCGAGGCGTGGCAGCCCGCGGTTGAGCACCTCGAGATCGTGGCTCTCGATGCCTCCGCCGGCACCGTGGGTGAGGACCAGGGTCGCCCAGGGGCGGTCGGGGCGCCGTGAGACGAGCCGCCCGGGCCCGTGAGGAGTGTCGTACGTGGCCTCGGCCAGGGTCGTCATCAGAGGCCACCGAGCGTCGGCTGCTCGCCCTCCTCGGCTGCGCCGGGCTCGTCCTCGAGGGCGAGCGGCTCCACCAGCTGAGGGCCGTTGTTGCGGACGTTGTTGACCTCCCGGGACACCGGGTAGGCCTGCAGCGCCCCGGGTGCGGCGGGGACGAGCAGACGGGCGAGCTCGTCCTTGTCGTCGGTGTCAGGGTCGAGCCAGGTGGCCCAGCGGTCGCGCGGGACGAGCATCGGCGCCCGGTCGTGGATCCGGCCGACGTCATCGGTGGCGGTCGTCGTGATGATCGTGAAGCTCCACAGCCAGGCGGTGTCGTCGTCCTCCGGCAGCGAGCGGTCCCGCCAGATCTCATAGAGCCCCGCCATGGCGAGCGTGCTCCGGTCGGGCGCATGGATGAAGAAGGGCTGCTTGACCGGTCTGCCCTTGGCGTCGCGCTTCTCGCTCGCGTACCACTCGTAGAAGCCGTCCGCCGGCACCAGCGCGCGCCGCTTCGCGTAGGCCGCGCGGAACGACGGCTTCTCGGCGAGAGTCTCGGCGCGCGCGTTGATCAGGCGGTTGCCGATCGTCCGGTCCTTGGCCCAGCTCGGCACCAGGCCCCAGGTGACCGCCTTGACCAGCCGGTGCTTCGCGGCGGGGTCCTCGCTGGAGCGCCGCTCCAGGATGAGCGGGACGACCTTGGTCGGGGCGACGTTGTAGTCGGGGTCCAGCTCAGGCAGGTCCTCGGCCGGCTCGGCCTCGAACTCGGCGCTGAGGTCGGACGGGGATCGCGTGGTGGCGTATCGGCCGCACATGGCACCAGCGTTCCACACGTCGGTGACGGGGCCGCCGAGCGTGCACCGTGAGCCCCGGCGTCCGCCCGCCCCGAGAACGAGCGGACGCCGGAACAGTCAGCCGAGCCCGTCCGCGGATCCCCCGCGGCCGAGCTCGCCCAGCAGGCGGGAGGCCGCCTCGCTGGTCCCCGGGACACCCTCGATCCACACCCGCGTGGGCGGGACGTCGGGTGAGGAGTCGACAAGGCCCCGCAGCGCGCTGTAGCCGCGGGTCGCGTCCCAGCGTCGCACCAGCGCGACGGCTCGGCGCTCGCCGAGCCGTGAGACGGTCTCGTCGCCGTCGAAGCAGGAACGAAGGAGCTCGGCGACGACGATCATCGAGAGCGACCTCAGCAGGCCGCTCTCCGCACCGCCGCTCGGACGCACCTCGACGACCACGAACGCCCACAGGTCGGACGCGCTCGCACCGGCGCGCTCGGCGAGACGATAGGCATCGTCGAGCCGGGTCCGCAGGTGTGCGGGCGAGGTGAGCCCGGTGAGGGGGTCCTCGCAGGAGACGACGTAGCTGTCCTGCGCGGCGGTCTCGGTCCACGCGATGCTCATCGCGCGGACCAGCTCGTACGGAGGGAGCGAGCCCGAGACGCTGCGACTCACGTCCTCGACGTCGCGCAACAGCTCGCTCCAGCCGATCCCCTCCGTGGCTGCGGCCGCCCCGAGCTCAACCGCAACCCCTTCGGGGTCCTCACCACCGCGAAGCACGTCCCGCAGCGCGTCCAGATGACGCCGGGGGACGAGGAACAGAGACTCCGCGGCCAGCCCGCGTACGGCCGGAGGGTGCCACTGGTCCTGCCGACCGGAGCTTGTCGCCGTAGGGCGTGCCATGTCGTCGCGCTTCATGCGAGTGAGACGGGCGCTTCGCCGGTCCATGACGCGGGTTCGACAACTTTTTTGCGCGACACGCCTGCGACACGTCGATCTCGCCTACCGTGGGAGGCGCCATGACAGAGCCCACCGCCGATCCGAGCACGCCGAGCGACGCCGAGCTGATCTCGGCCGTCCGGGCCGGCGACAACGCCGCGTACGGCGTGCTGTTCGAGAGACACCGTGACGCGGCGCGTCGGATGGCCGCTCAGCTGGTCCGCAGCCCCGACGGTGACGACCTCGTGTCCGAGGCCTTCATCAAGGTGCTGGACCAGCTGAGGGCGGGCGCCGGGCCCGACGTCGCCTTCAGGGCGTACCTCCTCACCGCGATCCGCCGGCTCCACATCGACCGCGTGCGCGCCGACCGACGGGTTCAGCCCTCCGACGACCTCGAGAAGTACGACGGTGGCGTCGAGTTCGGCGACACGGCCGTGGCCAGCTTCGAGAGCTCCGCCGCGGCGCAGGCGTTCGTCGCCCTCCCCGAGCGTTGGCAGCTGGTCCTGTGGCACCTCGACGTCGAGGGGGCCAAGCCGGCCGACATCGCCCCGATGCTGGGCATGTCGGCCAACGGCGTCTCGGCGCTGGCCTACCGGGCACGAGAAGGACTGCGGCAGTCCTATCTCCAGGTCCACCTGGCCGACACCGCCGAGGAGAGCTGCCGTGGGACGACCGAGCGCCTCGGCGCTTACGTCAGGCAGGGCTTGGGCAAGCGCGAGACGACCAAGGTCCGTGAGCACCTCGACGGCTGCGCGCGCTGCACCGGTGTCTACCTCGAGCTGGTCGAGGTCAATTCGGGGCTCCGTGGACTGCTGGCTCCGGCGCTATTGGGGGCGGTCGGACTTCGGTACGTCGCCGATCTCCAGGGTCAGGTGGCGGCCGCCGGCGCCGGTGCGGGGGGATCCGCCGCCGGGGGCGCCGGTCACACGAACCCAGGACGCTGGGCCGGGAACACCGCAGGGCGCGCCCGCGACTGGGTGACGACGGCACCCGCCCATGGGGTGGCCGCGGCCGGGATCACGCTGGGCGTGATCGGCGCCGCGGTCGTGGCCGCGATGGCGTTCATGACGCTGGAGAGCCCGGGCGGTCCCACCTCCGACGAGGTGTCCGACGGGCCGTCGCTCTCGCTTCCCGGCCCTACGCGCCCCGGAGACTCCGACCCACGGGTCCGTCCCCAGACGGTCCCCCCGGCGGCGGTCATACCCCCGACCCTTCCCGGGTTGGTGCCACCCGGATCCCCGTCGACCATCCCGGGCATCCCGGGTGTCGAGGACCCCGGAGCTCCTGACGCGCCAGAAGGACCGGGCGCACCCGACGACCCCGGGCCTGGCGGACCAGGCCCGGACGACCCACGCAACCCGGAGGAGCCGCAACCTCACGACCCCGGGCCCAACGACCCCGGGCCAACAGAGCCGGCACCCCCCGAGCCGACAGAACCGACCGAGCCGGCACCGACCCCTCCCGTGGCACCACGAGACCTCGCGCTCACCGACGAGCCGGGCGGGCTCACACTCGCGTGGTCAGCCGTCGCCGGCGCCGACGGGTACGAGGTCTACCGGAGGGTGGGCACGGGCCTGGCGGGTGCGGGCCGCTCCGCAGCGGCGGTGGTGAGCGGCGACCTCGTGTCGGGCCCCGACCCACTCGTCACCACCTCGTTCGTCGACACCGGAGCACCGAACGGCGCCCGTGTGGTCTACGAGGTGGTCGCACTGAACGCCGCCGGGAGGTCGGAGACCGCGACCCTGGGCCCGATCCGGCTGCCCGCCGTCGCGCGCATCTCCGTGCGCCCGATCGGTCTCGGCACCCGCTGCATCGAGGCGACCGGTCGTCCCGGCTCCGCGTCGACGCGTCTCGGGAGCTGTGGCACCGCGACGGTGTGGCGGGTCTGGGACGCCGGCAGCGGCACGGGGTGGTGGACGATCCGCGCGGTCAGCGGGCCTGCGACCGGAGCATGCCTGACCTCGGCGGCGAGGCCCGTCGTCTCGACCGTGACGACGGAGGCCTGCGCCGGCAGCACCCGTCAGCAGTGGGCGTTCGACCCCGGCTCCACGGCGTCGCAGCACGTGTCGGCGAGGGCACGTCCGGGTCAGGTCCTGGACGCCACCACGGCGAGCGCCGGCGGCCCGCTCTTCACGCTGCCGCGCACCGCGAGTCCGCGGCTCGATCGCAACCAGCGGTTCAGCGCGCTGCTCGAGGACGTCGCTGCCACGTTCCGCTAAGACCTGGCATCCGTTCCGTGGCGCCCGTCACCGGGAACGGCGTACGGTCACCGGCATGAGCGATGAGACGTACGTGGTCGTGGGTGGCGGGCTGGCAGGCGGGAGCGCGGCGGCGACCTTGCGCGAGGAGGGCTTCGACGGCGCGGTCGTGCTGGTCACCGTCGAGGACAGGCCGCCGTACGAGCGGCCGGTGCTCTCCAAGGGCTACATGCTCGGGTCGGAGAAGGAGTCCTCGGCGTACCTGCACGACTCCGGGTGGTGGAGCGACCACGACATCGACCTCCGGACGGAGACGATGGTGACCGGGGTACGCCTCGAGGACAGGGTGCTCGAGCTCGAGGACGGCGGCAGCCTGGCGTACGACAAGCTCCTCCTCGCGACCGGCTCGTGGCCGCGACGGATCGAGGTGCCCGGCGCCGACCTCGACGGTGTCCTCTACCTGCGCGACATGCCCGAGGCGGAGCGGATCCGGGCGGCCATCGAGGCCGGTGGTCCGCTGGTGATCGTCGGCGCCGGATGGATCGGGCTCGAGATCGCCGCGGCCGCACGGACGCACGGCGTCGCGGTGACGGTCCTCGAGACGGCGACCCTCCCCCTGCAGCGGGTGCTCGGCGACCGCGTGGCCGAGGTCTTCGCCTCCCTCCACCGGCACCACGGCGTCGACCTGCGGCTCGGCAGCGGGGTGGCGCAGATCCGGGGAGACGGCGGCTCGGTCACGTCGGTCGTGACGAGCGAGGGTGAGGAGGTGCCCGCGGCGGCGGTGGTCGTGGCGATCGGCGCGGCACCGCAGAGCGACTGGGGACAGGCAGCGGGGCTGTCCGGCGACCCCGGCATCGACACCGACGCGTCGTTGCGCACCTCCGACGTCGCGGTGTGGGCAGCGGGCGACATCGCGGCGGTGGACAACCCTCGTCTCGGGCGGCGCGTGCGGGTCGAGCACTGGGCGATGGCGCACGACTCCGGTCCGGTGGCGGCGCGGTCGATGCTCGGCCAGGACGTCACCTTCGACAAGCTGCCGTTCTTCTTCACCGACCAGTACGACCTGGGCATGGAGTACGTCGGTCACGTGGAGGACGTCGACGAGACCGAGGTCGTCGTGCGGGGTGACGCCGACCCGGCGGGCCCGTTGGCCTTCCAGGCGTTCTGGCTGCGCGACGAGGTCGTGCAGGCGGCGATGCACGTCAACATGTGGGACGACGGTGTCGACCCGCTCGAGGCGCTCGTGGGACGCCGCGTGGACGCGGGACGCCTCGGCGACCGGGGCGTCCCGCTGGCCGACCTCTGAGGTGACCGGCGCCGGTGATGTGTGGCGGTGGGCCGAAGGGGGTAGTAAAGAACCATGACTCTGCTGCGTACCGTCGCCCGTCCGTTGCTCGCCTCGATGTTCGTCTACGGCGGAGCGAGCGCCCTCCGTAACGCTCCGATGATGGCCGAGCACGTAAAGCCGACGACCGACAAGATCGCCGGGTTCGTGCAGTCGGTGGTCCCGGGAGCGTCGATCCCGACCGATCCGGAGTCGATGGTGCGCATCAACGGCGCCCTCCACCTCGGCTTCGGCACGGCGCTGGCGCTGGGGCGTTTCCCGCGCCTGTCCGCGGCGGTCCTGGCCGCGACGTTGGTCCCGACCACCCTGGCGGGCCACTCGTTCTGGGACGAGGACGACGCCTCGACGGCGGCCAACCAGAAGATCCACTTCACGAAGAACCTCTCCATGATGGGTGGCCTGCTGATGGCGACCCTCGACCCCGAGCCGCACAAGAAGATCCTGCCCCGGCGCGCGAAGGACCAGGTCGTCAAGGCCGGCGGCCATGTCCAGGACTCGGTCCAGAGCACGGCCAAGCAGGTCAAGAAGTCGCTGCCGCTCTGAGCGTCGCCACGACGTCGTCGCAGTCGTGGTCGGATAGGCTCGGCTGCGATGACGTCACCGCTGTGGGCCGCCCCGTTCCGTCTCGATCCCGTCGACGCGACAGTGTCGCTCCCGGGGTCGAAGTCGCAGACCAACCGCGCGCTCGTCCTGTCGGCGCTCGCGGACGGCCCGTCGCGGCTCGCCCGCCCCCTCGTCTCCCGCGACACGTCGCTGATGGCCGAGGCGCTGCGGACACTGGGCGTGGGCGTCGTCGAGGACGGTGACGCCTGGGTCGTGACGCCGGCCGCGTGGGGCACGCCGCTCGGTGTGGTGCACATCGACGTCGGTCTCGCGGGGACCGTCATGCGCTTCGTGCCCCCGGTGGCCGCGCTGGCCGACGGCGAGGTGACGTTCGACGGCGACGTCCGGGCGCGTGAACGCCCCATGGCGACCACCGTCAGCAGCCTCCGCGCGCTGGGTGTCACGGTCGTCGACCGCGGCGACGGGCGGCTCCCGTTGGCGGTGCGCGGTGACGGGCACGTGCGCGGTGGCCAGGTGACCATCGACGCGTCGGCGTCGAGCCAGTTCCTCTCCGCGCTGCTGCTCGCGGGCGCCCGCTACGCCGAGGGCGTGGACGTACGCCACGAAGGCCCGCCGGTCCCCTCCGCGACCCACGTGGAGATGACGCTCACCGAGCTCAGGCGCCGTGGCGTGACGGTGGAGGCGAGCACCGACCGCTGGACCGTCGAGCCCGGCCCCATCGCCGCGTACGACACCGCGATCGAGCCCGACCTCTCCAACGCCGGTGCGTTCCTCGCCGGTGCCCTGGTCACCGGGGGGCGGGTCCGGGTCACCGGATGGCCCCGCGCGACCGACCAGGCTGGAGACCGGTGGCGCTCGATCGCCGAGGCGTTCGGGGCCGAGGTCTCGTTCGACGGCGACGACCTGGTCGTGACCGCTCCCCCCGCCCTCGACGGTGTGACGCTCGACCTCCGCGACGAGGGCGAGCTCGCCCCGGTGGTCGCCGCCGTCGCCGCACTCGCCTCGGGGCCGTCGACCTTGACCGGGATCGGTCACCTCCGCGGCCACGAGACCGACCGTCTCGCCGCGCTCGCCGCCGAGATCAGCCGACTCGGTGGCGAGGTCGAGGAAGGCACCGACCAGCTGACGATCCGTCCGCGTCCCCTGCACGGCGCCACGCTCCGGACGTACGCCGACCACCGGATGGCACACGCGGCGGCCGTGCTCGGGCTCGCGGTCAAGGACGTCCGTGTCGAGGACGTCGCGACGACCGCCAAGACCTACCCGGGCTTCGCGCAGGACTGGGAGCGGTTCGCGTCGTGACGCAGCGCTATGACGAGGACCGTCCGCACGAGCAGTTCGACCGCCCGCGCCGGCACACGCGTCCACGGACGAAGGAGCGCCCGAGCTACGACGACGCCGAGACCGGCTGGGTCGTCGGCATCGACCGCGGGCGCTACGGCCTGCTCGTCGGCGACGACGACCGCGTCGTGACGGCGATGAAGTCCCGGTCGCTCGGTCGCAAGGCGGTCGTGGTGGGCGACCGGGTCCGGATCGTCGGGGACACCTCGGGAACCCACGACACCCTCGCCCGCATCGTCGAGGTCGAGGACAGGACGACGGTGCTCCGCCGTACGGCCGACGACAACGACCCGATCGAGCGCGTCATCGTCGCGAACGCCGACCAGATGGTCATCGTCACCGCGCTCGCCGACCCTCCACCTCGACCTCGCCTCATCGAACGCTGCCTCGTCGCGGCGTTCGACGCGGGGATGCGCCCTCTGGTGTGCCTCACGAAGTCCGACCTCGGCGATCCGGACCCCCTGGTCGCGATGCTCGTCCCGCTCGAGGTCGACGTCGTCGTCACGCACCGAGGCGGTGACCTGGAGATGCTGCGCGAGCGGCTGCGCGGCCGGACCAGCGTGCTCGTCGGCCACTCCGGCGTCGGCAAGTCGACCCTCGTCAACGCGCTCGTCCCTGACGCCGAGCTGGCGACAGGCGACGTGAACGCCGTCAGCCGTCGCGGTCGGCACACCTCGACCTCGACCCACGTGCTTCCGCTGCCGTTCGGTGGCTGGATCGTCGACACCCCGGGGATCCGGAGCTTCGGGCTGGCCCACGTCTCGATCGACCGGCTGCTCGCTGCGTTCCCCGACCTGTCCGACGTCACCGAGGAGTGTCCACGCGGCTGCCAGCACACCGTGGACGACCCTGAGTGCGCCCTCGACGTCGCGGTCTCCGAGGGCCGCCTCGACGCGGCGCGGGTCGACTCCTTCCGCCGACTCGTGGTCAGCCGTGAGGACGCCGACTGACGTGGTCCGCGTGTGCGGCGGCGGCACCGATCAGGGAGTCAGGCACTCCTCGAGCGACGCCGTCTCGCCTGCCGCGACGCCGGTGGCGCACCACACCGCACGCGAGCCCCGGTCACCGGTCTCGTAGGTGATCCACGCGGCCGTGACCCCGGAGACGGCCAGCAGGACGGCGACCAGGGTCGAGGCCAGACCGGCCGTCCTGGTCGCGACGATGGCCGCGAGCACGGCCAGGACGGCGAGCACGATCGCGGCGTAGAGCAGACGGTTGCCCCACGTCTGGTGGACGTCGATGGCGTCCGCGATCTCGCCGCCCAGCTCGAGTCGATCCTTGAGCTGCTCCCCCGACCGGACGGTCGCGTACGTCCCAGCGGCGGAGATCACGGCCAGCACGGCGACGGGCCAGCGCAACGCCCACCGCCACCGCGGCACCAGGAACGCGAGCGTCAGGAGCGCGGTGACCGGGATCAGCACGATCGGCGCGTGAAGGAAGAGCGGGTGGAGCGGAACTCCGTCGATGAAACCGAACATGGCTGCCTCCCAGGACGGTGTCCATCGTAGGGGTGCGTACCTCTACTGTGGGCCCATGGCGCACTCCCACCACGACGATCTCCGGCTCTGCCACGTGCTCGCCGACAACGCCGATGCGATCTCGATGGAGAAGTTCAGGGCCGCCGACCTCGTGGTGACGACCAAGCCGGACACCACCTGGGTGACCGAGGCGGACCAGGCCGTCGAGCGGACGATCCGGCGTACGCTGCGCAGCGCGCGCACCCGCGACACCGTGCTCGGCGAGGAGTCGGGCGAGCAGGTCGGCACCGTCGAGGACGCCCCGCGGCGCTGGATCATCGACCCGATCGACGGGACCTCCAACTACGTGCGAGGCGTGCCGGTGTGGGCGACCCTGATCGCGCTGGCGGTCGAGGACGAGGTCGTCGCCTCGTGCGTCTCCGCTCCCGCGCTCGGTCGACGCTGGTGGGCCTCGAAGGGCGGAGGCGCCTACACCGGCAAGTCGCTCATGTCGGCGACCCGCCTCCAGGTGTCGAAGATCGATCGGATCGACGACGCGTCCCTGGCCTACGCGTCGCTCGGGGGCTGGGAGGACATCGGCAAGCTCGAGAGCTTTCTCGCGCTCACCCGGCGCTGCTGGCGCACCCGCGGCTACGGCGACTTCTGGTCCTACATGCTGCTGGCCGAGGGCGCTGTCGACATCGCCGCCGAGCCGGAGCTGGCGCTCTGGGACATGGCCGCGCTCGACCCCATCGTCCGCGAGGCGGGTGGCACCTTCACGGCGCTCAACGGCCAGCCCGGCCCGTGGCACGGCAACGCGCTCGCGACCAACACCCTGCTGCACGACGCGGCGATGGCCTACCTGGGCTACTTCCCCGACCCGGTCCCGCACGACGAGCCCGGAGACAGCGACGAGCACGAGGGTGCCCAGCGAGCCACCGCACCGACCAACGTCACGAACCTGGCGGCCCGTCGCCGCTCGGACTCCTGATCCACGCATCCCCGCCCTGCCGGCCTCGGTAGGATCAGCGTCATGTCCACGCCGACGCCGCCGTACCCCTCTGTGCCGGGCGGGCCGTCCGGATCCGGGCAACCGGCGTACGGACAGCAACCCCCGTACGGACAGCCGCCGTACGGACAGCCGCCGTACGGACAGCCCTCGCCGTACGGACAGCCCTCGCCGTACGGACAGGCACCGTACGGACAGCAACCCCCGTACGGCCCGCCCGGCTACGACCCGTACGCCCAGGGCCTGCCGCAGGCGAGCTTCCCCATCCCGAGAGATCCCGACGCACGCCCGGCCACCGTGACGATCGCCGGCTGGATCACGATCGTGACCGCGACGCTGGCCGTTCTCGGGTGGATCGCCATCCTGCTGGCCATCGACCCGCTCCTGGACGAGATCGCCAAGCGCCCCAACGACTTCGACCAGACCGGGCGCGACATCGCGACGATCGCCGACAGCATGTCCGTGATCTATACGACGGCCGTCGCCTTCATCGTCGCCTCGCTGGCCGCGGCGGCGCTTGCCGTCCTCACGTTGCGACGCGTCGGATGGGCCCGGATCGCCCTCGTCGTCCTCTCGGGTCTGACGATCGCCGTCGGGATGCTGATGATCATGGCGCTCGTCTCGCTCCTGTGGGTCGTGGCGGGTGTCGCGGTGGTGGTGCTGCTCTTCACCGGCGGCGCCAATGAGTGGTTCTCCAGGACCGGCTCGGAGTGGGACGCTTCAAGGAGCGGCTACGGCACCGGGTACGACGCCTACGGCAACTCCAGCAGCTCCTACCAGCGGCCCGGACCGCCTCAGGGCTGGTGACCGCGAGTCGGATCGCGCTAGGTTGACCCCATCGTCCACGCCTGGGGGGATCAACGATGAAGGTCAGCGACGTCATCACGTCCAAGGGGAGCACCGAGGTCTTCACGATCGCGCCTGACGCGCCGATCTCCGACCTCCTCGACGAGCTCGCCGAGCACAACATCGGTGCGCTCGTCGTCTGCGAGGACGAGCGCCGCCTGGTGGGGATCGTCTCCGAGCGCGACGTGGTCCGCAAGCTCCGTGGCATCAGCGACCCGACGTCGCAGCCCGTGTCGTCGATCATGACGACCGACGTCCACACCTGCGCGCCCGAGGACTCCATCACCGCGATGCTGGAGACCATGACGAACCTGCGCATCCGGCACGTCCCGGTGATCAGCGAGGACGGCGACCTCGTCGCGCTGCTGTCGATCGGTGACGCCGTGAAGTACCGGATGCAACAGCTGAAGTTCGAGCGCGACCAGCTCAACCAGTACGTCGCCTCCGCACGCTGACCTGGAGTGCCGACGACCCGCGTGACCCGCCTGGCCGGCAAGCAGCGCCACGACCGGGCCGCGCTCGACCGACTTCTCGACTCGTCACGGATCTGCCACGTCGCCGTCGACGTCGACGGATTCCCCACGGTGTTCCCCACCGCGTTCGCACGCGACGGTGACGTGCTGCTCATCCACGGGTCGACCGGCTCACCCTGGATGCGCGGGCTCGCCCGGGGTGCCCCGATCTCCGTGGCGGTGACGGCCCTCGACGGCATCGTGGTCGCCCGTTCGGCGTTCGAGTCGTCCTTGCACTACCGCAGCGCGATGCTGTTCGGCGCCGCGTCGCCGCTCACGGGGGACGCGCAGGCACGTGCTCTGGACCTGCTGACCGAAGCCCTGGTCCCCGGTCGCCTCTCGGAGGTCCGGCGCCCGACGTCACGCGAGACCGCGGCGACCCTGGTGCTCGGGCTGCCGATCGAGCACTGGTCGCTCAAGGTGTCCGAAGGCTGGCCCGAGGATGACCCCGACGACGTGGCCGGACCGGCCTGGGCGGGCGTGGTCCCGCTCACCGAGGCTGCGGGCAGCCCGCTGCCCGCTCCCGACCTCCGACGCGGTGTCGTCGTGCCTTCGTCGGTGAGGCGGCTGACGTCGCCCGACGGCATCGCGCAGCCGTCGTCGCGTCAGCCGTCGAAGTAAGACTCCATCAACCGCTGCGCCCACTCCGGCTGCTCGACGTGCTCGGGGAGGAACGCCGGCATCGCCGGCTTGATGTCGAGCACCGGTGTCCCGTCGACCGCGTCGAGTCCTCGCACGGTCAACCGCCGGCCCTCGACGGCGACGATCTCGCACGCCGAGTGTCCGAGCCTGTTGGGGCGGACCGGGCCACGGTCGGCGAAGATGCCGATCGCCGGCATGTCGCGGCGACCGAGCGGACGCTGCGGCTCACGGTAGTCGGCGCGCTCTTCGACCTCGTCGAAGACGAAGACGAGCTCCACGTGGGAGAACCCGTCCAGACCCTCGAACGGGCGTTCCCCAAACCTCTCGTCGACCTCGACCACGCTGTCGACATCACCCCAGCCGCGGTCACCGGACGGGTCCTCGGCGGGGCCGTGCACGACGCCCACCGGCTTCATCGGGAAGGTGGTCACTGCGCTCCTCTCGTCCTTTCTCTCAGGCGTGCGGGAAGTCGCTCCCGTCGTACGCACGCCGCTCGACGAGCACCAGCCAGTTGCCGGAGCTGTCGCGCATCACCGCCTCCACGCCGTACGGGCGCTCCGAGGGCGGCTGGACGAACGTGACCCCGCGGGCGGTGAGGTCCTCGTACGTCTTCTGGCAGTCGTCGACGGTCAGCCCGATCCCGCTCATCGTCCCGTTGTCGAGGGCTCTCGCGACCGCATCGGCCACCCCCGGGTCGAGGGGTGGGCCGGGCACCATCAGCGTGACCTCGAGCTCGGGCTGCGAGGGGTGACCGATGGTGAGCCACCGGAACCCGTCGCCGAGGCGCTGGTCGGTGCGCGTCTCGAAGCCGAGCAGGTCGACGTAGAAGTCTCGGGCAGAGTCCTGGTCGGTGACCCAGACGGTCACCAGCGAGATGTTTGTGATCATGACGTGACGCTACGACGGTCACCGGCCGAGGCGCTTCTCCGATGTTGCGCCGTGCTGGCGACATCGCTCGGCCCGCGCATGAAGACCCAGCACCCGGGGATGTGCGGAGCCCCGTCGGCGAAGCGTCGCTGGTAGTCCGACGGCGAGACGCCGACCAGCGTCGTGAAGGTCCGGCTGAACGTGCCGAGGCTGCTGTATCCGACGTGGTGACAGATCTCGGTGACGGTCAGGTTGGTGGCTCGGAGCAGGTCCTGTGCGCGCTCGATGCGGCGCTGTCGCAGGTAGGCTCCCGGCGTCACACCGTAGGCGGCGGCGAACGCCCGCAGAAAGTGGTGCTTCGACAGTCCGGCGGCACGGGCGAGAGCACCGAGGTCCAGCGGCTCGGCGTAGCACCGATCCGCCAGGTCGCGAGCGCGCCGCAGGTGGACGAGGAGGTCCCGCGGGACCTCGGTGACGGTGGGCGCCGTCACCCCTGCTGCTCCTCGGTGCGGTCCCCGCCCCAGCGTGTGTGGAAGGTGCCCGGCTTGTCGACGCGACGATACGTGTGGGCACCGAAGTCGTCGCGGAGCCCCTGGATCAGGGCGGCGGGCAGGCGCTCGGCCCGCAGGGCGTCGAAGTAGGCGAGCGACGAGGCGAACGCCGGCGCCGGGATGCCCGCGTGCGCCGCGATCCCGACGACCCTCCGCCACGACTCGAGCCCCTCCTGGACGGCGTCGACGAAGTAGGGCGCGACCAGCAGCGTGGGCAGGTCCGGGTCGGCGTCGTACGCCTCACGGATGCGGTCGAGGAAGCGTGCGCGGATGATGCAGCCACCCCGCCAGATCGTCGCCATCGCGCCCGGGTCTACGCCCCACTCGTAGTGCTTGCTGCCGGCCTGGATCTCGTCGAACCCCTGGGCGTAGGCCACCACCTTGGACGCATAGAGCGCACGACGGACGTCCTCGACGAACGCGTCCACGTCGTCCGGTCGCCACGCCGTGTCGGCGTGCCCGTCCGGATAGGCCGCACGCGCGGGCTCACGCTGCTCTGCGTGGCCCGAGACCGAGCGCGCGAACGTCGCCTCGGCGATCCCGGTCACCGGCACCCCGAGGTCGAGTGCGGTCTGGACGGTCCAGCGTCCGGTGCCCTTCTGCTCGGCCTCGTCGAGCACCACGTCGACGAACGGGCGTCCGGTCTCGGCGTCGGTGTGGCCGAGGACGTCTGCCGTGATCTCGATGAGGTACGACTCGAGGTCACCACCGTTCCACTCCCGGAAGATGTCCGCGATCTGGGCGGGCTCTGCACCCAGCCCGTGCCGCAGAAGGTCGTAGGCCTCGGCGATCAGCTGCATGTCGGCGTACTCGATGCCGTTGTGCACCATCTTGACGAAGTGCCCCGCGCCGTCGGGTCCGACGTGGGTGCAGCACGGCGTGCCGTCGACCTGGGCCGCGATCGCCTCGAACATCGGCCCGAGCGTCTCGTACGACTCCGCGGACCCGCCGGGCATGATGCTCGGTCCGTTGAGCGCCCCCTCCTCGCCGCCGGAGACGCCCGCACCCACGAAGTGCAGACCCTTCTCCCGCAGTGCTGCCTCCCGACGTCGCGTGTCGGCGAAGTGCGCGTTGCCGCAGTCGATGACGATGTCCCCCTCGTCGAGCAGCTGGACCAGCTCCTCGATCACGGCGTCGGTCGGCTCTCCCGCCTTGACCATCACGATGATCGGACGCGGGCGCTCGATCGAGGCGACGAAGTCACGCATCGACTCCGACGGGACGAAGGTGCCTTCGTCGCCGTGCTCGTCGACGAGGCTCTGGGTCCGCGCGTACGTGCGGTTGTGCAGCGCGACCGGATTGCCGTGCCGCGCCAGGTTGCGAGCGAGGTTGCGTCCCATCACGGCGAGTCCGGTGACGCCGATGCGGGCCTTCGGGGTGTCGTTCACGTCGTCCTCCTGATCTGTTGAGCGGTCAGGCACGCTGCGATGCGGCGGCGACCGGCTCGAGCTGAGAGAGCCTGAGCGGGTGTCGCAGCGGGCCGAAGGGAGAGGTGCGGGTCGTGACCAGGTCGCTGTCCACGTGCAGGAGCTCTCCTGGCTCCAGAGCGGTCCATCCCGCCTCCGCGTCCATCTGCTCAGAGGCGACGACCACGGTCCGCTCGCCGGTGACGCCGTCGGGCTCGACCTGGGCTCGAATGCGGTCGCTGGAGCGATCCCAGCCATCGCCGACCTCGCGCTCGGTGTGCTCGAGGAACCACAGCGCGTGCACCTCGGGGTAGCGCAGCGCCCACAGGTCGGTTGCGGTCGTGAGCACCAGATTGAGCGCGAGCACCGGCACGTTGTCGGCGATCCAGGCGATCGCCGTACGCAGGGCCGCCTCGATGTCCCCGCCGTTGCGTCGCGCGACCGCCGTGATCAGCGCGAACACGCGCTCGCTGTCGGTCTGTCCCCCCACGAGCCCGCCGGCGTCGAGCTCGTCCAGACGTGCGTCGAGCGCGTCGAGGCCACCCACCACACCGTTGTGGGCGAACAGGCGGCCGTCGAGCTCGAAGGGGTGGGTGTTGGCGACGGTGTGGGCGCCCGTGCTCGCATACCGGACGTGCGCCACGAAGGTCGTGCCGCGAAGCGTCTGAGCGTCCCGCGCGAAGTCGGTGTCGTCCCACGCGTCGATCGGCTGCTTGTCGAGCGTCGCGCTCCCGTCCGCCGCAAAGACCCCGATGCCCGTGCCGTCCGGATTGCGCCGACCCTGGGCGCGCAGGCTGTCGGGCGCGTCGAGCAGCCAGAACGTCGCGGTCGTCGGCTGACGCCCGCAGTGCAGACCGAACAAGCGGCACATGCTGGTCAGCCTCTCAGCGTGCGCGGGTTCTCGCTCATCACGCGACGGCCGAGTGAGCGGCTACGGTGCCGGGATGCTGTACGTGTGCCAGCGGCACCATGCCCGTGTCCTCCACCACGACCTCAGGCTGGAGGTCGCGGGGGTCCTCGTCTCGTGGGCCGTCCCGAAAGGGCCCTCTCCCGATCCGTCGGTGCGGCGGCTCGCCATCCGCACCGACGACCACGACCTCGCGCACGCCACGTACGAAGGGGCGTACGCACGCGACGGGGGCCGCCCCGGCAGCGTCATCGTGTGGGACAGCGGCACGTACGACCACCTCACGAACCGTGCCGGGACACCGGTCTCCGCAGGCGATGCGCTCGCCGATGGGCACCTGGTGGTCGACCTTCACGGTCGACGGCTGAGCGGGCCCTACGCGCTGACCCGAACGGGTGAGGCAGGCGGGAAGGAGCAGTGGATCCTGGTGAAGATGCGCGGGCCCGGGGTGGAAGCCGGTGCAGATCCCGCTCGCGACGGGCTCACCTCCGTGCTGAGCGGACGGACGAACGCCGAGCTCGAGCGGGCCTTCAAGCCCTCTGACGACGTGCGATAGCGGCCGCCTCGGTGCGTGTGGCCGCACCGAGCTTGGCGAGGATGTTGGAGACGTGCACCGACACCGTCTTGGTGCTGATGAACAGCAGCGTGGCGATCTCGCCGTTGGTACGGCCTTCGACAAGGTGGTCGAGCACCTCACGCTCGCGTGCGGTCAGGGGCTTCTCTCCGGCCGATGCCTGCGGCACCGCCGTCCGGCCACCCGCAACAGCCGTCGCCCCCGCGAGCTGCTCGAGCTGGCGCACCAGCGGCTCGGCGCCCAGCGACACCGCCGTCTCGTGGGCAGCGCTGGCCACCTGCTTGGCTCCGGCGATGTCGCCGGCGGCGTGCAGGACGGAGCTGAGACGCGAGGTCGAGCGCGCCTCCTCGTAGACATGGCCGAGCTTCGCGAACGCACCTGTCGCCCCGCGCCACGCCTCAAGCATCACTGGGAGGCCGAGGTCCTCTCCCGCTGTCCAGCGCACGCGCAGGATCTCGGCATCGAGCCGGCGCCCCCATGCCTCACCCTCGGGCCCGAACGGCCCGCGCTCCTCGACCGCCCGGTCGGCGTCGACGCGCAGCTGAGCGGCACGCTCGACGAAGGCGCTTCGCTCCGACGCCGACACGTGCGGCGCCGCGTCGGCGTAGCGGCCGGCGAGCAGCGCCCCCATCCGCAACCGCGCCGGGACGCGGCGGCCGCCCCAGTCGGTGACCAACGAGGCGACGAGATCGTCGTGCCAGGCCTGCGCCGACGCGACGTCGGGCGCGAGGTCGATGGCCGCCGTGCCGCTGTGGATCGCGAGCGCGATGTCTCTGTGCCAGAAGGAGTCGCGCAGGCGACGCGCGCGCGGCAGGACAGTCGTGTCACCACGCGCTGCGGCGACGAGCAGCTGCACCGACTCCAGAGAGCCGGCATGGACCGCCGGAGGGCGCAGGGCCGAGACGTCGCACAGCTCCTCGACGAGGTCCCACCGGCCACGGAGATAGGCCGTGAGGGCTGCGAAGAAACGGCCGTCGAAACCGTACGGGGCCCACCGTCGTCCCGCCTTCTCCGCCGCCTGCATCGTCGTGAGGAACTCCGCCGTGGCAGCGTCGAGGTCACCACGGTCGTGGTACAGGAACGCGAGATGCTGGTGGGCGCGCAGCTCGGTGACGACGTTGCCGGATGCTCGGGCGGTCTCGGCAACCTCCCGGAACCGCCGCTCGTCACCGGCCGGGTCGTCGCCCCTGAGAGCTCGCACCCGGGCCTTCGTGGCGGCAGCCTCGTCGACGACGCGGCTGAGGCCGAGGCGCTGGCCCAGCGTCATGGCCTGGGTCGCCCAACGCATCGCGTCGTCGTGGCGCCGCTGAGCTCCCGCGACGTGGGCGGCTACGGCCTCGAGCGAGGCGCGCAGCGCCGTCGGCTGCTCGGGCACGAGCGCGAACGCCTGCTCGACCGCCTGTGCGGCCTCGGCGTCGCGGTCGCCCAGGACGGTCGCGGTGCCGTAGGCGACGAGGAGCCGCGCGCGTTCGGTGTCGGAGAGCGTCGCCGCACCGTCCTGGAGGTAGTCGTCGACGACCCCTGCCGCCCGACGGACGTATCCCGACGCGGTCAGCGCCTCGCTGGTGGCGACGACGAGGTCGACCAGATCAGTGCCGGGTGGCGCCGCGGACGCGACCGACAGCGCGCGCTCGTAGTGCTGGGCGGCCTCGTCATGCCCACCGACCCGCCTCGCCCGGTCTGCGGCGCGCACGCTGGCGGTGAAGGCCATCTCCGCCATGCCGGCCTCGAACGCGTGACGCGCGACGTCAGCGGAGTCGCCACGACCCGCCAGTGCTTCGGCGTATGCCTTGTGGAACCGGCGACGCTCGGCGGGGAGGAGGTCGTCGCGGACCACCTCTGCGAGGAGGGCGTGGCGGAAGGCGTAGCCGTCGTTGCTCGTGCGGCTCAGGATGCGGTGGTCCAACGCGGCCCGGACACCGTCCTCGAGGGTGTCCGGAGGGAGGTTGACAACCGCGGCGAGCAGGTCGTCGTCCACCTCGGCACCGGCGCACGCGACCGCTCTCACCACCTGCCTGCCGCCGTCGTCGAGGCGGTCGAGACGCACGAGCAGCAGGTCGGCCAGCGTCGGGGGCAGCGGACCGTTCTTGTCGTCGACGTCGACGAGCTCCTCAGCGATGAACGCGTTGCCCTCGGCCCGACGGACGATCGCGGCGAGGCCGGTGGCGTCGATCGAGGCGGTCGCTCGTGACCGGACGAGCGCACGGACCTCGTCGTCTGCGAGGGGACCGAGGTCGAGTCGTTGCACGCCCGGCAGCCGACTCCACTCGGCCACGTCGGCACGCAGCGGATGGCGGCGGTGGAGGTCGTCGCTGCGGTAGGAGATGACGAACCGGACAGCGCCGTCGTAGCGCTGGGAGAGCACGTAACGGATGAGATGACGCGTCGAGGTGTCGGCCCAGTGGGCATCCTCGACGAGCACCAGCACAGGCTGGCTGGAGGCGAGCAGCTCGAGGGCGGCCACGACGGAGGCGAACAGCTCGCCCCGGTCGACTCCCGTGCCGTTGGCGGCGCCCCACATCAGGGGGCCGAGGGGCGGCAGGGCGTCGGACAGCGCCTTGCGGGAGGGGTCGTCGAGGGCGGCCAGCACCTCGGCGAACGGCTGGAACGGGATCGCGCTGTCACCGAGGTCGAGACAGTGGCCGACCAGCACACGGTGACCGGCGTCGGCGGCTCGGATCGCCAGCTCGCGCAGCAGACGGGTCTTGCCGATCCCGGCGTCGCCGCTCAAGAGGACACCCCCGCGGGCCTCGGGATCGGCGACACCGGCAGCGATCAGCAGCCGCTCGAGCTCCCCTTCTCGTCCGACGAGGGGCTCGGTCGTTCTCCAGTCGGCGGGCATGTGCCCATGATCGCGTACCCCACTGACAAGGTCCGAGCTCATTGACCCGGGGGCACCTCGATCGTGTCCACGACGGACATCATGCCGTCGGGTGCTCGGAGCGCGCTCCGGTCTCGCGTGCACGAAGCCGGCGGCGGACGGTGCGGCGCCTGACCGCGCCATGCGCCTGCTCCATCCGACGGTCCATCTCGGTCTTCACGTAGTACTCCGGCATGAGGATCATGACGTCGATCCTC
The DNA here is from genome assembly GCF_019550935.1 of Mumia sp. zg.B53. Lineage (NCBI taxonomy): Bacteria > Bacillati > Actinomycetota > Actinomycetes > Propionibacteriales > Nocardioidaceae > Mumia > Mumia sp. zg.B53. The sequence continues at coordinate 268,610 of NZ_JAHWCK010000002.1, read as the reverse complement.
GTTCTCTGAGGTAGGCGCCTCCATCGGGCGAACGCCTGAGTCGGCGCCTCCAGCTACCTCAGATCTCCACTTGCCATTTGTTTTTGCCTACGCAATATTCGGGTAACAGTATGACGTAGGTCACACCGGACCTGGAGGAATTCATGAACGTGAGACGTCGAGACAGAGATTCATCGGGCCGGTCGTACCGACCGTCCGCCCGCCGCGCGGCTCTGGTCACCGGTGCCGCAGCGGCTCTGGTCGCCGGCCTGGTCGGGGTGGGCGCCGGGTCCGCCCCGGCAGCCAGTACGGCCAGCGCGGCGTCAGCGACCGCGGGTGAGCGGGGCGGCACGCCGGCCTACCTGAACGAGCGGCTGTCGACCAAGAAGCGGGTCGCCGACCTGCTCTCCCGGATGACGCTGGCCGAGAAGATCGGCCAGATGACCCAGGCCGAGCGCGCCAACGCGTCGCAGGCCGACGTCACCGACCTCGCGCTCGGCAGCATCCTGTCCGGCGGCGGGTCCACCCCCACGCCCAACACCGCCGAGGGCTGGGCCGACATGGTCGACGGCTACCAGGACGCCGCCCTCGCCACACGGCTCAAGATCCCCGTCCTGTACGGCGTCGACTCGGTGCACGGACACGCCAACCTCAACGGCGCGACCGTCTTCCCCCACAACATCGGGCTCGGAGCCACCCGAGACCCGAGGCTCGTCGAGAAGATCTCCCACATCACCGCCGAGGAGACCCGTGCCACCGGCCCGCAGTGGAGCTTCGCTCCCTGCCTGTGCGTCGCGCGCGACGACCGCTGGGGCCGCACGTACGAGAGCTTTGGCGAGTCGCCGAGGCTCGTCTCGGAGATGGCGGTCGCAGTGCGCGGCTTCCAGGGACGGCGCGGCCAGCTGGACAACCCGGACCGCGTGCTGGCGACGCCGAAGCACTTCGCCGGTGACGGTCTGACCACCTACGGGACGTCGGCCGGTGACTACACGATCGACCAGGGCATCACGATCGTCAGCCGCCGAGACTTCGCTCGCCTCGCGCTCGCGCCGTACTGGCCCGCCATCCAGCGCTACGGCGCCGGGTCGGTCATGCCGTCGTTCTCGTCGGTCGACTGGACCGAGGACGGCGTCGGCACGAACGTCCTCAAGATGACCGCGCACAAGGAGCTGCTCACCGGCGTCCTCAAGGGCCGGATGGGCTTCGATGGCCTGGTGATCAGCGACTGGGAGGCCATCCACCAGCTTCCCGGCGACTGGAACACCCAGGTGCGCACGGCGATCAACGCCGGGATCGACATGGCGATGGAGCCGGCGCAGTTCGAGGAGTTCATCACCGCGCTCACCGAGGAGGTCCAGGCCGGTCGCGTCCGGATGTCGCGCATCGACGACGCGGTCAGGCGGATCCTCACGCAGAAGTTCGAGCTCGGGTTGTTCGAGAAGCCGTACACCGACCGGCGCAACATCGACGAGATCGGCAGCGCCCAGCACCGCAAGGTCGCCCGCGAGGCCGTCGCGAAGTCGCAGGTCCTCCTGAAGAACCGGGGGCGCGTCCTCCCGCTGTCGAAGCGGGCGCCGCTGTACGTGGCCGGCAGCAACGCCGACAACATCGGCAACCAGGCCGGCGGGTGGACGATCACCTGGCAGGGCGGGTCCTACCACCAGATCCCGGGCGACACGATCCTCGACGGCATCGACGACGCCTCCCGGCGCGACGTGACCTTCGACGAGACCGCGTCCACGCCGGTGCCCCGCAACGCGACGGGTGTCGTCGTGGTCGGCGAGACGCCGTACGCCGAGGGCTTCGGCGACGTCGGCGGGCCCCGGTGGGAGTCCGACCCGGGGGACAACGGCGTCCCCCGCCCGGTCAAGGACATGAAGCTGTCCACCGCCGACCAGCGGGCCGTGGACACCGTCTGCACCCAGGCCGCGGAGTGCGTCGTGATCGTCATCTCCGGCCGGCCGCTGGAGATCCCGCCGGCGCTGCTGTCGAAGATCGACGGTCTCGTGGCCGGCTGGCTCCCGGGCAGCGAGGGCGCCGGTGTCGCCGACGTCCTGTTCGGCAAGAAGCGGTTCACCGGCACGCTGCCCGTGACCTGGCCGCGGAGCGTCGACCAGGAGCCGATCAACGTGGGTGACGCGGACTACGACCCGCTCTACCCGTACGGCTTCGGCCTGCGAGCCCGATGAGACCAGGGCCCGTCATCGGCGCCCCCGACGCCGGTGACGGGCCCTGCCCAACTCTGCGGCCGCCAGCCTCAGCGGCGTCCGGACGTGTCGGTCGAGGTGGTCCAGGCCACCGTCTCGTCGACGTCCACGTGGTTGCCGCTCGGCGTGGTCGAGTAGGTGCCGGTGATGTCGTCTTCTGCGGAGCGCACGCCCGACGTGCCAGGGCCACCCCGTCCGAGATCGCGACCCGTCACCTTCTTGGCCTGCGCCACGATCTGGTCGTAGCGCTCCCGGCCCGCCCTGGCGCCGAGCACGTACCCCGCACCTGCGGCGAGGAGAAGGGAGATCTTGCGCATGGGGTTCCTCTCGATCGCTGACTTGAACCCTCGACGCTAGCGCGGTCTCGCGCCTTCAGCCACCCTCCTCGGGCGGCAGCTCGGCACCCTCGGCCTCGTCGCGATCGGCCCACTCGAGAAGCGGCTCGATCGAGAACACGGCGTCGTCGATGCCGGCGTGCAGATCCCCGAGCTCGGCGAACCGGCGGGGCATCGTCGCGATCGTCATGTCGGCAGGCTCGACATCGTCGACCTCGTCCCAACGGATCGGCCCCGAGACCCGTGCGTCCGCGACACCGCGCACGGAGTACGCCGCGGCGATCGTGTGGTCACGAGTGTTCTGGTTGTAGTCGACGAACAGGTTGGCCGGGTCGCGGTCCTTTCGCCACCAGGTCGTCGTCACGTCGTCGGGGACGCGTCGCTCGACCTCGCGTGCGAAGGCGAGCGCGGCGCGGCGGACGTCAGCGAAGCCGTGGTCGGGCGCGATCCGGACGTAGACGTGCATCCCCGCGCCACCCGACGTCTTCGGCCAGCCGACCGCGCCGAGCTCCTCCAGGATCTCGTGGCTCACGTGCGCGACACGGCGCACGGTGGCGAAGTCGCACTCCGGGCCCGGATCGAGGTCGATGCGCCACTCGTCGGGCTTCTCGGTGTCGGCACGGCGGGAGTTCCAGGGGTGGAACTCCACCGTCGACATCTGCACGGCCCAGACCACGCTCGCGAGCTCGGTGACGCACAGCTCGTAGGCGTGCCGGTGGTAGCGCGGGAACTCCACGCGCACCGTCTCCAACCACGGCGGGGCGCCGGCGGGGACGCGCTTCTGGTGCACCTTCTTGTCGGCGACGCCCTTGGGAAACCGGTGCAGCATGCAGGGCCGTTCGCGCAGGGCGTTGACGATGCCGTCGCCGACCGACAGGTAGTAGTTGACGAGGTCGAGCTTGGTCTCTCCCCGCTCGGGGAAATAGACGCGGTCCGGGTTCGAGATGCGGACGTCACGGGTCCCCACCTCCACCTCGATCGCGTCGCCCATGCGAGCGATCCTCGCACGGGCGACGCGATCTCGGGCGGCGCCGCTCAGTGGCGCCGTCCGCGGCGGCGGAGGGTACTCGCGCCACGGACGCTCTCGGCACGGCGGTCGTCTCCGGAGATCGACAGCCGCTCGATGCGGTGCTTCATCTCCGTCACGACGGAGGACTCGGGATCGATGTACATCAGGGTCTCCTTCTCTCGTCCTGATGCCTCGACTCTCGTCGTCTGAGGTAGCAGCCCACATCGGGCTCATGCCCTAGTCCGGCGCAGAGGTGCCTCAGATCGGTCCGACGCTCCGAGCGAAGACCCCCGGCGTCGTGCCGAGCACCCTGCGGAAGTGACGGGTCAGGTGCGCCTGGTCGTGGAACCCCGCCTGGTGGGCAGCGTCCGCGACCGCGTGGCCGTCAAGGATGAGCCGACGCGCCAGGTCCACCCGCCGACTCGTGAGGTAGCGGTGCGGAGCGATCCCGTAGGCCTGGGAGAAGGCGCGTACGAGGTGGCTCGGATGGGCGCCCAGGAGGTGGGAGGCCTCGTCGAGCGTCACGCCGGCGACCACCGCCTGGTCGAGCAGCTCGCGCAGCCGGCGTGCCAGCGGCGCGTCGGGTGCCGTCGACGGCGCGGGTCCGTGCAGGTGCTCGCCGAGAACGTCGTGGAGGCGCGCCAACCACGACTCCACCTCGAGGACGTCTCCGCCCGCGAGCGCGCGGTGCACGCCCTGGACGCCCTGGGCCGCGTCGGGACGGGCCACCGTCGGGTGGTCGACGCTGTGGCCCACCGCCCCGGTGGGCAGCCAGGACTCGTCGAGATAGAGCACGCGCTTGCGGAAACCGGTCCCGAGCCGCGCCGAGCGGCCGTCGTGGGGCACGTGAGGTGGGAGCAGCGTGACCGTCGTCGGCTCGGCGGTGTGCGGGTGCCGGTCGAGGTCGTATGAGACGGCCCCGGCGTCGACGACGAGCACCGTCCAGTCGCCGTGGGTGTGACTGGGGTAGGCGTGCTCGGTGAACTCGGCGTGCAGCACCTCCCGCAGGTGCGGCACGTCGGGTCGCCACGCGCGGACCCGGTCGACCATGCAAAGAACGTACAAGACCACGCTGCCGGGACGCAGCGATCCTGAGCGCATGACGACCGCCGTGGAACCGACGCCCACCACCCGTTTCGACACCAAGATCGCGATCGTCCTGAGCGACGACCTCCTCCCCTGGCAGGAGCTCAACGTCACCGCGTTCCTGGTCAGCGGCATCGCGACCAGGGACGACGCCATGGTCGGCGAGCCGTACGAGGACGCCGACGGCCGGCAGTACCTGCCGATGATGCGCCAACCGATGCTCGTCTTCAGCGCGACGTCCGACGACGTGCGCCGCATCCACGCCACCGCCCTGCGACGAGGGCTGCCGATGGCGATCTACACACGGGACCTCTTCGCCACCGGCCACGACGACGCGAACCGTGCGGTGGTGCGTGCCGTGCCGACCGAGGCCCTCGACCTCGTCGGCGTCGCCGTCCACGGACCGCGCAACGCCGTGGACAAGACGGTCAGAGGCGCACGGCTCCACCCCTAGACGGCTGCGGAGCCGGCTCCACCGTCAGCCTTCGCAGCCCGCACCACGTAGTTCTTGGGCATCCCGCTCGCGGTGTACTTCCAGCGCAGGTCCAGGCGCGCGAACACGCCGGAGAGCACGAAGGCCGTCGCCCGGGTCACGGCGAGGAACGGGCCGAGCACGACCCGCCGCCGCAGCGTCAGCGTCCGTGCTCGCGGGAGCTGGCGGTGCATCTGCTCGAGCTGGAATGCCACCGTGCCGAAGTAGCCCTCGAGCCACGAGACCGTCACGTCGGTGAAGCCCGCGTCCCTGAACATCGTGCGCAGCGCGAACTGCGTGTAGCGGAAGTAGTCGTAGGGCTCCTGGTGCTCGGGGTAGAACAACGGCGCCGACAGCAGGATCCGTCCGCCGGGCGCGAGAACGCGGTAGAGCTCCGCCAGTGCCTCGGCAGGGGCGTCCAGGTGCTCGAGCACCTGGTTGCACAGGATCCGCGCGAAGCGTCCGTCCTCGACCGGGATGTCGGTCAGGGTGCAGACGTAGTCGAGCGGCGTGTACCGCGTGCTGAGCTGGGCGAAGTCGGCCGCCTCGTAACGGGCGTGGGAGAACAGGCGCCGGTACGGCCCGTGTCCCGCACCGGCGTCGAGCACCAGCGCACCGGCAGGGGTCGACCTCGCAAACCTCCGGTTGACCCGGCGGAGCCGGACGCGCGAGGTGTTGATGAGCCAGGGCCGCTTCCGCCGCGTTGCCATGGCGGTCACCGTAGCGGCGACGCGGCTCACCCGGCCGAAGGCGTGATGGTCCGCCGGACGAGAGGAACGCCCGGCCGGTAGGCCAGGTGGACGGCGGACGGAGCGTCCAGCACGACCAGGTCGGCCCGGGCCCCGGGCCGCAGGTGTCCGACGTCGTCGCGGCGAAGCGAGGCCGCGCCGCCGAGCGTGGCGGCCCGCAGTGCCTCGTACGGGGTCATCCCCATCTCGCGGACGGCCAGAGCGATGCAGAAAGGGATCGACGAGGTGAAGCTGCTGCCGGGGTTGCAGTCGCTGGCCAGCGCGACGGTGACACCGGCGTCGAGGAGACGCCGGGCGTCGGGGTAGGGGTGACGGGTGGAGAACTCGACCCCCGGCAGCAGGCCCGCGACGGTGCCGGAGGACGCGAGCGCCTCGACGTCGGCGTCGCTCAGGTAGGTGCAGTGGTCCACCGCCGCCGCACCGAGCTCGCAGGCGAGCCGGACGCCCGGGCCGTGGCCCAGCTGGTTGGCGTGGACGCGCAGCCCGAGTCCCGCCTCGTGCCCGGCCCTCAGGACCGTGCGCGAGGCCTCGGCGTCGAACGCACCCTCCTCGCAGAAGACGTCGATCCACCGTGCGTGCGGGGCACAGGCGTCGAGCATCGGCCCCGTGACGAGGTCGACGTAGGACTCGGTGGTCGTCCCCTCCGGCACCACGTGGGCGCCGAGGTACGTCGTCTCGTCGGTGTGCCGGGCCGCGATCGCCAGGGAGCGCGCCTCGTCGTCGACGGTGAGTCCGTACCCGCTCTTGATCTCGACGGTGGTCGTCCCCTGCCTGCGCATCTCGGCGAGCAGCCTGCGCACCTGCCTGTCGAGCGTGTGGTCGCTGGCCTCGCGGGTGGCCGCGACCGTCGCGCGAATCCCGCCCGCGGTGTACGCCCGACCCGCCATCCGAGCCTCGAACTCCGCAGCCCGGTCGCCGGCGAAGACGAGGTGGCTGTGGGAGTCGACGAACCCGGGGACGACCGTGCCCCCGTCGACGTCCACCACGTCGTCGGCCGGCGGCGCCTCGGCGGCCTCGCCGACCCAGGCGATGCTTCCGTCGTCCACGACGAGCGCGGCGTCACGACGGACCGGGCGGTCGTCGTCCCACGTGACCAGCTCGCCGATGTCGGTCAGCAGGAGGCTGGTCACGCGCGCTCCCAGATCGTGGCGACCGCGCGTCGCATCATCTCCGCCACGTCCGCCTCGTCGTACGGGAGGCTCGTGGGCGGCTCCACGTCCGCCGCGGTCGCGGCCCACAGGGGCTCGGACACACCGGACAGGCGTACGGAGTCGCGCAGCCTGATCGCGTCGGCGTCCGCGAGCTCGGGCGGCAGGCCCAGGGATGCGTAGCCGGTCCGGGTCGCGGCCTCGCCGAGCTCCTCGGCGGTCCACCACCCTCGCCGCCCGCTCACCAGCCGCTGGTGCATCTCCACCGCCCTCGCCTCCGCGAACACGTCGATCACCGTGTTGCTGTCCGAGCCGAGCGTCAGGCGCGCGCCTGCCTCGCGCAACCGCGTCGACGGCCCGACGCCGTCGGCGAGCTCGGCCTCGGTGGTGGGGCAGAGGCAGACGTACGCCTGTGCGTCACCGAGGGCCGCGACGTCGTCGTCGGTGAGATGCGTGGCGTGCACGGCCGTGGTCCGCGGCGACCACACCCCCGCCTCGGCGAGCAGGGCCACCGGGGTACGTCCGGTGGCCGTGACGCAGTCGTCGTTCTCCCGCGGCTGCTCCGAGACGTGCACGTGCAGCGGGGCGTCGGGGAGGGCCTGCGCGACCGTGGCGAGCGCCTCGACGGGCACCGCGCGTACGGAGTGCAGCGCCGTACCGACCACGACGTCGTCCGCACCTGCGTGGCGACCGGCGAGGTCGTCGACCCGCGACGCCCACGCGTCGGCGTCTCCGTCGCAGAAGCGGTGCTGGACTCCCTCGACCGGCACCCCGAACCCGGCCGCGAGATAGCAGGTGTCGAGGAGGCAGATGCGAAGGCCGACGTCGCGAGCGGCGGCGACCACGGCCTCGCCCATCGCGTTCGGGTCGTCGTAGGGGGTGCCGTCAGGGCCGTGGTGGAGGTAGTGGAACTCGCCGACGGCACCGATCCCCGCCAGCCGCATCTCCGCGTAGGTCGCCACGGCGAGGTCGTGGAGGAGGTCGGGGTGGAGCACGGACGCGACGGCGTACATCCGCTCGCGCCATCCCCAGAACGTCCCACCGCCGACCTCGCGACCGCGCAGGGCGCGGTGGAAGACGTGGCTGTGGCAGTTGGCGAGGCCGGGGAAGGTGGTCACGCGAGCTCCCGCACCACGGTCGCCAGGGCGTCGACCCCGGCCGCACAGTCGGCGTCGTCGGCGTGCTCGTCCGGCGAGTGCGAGACGCCCGTGGGGTTGCGCACGAAGAGCATGGCGGTGGGGACCACGCGGCTCAGTACGCCCGCGTCGTGGCCGGCGCCGGTCGGCAACGACGGCGCCGCGAGCACCGCGGCGAGCCTCTCGCGCAGCGCCGTGTCAAACCCGACCGCGGGACTCGCGGACTCCACGGTGACCCCCAGTCCCACGCGGGCCTGCTCAGCCGCCGCGCGAGCCTCGACCAGGACGGTCTCGATCAGCCGCGCGAGGGCGCCGTCGTCCGGCGCGCGGGCATCGAGCCAGCCCGACACGCGCGACGGCACGGCGTTGGCCCCGCCCGGCTCGACGACGACCCTTCCGAAGGTCGCCCGCGCCTGGGCGTCGACGGCGCGCGCGGTCGCCGCGACGACGGTGGCGGCGTACGCGGGCATCGGGTCGCGCCGGTCCTCCATCGGGGTGGTCCCGGCGTGGTCGGCGCGACCGGAGAAGTCGAGGCGCCAGCGCCCGTGCGGCCAGATCGCCGTCGCTACGCCGACGGCGTCGCCGGAGTGGACCAGCGCGCGGCCCTGCTCGACGTGGAGCTCGACGAAGGCACCGACACGGTCCAGCCACGCGCTGCGGCCGACCCTGCGCGGGTCGCGGCCACGCGCCCTCATCACCTCGGCCAGCGTGCAGCCGTCGACGTCGGTGAGCGCCAGGGCCTTCTCCGGCGCGAGGGTCCCCGCTGCGAGGCGCGAACCGGCGCAGGCGACCCCGAAGCGTGCGCCCTCCTCGTCGGCGAAGCAGGCCACGGCGATCGGCCGCGACGGGACGAAGCCGTCCCGTCGCAGCTGGTCGAGCGCCGCGAAGGAGGACACGACGCCGAGAGGCCCGTCGTACGCGCCGCCGTCGGGCACGGAGTCCAGGTGCGACCCGAGGAGCAGGGCGTCCGCGCCCTCTCCCCCGCTGGCGCGGTGTCCTCCGCTGGGGCCGGCGCCCAGCCAGGCGACCTGGTTGCCGTTGCCGTCCTCCTCGTACGCCATGCCGCGCGCCGCCGCCTCGCCGGCGAACCACTCGCGCAGCTCCATGTCCGCGTCGTTCCATGCGAAGCGGCGGTAGCCTCCCGTGCGACGGTCGCGGCCGATGCGCTCGATCGCGTCGAGCATGCTCACCGCGTTCACCCCTCCTCCATCGGGATGCGCACGCCGCGCTCGTGCGCCACCTCACGCGCCCGGTCGTACCCGGCGTCGACGTGCCGCATCACGCCCGTCCCGGGATCGTTGGTGAGGACGCGTTCGATCTTCTCGGCGGCGAGGCTGGTCCCGTCGGCGACGACGACCTGACCGGCGTGGATCGAGCGCCCGATGCCGACACCGCCCCCGTGGTGCAGCGACACCCAGGTCGCGCCCGAGGCGGTGTTGAGCAGGGCGTTGAGCAGCGGCCAGTCCGCGATCGCGTCCGAGCCGTCGGCCATCGACTCGGTCTCGCGGTACGGAGAAGCGACCGAGCCGGAGTCGAGATGGTCGCGTCCGATCACGACCGGAGCGGTGAGCTCCCCGGAGGCGACCATCTCGTTGAACCGCAGTCCGGCGCGATGACGCTCGCCGTACCCGAGCCAGCAGATCCTGGCAGGCAGCCCCTCGAAGTGCACCTTCTCCCCTGCCCGGGTGATCCAGCGGCGGAGGTGCTCGTCCTCGGGGAAGAGGTCGAGGACCGCGCGGTCGGTCGCGGAGATGTCGGCCGGGTCGCCGGACAGCGCGACCCACCGGAACGGTCCCTTGCCTTCGCAGAACAACGGGCGGATGTAGGCCGGGACGAAGCCCGGGAAGGCGAACGCACGGTCGTACCCGCCGAGCCTCGCCTCCTCACGGATCGAGTTTCCGTAGTCGAAGACCTCGGCACCGGCGTCCATGAAGCCGACCATGGCCTCGACGTGGCGGGCCATCGATGCGCGGGCGCGGCGGGTGAACTCCTCGGGGTCGCGGTCTGCCAGCGTCCTCCAGTCGGCGACGGAGACCCCTTCGGGGAGATAGCTCAAGGGGTCGTGCGCGCTGGTCTGGTCGGTGACCACGTCGATGGCGACACCGCGCGCGAGCAGCTCGGGGAACACCGTGGCGGCGTTGCCGACCACCCCGACCGAGAGAGGGAGGCGGTCCTTCTTGGCGGCGAGGACGCGCTCGACCGCCTCGTCGAGGTCACGGGTGTGCTCGTCGAGGTAGCCGTGCTCGACCCGCCGGGCGAGCCGCGACTCGTCCACGTCGACCACGAGCGCCACGCCCTCGTTCATGGTGACCGCGAGGGGCTGGGCGCCTCCCATGCCGCCGCAACCCGCGGTCAGGGTCAGGGTCCCGGCGAGGCTGGGCTGATCGAGCCGGCCGGACGCATGGAGCGTGCGCGCCACCGCGCCGAACGTCTCGTACGTGCCCTGGAGGATGCCCTGGGTCCCGATGTAGATCCACGAGCCCGCGGTCATCTGGCCGTACATCGTGAGCCCTTCGGCCTCGAGCCGCCGGAACTCCGGCCAGGTCGCCCAGTCACCGACGAGGTTGGAGTTGGCGATGAGGACGCGCGGTGCCCACGCGTGGGTACGGAACACGCCCACGGGCTTGCCGGACTGCACCAGCAGCGTCTCGTCGTCGGCGAGGGTGCGCAGGGCGTCCACGATCGCGTCGTACGCCGCCCAGCTCCGGGCGGCGCGTCCCGTACCGCCGTAGACGACGAGGTCCTCCGGGCGCTCGGCGACGTCGGGGTCGAGGTTGTTCATGAGCATCCGCAGCGGAGCCTCGGTCTGCCACGAGCGGGCGGTGAGGGTGGTCCCTCGGGCCGCCCGTACGGGTGGGTGCGTGCTCATCGTGGTGCCTCCTGTGTCGGTCCCGTCCCCGATGTGTGCACGTCATCAGGGTTTTCGGTACCGGATTCCGTGACCAGCTGCACAAATCGGGGACGGAGCGCGCCGCTGCGTACGAGGGCCACCGCCGCGTCGATCTCGGGGGCGAGGAAGCGGTCGGGACCGGGCCCGGGGACGTGCTCGCGCAGCAGCCCGACCGCGGCACCGGTCATCGCCGCCGGGGCGAGCGGCGCGCGCAGGTCGAGGCCGCGTGCCGCCACCATGACCTCGATCGCGAGGACGCGCGTGAGGGCGTCCAGCGACCGGCGGAGCTTGCGCGCCGCCGACCACCCCAGCGAGACGTGGTCCTCCTGCATGGCGCTGGACGGGATCGAGTCGACGCTGGCCGGTACGGCGAGGCGCTTGAGCTCGGCGACCAGGGCGGCCTGCGTGTACTGCGCGATCATCGCCCCGGAGTCGACGCCGGGGTCGTCGGCGAGGAAGGGGGGCAGCCCGCGGCTGCGCGCCACGTCGAGGAACCGGTCTGTACGCCGCTCGCTGATGCCCGCGACGTCCGCGACCGCGATCGCCAGGAAGTCGAGGACGTAGGCGAGAGGCGCGCCGTGGAAGTTGCCGTGCGACGAGACCGTCCCGTCCGGCAGCACCGACGGGTTGTCGATCGCCGACGCGAGCTCGCGCTGCGCCACGCTCTCCGCGTGGTCGACGGTGTCACGAGCAGCGCCGTGGACCTGAGGGGTGCAGCGCAACGAGTACGCGTCCTGGACCACGCCGTCGCCGTGCCGGTGGCTCGCCACGATCTCCGAGCCGGCCAACAGCGCTCGGAGGTGCGCTGCCGACGTCGCCTGACCCGGATGCGGCCGCAGGGCCATCAGCTCCTTGGCGAAGACCCGGTCGGTCCCGAGCTGGCCCTCGACGCTCATCGCCGCAGCGAGGTCGGCGGTGTCGAGCAGCATCCGCAGGTCGTGCAGCGCAAGGACGAGCATGCCGAGCATCCCGTCGGTGCCGTTGATGAGGGCGAGGCCCTCCTTCTCGGCGAGGACGACCGGGGTGAGCCCGTGGTCGCGGAGCGCCTCGGCCGCAGGGCGTACGGCACCGTCGCCCGTGCTGCGGTCCACCACCTCGCCCTCTCCCGTGACGGCCAGCGCGCAGTGCGCGAGGGGCGCGAGGTCGCCCGAGCAGCCGAGGCTGCCGTACTCGCGGACGACCGGGGTCAGGTGGGCGTTCAGGAGTGCGGCGTACGCGTCCGCGGTCTCGAGCCGGACACCGGTCCGGCCGGTGGCCATGGTCGAGAGACGCAGGAGCATGAGCGCCCGGACGACCTCGTCCTCGACCCGCGGTCCTGTGCCGGCCGCGTGGGAGCGGATCAGGCTGCGCTGGAGCTGCGTACGCCGGTCGGCCGGGATGTGCCGCGTGGCGAGAGCGCCGAAGCCGGTCGAGACGCCGTAGACCGGCTCGTCGGACGCAGCGAGCGCCTCCACATGGGTACGGGCGGTCTTGATCGCCGTGCGGGCGTCCTCGGACAGCACCGCGCGGGCTCCCTCGCGGGCCACGGCGACGACCTCCCCGGGTGCGAGCGGCCCGGGACCGACGATGACGGTGCGCATGGGTCCATTGCACGGGGCGACGGCAGGCGGCCGCTACGGCGTCACGCACACCGACGTCTCGGATACGAGACACTGGCGAGGTGACTCGTCCGGTCCCGGCCGCCACCGCCACCCTGCGCGTGCTGCGCTTCCTGTCGGGCCAGCCCGTGCCCCTCCCTGCCAGCCGGATCGCCGCCGAGATCGGGCTCCCCCGTTCGTCGGCCTACCATCTGCTCGCCGCGATGGCGGAGGAGGACTTCGTCGTCCACTACCCCGACGACCGCACGTGGGGGCTCGGGATCGGCGCGTGGGAGGTCGGGCTCGCCTTCGCCCAGCAGGAGCCGCTCGCCCGCCTGGCCCGCGTCCCGCTGGCACGGCTGGTCGACGCGCTCGGCCAGTCGGCGCATCTCGCCGTGCTCCACGGGTCGGACGTCCTGTACGTCCTCGAGGAGCGCGCTCGGGGTCGGCCGTCGCTGGTGACCGACGTCGGCGTACGGCTGCCGGCGCACCTGACCGCGTCCGGACGGGCGATCCTCGCGACCCTGGCGCGCCCGCAGGTCCGTGCGCTCTATCCCGACGCGTCGGCGTTCGTCAGCCGTACCGACGTCGGCCCGCGCACGCCGACCCAGCTGCGCAACCTCCTCGGCACGACCCGCCGACGGGGCCACGCCACGGAGGACGGCGAGGTGACGCCAGGGTTTCGGTCCGTCGCCGTCGCGCTCACCGGCCCCTCCGTCCGTGCCGCGGTCGCCGTCACCTGGGAGTCGGCGGCGGAGGTGTCCGACGGCGCGGTCGTCACCGCCGTGCGCGCCACCGCCGACACCCTCGACCGCCGTCTCCACGCACGCTGAGCGACGTCCTACTGGCCCGTGCGGCCGTCGATGCACTCGCGGAGCAGATCGGCGTGGCCGATATGCCTGGCGTACTCCTCGATCATGTGCACCAGCACCTCCCGCAGCGCGATCTCGCCACGCTCGGTGTTGCGCGCGATCACACCGAGATCGTCGGCCGCCTCGACGAACGTCTCCGCGTAGTTGACCTCGTCCTCCCACCGCCGCCACGCGTCGGCCACGACCTCCTCGTCGGCGACCGCACCGTTGAAGTCCGCGTCGCGGTCCTCCGCCGTGCGGTAGTGACGCGGCACGTCCTCACCGGCGAGGACCTGCCGGAACCACGTCCGCTCCACGTCAGCCATGTGCCGGACCAGACCGAGCAGCGACATCGACGACGGGGGGACCGACCGGCGCGCCATCTGCTCGGCGTCGAGCCCCTCACACTTCATCGGCAGCGTCAGCCGGTAGACCCGGAGGTATTCGAGCAACGTCGCCCGCTCGCCGACGGGCAGGGAGTCGCTCTCGCGAGGGTCGTCCTGCCTGTCCATCCACATGTCCGGAGACTGTCGTTGGTTGCTCACCCCGACAGTCTCCACGGTCGACGGCCTACTCGTCGACCCAGTAGCCACGCCCCCCGAACCATCCTCCGTACGAGCCACCGTCGTACGACGAGCTGCCGCGCGATCCGAGATAGCTGTCCACGACCGCGACGCCGAGGTCGTCGAGCTCGGGCGCGACGACTCGCCCGTCGACGCGACGCGCCATCTGCTCGATGAACCTCGCGAGGCCGGGGTCGTCCCCGAGCCGGAAGAACGTCGTCTGGGCCCCGAAGCGGCCGACGTCGTCGAGCGCCTTGACGGTCACCGCCACCGTCCGTGTTGCCGGCGGGTACGAGAAGAAGACCTCGCCGTCCTGCTCCAGGTGCGACGTCGGCTCGCCGTCGGTCACGATCAGCAGCACGGGCTGGGCGTTGGGGTGCTTGCGGAAGTGGCGGCTCGCGAGCATCAGCGCGTGGTGCAGGTTGGTGCCCTTGTCCCACTTGGCGTCGAGCGCGGTGAGCTGGTCGATCTCCATCACCTCGGCGTACGGCCCGAAGCCGACCAGCTGCAGGTGGTCGCCGCGGAACCGGCTCTGGATCAACGTGTGGAGAGCGAGCGCCGTCCGCTTCATCGGCACCCAGCGGCCGTCCATCGCCATCGAGAAGGACGTGTCGACGAGCAGCGCCACCGCCGCCTGCGTCCGCGCCTCGGTCTCGCTGACCTCGACGTCACCGATGTCGAGGCGAACGCCGCCGCGTGGGTCGCGGCCCTCGGACGCCGTCCGGGCGACGGCGTTGGTCACAGTGCGCGTGACGTCCCACGGCTCGGTGTCGCCGAACGCCCACTCGCGCGTCGCCCCCGACATCTCGCCCGCGGCGCCGGCCCGGCGTACGTCGCGGGCACCCTGGCGACCCGACATCCGCTGGGAGACGTCGCGCAGGAGCGACTTCCCGAGCTGACGGATCGCCTTGGGCGACAGCCGCAGAGCGCCGTCGGTCCCCCGCTTGAGGGCGCCGCTGTCACGCAGCGCCCGCTCGAGGTCGGTGAGCGTGCGCGCGTCGACCGCCGCCTCCCCACCGAGGTGCCGCTCCAGCGCATCGAGGTCGATGTCACTCATCCGCGCCCCCGGGTAGGCCTGCGACAGCTGCTCGCCGAGCGCGTCCAGAGCGGCGATCTCCTGCAGGACGCCGGTGCCGTCCCCGAGCCCGAGGCCCTGGTCGCCGCCGAACTCCTCGGAGCCCGACCAGTCCTCGCCGGGCCGTAGCGCCTGGAGGTTGGCGTCGAGCTGCCCGAGCGCCTCCTGGAGG
Source organism: Mumia sp. zg.B53 (assembly GCF_019550935.1). Lineage (NCBI taxonomy): Bacteria > Bacillati > Actinomycetota > Actinomycetes > Propionibacteriales > Nocardioidaceae > Mumia > Mumia sp. zg.B53. The sequence continues at coordinate 253,361 of NZ_JAHWCK010000002.1, read as the reverse complement.
TCGGGGCTGCCGAAGGCGTTCGCTGACAGCGCCATCAGCTCCTCGCGCTGCTCCGCAGTCATCGAGCCGAGCATCCGCTGCGCGGCAGCCGCCCGCGCGGCCAGCGAGTCGATCAGCTCCTCGACCGTCTCCGGGTTCTCCGGGAAGAAGTCGCCGTGGCGCTCCATGAACTCGGCGAACTGGTCGTCGGTGTCCTCACCGCGACGGTGCGCCGCGAGGAGGTCGTTGAGATCGCCGATCATCTGCGCGACCCGGGCGCGGTCCTCGTCGGTCGCGCTCTCGAGCGCCTGCTTCATGCCGGCGAAGTGCTGATCGAGGAGCTCACGACCGAGCAGGTCCTTGATCCGCTCGTAGTCCTCGCGCGCCTGCGTGCTGCGCCACTGGTAGTCCGAGAGCTCCGAGACCGCCGCTGCGGTGGACGGCGGCAGGTCCTGGATCCGCATCTCCGCGAACCGGGCGTCGTCGTCCAGGTCGCGAGCGAGCTGCTTGCGCTCCTCGAGAACCGCACGGTCGAGGAGCTCACGCGCCTCACGCAGCGTGCCGTCGAGGTCGTGGCGGTCGAGGAGGTCACGTCGGCGCTGGGCGACACGTCGCGCCAGGTCGTCGAGCCCGGCCTGACCGTTCGTGCCGCGCCGCAACACCTCGCGCACCGCACGCTCCGGCGACGACCCCGCCATGACGTCCTCACCGATGGCGTCGAGCGCCTCCCCGAGGTCCACCGGGGGCGCCAGCGGGTCTCCGCCGGTGTAACGCCCGTACGAGCTGCCGCGCCTGGTCATCCGTACACCGTCTCGCCTCCGGCGGAGTCCTTCCCGATCCGGCGGGCGAGGAACAGCCCTTCGAGGGCCAGCTCCATCGCGCTCGCCCGCTCTCCGTCGTCGGCCGCCGCCCCCAGGCGATCCATCACCTCGTCGTACAGCTCCGACTCACCGAGGACCGGCAGGCCCGCCAAGACGTCCGAGGCCGCGACCTGCTCACCCGTCATCACGGTCGCACCGGCCGCGAACGCCTCGACCAGGAGCGCGAAGTCGATGCCGCGCAGGCGGTGCCGCACGGTCTCCGCCGTCGCCGTCCGGAGGACGTGGTCCAGGATCTCCCGCTCACGACCCTCCTCGCCGGTCTCGAACTCGATCTTGCCGCCGAGCACGTCGACCGCGGTCTCGAGGTCGACCACGCGGGCGACCGCGGTGGCCTCTCCCTGGATCGTCGCGCGGTGCAGCGCCGACGCCGCGACGGTCTCAGCGCCGGCGATCGAGAACCGGGCCGAGACCCCCGACCGCTGGTCGACGGCGTTCGACTCGCGCAACGACCGTGTGAAACGGGCCAGGATCTCCAGGAGGAAGTCGGGAACCGTCGCGACGAGATGCGCCTCCTGCTTGACGACGGCGATCTCGTCCTCGAGCTCGAGCGGGTAGTGGGTACGGATCTCCGCGCCGAAGCGGTCCTTCAAGGGCGTGATGATGCGTCCGCGGTTGGTGTAGTCCTCAGGGTTGGCGGTGGCCAGCACGAGGACGTCGAGCGGCAGGCGCAGCACATAGCCGCGGATCTGCACGTCGCGCTCCTCCATCACGTTGAGCATCGCGACCTGGATCCGCTCCGCCAGGTCGGGAAGCTCGTTGATCGCGACGACGCCGCGGTGCGAGCGTGGGACGAGGCCGAAGTGGATGGTCTCCGGGTCGCCGAGCGACCGGCCCTCGGCCACCTTCATGGGGTCGACGTCGCCGATCAGGTCGGCGACGCTCGTGTCGGGGGTCGCGAGCTTCTCGGCGTACCGCTCGTCGCGGTGCCGCCACGCGACCGGCAGCGCATCGCCCAGCTCGGCGGCCCGCCGGCGGGAGGCCGGGGTGATGGGCTCGTACGGATGCTCGCCGAGCTCTGACCCGTCGATGACCGGGGTCCACTCGTCGAGCAGGCCGACCAGCGTCCGCAGAAGGCGGGTCTTGCCCTGTCCACGCTCACCGAGCAGGACGACATCGTGCCCGGCGATGAGCGCGCGCTCGAGCTGAGGGAGCACCGTGTCCTCGAGACCGTGCAGGCCGGGCCACGGGTCGCGCCCCTCGCCGAGCGCGGCGAGGAGGTTGTCACGGACCTCCTCGCGGACGGACTTCTGGACGTGGCCGGCGGCGCGCAGCTCACCGACGGTGGAAGGAGAGGCGTTCACGTCTCCACGCTAGTCCGGGACCCCAGGATCCACCGACGACGTTTCGCTGAGCGCAGACAGACGAGGCCCAGCGCGTCAGAGCCGGAGCTCCCCCGTCGCAACCAGGACGACGCCTACCCCGGCCGCTGCGACGAGCACCGCGCAGCACAGGGCCTCGGCACGGGTGAACACCCGCTGGTGCTGCTCTCGACGCGCCACCACGTAGAGGACCACTCCGGGCGCGTAGACGATGCACGCCATCAGGAGGTACTCGACGCCCGCCGCGTAGAGGAGGAACAGCGCATAGAGCACGGCGAGCACGGCGATCCGCTGCTGCCGTCGCCGGACGGGCTCGTCCTGCGCACCGTAGGTCTCGCGGGTCACCGTGAGCTTGAGCGCGTAGGCGGCCGCCAGGAGGTACGGGATGAGGACGAGCGCGGTGTCGAGCTTGAGCATGAAGCTCAGCGCGTTCTCGATCACCAACGACACGAGCAGCAGCGCCTGGACCGCCAGGTTGGTCACGAGCAGCGCGAGGATCGGCGTCGCGTGCTCGTTGGTGCGGGCGAGGAAGCGTGGCATCACCCGGTCACGGGCCGGCGTGTAGAGGATCTCGGCGCTGATCAGGGTCCAGGCCAGGAAGGCGCCCTGGACCGACACGACGACACCGACGCTGACGAATGTCGCCCCCCAGCCGCCCACGACCGACTCCAGCACGGCGCCCATCGAGGGTTGGCGCGCGTCGGCGAGCTCGCCGCGGGGAAGCACCCCGTACGAGACCATGGTGACGGCCACGAAGATCCCCAGGACGGAGAGAAGACCCGTCACGGTCGCCCGCCCGACATCGCCCCGGCGGCGTGCCAGCCGCGAGTAGACGCTCGCCCCCTCGACCCCGAGGAAGACGAACGTCGTCACCAGCATCGTGCTCTTGACCTGCTCGAAGACCGCACCGGCGGTGTGCGTCCTACCGCCCCAGAGGTTGTCGGCGAAGACCGTGGGATCGAAGGCGAGCGCGACAACCACGACGAAGGTCAGGATGGGCACGAGCTTGGCCGCCGTGACCACCCGGTTGATCACGGCCGCCTGCCGCACGCCTTGCGCGATCAAGGCGTGGAAGACCCACACGACCACCGACGCCACGGCGACGGCCAGCACGGTGGTGCCGTCCCCGAGCGACGGGAAGAACTCTCCGAGGGTCGCCATGGTCAGCACCATGAAGAAGACGTTCCCGGCGACGTTGCTCGCCCAGTACCCGAACGCGGCATTGAACCCGAGGTAGGAGCCGAACCCGGCCTCGGCATAGCTGTACATGCCGGTGTCGAGGTCGGGCCGCCGGACCGCGAGCGACTGGAACACGAAGGCGAGCATCATCATCCCCGTGCCCGCGATGGTCCACGCGATCACCGCGGCGATCACCCCCGCGGCCGTCCCGAACTCCTGCGGCAGGGTGAAGACCCCGCCCCCCACCATCGAGCCGACGACCAGCCCGGTCAGGGTGAGGACCGAGACCTTCTGCAGCCCGGGAGCGGCCTCGCGCGTCACCATCCCCGCCACCCCGTCAGGCGTCTGGACGGACGAGGGGGAACAGGATCGTGTCTCGGATCGACAGGCCGGTCAGATTCATGACCAGGCGGTCGATCCCCAGGCCCATGCCGCCGGTGGGAGGCATCCCGTACTCGAGGGCTCGCAGGAAGTCCTCGTCGACCTGCATCGCCTCCGGGTCACCGGCGGCCGCGCGCAACGACTGGGCGACGAGCCTCTTCCGCTGGTCGACGGGATCGATGAGCTCCGAGTACGCCGTCCCCTGCTCGGCGGCGAACATCACCAGATCCCACTTCTCCGCCAGGCGCGGATCGACCCGGTGCTCCCGGGTCAGTGGCGCGTTCTCCTTCGGGAAGTCGGTGTAGAACACCGGCGTGGTCGTCCTGCTCTCGCAGAGCTCCTCGTAGATGTCCTCCAGCACCGGGCCCCAGTGCGCCTCCGGGTCGACGTCGAGCCCGAGCGCCTCGGCGTGGCGCAGCAGTGCTGAGACCGGCGTGTCGGGCGTGATCTCTTCACCGAGCTTCTCCGACACCGCCTCGCAGACCGACTTCGCCGGCCAGTCGCCCGAGAGGTCGATCTCGACCCGCTCCCCGTCCTTGCCCGTGCGCCGTGCCAGCGGCGACCCGTAGACCGCCGTGGCAGCCTCCTGGATCAGCTCCTGGGTCAGGACGCGCATCGTGGTGTAGTCGCCGTAGGTCTCGTAGACCTCGAGCGAGGTGAACTCCGGGTTGTGCTTGAAGTCGACGCCCTCGTTGCGGAACTGCCGTCCGACCTCGAAGACCTTCTCCATGCCGCCGACCAGGAGCCGCTTGAGATGGAGCTCGGTGGCGATCCGGAGATAGAGGTCGAGGTCGTAGGCGTTCAGGTGCGTCTCGAACGGTCGCGCGTTGGCCCCACCGTGCACCAGCTCCAGGACCGGCGTCTCGACCTCGACGAAACCACGAGCCTGCAACGAGTCACGGACGCTGCGCACGATCGTCGACCGGGTGTAGGCGAGGTCGCGTGCCGCCGGCCGCACGATCAGGTCGACGTAGCGGTTGCGTACCCGGGCCTCGGGGTCGGTGAGGCCCTTGTACTTGTCCGGGAGCGGACGCAGAGCCTTGCTCGTGATGAGAAGGTCCTCCGCCCGCACCGACAGCTCCCCACGCCGCGTGGTGACGACCCTGCCGGTGACGCTGACCTGGTCGCCGAGGTCGATCTCATGACGCCAGAGGTCGTACGTGGGCGCCGGGACCTCCGAGGCGTCGACCATCACCTGCAGGTCGCCGCTCCCGTCGCGCAGCGTCGCGAACCCCAGCCCGCCGAGCTTGCGCTTGAGGAGCACCCGGCCGGTGACGGAGACGTGGAGACCCGTCTCGGCGTCGGGCGGCAGGGTCCCGGCCTCCTCCACGACCTGCGCCAGCGTGTGCGTGCGGGGAGCGACCACGGGATAGGGGTCGATCCCCTTCGCGCGCAGACGGTCGAGCTTCGCTCGCCGTACGCGCATCTGCTCGGGGAGTCGCTCGGTCGACAAGGCCTCGGCGACCGGGTCGGGCTCCGGCGGCATCAGCGCGAGGACAGCGGCCGCGTGGGACTCGCCGGCGGTGTCGAACGCGTCGTCATCGTCGCTGCGGCGGAGCAACCGTGCCAGCGACGGTCGGATGAGGAACCCCTCCGCGCTCCCCGCCGCGGTCCCGACGCGCGGCAGGTCCGAGGCGTACTCGAAGCACATGTAGCGCGGCTGCCAGGACGGTTGGTACTTGGCGTTCGACCGGTAGAGCGACTCGAGCTGCCACCGGTGGCTGGCGATCAGCAGCGCCTGTCGCCAGAGCCGGGCGACCGGCCCCGCTCCGATCTGGGCTCCGCGCTCGAAGGCCTCACGGAACATCGCGAAGTTCAGTGAGACCCGGCCCGCGCTGAACTCGACGGCGTGCTCGGCGAGCGAGGTCACCATGAGCTCGACCAGCCCGTTCTCGGCCGACGGGTCGCGGCGCATCAGGTCGAGCGACAGCCCGCCACGCCCCCAGGGCACGAAGCTGAGGAAGCCGCGCAGCGCTCCGTCGGCGTCCTCCGCCCGGACCAGGAGGCAGTGGCCGTCCAGCGGGTCGCCGAGGCGCCCGAGCGCCATCGAGAAGCCTCGCTCGTCACCGCCGTCGCCGCGCCAGTCGGCAGCGACCCGCTCGAGCGCGGCGAAGTCGTCGGGCGTCAGGCTGGAGTGCCGGACGATCGTCGCGGTGTAGCCGTGCCGCTGGATCCGGCCCACCGACTGGCGTACGTCCTTCATCCCCGGACCGTTGAGCGAGAACGACTGCAGGTCGACCACCGCCTCGTCGCCGATGTCGAGCGCGATGAGACCGGCCTTCGCGTACGCCGCGGCGCCCTTCTCCCCCGCGCCCATGACGGCGAGCGAGAGTCCGCTCGCACGCGCCGCGTCGCGCCAACGGGCGATGGCGGCGTCCCACCGAGCAGGGTCCCCGACGGGATTGCCGCTCGCCAGGCTGACCGAGCCGACTCCCCGGTACGACACGCCGGCACTGGCGTCGGCGGCCTCCTCGGTGTCCCAGACGACTGCCTTGTCGCGTCGGGTGGCGAAGTAGCCCAGCGAGTCCTCGTCGCCGTAGTCGCGCAGCAGCGTCCGCACCCGGGCCTCGTCGGCGACGTCGAGCACACGGCTGGACCGAGGCGGCCGGAACAGCAGCTGGACGGAGAGCAGCACCACCGCGGCACCGGTGAGGCCGACGAGGGCGCGGAGCCAGAGCGGCGCAGACACCGTCGACTCGCCTGCGACCCGGCCGACGTCGGCCAGCATGCCGTTCCAGACGTACTGGACGGCATCCTCGAAGCTCGGCGCCTCGCCGACTCGGAAGACGAGGGCCGCTCCACCGAGGACGACCACCGCACCCCCGACGAGGAGGCATCCGGCGGCGAGACTCACGCTGCCGGGCACCCGGCGCGCGGTGAACTGCGGCCGGGCCACCCACGCGACCACGATGGCGGCGGCGGTGATGGCGATGCCTCCGACCACGGGGACGCTCGGACCGTCGTCGACGAGCGTCACGACGCGGCCGATCTCGGGCACCAGGAGCCACCACACGACCACGAACCACCAGGCTGCGCGCAGCCGACGGCGGAGGGCCACCGCCGTCACGACGAGCAGCGCGGCATAGACGATGCTCGGCACGATCGGGATCGTCAGCAGCGACACGGGGTCGTTGTCCTCCGAGAAGTAGCGTCGCCACGAAGGGACGACCGAGGCGATCAGCACGACCGTCGCGAACCCGAACATCACCGCGGCGAAGACGTCGGGCCACCGGTCGTCGCGCGGGCGGTGGAGGACGGCGATCGAGCGCCTCTCCCGTTCGTCGGCGGCGGCCGTGCCGCGACGTTGTCCGACGCGGCTCATGCGGACGCTCCTTCCTTCGGGTGCACGTCACGGTCGTCCGCCGAGACGTCACCGTGGCGAGCAAGGCCGACGGCACCGGCGACGGCGAGCGTGAACCCGACGACGGCGGCCCACTCCCACCCCGGACGTGTCTGGTCGCCGAGCAGCACGACGCCGACCACGGCAGGCGCGACGGTCTCACCGACGACCAGCGGGCCGGTGGCCTGGGTGACGGTGCCGCGCTGGAGTGCGGTCGAGTAGGTCAGCATGGCGATCGCGCCCGCGACCACCAGCGCGTACGCAGCGGGCTCGAGCAGGAGGAGCCGCAGGTCCCCCGGCAGATCCTCGAGCGTCACGGTCTCGGGCAGCATGCGTGCGGCCACCGAGGTCGCGCCGTACTCCAGACCGGCGACCGCGCCGAGCCCCACCGCCCCCGCGGGTCCGGCGAGACGTGCGAGCGGCACCGCGACGACCCCGAGGGCGACCGCGGCGACGAGCACACCCCACCGCTCGACGTCGCTCACGTCGACGCTGCGGTCCTCGGTCGCCGAGAGCCCGACCAGGACGAGCCCTCCGAGGACGACGACGAGCGCCACCTTGTCGGTGCGGTTCAGCGGCATGTGCAGCACGATCGCGCCCAGGACAGCGGTGACCGCGAGGAAGCTGGCGACGATCGACTGGACCACGAAGAGCGGGAGCGACAGGACGGCGACCAGCGAGAGCAGCCACCCGAGCCCGTCGAGCCCGACGCCGAGGAGATAGCGCCAGGACCTGGCGAGGCGTAGGAGGAGCCGAGGGTCGAGCCCTGCAGCGGCCTCCGTACGGCGCGCCGCGAGCGCCTGCAGCACCGAGGCAACGCCGTAGCAGGCCGACGCACCGAATGCTCCCAGAAGGCCCCATATCACCCCGTGAAGGTAGCGGACTTCACGGGCGGCGGCACGGTTCCTGGACGACACTGGCCCCATGGGGAGGACGCGTCGACTATTCCGCCGTACCTCCGTCATGGATGCGTTGGACGGGATGTTCCTCGCCTTCTCGGCGGTTGCCGCCGGGTGGTTCGCGTACCTGCTGCTCGTGGACGGTGTACGGCCGGGGCAGACTCTGCTGCTGGTCGTGTTCTGGGTGTTCGTCGCCTATCTCCTGCTTCCGCGACTGCACCGGATCTTCACGCACATCTATCTGCCGGACTACTTCATCGGGCAGGCGCGCACCAGTGACGGCCGGATCGGAGACCCGGTCAACCTCGCCTGGCGCGGGCGCGAGGCACAGCTGCACAAGGTGATGTCGACCGCCGAGTGGGTCCGCGCCGACGATCTCGACTTCCGCGCGGGCCGCCGTATCGTCACCTCGACCCTGAGTCGGCGCAGCTATCCCGAGGCTCCGGTGAGCCCGTTGGTCCTCTTCGACCGCCAGCAGGACTTCGCCTACGAGAGGGAGGTCGCGGGAAGCCCGTCGCGACGGCACCACGTGAGGTTCTGGCGGTGCCCGGAGGGGTGGATGCTTCCCGGCGGGTTCGCGGTGGACTGGCTGGCCGCCGCGACGTACGACCGGAGGGTGGGGTTGTCGACGTTCACGCTCCAGGTGACGCACAAGATCGACGCCCACGTCGACGTCGAGCGCGACTTCGTCGTCTCGAGTGTGACGCGCGCCGTCCCCGCGGTCGACGTCTCGGTCATCGACCACTTCTCCAGCGGCTACCACTCCCGCAACGGAGGCGGTGACGTGGTCGAGACCGACGGCGACCTGCCGGTGGTCGACGTCACTCGCGTGGAGGTCGTCGACCAGGATCTGCCGACCCACACCGACAGCCGCCGCCGCCTCCCAGCTCCGACCGTGTTCGGCGCGGGTGTGGCCGCAGCACGCTCGATCAGCTACGTCGTGCTGTTCGTGCTGCTGCTGGTCTCTCCCGCGTCGGTGTCGGCCGGTCTCGATCTGCTCGGCACCGACATCGCGACGCGCGACGTGCGTGGAGTCGTGCTGCCTGTCAGCACAGTCCTCGCGGTCTCGGGCCTCGTCGACCTCGCCCTCGCCGTCGGCGTGCTGCGTGGCAGCAACACGGCCCGTCTCCTCCTGATGTCGATCTGCGTCGTGGTGACGATCGTGACGTCCCTGGGGTCCGACGGCCGCCCCGACCAGTTCGCCCTCACACATCTGCCCACCGTCGGCGTCAACATCCTGGTGATCCTCGCCCTGTCCAGCCACCGCGCCCGCGACTACGCGACGCACGCCGGGCAGCCCACCGTGACGACGAGGACGAGGCTCCCGGCGTGACGGGCGAGCGCATCCTGCTGGTCGGCATCGGCGTCGTCGCGGGTTTCCTCTACTCGAACTTTCTGTTCGACGCGATCTTCTCCCAGAACCACGACTGGTTCACGGTCGTGAGCGACCTCGCCGCCTCCGGAACGCCGATGGCCGACCTCATCCGGATCACCGACGTGATCTGCGGCGTGCTCGTCCTTGTCCTGCTCCCCGGTATCCGCGCGGCCCTGCCGCCAGGACGCTGGCGTCGGGCCGCCCTGTGGCTCACCGCGGTCTTCGCAGTCGGGAGCATCGTCGCGGCCGTCGTCCCTCTGCCGTGCGACACGGACGCCGTCTGTAAGAGCACCGTCGACGAGCTCCAGCGCCTCGTCCACGACGGAGCCAGCGTGGTCTCCGCCGCCGCCTTGTTCCTCGGCGCCGTCGCGGTGGCCCTTGCGGTTGCAGACCGTCGCCACTGGGTTCGCCGCGCCGCCTGGCTCACGTTCTGGATCGGCGGCATCGTAGGAATCCTGCTCTTCGGAGGATTCGCCCTGCTGGACCCCTCCTCGTGGGAGTCAGGGGTCGCCCAGCGGTTCCAGATCGTGGCCATGAGCGTCTGGATCGTCTGCCTCGCCGTCCTCGCCGCGACCGACGGACTCGCGAACCGGCGCGCTGTCGCACGACGTGAGGGCGCACGCGGCGGCGAGCCGGACTGACGCCGAACGAGCCAGGCGGCGGCGACCTGCCCGTCATCCACCCTCGACGGACGGGGCCGTACGCTGTGCCGGTGACCATGCACCGTCCACCGACAGGGCCCCGCGCGTGAGCGCCGGCCTCGCGGCTCTCCTCGACGACATCGCCGCGCTCGCCCGACTGGCAGCCGCCTCCGTCGACGACGTCGGAGCCGCAGCGGCGCGTGCGAGCACCAAGGCCGCCGGGGTCGTCGTCGACGACGCCGCCGTCACGCCGAGGTACGTCCACGGACTGCGCCCCGAGCGCGAGCTGGCGATCATCAAGAAGATCGCGATCGGCTCGCTGCGCAACAAGTTCGTCTTCATCCTTCCTCTCGCGCTGCTGCTGAGCCAGTTCGCGCCGTGGCTGCTCACACCGATCCTCATGCTCGGCGGCACCTATCTGTGCTATGAGGGTGCGGAGAAGCTCTGGGAGAAGGTCTCGGGGCACCACCCCCCGGAGGCTCCCGCGTCGTCGCAGGGCGCCGAGGCGGAGGGTCGTGTCGTGAGCGGTGCCGTCCGGACCGACCTGATCCTCTCCGCGGAGATCATGGTGATCGCTCTCAACGAGGTCGCCGACGAGCCTCTCCTGTCGCGGGCGGTCATCCTGGCCGTCGTCGCGCTCGGCATCACCGCGCTCGTCTACGGAGTCGTCGCCGTCATCGTGAAGATGGACGACATCGGCCTCTCCCTCGCCGCGCGCAGCTCCGCGGCTGCCCGTGCTGTCGGTCGGTTCCTCGTCAAGGCGATGCCCGTCGTCCTCGCGACGCTCTCCGTCGTCGGTGTGGTCGCGATGCTCTGGGTCGGTGGCCACATCCTCCTCGTCGGGATCGACGAGCTCGGGTGGCACGCGCCGTACGACCTGGTCCACCACCTGGAGGAGATCGTGCACGACGCCGTGCCGAGCCTGGGCGGCGCGCTTCCGTGGATCGTCAATACGACGGCTTCGGCACTGCTGGGTGTCCTGGTGGGCGCGATCGTGGTCGCGGCATCCCACCTGGTGCCGCGCCGCCGGGCGCACTGAGACCGGGCGTACGCCGCGACAGCGTCAGCTCCATCCCCTGCGGCATGAGGGTGAGGCGCTCGTCGATGCGCAGCTCGTACGCCGGGTCGCCCGTGACGTCGTAGCGGTGCAGGATGCGCGCCAGCGCCATCGTCGCCTCGTGCACCGCGAACTGGCGCCCGATGCACGCCCGCTCCCCCGTCCCGAAGGGCTTGGCCGTGCTCGCGAGCCGCGGCGGCCTCGGGCGGTCGGGGTCGAAGGCGTCCGCCGTCTCCCCCCACACGGCCGGGTCGCGCTGGACGAGGGGCAGGAACACGAGGGCCCAGTCGCCGGGGGTCATCGTCCAGCGACCGCCCAGCGTCGTCGTCTCGCGAGGGGTGCGCGCATAGCCGGGGGCGGTCGGCCACAACCGCAACGCCTCGTCGAGCACCTTGCGGATGTAGCGGAAGCGCGCCACCTGCTCGTACGAGGGGGTGGCGTCGGGGTCGGGGCCGAGGATCGCATCGGTCTCCGCCTGCACCTTCGCGAGCGCCTCGGGATGGCGCACCAGGTAGTACAGCGCGAACGACAGCGCCCCGGACGTCGTCTCGTGGCCGGCGACGAGGAACGTGAGGATCTGGTAGCGGATGTTCTCGTCGCTGAGCCGCGCCCCGGTCTCGGGATGAGCCTGATCGAGCATGATGCCGAGCAGGTCGTCGCCGCCGCTGGTCGGCGCCCGGCGGCGGGCGACGACGATGTCGTCGAGGAACCGGTTGACGTAGTCGAGCTGCTCGGCGTGCTGGCGGTCCAGGCGTCGTTCGAGCAGCTTCGCTGCCGGCAGCGCGCCGATGACTCCCTTGCGGCGCCCGATGGTCAGCGCGGTCACCATCCCCTCGACGAACGGGTGGAGCTCGGTCGTGGTGAACGACCCGAAGGCCTGGCTGAACCCCGTGCGTCCGATCGTCTCCAGCGTCAGTCGAGTCATGTCCGCGGAGGCGTCGACGCGCCCCGTCCCCGCGTCCCACACGGTGAAGAGCTCGTCGAGCGTCTCGGCCATCACCGGGTGGTAGCGCTGCATGGCCTGCTTGGTGAACGCGGGGACGAGGAGGTCGTGGGCGAGCTGCCAGTTGGGCTCCTCGTTGTAGGCGGTGAAGAGGCCGTCACCGGCGATCCCGCGCAGGCCGTCGAGCGCCGGAGAGTTCGCCTTGGCGAAGCGCGACTCGTCGTTGAGCTCGGCCGCCAGCTCCGCGTCGGTCACGAAGACGAACTTCTGTCCGAAGACAACGATCTCGAAGATCGGTCCGAGGTGACGGTGGTGCTCGAGGATGTACTGGACCGGGCGGTCGGGATCCATGCTGCTGGCGTCCTTCATCCAGCGTCGCCGTCCGGCAGGGTGCGGGAACGTGTGGCCGGACCAGGCGTTGCGCATCGAGACTCCTTGTTGCACGTCGGTTCAGCAAGACTGGGCCTCTTGTTGAACCCGTGTCAAGTAGTGTTCGCAGCATGGCGGTCCGTACGAGGCTCACCCCCGAGCAGCGACGCGCGCAGCTCCTCGAGCTGGGCGCCCAGCTGTTCGCCACCGCGCCGTACGAGGACGTTCACATCGAGCGCGTGGCCGAGATGGCGTCGGTGTCACGCGGCCTGCTCTACCACTACTTCCCGACCAAGCGAGCGTTCTTCGCCGCGTTGCTCTCGGAGGCGGCCGACCACCTCGCGGAGGCGACGACACCCGACCCGGACGTCGACCCGCGCCGCCAGCTGGTCGATGGCATCGAGAGCTACCTGCGGCACTGTGCCGCGAACCGGCTCGGCGTCAGCACCATCCACCGCGGGGCCGCCAGCGGCGACCCCGAGATCGAGGCCATCCTCGAACGCTCGACCCGTCTGCACGAGGAGCGCATCCTGACGGTGCTCGTCCCTGGGCACGAGCCAGACCCGCTGCTCACGCTCGCCGTACGGGGGTGGCTGCTGCATCTGCGCACGGTCGGACACGAGTGGGCGACCACGGCTCCCGACGTGCCGCTCGGCGAGGTCCGCGACATGTGCGCGGGTGCGCTCGTCGGTGCGCTCAGCGCCCTGCCTCCCGATGCCCGCCCGGCCACGCTTGCGGCGCTGACCGTCTGACGGCTCGCAGCGCGCGTCAGCGCCACGAGGAGGTGACGCTAGCGCCGGGCCCGGTAGTCCGCGAGCATGCTGCCGGACGGCGTCCCCACGACGCGCTCGGGCTCCCACCGCTGGGGGTCGCGGGCACCGTCCCACAGACGACGCCCCTCACCGACCGCGACCGGCGCGACCACCAGGCGGAGCCGGTCCACGAGGTCGGCGGCGAGCAGAGAGGAGGTGAGCGTGAGGCTCCCGTGCACGCCGATGTCACCGCCAGGCCGGCCCTTGAGCTCCCGTACGACGTCCTCGAACGAGCCGTCGACGACCGTGGTGGCGTTCCACCCCGGCTCAAAAGGGCGGGCGGTGGCGACGTACTTCGGCACGGCGTTGATGAAGCCGGCGAACGGCTCGTGGTCGCTGTCCGGCCAGTACGTCGACCACTCCTCGTACATGGCGCGACCCAAGAGGACGGCGTCCTGCGACGCGATCACGGCGCGCAGGTTGTCGTACATGACCTCGTCGAAGTCGAGGACGAACTGGTCGGGCGTCTCGGCGACACCGTCCAGGGACAGCAGCATGTAGGCGACGACGTCGCGCATGGTTCCTCCGTACGGTCGTGGCAGGTACGACAGGGTGACCGTCAACGGCGCGCGGAGTCATCGGTCCGCGCCGGCGGCGTCCGCGAGCTGCGTCGCAGACTGGGCTAACTAGCGCCGAGCGGCCACGACCTGCGCGGCGAGACCGTCGAGAACCCTCGGGAGATCGGTGTCGACGACGAGCGCGTCGACCAGACCGCGACTCATGAAGCCGTGCTCGGCGATCCGGTCGAGCATCATGACGAGCGGGTCCCAGAACCCCGCCGGGTTGAGCAGTCCGAGCGGCTTGGCGTGCAGGCCGAGCGTCTGCCACGTCCACACCTCGAACATCTCCTCCAGCGTCCCCAGCCCACCCGGGAGGACGAGAAAGGCGTCGGCACGCTCGGCCATCGTCGCCTTGCGCTGATGCATCGTCCCCACGACCTCCAGCTGCAGCCCGGGCTCGTCCGAGCGTGCCCACTCGCGCTCCACCATGAAGCCGGGGATCACGCCGTACACCCGACCGCGGTGGTCCAGCGCGCCACGCGAGAGTGCGCCCATGAGACCGCTCCCGCCACCTCCGTAGACGAGCTCGATGCCACGTTCGGCGATCTGCGCGCCGACCTCGTACGCCATCTCCCGCAGGCTCGCGTCCTCCCCGTCACGCGAGGCGAGGAAGACGGCGATGCTGTGCAGGTCGCGAGGCCTACGAGTCGAGGAGCGCTGCATCCACCGGATGCTACCTAGGCCTCACCCCGGCGTACCCGGAACCAGTGGTGGCCGTACCCCTCCAGCGGCAGCTTGGCCTCGCCGCCCTCCAGCTCCACGCTCCGGTGGTCGAACAGGTCCTCGAGCCACACCGGCTCCTCACCCTCCAGGTCGTCGGGGTGCAACGAGATCAGTGTCGTCACCGGCTCCGCGGAGAGGTTGTGCACCGCGATCACCGACGACCCCTCCCAGTGGCAGCGGTGAGCCATCACCTCGTGGTGAGACTGCTGAAGGACCGCAAAGTCCCCCCACCCGAGCTCGGGGCACTCGCGATAGGTCTGGATCAACGAGCGCATGAAGTTCCACAGTGAGTCCGGGTCGCGCTTCTGGTCCGCCACGTTGACGTGCTCGGGTCCGTAGCCGTCGGGCACCATGCGCTGGACCAGTCGACTCGTCGGCGCGGTGGAGAACCCGCCGTTCCGTGTCGGCTCCCACTGCATCGGCGTCCGCACCGCCATCCGGCCCTCGGCCTCGGGGTCCTCTCCCATCCCGATCTCCTCGCCGTAGTAGAGCGTCGGCGTGCCGGGGAGGCTGAAGAGCAGGCTGTAGGCCATCCGGATGCGGCGTGGGTCGCCGTCCATCATCGGAGGGAGCCGGCGTTTGAGACCGCGCCCGAAGATCTGCATCGACGGGTCCGGCCCGAACGCGGCGAACACCTCCTGGCGCTCCTCCTCCGACAGCTTGTCGAGGGTCAGCTCGTCGTGGTTGCGCACGAACGTGGCCCACTGGCAGTCGGGGTGGATCGACGGTCGCGCCTTGAGCGCCTTGGCCAGCGGACGGGCGTCCTCCCGCGCGAACGAGAGGTAGAGCGCCTGCATGCTGATGAAGTCGAACATCATGGTGAGCTCGTCGCCGTCGGAGCCGCCGAAGTAGGCGCGCTGCTCCTTGTGGGGCAGGTTGACCTCGCCCAGCAGGATCGCGTCCCCGCGTCGCCGGCCGAGGAACGACCGCAACGCCTTGAGGTAGGCGTGGGGATCGCCCGGTACATCGTCGCCGGCGGTGTCGACGTCGGCGATCAGGAACGGCACGGCATCGACCCGGAATCCGGCGAGCCCGAGCTGGAGCCAGAAGCCGAGGGACTTCGCGATGTGGTCACGGACGACGGGGTTGGCGAAGTTCAGGTCGGGCTGGTGGGAGTAGAAGTGGTGGAGGTACCACTCGCCCGTGCGCTCGTCCAGCGTCCAGATGCCGTCCTCCTTGTCGGGGAAGACGACGGAGTCGGACGTGTCGGGAGGCGGGTCGGAGCGCCAGACGTAGTAGTCGCGGTACGGGTTGTCCTTGCTGCGACGTGCCTCCTTGAACCACGGGTGCTCCGCCGAGGTGTGGTTGACGACGAGGTCCGCGATCACCCGGATGCCACGGTCGTCGGCAGCACGGAGGAGCTCCACGAGGTCGCCGTGGGTGCCGAGCCTGCTGTCGACGCCGAAGAGGTCGGTCACGTCGTAGCCGTCGTCACGGTCCGGTGTCGGGTAGAAGGGCATCAGCCACAGGCACGTCACCCCCAGCTCGGCGAGGTAGTCGATCCGCTGGGTCAGTCCGACGAGGTCTCCGACGCCGTCCCCGTCGGAGTCGGAGTACGTCTCGACGTCCGCGCAGTAGATGACGGCGTTCTTCCACCAGAGGTCTCCGGTGCTCACACTTCGTGCCACGACTCAGCCTTCCTTGAGCTGGGGGATCACGTGCTCACCGAACGCGTCGAGGAAGCGCTCCTGCGACTGTCCGACGTGATGGAGATAGATCTCGTCGAAACCGAGCGAGGCATACTCGGCGAGGCGCTCGCAGTGGCGGCCGAGATCGGATGAGATGTCGACCACCGTGCGCACCTTCTCCACGGTGACGTCCTCGGAGACGGCGTCGAACGCCTCGGGCGTCTCCAGGTCCCACGGGATCGGCTCGCTGAAGACGTTGCTGCGCCACTGCTCGTGGGCGATCTGCTCCGCCTCCTGCTCGGTCGGCGCCCACGCCAGGTGCACCTGCAGGGCGAGCGGCCCGGCGCCTCCGGCCTCCCGGTAGGCGTCCACGCGCTTGCGCAGGTCCTCGAGCGGCTGGTTGACCGTCACCATCCCCTCGCTCCAGGCGGCGACACGAGACGCGCTCGCGAGCGAGACGGCCGGGCCGACGAGACGCGGCCGTGGGTCGGGGACGTCCCAGAGGCGGGCCCGGTCGACCGTGACCAGACCGTCGTGGCTGACCTCCTCACCCTCGAGCAGCCGGCGGATGACGTCCACGCACTCCTCCAGCCGCCGCGTCCGTACCTCCTTGGCCGGCCACCGGTCGCCGGTGATGTGCTCGTTGCCGGCCTCGCCGCTGCCGAGGGCGACCCAGAAGCGGCCGGGGAACATCGTGCCGAGGGTGCCGATGGCCTGGGCGATCACTGCGGGGTGGTAGCGCTGCCCGGGCGCGCTGACCGCACCGAAGGTGAGGTCGGTGGTGGCGAGCGCAGCACCGAGCCATGACCAGGCGAACGCCGAGTGTCCCTGCCGCTGGCTCCAGGGCGAGAAGTGGTCGGAGCACATCGCCATCTGGAACCCCGCCCGCTCAGCGTGCTGGACGTCGGCAAGCAGCTGCCGCGGGGAGATCTGCTCGTGACTGGCATGGAACCCGTAGCGCGTCATGGGCCCCAGACAACCGGATCACGCTGCGGCGCGCAGACTGCCAGAGGCATGCAACCGGCTCCTCCGGGCACGGAGCAGGCATGAGTGATCCCCTCGAGGTCTACCGCCGCAAGCGCGACTTCACTCGTACGCCGGAACCTGCCGGTGGTGAGACGCCGGACGCGGGTGCCGCGAGGTTCGTCGTGCAGCGCCACCGCGCGAGCCGCTTGCACTACGACCTTCGGTTCGAGGTCGACGGGGTCCTCGTGAGCTGGGCCGTGCCCAAGGGGCCCACGCTCGACCCGTCGGCGCGGCGGCTCGCGATGCACGTGGAGGACCACCCGATCGAGTACCTGCTCTTCGAGGGAGTCATCCCGTCCGGCGAGTACGGCGGCGGGGACGTCATCGTGTGGGACACCGGCACCTGGGAGCCGGTCAAGACCGACGACCCGCGTGCCGCCGTCAAGGCCGGCGAGCTGCACGCCGAGGTCCACGGCGAGAAGCTGCGTGGACGGTTCGTGCTCGTGCGGCGCGAGAGCGATGACGGGTCCGACGCCTGGATGCTCCTGCACAAGCACGACCCGCACGCCGTGGACGGCTGGGACGCGGAGGACCATCCCCGTTCCGTGCTGAGCGGACGCACCAACGACGAGGTTGCGGCCGACCCCCACCGGCTGTGGCGCTCCGAGGCGCCGGCCGCCGAGGCCAGCGTCTCTCTCCTCCCCGACCCGCTGCCCGACGAGGCGATCGACGCGCTGAGAGGGCTGGGCAAGCAGGGGACCTGGGAGGTCTTCGGGCGATCGCTGAAGGTGACCACCTCGACAAGGTCCTGTTCCCCGGTGACCCGCCGGTGACCAAGCGCGAGCTGCTCGCCTACGCCGCCCGCGTCGCACCGGTCGCGGTCCCCTACCTCGAAGGACGGGCGCTCAACCTCCACCGATATCCGGACGGTGCCGACTCGAAGGGTTTCTGGCACAAGCAGCGCCCGGCCCACGCACCGGACTGGCTCGGCGAGTGGGACAACCCCGAGGCCGACGACGGCGAGACCACCACCTACGTCGTGGCCGACGAACCCGCCGCACTCGTGTGGGCGGCGAACTTCGGGGCGCTCGAGTGGCACCCGTGGACCTCACGCATCGAGGCACCGCGCGAGCCGACGTACGCGCTGATCGACCTCGACCCCGGCGAGCGTACGACCTGGGACGACCTGCTCGTCCTCGCCCGTCTGCACCGTACGGCGCTGGACCACCTCGGGGTGACCGCGCGGCCCAAGGTGACCGGCCGCCGTGGCATCCAGATCTGGATCCCGGTCGTCCCCGGCTACAGCTTCGACGACACCCGTGTGTGGGTCGAGAAGCTGTCGAAGACCATCGGGCAGGTCGTCCCCGAGCTGGTCAGCTGGAAGTGGGAGGTGAAGGAGCGCAAAGGGCTCGCCCGGCTCGACTACACGCAGAACGCGATCAACAAGACGCTGGTGGGGCCGTACTCGCCGCGTCCGGCACCAGGTGCCCCTGTGTCGGTCCCCCTCACCTGGGACGAGCTCGACGATCCCGACCTCCGTCCTGACCGCTGGACGGTCCGCTCCGTGCTCGACCGCCTGGAGACGAAGGGCGATCCGTTCCGCGTGCTCCTCGGGGCGGCGCAGGAGCTCCCGGAGATCTCCTGATCACCGTCCCCGATCTGCGCGAAGCCTCAGAGCGTCAGGACAGGACCGCGAGCATGCCGCCCGCGGCGAGACTGCCCACCACGACGACGCCTGCGGTCAGTCCCGTCGCCCGCCACCCGAACGACCGCCCGACCATGAGCATCGAGGGCAGCGAGAGAGCCGGCAGAGCGATCAGCAGGACTCCGCCGACGCCGGCGCTCGCCCCCGCGGCGGTCACCGCCGCGATGACCGGAATCTCTCCGCCGGTCGGCACCACCAACGCGGTCGCGACGACCGCGACCAGGAGCACCGCAACCACGCCGAGCTGCTGAGTGATCCCGTCGAAGTTCGACAGCGGTCCGCTGACCATCCCGACCGCGAACACGGCGACGACGTACTCGGGGACGAGCACGACGGTGAAGCGGGTGAGCGAGCGCAGGTAGCGGCCGGGCATCTCACGCAGCGAGCCGGCGTCGTCGTCCGGGGCAGCGTCGACGTCGGCGACCGCCGCCGCGACCTGCCGCCGCTCGAGGAACCGCGACACCGCAACCCCGGCCCCGACCACGACCACGACACCGACGAGGAGCCGCACCACGGCGTACTGCCAGGGGAGGACAAGCAGGAGGAAGACGAGGACCGCGGGGTTGAGGACCGGGTTGCCGACCCAGTAGGCGATGCAGCCCGCCACCGGCGTCCCACGCTGTCGAAGGCTTCTGGCCACCGGCGCGCTGCAGCACGTGCACATCATGCTGGGCATCGACACGATGCCACCGACCAGAGACTGGCTGACGGCCGTACGGCGTCCGAGCGCCGCCAGCAGCCACCTGCGGGGAATGAGGGCGTCCACGGCGGCCGCGACCAGCACCGCCACCACGAGCGCCCGCCAGACTGCCGTGAAGTAGGCGACGGTGAAGTCCCAGCCGGCCGCCCACGGGGAGGACGCGGTGGTCGCGGTGTCGAAGATCGCCGCTCCGTCCCATGCTCCCGTGTCGGACAGCGAGGTCGTCTTGTCGAGGTAGGGCAGCCACTTCGCCCACGACAGCCCGACCACCAGCAGGGCGACCAGCAGGGCAGCACCGACGAGGCCGACCACGAGCCGCCGCCGCAGGTCGTCGGTCTCCGCTCGCGACAGCGAGTTCTCGGCGCTCATGAGCCCGGAGTGCCCGGCCGTGGCCGGGCGAAACACAGCAGTCGATGGATCGTCTGAGTCACGCCATGCCCCTCGCTGTCGTCCGGTGTTCTGCCGACCGTACGACCGCGCTCCCCCTTCCGCCACGTGGAGCAGCACTCAGGCCCGAGAGCGCACGATCTCGGGCCCGGGTGTCGCGAACGGCTCAGAGGTCGGTGACACCTCGCGCCGCTGCGTCGATCAGGTCCGCGACCGCCTTCGGCTGAGAGACCGTCACGGCGTGGGAGGCGTCGATCTCGACCGTGTGCGACTGCGCACGCTCGGCCATGAAGCGCTGGGACTCCGCAGGGATGGCAAGGTCCTGGTTGGCGACCATCGTCCAGGACGGGATGCTGCGCCAGGCAGCCCTCGTGGCCGTGTCCGTGAGGGCACTGCCCGCGATCGGGCGTTGCGTGACGGCCATCACCCGCGCGATGTCGGGCGCCACGTCGGCGGCGAACACCTCGTTGAACCGGTCCTGCTGGATGTAGACGTCAGAGCCGGTGTCGCCGTCTGCCGTCGGGAAAGGCACCGGCTCGGCGGCCGACCCGAGCTCGGCACCGGGGAACTTGGTCGTGAGGTCGTCGGCGCTCTCACCGACCTCGAGGGTGAAGCTGGCGAGGTAGACGAGCGCGGCGACCACCGAGGACCCCTCCGCGGCCTCGCTCATCACTACCCCGCCGTACGAGTGCCCGGCCAGGACCACGGGCCCGTCCCGGGTGTCGAGGAAGCTGCGGAGGTACTCGGCGTCGGAGCTGAGCCCTCGGAGCGGGTTGGCGATCGCGACGACGTGGTAGCCCCGTCGCTGAAGCTCGGGCACGACGCCGTTCCAGCTGGAGGAGTCGGCGAAGGCACCGTGGACGAGCACGATGGTCGGGCGTGGTGTGGACGGGGACGACGATGCAGCGGTCATGACGAGCTCCTTCTCGAAGGCCTGTCGGCCGTGGGTGGACCTCGAGCCTGACGCGACATTCCCCTCGTTCGCCCCCGTGTGATCCCCGGTCTGGCCCCCGGGGTGCCTGACACGGGTCCCCGGCGTCACCTCATGCCGTCAGCGCGTCCCGCCGTGGGCGCGACGTCTGGGCGGCCCCGATGACGTCGCGCAGCTGACGGCGCGAGGAGATGCCGAGCTTGCCGAAGACCTTCCCCATGTGCCACTCCACCGTGCGAGGGCTGAGGAAGAGCTCGGTGCCGATGTCGGGGTTGGTCAGTCCCTCCGCAGCGAGACGGGCGACGTGCATCTCCTGCGGGGTGAGCTCGTCCCGTGTGCCGTGGGCACGCTTGCGCACCGTCTCACCAGTGGCGGCCAGCTCTCGGCGTGCGCGTTCGGCGAAGGCGGCTAGTCCCAGGGCGACCAGCATCTGGTGAGCGGTCCGCAGCTGCTCGCGCGCCTCGACACGCCGGCCGGCCCGCCGCAACCACTCGCCGTACAGCAGGTGCGCCCTGGCGAGCTCGGGAGGAACGGCCGTGCGCCCGAGCCTGTCGATCGACTCGCGATAGAGACTGTCCGCGCGGTCACCGTCGTGCAGCTGCGCCTCGCAGCGCGCGGCCACCCCGAGCGCCCAGTCGCTCCCGCTGGCCCGCGCGAGCGGTGCCAGCTGCGCGAACGCGTCCGCCGCCGTGGTCGGTTCGCCGGCCCGTGAAGCGGCCTCGACCAGCTCGACGAGTGCCCAGGTCGCGACCGCCATCCAGTCGGGCCGGTCGACGGCCTCACGAGCGGCGACCAATGCCTCCCGGTAGCGGCCGAGTCCGTTGTAGAGGAGCGCTTGCGCCCACTGCACGACCCAGGTCCCGAGACCGTCGTCGCGCGCGACAGCCTCTTCGCGCACCGCAGCGAGGAGCGGCTCGGCCTCTGCCTGGTCGCCGCGGAAGGCGGCGAGCCCGATGGCTCCGTACGGCGTCAGCGCCGTACCCGCCGCGGCGTCAACGGCGTGGATCTCCTCGAGCAGCGTCCTTGCGGCCCCCAGGTCACCCCCGAAGAGGGTGACGTAGACGCGGGTGTTCAGGGCGACCGTGAGGGCATCGCCGGCTCCTGCTTCGCGGGCCCGCCTCACGTCCCGACCGGTCAACCTGTCCCACGCGTGCTCGTCCCACAAGCCGGCAGCCACCAGCTCGACCAGCCAGGAGAACCGTGCGCCCTCCCCGGGAGTCAGCTCGTCGGTGTCGAACGCCTCGACCGCACGCCTGAGCAGCGGAACGGCCTCGGCGTATCCATCGGCGTACAGCACGGCCATCGCCTGGACCGCCAGGTCACCCGGCCTGCGATCGACCGGGACGCGCGCGTCACGCACGGCGTCGGCCACGGCTCGCACGCCGATGCCGGCGGTTGACCGAGCCGAGAACAACGCAGCGGTGAGCGCGTCCGCATAGCTGTCGAACGCCAGCTGTGGATCGAAGGCCTCGAGCCGCCGAGCGGCGGAGAGCAGCGGCGGGAGCACGTCCGCACCGCGGCAGGATGCACTCTCGATCCGCGCACGCAGCTGGTCGAGCCGGGCCCGATGAAGATCGCCCAGCACCTCACCCTCCGCCACGCCGCACAGCTCCCGCGCCGCGTCCACGGCGCCGGCGTTCAGCAGGGCGTCGATCGCAGCGATCTGCCGGTCGACACGCGGCCGTACGTCGGGCGTCAGCGTGGCTGCCTGCTGCAGGAAGGCCGCAGCCGCGGCCGGGCCGCCCTGCGCTGCCGCGCGCCCGACGGAGCGCTCGAGGTCGCGGGCCACGCGCTCGTCCGGGCGCGCGACGGCGTGGGCGAGGTGCCACGCGCGCCGGTCAGGGTCCTGCACGGGGTCGGTGGCGTCCGCGAGCGCCTGGTGGACCACCCGACGGTCGGCGGCAGCGGCGGCTCCGTAGACCACCGACCGCGCCGTCGGATGCCTGAACCGGACCGTCTCCTGGATCTCGAGCAGCCCGACGGCTTGTGCTGGGGCGACGGCCTCGCTGCCGAGCCCGAGATTCTCGGCGGCGCGCCACAGCAGAGCCGCGTCTCCGGTCGGCTCCGCAGCGGCGGCAAGCAGCAGCAGACGCGACGGCTCGTCCAGCCCTTCGAGCCCGCGCGCGAGCGTTGCTTCGGGGCAACCGTCGGTCACCGCTGTCACGCTCGCCTGCGGACCGAACGCCAGCTCGGTGGTCGAGAACCGCCGCGTCACGTCCCACAGCGCGGCGGGGTTGCCGTGGGTCTCGGCGACGAGGCGGGTGCGCACCCGCCGGTCGAGCGGTGCGGCGATCGCCGACCGCAGAAGAGCCTCGGCATCGACCGTGGCCAGTGGAGGGACCGTCAGTCGAGGCAACCTCCCCCAACGCCGATCGTCATCTGCGGCCCTCGTCGCCACCACGAGGACGACCGCGTCCGACTCAAGCCGCCGAGCCACGAACGCCAGGGTCTGTGCCGAGGCATCGTCCAACCAGTGGGCGTCGTCGACCACGCAGACGAGCGGTCGGTCCCGTGAAGCCTCTGACAGCAACGACAAGGTCGCCAGGCCGACGAGAAATCCGTCCGCCGACGACCCCGTGCGAAGTCCGAGGGCGACGCCGAGAGCATCGGCCTGCGGCGCCGGCAACCTGCCGATGAGGTCGAGCAGCGGGCTGCACAGCTGGTGCAACCCGGCGAACGCCAGGTCGGCCTCGGACTCCGCCCCGCTGACCCGGACCACCCGGCCGTTCCTGGCAGCGTGTGCGAGGTGAGCGAGCAGTGCAGACTTCCCGACACCCGGCTCACCGTCGACGACCAGCACCCCGCTCCGGCCCGCCTCGGCGGCCCGCACCAGCTCGTCGAGCCTCTGTCGCTCGCTGCGACGCCCGTACAGCGTCGGTGGCGCACCCTCCCGTTGCATCATCCCGGCCCCCTCCGGTCGGCCACACTGTCCAGCCGGACCGTCCGCCGAGAGACGACGTGGCTGGGGTCATTCCTTGTCCGCCGCGACCTCCACCTCGAGCTCCGCGGACAGGCTGGCGAACGTGCTGTACTCGATGGCGCCGGCCCCGTCGCCGTCGCCCGCCTCGCACCGGTCGATGAGACGCTCGTGACGCGCGATCGACTCGCGTGCGGCCGACGACGAGAACCGAACCCTCTCGGCCCGCCGCAGGACGGGGACGTACTGGTCGAGCACCGAGGTCAATGCTCGGTTGGCGGCGAGTCTGACCGGAACGCTGTGGAGCTCCCCGTCGGCCTGGAGGGCGGCCACCACGTCACCCGCCGCGATCGCCTCGGCGAAGCGGTGGTTGGCGTCGCGCATCTCGTCGATGTCGAACGGAGTGAACCGGTCGATCGCCTCCCTGACCGCCGCCGCGTGCATTGCCGCCACGACGACCCGAGCGTCGTGGACGTCCTGGACCTGGAGTGAGCTCACGGTGGTCGACCGACCGGGCCGCGCGACCACCAGACCCGCGTCGGCCAGGCGCAGCAGCGCCTCACGCACCGGCGTACGGCTCACGCCGAGGCGAGCGGCCAGCTCGCTGTCGCGCAGCTGCTCTCCGGGCGCCAGAGCGCCGTCCACGATCCCGTCGCGCAGGCGTCGGTAGACGTCGTCGCGCAGCAGGCTCCGGTCGATGGTGACCGAGTTGTCCGAAAGCGGCATGCGATATATTACACATCGCGCATCGCGTGTACGGCAAGGCGATTGTCAGCTGACCCGAGGAGAAACCATGTCGCTGCGGGACTTCCGCCGCTATCCGTTGCTCTTCGGCCCGAGCCCGATCCATCCCTTGGACCGGCTCACCGGGCATCTCGGCGGCGCCCGCATCTGGGCCAAGCGCGAGGACTGCAACTCCGGCCTGGCGTACGGCGGCAACAAGACCCGCAAGCTCGAGTACCTCGTGCCCGACATCCTCGAGCAGAGAGCGGACACCCTCGTCTCCATCGGCGGCTACCAGTCCAACCACACGCGCCAGGTCGCGGCCCTCGCCGCCCGGCTCGGCCTGAAGGCCGTCCTCGTCCAGGAGCGCTGGGTCGACTGGCCCGATCCGCTCAACGACCGGGTCGGCAACATCATGCTGTCGCGCATCATGGGCGCCGAGGTGCGCCTCGACCCGTCCGGCTTCGGCATCGGAGTCAAGGGCAGCTGGGAGCAGGCGCTCGAGGACGTCCGCGCGCGCGGCGGCACGCCCTACGGCATCCCGGCGGGCGCGTCGGACCACCGGCTCGGCGGGCTCGGCTTCGCGAACTGGGCGTTCGAGGTCCAGCAGCAGGAGCGCGAGCTCGGCGTCTTCTTCGACGAGGTCGTCGTCTGCGCGGTGACCGGGTCCACCCAGGCCGGCATGATCGCCGGATTGGCGCTGCAGGACCGACCGCGGCGCGTGATCGGCATCGACGCCTCCGCCGAGGTCGACGCGACTCGCGCCCAGGTCGCTCGCATCGCGCGGGGCACCGCAGAGCTGATCGGCCTCGGGCGCGAGCTCACCGACGACGAGATCACCGTGCTCGAGGGGTGGGCGGGCGACCGCTACGGCATCCCCGTGCACTCCACGCTCGATGCCATCGGGCTGTCCGGCCGCCTGGAGGGGATGATCATCGACCCCGTCTACGAGGGGAAGTCGATGGCGGGTCTCGTCGACCTGGTGACGAGCGGCGAGATTCCGCGCGGATCGAACGTCCTCTACGCCCACCTGGGCGGTCAGCCGGCGCTCAACGCCTACAGCGCTCTCTTCACTGCCTGAGCGACTGACGAGACGGTCACCAGGGCGACGGCTCGTAGTCCTTCACGAAGCAGCCGTAGAGGTCCTCCCCACGCTCGCCGCGCACGACCGGGTCGTAGACCCGGGCCGCACCGTCGACCAGGTCGAGGGGCGCGTGCCACCCCTCCGCAGCGATCCGGAGCTTCTCCTGGTGAGGACGCTCGTCGGTGATCCAGCCGGTGTCGACGGCGGTCATCAGGATCTTGTCGGCCTCGAACATCTCACCCGCACTGGTACGGGTCATCATGTTGAGCGCCGCCTTGGCCATGTTGGTGTGGGGGTGGCCAGGGCCCTTGTAGCGACGGGAGAACTGCCCCTCCATCGCCGAGACGTTGACGACGTACGCCCGTCGGGCGCCCGCCTGGACCGCCGCGCGCATCGCCGGACGGAGCCGGGAGACCAGCAGGAACGGTGCGATCGAGTTGCAGAGCTGGACCTCCAGCAGCTCCAGCGGGTCGACCTGGTCGACGACCTGGGTCCAGGAGTTGGTCGTCTGCAGGTCGGGGAGCAGCCCGCCGGCGTCCACGGCGGTCCCGTCGAGGTGCGCAGCCAGGGACGCCGAACCGGCCGAGAGCGCCAGCGCGGTGATCGAGGCCGCCGTGTGCGCGGCCTCGGCGACCTCGAGCGACTCCCCCTCGTGATGGGCCACGGCCGCGGTGGACAGCGCTCCGGCGATCGCAGCGGGGTGGGCCTCGGAGACGCCGTCGAAGGAGACCATCTCGGGCAGCGCGGTGTGATCCGGAAGGGGTGCACCCTCCATCTCGACCAGACGCGAGTACGCACCCGGCGTCCGCCGCACAGTCTGGCAAGCGTTGTTGATCAGGATGTCCAGCGGTCCCGCCGCGGCGACGTCGTCGGCCAGGCTGATCACCTGGGCGGGGTCGCGCAGGTCGATACCGACGACCTTGAGACGGTGCAGCCACTCGGGCGAGTCCTCCATCGCGGCGAAACGGCGCACCGCGTCCTTGGGGAACCGGGTGGTGATGGTGGTGTGCGCTCCGTCGCGAAGCAGGCGCAGCGCGATGTACATGCCGATCTTCGCGCGGCCGCCGGTGAGCAGGGCGCGCTTGCCGGTGAGGTCGGTCCGCTGGTCGCGCTTGGCGTGCGACATCGCGGCGCACCGAGGGCAGAGCCAGTGGTAGAACGCGTCGACGAGAGTGAAGTCCTCTTTGCAGATGTAGCAGCCGCGCGCGGTGATCAGCTCGCCGGCGAAAGCACCCGGCGCGTGCGAGACCAGCGGGATACCGGCGGTCTCGTCGTCGATCCTCATCGGGGAGCCGGTGGCCGTCTTCTCGATGATCTCCTGGTCGTGTCGCTGCCGCTCCTGGCGGATCTCGTCGCGACGAGCCTTCTTGATCAGCTTGTACATGAACGACGCCTCGCGCTTGACCGTCCGGAGGTCGGGGTGGTCGGGGTGGAGGTCGGGGAGCTGTCGGAGGACCTTGAGGGTGGTCGCGAGGTCGTCGGGGTCGATGCGGGGCTGATCGTGCACCCGGGGATCCTACGTCACCGCCCCTGGCGGTCTTCGAGGTCGATCCCCGCGGCGTCGTACGATGAGGAGGTGAGTGAGACCCACGCGGGTGCGAGCGAGCCGGGCACCGAGAACGACATCGGCTGGGCCCTGGGCGTGCTTCTTCGCACCTACCGGGACGCCGTCGCGCCGGCGCTGGGCAGCTTCCCCCACGGGCCTCGCGGCTACCAGACCATGCTCGAGGTGCTCGAGGGCGACAAGCCCAGCCAGCTGGCCCTGGCCAACCATCTCGGCATCGACCGCACGGTGATGACCTACCTGATCGACGACCTCGTCGAGGCGGGTCTGGTGGAGCGGCGACCCAACCCCAACGACCGTCGCCAGCGCCAGATCGTGGCGACCGATCGCGGGCGCCGGGCCGTCGAAGACCTCTACCGCGAGGTCTCGGGGGCGGAGCGCCAGCTGCTCAGCGCCCTCGACGACGACGAACGCGCGAGCTTTCGCCGTCTCCTCTGCAAGGCGGCGTCAACGACGGGCGACCCGGACTTCGATCCCTGTCTCGAGGCTGCCGAGGCGTAGCCCGGCGCTCCATCGCGGCGGGACGCCCGTCGTCGTGGCGTCTACGACGCCAGCGAGCCCTGGCCGTACGGTTCGCTGCTGCCGCGCAGGTGGAGGGTCACCGAACGCGCCCCTCGGCGCGCCGCCTCGTGCGACTCGGCCAGCTGGTGCTGCGCCAGCTCTCGGAGCTCTGCCATAGCCGGCGTGACCTCCGCCAGCGTGAGCTCGGTCTCGATCACGTCAAGATCCAGCCCCCACAGGTCTTCGAGCATCCGCCGCATCCAGTCGGTCGCGTGGTCCCAACCGGCGCGGGGCGTGCCGGGACCGTAGCCACCGCCACGCGCGGTCACGAGGAAGGCAGGCCGTTGCTCGAGGGTGCCTGCGCCCGGGGCGAACCTGGGGTCGGTGGACACCAGGTCGAACCACGTCTTGAAGTGCTGGGACACGCCGAAGTTGTACATGGGGACGGCGAAGATGAGCACGTCCGCCGCCACGAGCTCGTCCGCCAGCTCAGCGGCGACGGCGAGCGCCTCGCTCTGCGCCGTTGTCCGCTCGTCCTCGACCGTCCCACCGGCATAGGCGGCGGCCCCCCAGTGTGACGCGGCGATGGGCGCGGTCCCGATGTCGCGGCGTACGACCTCGACCGCAGGGATCTCCTCGACGACGGCGACCTGCAAAGTGTCGGCGACCGCCCGGGTCACCGACCCCTCGATCCGAATACTTGAATCAAGCCTGAACAGCGTGCCCATGGGCGAGCCTCTCTCGAATTCGTCTGCTTTCTAGATCATCATGACACATGATGATCTGAGACCAAGAAGCCGCGGTCGTCGGGGGGAACACGACGGCCACCGCCGGCGTTGTGGCCATCTGTGTCAGAGATGATCTATGACAGCGATGAGTGGGGACACGTGCAGCTAGGCATTCTGCTCGACACGCAGTGGGCGAGCGGAGCCCACGAGTCGGCGACAGCGCTCGCCCAGCGAGCGGAAGCAGGTCGGCTCGATCTCGTCGTCGTGGGTCCAGGCGACGCCGAGGGCATCCGGACGGACACTGCCCTCGACCCGTGGACGACGGCCGTATGGGTCGCGGCTCACACGGGTCGCATCGCCCTTGGCGTCGCCGGGGACCCGTCGGCACCCGACCCTTCGGACCACGCCGCGCGCACGGCGCCGTACCCCGAGGTCGTCGCAAAGGCTCGGCAGACCCTCGAGTCCCTGGCCGGCGTGCGCCTCGTCGCCGACGCCGGCTGGGTCGTCGCCCCCGAAGGGGCTGAGCGTGCCCAGATCCTCGCGCTGGCCGACCACCACGACCTGCCGGTCGTGGTCCCAGTCCGCACCGCGCACGACGTCGAGCGGCTCATCCCCTTTGCGGCGAGCCACGGCGGCAACCCGTCCGGGCGATCCGTGGCGGCACGGTCCAGGCGGCGTCCGGGGATCGACTACGACGGGCTGCCCGAATCGCTGCGTCGGACGGCGATCGAACCGGGTGACGACAGTTTCTCCGCCGTCCGCTCCACCTACCTGCGGTCGGGAGCGCCCGGTCTCGTGCTCCGGCCGCAGACGCCCGACGAGGTCGCCGATGCGGTCGTCTTCGCGCACCGGCACCGCCACCTGCCGCTGGGCGTACGCAGCGGAGGGCACGGCATCAGTGGCCGCTCGACCAACGATGGCGGACTGGTGATCGACGTCGGTGCACTGGACGGCATCGAGGTCGTCGACCCCCGCCGTCGGCGAGTGCGCGTCGGCCCGGGCGCCACCTGGAAGGAGGTCGCCGCAGCTTTGAACTCTCATGGTTGGGCGCTGGGCTCGGGTGACTATGGAGGCGTCGGCGTCGGCGGACTCGCCACCGCGGGTGGCATCGGCCTGTTGTCGCGCCGCCACGGTCTGACCATCGACCACCTCCGCTCGGCCGATCTCGTGCTTGCCGACGGACGTCAGGTGCGCGTCTCCGACCAGGAGCACCCCGACCTCTTCTGGGCGGTGCGAGGCGCAGGCGCCAACGTCGGTATCGCCACGTCGTTCGAGTTCGAGGTCGACGAGGTCGACGACGTGGGGTGGGCCAAGCTCGTGCTGGTCACCGACGACATCGAGCAGGCGCTCCTGACGTACGGCCGGCTCGCTTCGTCGGCTCCCCGCGACACCACGGTGTTCCTTGTCACCGGACGCCCGCGCGACGGGCAGTCGGTCGTCCAGCTGTATGCGCTGGTCGACTCCGGCGACGCCGACGTGATCGTCGAGCGCCTGACACCGTTCGTGGCTCTCGGAGACCTGCTTCGGCAGGAGGTCGTTCTGACCCGGTATGCCGGCGTCATGGCGGAGGCGGAGGACGTCGGGCCCGACGGGCATCACGGATACGGCGAACCTGTGTCGAGGTCCGCGCTCCTGCCCGAGCTGACACCCGCCTTCGCTCGCGACGCCGCACGGCTGCTCCACAGTGGCACGGTCGCGTACTTCCAGCTGCGCGCGATGGGAGGCGCCATCGCTGACGTGCCACCGGACCGCACAGCCTTCGCACACCGTCGCTCGGCGTTCCAGGTGACGGCGATGGGTCGCGCCCACGGGGCTCTGGACCCTGCCTTCGATGCGTTGGCCGTTCACTTCCACGGCCTGTATCTCAGCTTCGACACCGACCTGCGACCCCAGCGTCTCGACGATGCGTTCCCACCACCCGTCCTCGCCCGGCTCCGCGAGACCAAGGCCCTCTACGACCCCGACAATCTCTTCCGGGACAACTTCAACATCGCCCCCACCGTCGACCTGACGGTGTCACACGCGGGCTGACGAAAGGACCACCATGACCGACTACGGGCACGAGCTTCTGTTCGGCACCTTCGTCACGCCGCGCTCGCGCGATCCCCACCATGTGCTCGAGCTGGCGGTCACCGCCGACCGCGCCGGCCTCGACCTGGTGACCTTCCAGGACCACCCGTACCAGCCTGCGCTGCTCGACACCTGGACACTCCTGGCGTACGCCGCCGCCCGCACGCAGCGGGTGCACCTCAGCGGCAACGTGCTCAACCTGCCGCTCCGACCTCCCGCCGTACTCGCCCGGGCCGCCGCCTCGCTCGACATCCTCAGTGGCGGGCGCTTCGAGCTCGGTCTCGGCGCGGGCGCGTTCTGGGAGGGCGTCGCCGCCATGGGCGGGCGTCGCCTCACCGCAGGCCAGGGCGTCGCGGCTCTCCGCGAGGGCATCGAGATCGTCCGCGAGATCTGGGACACCGGGCAGCCGGGCGGCGTGCGCGTGGACGGCGACTACTACCGGAGCGTCGGCGCCAAGCGCGGACCGCAGCCGGCCCACGACATCGCGATCTGGGTCGGCGCCTACAAGCCGAAGATGCTCGCCCTGACCGGCGCGGTGGCCGACGGCTGGCTCCCGACGATCGAGTATCTCGAGAACGGCACCGCGTCGCTTCCGGAGCTCAACGGCCGGATCGACGATGCTGCTGTCGCCGCCGGACGGTCACCGAGCGACGTGAGGCGGCTCCTCAACATCATGAACGTCGGTTTCGACTCCACGGCCGGAGGCATCCTCGGCGGCCCGCCCGCACGCTGGATCGACAACCTCGTCGACCTCGCCCTGACCCACGGGATCACGGCCGTCCTGATCGGCGGGGACGACGTGGCGACGACCGAGCGGTTCGCCGCCGAGGTTGCGCCGGCCGTGCGCGAGACGGTCGCGAGCGAACGCGCTCGTCGGCTCAGCCACCCTTAGGCGCCCCCTCGCGTTCGCCTGAGCGGGCGGCGATCTCGGCCCGCAGGCTCTTCAGCGCCGGGACGTAGATCTCGGAGAAGGTCGGGAACGGTTGGATCGTGTCGGTGAGCACGTCGAGCGGGACGCGTGCTCGGATCGCGAGGGTCGCCTGCTGCAACCACTCCCCGGCGTCCGGCCCGAGGGCGTAGGCACCGGTGAGCCGCTCACCGTCGCTGAGGAGGGTGAGGAATCCGTCGCTCTCGGCGTACGCGCGCGTGTACGTCGCGGTCTTGGCGACGTCGGCGAGCATGACCGTGCTGCTGAACGCGGCCTCGTCGGCGCCGACCGCGGCGGCCTGCGGGTCGGTGTAGACCACGCGCGGGACGGCGTCGTAGCTGGCTTCACGCGACTCGCCCAGGATGTTGGCCGCGACGACCTCGCCCTGGTACTTGCCGACGTGCGTCAGGGGCCAGAGCCCGGTGACGTCACCGATCGCCCACAGGCCGTCGGTCACGCGCAGCCGCCCGTCGACGGGAACCCCGTGGGCGTCGGCCTCCACCCCGACGGTCTCGAGCCCGATCCCGGACAGGCGCGGACGGCGACCGGTCGCGACGAGCAACCGGTCGCCTCGGACCTCACGGCCGTCGTCGAGGCCGAGGACGTAGTCCTCGCCCTCCAGACGCGCGCTCGAGGCCTTCGCCGACAGCACGAGCTCGATGCCCTCGCGACCCAGAGTCCGACCGAGGGCTTCCCCGAGCGGCGCCGCCTCCCGGGCCAGGAGGTGTGGTCCCGTGTCGACGACGACGGCTTCGCCACCGAGTCGACGTACGACCTGGGCCATCTCGACCCCCACCGGGCCTCCGCCGAGGATCAGGAGACGACGGGGGACGACCTTCATCGAGGTGGCCTCGCGGCTGGTCCACACACCGTCGAGCTCGCGCAGACCCGGCACGGGCGGGACGAACGGTTCGGCGCCGTTGGCGAGGACGACGTGGTCCGCGGTGTGGCGGACGCCGTTGACCTCGACGGCACCGGGGCCGGCGAGACGTCCGCTGCCCCGGATCAGGGTGATCGAGCTGTCGGCGAGCCAGCGCTCCTGGCCGGCGTCGGAGTAGTCCGACACCATGAAGTCGCGCCAGGCGAGCGCGGCTTCGACGTCCACCTCCGCCGTCGCGGCCGCGTCACGGGCCCCCTGGACCGCCTCCCCCGGGCGCAGCAACGTCTTCGAGGGGATGCAGGCCCAGTAGGAGCACTCGCCGCCGACCAGCTCGCGCTCGACCACCGCGACCCGCAGGCCTCCTTCGGCGAGTGCACCTGCGCAGTGTTCCCCCGGCGAGCCGCCGCCGAGCACGATGACGTCGAAGTCGCTCACGTCGGCAGCTCCTCGCCCGCAGCCTCGCTGACCATGTACAGCGCGTACCACGCGGGCCAGTCGGCGTCTTCCTCACCGGTCCGCGCCTCGTGCTCGCCGTGGGCGGCGGCGGCGCGGCGTAGGGCGTCGGCCAGCTCGTCGGCCGAGGAGTAGATCGTCGCCATGTCGGGTGTCCTCTCAGCGTCCGGGAAGCCGGGTCTTGATCTCCTGCACGATCCAGCCGTTGCCGTCGGGGTCGGCGAAGGAGAGGAACGACCCGTAGTCGGCGTGCCCGTCGGCCGGGCCAGCGACGCGACCGTCCGTCCCGGCGTGGTGGAAGATCCCGGTCGTGTCGTGGAACACCTCGCTCACGTCGGCGCCGCCCTCTTTCAGCGTCGCGCGTGCGTCGTCGATGTCGTAGACCGCCAGCTGGAGGCCCTCGGCGGATCCGGGAGCCGCCCCGCTCACACCCTCACCGAAGATGATCGAGCACCCCGACCCCGGAGGTGTCAGCTGCACGACGCGATATCCGTCCTCGACCGCGAGATCGGCGTCCAGTCGCCAGCCCAGCCCTTCGTAGAACTGCTTCGCTCGGTCGACGTCCCCGACGGGGATCACGACGACCTCCAGCCTCATCTCCCCCGGTTGGACCGGCGGGCTCCCAGCAGTGGTCCCGGATGACTCGACAGTGCTCACAGCGGCCTCCTCGGCACAAGCTCGAACGGCCAGACGGTGGAACTCGATGACAGTGGCTCGAAGACCTTCCCGAGGTGGCCCCTCCCGTATCGTTCTACGCCACGTCCGATATGTCCATGCCGTGGTACAAACCCGTTCGGACGGTCTCACGAGGGGCGGCCGGCGGCGGGGCGCTCGATGTCGTCGTAGCAGCGCACGGCGGCGATCCGGCCATCGTCGGCACGCTCGAAGACGGCGAGGCCGGCCTGGGGCGGCCACTCTCCGCGCGTGCTCACGTCGTTGTACTCCACCACGCACCGCACGCCGTCATCGGTGGCCTGACAGCACTCGAGCGCCACGCCGTCGCCCGTACCGAGCAGGCGGGAGTAGAACGAGCGCAGCCCGTCCTCGCCGCGATGGACGTCCGGCTCTCCGACCGCCTCACGGAGGTATCCGTCCTCGGCGAACGTCGCCACGACCTCGTCCACGTCTCCGGCTTCCAGCCCGGCGAGGTACCGGCCGACGACACCGTCCGGGCGGACGGCGCCGGGCCCGAGAAGGGGTGCTCTCGGGTGGCGACGCCCGTCGACGACGACCTGGCTGCAGTACGTGCGCAGGTCGAGCGAGTAGCGATCGGTCGCCTCGGCGACGACGGCGACCGGCCACGCGACCGCCGTTCCGGAGATCTCCAGACGGGCGAGGAGCTCCACGGCGGCGCGTGACCCGTCGGCAGTCGACGACACGGTCTCGATGCGTGCATGACGAGCCCGCAACCACTCCTGGTTCGTGGCGACGAACCGGCGGAGCTCGCGGTGGCCAGTCACCTCTCCAGCACGCGGGTCGTGGACGACGATGCGCCCCGGCCAGGCGGCTTCGAGAGCATGCGGGGAGCCGTCGGACAACGCGGAGAGATAGCGCGTCACCGGGTCCTCAGACTCGTACGGGAGCGACTGGCGCCGCGCGAGCTCGGCAGAGCTGACGAAGTCCGGGAACCACGGCATGCCCACACCTTCCTCCAACGATCAGTGCGGCAGAGGCGTGAGCATGCCACGCGAACAGTTCCGGCGCGTCCAAGGATGCATGCCTTGCCGCCACCGGTCCATGATCCCGTTGCCCGTGAGCTCGTCGACGATCAGCGGACGAAGCGGACTCGGTCGACGGAGACTTCTGGCGGGCGGGTCGCGCGCTGGGACGGGTTTATGCTCTGGCAGACGGCGCTGCAGATGCAGGTAGCGTTTCCAGGGGGCGAGATGTCACTGCAACGGGACCCGCGGATTCGGTTGCGTGGTCGCGGGAAAGAGTGTGCGGCGCTCTGCGCCTATGTCGAGGCAGCGCGGTCTGGCGATAGCCGAGCGGTGGTACTACGCGGCGAGGCCGGCATCGGCAAGACCGCGCTGCTCGACTACGTGGCCGGCCACAGCCCTGGTTGTCAGGTCATCCGGGCGGTCGGTATCGAATCGGAGATGGAGTTGCCGTTCGCGGCGGTCCATCAGCTCTCGCAACCGCTCCTCGACGGTCTCGAGCAGCTGCCGTTACCGCAGCGCGAGGCTCTCGAGACGGCGTTCGGCCTCAGTCCTGGACAGCCGCCCGATCGCTTCTTCGTTGGGCTGGCCCTGCTGAGCCAGCTCTCCGGACACGCCGAGGCGCGGCCTGTGGTCTGCCTCGTCGATGACGCCCAGTGGCTGGATCGGTCCTCGGCCCAGGTGCTCTCGTTCATCGCGCGACGTCTTCACGTTGAGTCGGTTGTGATCGTTCTTGCCGAGCGCGACGGAGACGCCCCGAGTGAGTTCGAGGGGCTGCCCGAGCTGCGTCTCCACGGGTTGTCGAACGACGACGCGGGAGAACTGGTGACATCGGCGACACTCGGCCCGCTCGACAAGCTGGTGCGCGATCGGATCATCGCCGAGGCTCGTGGCAATCCGCTCGCTTTGCTCGAGCTACCTCATGGGCGATCGTCGGTCTCCCTGGCAGGCGGTTTCTCTGTCCCGGACAGGATGCCCTTGCCCGGTCGAATCGAAGCGAGCTACCGCCGACGTCTAGCGCTGCTTCCCAGCGCGACGCAGCTCCTGCTGCTCGTGGCGGCGGCCGATCCAGTCGGTGATCCCAACCTACTTTGGCGGGCGGCCTCCGAGCTCGGGGTCCCAGTTGAAGCGGCGGCGCCCGCAGCGGCGGAAGATCTGCTCGAGATCGCGGCGCGCGTGGAATTTCGCCATCCGCTTCTGCGCTCCGCCATCTACCGAGCTGCGTCGCCGACGGAGCGCCGTAGCGCGCATCGCGCGCTGGCTGCGGCTACCGATCCCGAGATCGACCCTGATCGTTGTGCCTGGCACCGCGCTCAGGGTTCGCTCGGTCCCGACGATGACGTGGCCGCCGAGCTCGAGCGGTCGGCCGGGCGGGCGCAGGCTCGCGGTGGTCTCGCCGCGGCGGCTGCCTTTCTGCAGCGCTCGGTCGCGCTGACACAGGAGCCGGCGCGACGGGCAGACCGCGCGTTGGCCGCAGCCCAGGCGAGCCTCGAGGCCGGCGCGTTTGACGCGGCGCTCGGACTCGTGGCCGCCGCAGAGGCAGGACCGCTTGACGACCTCGGTCGAGCCCGCGTGGACCGGCTGCACGCCGAGGTCGCGTTTGCCCAAAACCGAGGCGGCGAAGCTCCCCTGCTGCTGCTTCAGGCTGCTCGGAAGTTCGAGACGCTGGACGTCCGCCTGTCACGCGACACTTATCTTGATGCGTGGGCCGCAGCGCTCTTCGCCGGCCGGCTCGCGGGTGAGGGTGGCAGCCTCCTGGACGTCTCACGGGCCGTGGCGACTGCGCCCGATCCACTGAATCATCCACTTCCGTGCGATCTGCTTCTGGAAGGTCTGGCGTTGGTCTTCACCGACGGACGCCCTGCAGCCGTGCCCGCGCTGCGGCGCGCGGTCGCTGCGTTCGTGAGTGGCGATGTCTCCGAGGATGAGGTGCTCCGATGGGGCTGGCTGGCGTCACGGGCGGCGAACCTGATCTGGGACTACGACCGAGGTCTCGAGATCGGCATGGCGGCCGTCAGACTCGCCCGCTCCTCCGGGGCGCTCGAGGCCCTCGCCGTCGTGGACAACGCCAGTGGTCAGGCCGCCGCGGCCGGCGGAGACTTCGCGAGTGCCACGCTGTTGGCGGCGGAGGTGGAGACCATCAAGGAGGCAACCGGCACCCGCATCGCCCCGCACGCTGCGCTCGCGCTCGCGGGAATCCGAAGCCGCGAGGCCGAGGCCTCTGAGTTGATAGCAGCTGTCACCGCGGACGCCACTGTCGGTGGACAGGGGACAGCTGTCCAGTACGCGTGCTGGGCGAACTCCGTGCTCATGAACGGTCTCGCTCGCTATGAGGAGGCACTCCCGGCGGCTGTGGAGGCTAGCGAGCACACACCAGAGCTGCACGTCGCTTCGTGGGCGTTGAACGAGCTGATCGAGGCTGCCACCCGGACCGGTCGCGCCGAGCTCGCGACGGATGCTCTCAATCGACTCGGCGAGCACATCGAGACCTGCGACACCGATTGGGCGCTCGGGATTCATGCCAGGTCATTCGCGTTGCTGAGTGATGGTGACGCTGCCGAGTCGCTGTATCGCGAGGCGATCGACCGCCTGAGCCGGACGCAGCTCCGACCGGAGCTCGCCCGCGCCCACCTCCTCTTCGGCGAGTGGCTCCGCCGCCAGCGCCGGCGCGTCGACGCCCGGGAGCAGCTGCGTACCGCCCACGAGATGCTCGTCACGATCGGCATGGAAGGGTTTGCCGAACGTGCGCGCCGCGAACTTGTCGCCACCGGTGAGAGGGTGCGCCGACCCACCGTCGAGACGCGAGACCGTCTGACGGCCCAAGAAGCGCAGATCGCCCAGCTGGCGACCGAGGGTCTGACGAACCCCGAGATCGGGGGTCGGCTGTTCCTCAGTGCGCGGACGGTCGAGTGGCACCTGGGTAAGGTCTTCGCCAAGCTCGGCGTGAGCTCCCGTAGAGAGCTCAACGCCTAGCTTTGTCCGCCAGCACGCTCGTTGCGCCCGTCAGTCCCGCCGAACGGACGCCTACCCCGCAACCCTGGACTCCGCGAGGGCGCCGAACGGAGCCAGGAACTCGGTCAACGCGGCGATCAGTGCCTGGGGGGCCGCCTCGGCCACCCAGTGACCGGTGCCGGGAACGACCAGGGTCTCGACGTTCTCGGCGATGGCCGACAACGCCCCGCCGACGGCTCCTCCCCAGCTCGACTCGCCACCGATGCCGAGGACGGGCATCGTCAGCTTGCGGGCGCCGCGTTCTCCGTTCTGCGCCATGGTCTCGTCCCAGGACCGGTAGAAGCCGAAACTGCCCGTCAACGCCCCGGGGACGGAGAGGCTCTGGACGTAGTAGTCGATGGCAGCGTCGGGGACCTGGCCCCCCTGAATGGTGAACTCGTAGCCGAAGAAGATCGCCTCGCGGCCCTCCACGAGCTGTTCGGCAATCTCACCGGCCCGGTTGAAGGCGATGTGCCAGAGCTTGTTGTTGAGGTGACGGGGAGTGAAGAGGGGCGGTGAGTGGTCCGGCGTCGGAGGCCCCGGGACCTCGGCGAGGGCCACCCGCTCGACCCGGTCGGGGTAGTCCGCGGCGAGGGCGTAGCTGATCACCAGACCCGTGTCGTGTCCGACGACCGCGAACCTGTCGTGGCCGAGCTGGACCATCAACGCAGCCAGGTCGCTGGCGAGCGTCGCGGAGTCGTATCCGTCAGCGGGTTTGTCGGTCAGGCCGATGCCGCGCTGGTCGACGGCGACCACCGTGTAGTGCTGTGCGAGCGCCGACATGACGTGACGCCACGCGTACCAGTTCTCCGGCCAACCGTGTACCAGAAGGAGCGCGGGTCCGGCCCCACCGATCACTGCGTGCTGGCGGATCCCGTTCGCCTCGACCAGCTGGCTCTTGAACGTCGTGGTGAATCCGTCCGGGAGGTCGGGAGCCTGCGAGACCGAACCGAACGCCGCGGACTCCGGGTACAGCGACAATGCGTTCATGAGAGAGTTCCTTTCAACTTCTCTGACAGTCAGCACCGTGCGGTGCCAGCAGTTGAACCTTGACTTTCATGACGCCTCGCTCGCACCAGGGAGCACCCTGGTCCGGCACCGGGCCTTGCGCCCGAGTGGCTCGATGAGACACCGCCTCACGAGGTGGCGGCGAACGGCCGCGGGAGTTGAGGTCGAGGCGCGACTCGGCCATGGCTCAGGCGTTTTGGAGGGGTGAAGACGCCCGCTCCGCCGAGCCTGACCAGGTCGTCGAGGTCGTGGGCCAGGTCGCCGGCACCGATGCTCACGGTGTCGTCGAAGACCTCCGTCGGCAGTGGCCGGTGAGGGTCGTTCAGGAGCTTCAGTCGATGGGCTGCCGCGCGATGAGCGTCGCGCGCCGCGGTCGCGGGGTCGATCGACATCGCGCGTCGCGAGGGAAACCCGTACGACCTCTTGCCGCTGCATCGATTCGGGAGGACCGTGTGATCAAGAACGGCGAGCCAAGGAGTCGACCCCATGACGGCCCACACCGAGGACCCGCCGCCCCGCCGCGGGAGGCTGCTGGATCAGACCGTCGTCGTGATCGGCGGGAGCGCAGGCATCGGCCTCGAGACCGCGCGCGAAGCACGGATCGAGGGAGCCGATGTCCTCCTGGTCGGCCGTGACGCCGACCGACTGGCGGCGGCGGCAGAGGAGGTCGGTGCCCGGCGGACAGCCGCCTTCGACGCCCACGACCTCGATGCCGTACGCGGGTTCTTCGCCGACCTCGAGCAGCCGGTCGACCACGTCATGGTCACGGCCGGGAACCCGTACTACGCCTCCCTGTGGGACACCGACTTCGGCGAGGCGGGACGGGCGCTGCAGGACCACCCGCTGCTCCTGGCCGGCATCGCGCGGTACGGCGCACCCAGGGTACGCCCCGGTGGCGCGCTCCTCTTCATGGGCGGGACCGGAGGCCGTCATCCCAGCATCGGGATCGGTGTGACGTCCGCGATGACCGCAGCCCTCCCCGCGCTCGCCGCCAGCCTCGCCGTCGAGGTGGCACCCGTACGCGTGAACCTCATCGCCGCCGGCTTCGTGAACACGCCACTGTCGGCACGGCTCCTCGGGGACGGACTCGAGGAGAGGCTCGACGAGCTGCGGCGGACGGTGCCGACCGGGAGAGTCGTCGAGCCGGAGGACGTCGCCGCCCTGGCCGTCCACATCATGACCAACCCGGCGCTCACCGGAGCGACGTTCGACATCGACGGAGGCCAGCAGCTCGTCGCCGCGCCACCGTCACAGCCGTAGGAGATCAGACGATCAGGACGACGCCGGCGACCACCACGGCGGAGGCCACGACGCGCTGCCGGCCCATCGGCTCGTGCAGCAGCGCGGCGCCGATCACGGCACCGAAGACGATGCTGGTCTCCCGCAGCGCCGCGACCGTGCCGAGATCTGCCTGGGTCTGTGCCCAGAGCACCAAACCGTAGCCAGCCGTGGCGATCAGTCCCCCGCCCAGTCCCCGGATCCAGATCGTCCGGTCGAACGACAGCACGCGCCGCCCTCGGACAGCCGCTGCCACGACCAGGAATCCGAGCCCCATGATCAGCTGCAACCAGAACACGTAGCCCAGGACCGCGTCGGCCCTCCTCACCCCGAGGCCGTCGACGACCGTGTAGCTGGTGATGGCCACCCCGGTGGCAACGGCGGAGGCCACCGCCGGCCAGGCGGGCGCCGGACGACGCGAACGAGTGAACACCAGGGCGAGCAGCCCCGCGCAGACCAGCAGGATGCCGAGGAGCTGACCACGACCGGGCACCTCGTGGAGGAAGAGGAGTCCGAAGACGGTGACCAGGAGCGGACTGGTGCCCCGAGCCAGCGGATAGACCTGGTTGAAGTCACCGACGCGATAGCTCCAGGTCATCAGCAGCATGTAGACCACGTGCAGCACGCCCGAGATCGCCAGGTACGGATACGAGCTCGGGTCCGGGGAGGGCACGACGGCGACGCCCACCGCCCCGAGGACGACCGAGACGGTGGACATCGCCGCGAAGCCCGCGACGCGATCGGACGTCGACTTCGCCAGGGCGCTCCAGGTCGCGTGCAGGAGGGCTGCCACCAGGACCACGATCACGACGCTCACGCACGTCAGACGACACCATCAGCCGCGATGTGACAAGGGCCGGAGATGTCGACGTCCTCGGCGACTCAGGCGGTGGCGCGAGGACGGCGGCGCACCGGCCGCCGAATCGCCGAGCCGGGCTTCGACGCGAGGAGCGGGTCGAAGTCGTCGGTGATCTCCGTCAGGCGGGTCTCATCCACGAAGGCGGCGCCGTCGTTGACCTCCTGGACGAGGTCGCGGCCCAGCACGGCGCCGGCCGTACCCATCCCGCCGTAGATCGTGGCGTTGATGCCGAACATGTGCTCCGTGCTCCCGCCCGCGAGGAACAAGCCCGGGATGTGGGTGGTGACCCGCGGACGGAACGGGCCGAGGTTCTTGAGCAACGGCGCGATGCCGTAGCAGGAGCCGCCGGTCGTGAGGGTGAAGCGCTCTTGGGTGATGGGGGTGGACGCCTCACAGAAGACCATCCGCTCCCGGATGTCGGGGATCATGAGCTCGGCGGTGTCGAGCACGCGCTGCGTGAGCTCCTCCTTGAGCTGGAGGTAGCGCTCGTCACGGCCGTAGCTGCCACCGTCCGCCGGGCCCGTCTCGACGTTCCAGAACCCGTAGTCCTTCGGCGCCCAGCTCACGAGCTCGAGCGTCGAGTAGCCGGGAGGCGCCGAGTGGGTCCCCGCCGGGTCCTTGGCCGTCGGGCAGCTGATCCCCACCGGCATCTGCTCGGGGCAGCGACCCGCGGCGACCTCGCGGTAGTAGCCGTCGACGTCGTTGTTCGGCCACACCCAGGCGAGCGGCGGGGTGTCCCGCTCGCGCAGGTCGACGTCGAGAGCGACGTACACCGCGAACATCGGCAGCGTCATCTCCAGGCCGTCCAGCTTGCGCCGCAGCCTGCGGGTCAGGTGCTGGTCGCCGACCAGCTCAAACCACGTCTTCTTGAAGTCGGCGGCCGAGACGACGACCTCGGCGCGGATCTCCTCGCCACCCTGGAGGCGTACGCCGACGGCCCGGCCGTCCTCGAGCACGATCTGCTCGACCCTGGCCTTGGTCCGGACCCGCCCTCCGTACGACTGCACGACGTCGGTGAGGTGGGCGCCGATCACCTGACCGCCGCCGCGCGGGTAGTACGCACCGGCCTGGAGGTAGTGGTGCAGGAAGCCTGCGTGCATGGCGGTGGGCGTCCGGTGCGGGGGCCACGTGTAGTCGCCGTTCTCCGCGAGGATGACCGCCTGGGCGTCGGCGCTGAGGCCGCACGCCGCCATCAGCGTCGTGATGGGCCGTACGCCCCAGCGCAGCAGCGCCCACGGGCGCCGGCGCGGTCGCTCGCCGGCCGCGATCGTCCGCATCACCCGTACGCACCGGCGCAGGCCGGCCTCCTCGTCGGGGAACGCCGCGATCAGGCGCTCGAGGTAGGTGTCCCAGCCGGTCGGCGTCTGGAACGTCGTGCCGGGGATCATGATCTGGCAGTGCCCCTCGGGCCGCTGACGCAGCCACTTGATGCGCTCGGTCAGCGCGAGTCCTGAGAGCGCCGTCTGCATCCGACCGCCAGGGCCGCACTCGCCGACGTAATGGGTGCCGACGTCGAACTCGAACTTGTTGCCGGCGCGGCGGAAGACCTGGGTGCTGCCGCCGACCACCTGGTTGGCCTCCAGCACGAGCACCCTCTTGCCATTGGCCGCGAGGTACGCCGCGCAGGTCAATCCCCCGGGTCCGGCGCCTACCACCACCGCGTCCCAGGTCTCAGGGCCGGTCTCGGGTGTGGATGTCGGAGGCGGCGCGGTCTGCGTCATGAGAGGATCACTTTCGGACGAGTTAACTAGAGTGAGACTCTAGTTAACTCGCTCTCGGGGATCGGCGCCAGGCCGGCGAGCTCAATCGCCGGGAGACCCGTGCGTGAGGCCGTCGAGGAGTGCGGCTCCTGCCTCGATCGCCGCCTGCTCGATGCGCTCCGGCGGCAGCGTCAACGCGTCGCGTCGCAGAGCCAGCGCAGCGACGCCGTTCCAGGCACCGAAGAGCACGTACGACATGAGCTCGGGGTCGACCGGACGGATCGCGCCGGTCTCCACGGCATCACGGATGCTCCCCTCGAACTCCCGCCGAAGCTCACTGAAGCGCGAGACGACCTCGTTCTCGACCGGCGTGCGCGGACCGCGTTCACCGGTGACGGTCAGGTACCTCAGCAGGGCGGGATGGTCGAGGAGGAGCCTCAGGTACGCGATGCCGACGCCCGCGAAGCGTTCGAGCGGAGGCGCCTGCGCCGCGTACGCCGAGCGGAGGGCGTCCGTGGCCACCGCCAGCACCCGCTCGGCCACGGCCGCCAGCAAGCCGTCCTTCGTGCCGACGTGGACGTACACCGACGCGGGCGAGATCCCCGCCTGCGCGGCGACATCCTCGATCCTGATCTCCTCCGGAGCGCGCTGCGACATGAGCAGCTCGGCCGCGTCGAGGAGCAGAGCGCGCGTGCGCTCCCGACGGCGCGATCCCCGCGCGGCGGCGTCGGTGACCACGGGAGCGGGCTTCTGGTCGTCGGGCACGCACACACACTAGTTCTCGGACGCTGACGCACCGTTCACTCGGCACGAGCCCCGAACCGCCGCCTGAACGCGCGGCCGGTGTTGCTGTCGGCGAGGAACGCGACAATCCCTCTGACGAGCGCACGCTGCAGGTCGTCACCGAGCACTTCTCGAAGCCGGCGATCGATCTCCGCCTCGATGTCACCGATGAGCGGCCGGAGCTTCCGGCCCTCGGCGGTGAGCTGGAGGAGCACGTAGCGCCGATCCATCGGGTTCTCGATGCGGTCGACGAGACCTCTCTTTACCAACGTGTCCACCAGTCGGCTCGGGCTTCCGGTCTCGCACACGAGGAGATCGCCCAACCCCTTCAACGTCGTCGGCCCGTGTGAGCCGAGGACGAGGATGATCTCGGCTTGCGATGGCGTGACGTCGTGCGGAGCCAGCGCTGCCGCCAGCTGGCGGTTGCCCTCCCGCTGGGCGGCGAGCAGTGCGTAGCGCAACTCCTCGGTCACGGAGGCATGCGAAGCCATAGGGTCAGCGTCTCCTTCGGTCACGTCGCGCCGGGGGCCGGGCACCGCATCAACGTCGTCCACTGACATTACATTACATGACATGTCATGTAATGTCGTGTCTTCCAACCGCCGGAGCCGAAGGACGACCATGACGCAGTACACCGCCACCCGCGTTCTCCGGGCCGACCAGAGGACCATTCGCGACATCCTCCTCGACATCGGCCAGCTGTCCGACTGGAATCCCGCTGTCCACTCCATCGACACCGACGACCAGATCGCGGCGCTCGGCAAGCGATACCCAGCGGCCACCCGGCTCCCCGGCCGCGCCTTCGTGACCTACACCAAC
This sequence comes from Mumia sp. zg.B53, assembly GCF_019550935.1. Taxonomy (NCBI): domain Bacteria; kingdom Bacillati; phylum Actinomycetota; class Actinomycetes; order Propionibacteriales; family Nocardioidaceae; genus Mumia; species Mumia sp. zg.B53. The sequence goes on along the minus strand of NZ_JAHWCK010000002.1, from coordinate 209,642 downwards.
ATCCAGGCAGACGGCGTCGTCTGGCGCCTCGAGGCGCCCGGCGCCGTGGAAGAGGGACGCTGGCGGATCACCGACCTCGGGCGCACCAGCGAAGTGACCCACACGATGGTCCATACCGGCCCCGTGTTCATGCTTCTGCGTCACACCATGCGAGCGGTCCCCGACCTGAGGCTCGACCGCCTCCGGCTCCGAGCCGAGGGAGGTCACGCGTCGGCTCTTCATGCGACGCCAGCCTCAGGAATCGTTCTAGGCGGCCGCGTGGCTCCCGCGAGCCCGGGCGATGATGTGGAGCTGTGACGCGAGGCGACGGTACGGATCACGACGCCCCGCCTCCTCCTCGACCTTGAGACACGCCGCCAAGGTGCGGTCGTCCGGACGGGTGTCAGGGTCGACGCCGTCCGTGAACACGCGGACCCCGTACCAGGCCTCGACCTCGCACCCGACGCCTCGGCACCAGGCCAGCGCCTCTTCGAGGCGGTGGGCGGCCGCTCGCACACCGAGCTCGTTGGTGTAGGTGTCGGCACCGAAGGCTCGCAGGGCCGCCTCCCAGTCGCCGCGGACACCGGGTCTGTAGGCGAGTGCCTCACCGTTGCGCACGGTGAAGGAGACCACTCCCCCAGGAGCGACGCGCTGGGCGAGCTGTCGAACCGCCTTCTCCGGGTCGGGAAGGTACATCAGCAACCCGTGCGCACAGACCAGGTCGAAGGTGCGCCCAGGGAGCAGATCGTCGAGGTCGTCGATGGTGCCGCGGAGCATCGAGACGTCGACCGCTCGGACCTCGGCAGCCTGTTCCGCCAGGGCAAGCAGGTCGACAGACGGGTCGACACCGGTGACCTCCAGTCCGCGAGCAGCGAGCTCGATGGCCTGGGTGCCCTGGCCACACCCGACGTCGAGGACTGTCTCGACGCCTTCGAGATGCTCGTGGATCTGGGTCCGCACGAGGCTCTGACGGACGACGTTGCGGAGACTGCCCAGCCGCGACGCCCAGGTTGTCTCGACGTCAGCGAAACCGCTCATCGGCCGAGTCTCTCAGCTGGTTCGTGCCGCGGGGAAGGATCCTCGGGCCGCGAGGCCCCCGCCCTGGCCCGCGCGAGCGATGACGTCGAGCTGCGACGCGAGGCGACGATAAGGATCTCGACACCCAGCCTCGTCCTCGAGCCTGAGGCAGACCTCGAGAGTGGCGTCGTCCGGCCGGACGCCGGTCGGCGGGGTCGGTGCAGACGCGGACCCCGTACCGTCCACGACCGAGGAGTTTGTCCGAGGGATCGATGAAGCCCTGGCCAACAGCAGGATGCGGGTGCGTCCGACGAAACCGGACGCACCCGCCTGCCCACTGAGATCAGCGCTTGACCCTCGCAGTTGTGGTCTTGATGGTCGTCCCACCCGGACCCCGCGCGACAACGACGACCTTCACCGTGCCGGAGATCTTTTTGCTGACCGTCAGCCGTACGGTCCGTCCGGTGCGGTTGAGGGTCTTGGACGTCAACGTCTTGCCGCTCTTGGTCAGCGACACCCTGACGGACGTCGCCCCCGCCACGTTCGTCGAGACGCGCAGTCCCGACGACCGCAGCCTCTTGGCCGTGATCGACCTGTCTGACACCAGCGCGACGACCGGCTTGCTCGGCTTCGCCGGAGTCGTGGACAGCGTGCTCGGCCTGCGACCTAGGAGCGTCTTGAACAGGTCCGTCTGATCAATGGTGCCGGTGACATTGGCCGCTTGGGGGCCCGAGGCCGCGACGCGGATCTGGCTTCCGGTGTGGTTGGAGCCTGATGCTGCCGTGGAGTAGGCGACCGTCATCGGATCACCGTCGGCGGTCTGTAGCGTCGCGGTCTGGCGCCCGCCGTTGCCGTCGCCGACGATCTGCGTGGAGTGCGCGTGGTCACCCGTCACGACGATGAGCGTGTCGGGATTCTCCTTCTGGAAGTCCAGAGCCACCTTGACTGCCTTGTCGAGCTCGACGAGGTCACCGATCGCGCCGCAGATGTCCGAGGCGTGCTCCTGCTTGTCGACCATCGCGCTCTCGGCCTGCAGGAAGAAGCCCTTCTCGTTGTCCAGCAGCTCGATCGCCTTGGCCGTCATCGTGGACAGGTCGGGCTGGTTGCCACGATCAGCGTTCGTGCACTTCTGATCAGCGCCGCCGGTGCCGGGCGGAGCGGCGGCCACGAGCGGGTTGTACATCGGCGTCATGTTCCCAGCGGAGAACAGCCCGAGCACGGGTCCGCCGTCGAGGGACGTGATGGCGTCGAGACCAGCCTTGTCGTCGACGGCACGGTAGCCCTTGGCGGCCGTCGCGTAGTCGAGGACGGTGCCACCTGCTGGGAGGGTCTGCCCGAAACGGTTCTTGCCGCCACCCAGCAGGACGTCCACCTTGTTGTCGACGAGCTGCTCGGCGATGGACCCCTTGCCACCGGCAGACTTGAGCGCCGACTGACAGTTCGCCATGTCTGCCGGACCCTGGCACGCACGCGCGTTGATGTGTGAGGCCGCTGCCGCCGGTGTCGCGTCGGTCAGCTCAGCGGTGCTGACGTTGCCGGTGAGCTTGCCCTGCTTCTTGTAGATCTCGAGGACCGTCTCGTAGTCCTTTCCCGCGATGTTCGCAGCGGTGCTGGGGCCCTGCGACAGCCGTCCATCAACCGTCTTCTTGCCGGTCGACCAACCGCTCGCCGTCGGAGCCGAGTCCGACACATACGCGATCGGGTAGTCCGGTCCCGAGCCAACCTTGAGGCCGTGAGTCGTCATAGCACCGGTGAACGGCAGGTGATCGAGCGCGAAGCGTCCGTCCGCGCCCAGCTGGTAGTTGCGCGCAGCCGTGATCATGGAGTCATCGGTGCCGTCACCAATCAGGAGGATCACGTTACGAGGCTTCGCGGGATTGATAGCGGCGGCCAGACCGGCCGAACGGTCATCAGTGAAGCCGGGCGACACGGCGTACACCGAGCCGCCAACAGCGAGTCCAGCAAGGGCCAACACGCCTGCGGCGACCAGCCCTCTACGTCTACGTCTACGAGACATGAGTCCGTCCTTGTCGTTGGTTGCTTGCTGTGAATCTGGCGCAGGCAACCAGCGCGGAGGACAACACCAAGGAGCCGGCCGGTGAACACAGGCTGGCGGATGTGCGAGTCAACCCGACCCCTCAAGCGCTCGTGCCGCGCCGCTGTGGGTTGGTCGCTCTCCGTCGCCTGGCTCCCCCGAAGCCAGTTGAGAACGCTCACAGCCGAGGGTCGACAGGCTCCGACTCGAGCGCGAGGACGGCGAAGACCGACTGGTGCACCCTCCAGAGCGGCTCGTGATCGACGAACGCGGTGAGCGCCTCGAGGCCGAGCCCGTGCTCGCGCTGGGCGAGCTGGCGCTTCTTGCCGAGGTGGCGCTCGCGGAGCACGTCGAGCGAGTCGGTGTAGTCGGGCCCGTAGATGATCCGCAGGTACTCGCGGCCGCGCACCTTGACGCCCGGCTGGATTCGGCCGGTGGTCAGGTGTGCGGGCTTGACGACGATGCCCTCTCCGCCGGCACCGGTCAGTTCCAGCCACCAGTCGATGGCCGCCTCCCGCTCGTCGGCCGAGGCGAGGTCGACGAATCGGTGGCGCGTGGGCGTGATCAGATCGCCTTCGAGCTTCGCGAGCTGTGCGAGGTGCCACTCGTGGGACTCGGTCAGCGCGAGCGCCCGGCCCTCCGCGGCGAGGATCTGGAACGGCGCGAGCGTGACACCGTCCAGTCCCTGGGTCGGGTGGACGTACGCGGCGTACGCGTCTCGGAATGCCTCGGCGTTGTCACGGCGACGGTCGACCTTCTCGACGAGGTCGACGACATCGAGTCCACGAGCAGCGGCCTGCTCGAGCACCGCCCGCGCCTCGGGAAGCACGCGGCGCGCAGCCGCGGCGACCGAGGCGTACTGGACCTTGATCAGATCCATGGCCTTGGCCGACCAGGGCAAGAGCTCGCAGTCAAGAGCGAGCCAGTCGGTGTCGAGGGACTCGAAAAGCGGTGCCGCGCAGTCGCGAAGGTGATCGACGAGCTCACTGGTGTCGGCGAAGAACGGGCGTCCGGTCCGGGTGTAGATCACGCCGGTGGAGCCATCACCGACGCCGAACCGCCGTTCTGCCGCGTCGGTGTCCTTGGCAATGACCGCGATGGCGCGCGAACCCATGTGCTTCTCCTCGCACACCACCCGGGTGACGCCCCAGCCGGCGTACTCGTCGAAGGCCTGCGCCGGGTGCTCCAGGTAGCCGCCGAGCTTCGACGTGGCCACCGGCGACATGGTGGGAGGCAGGTAGATCAGCCACCGCGGGTCGACGGCGAAGCGGCTCATGACCTCGAGCGCTGCGGCGGCGTTCTCTTCGGGGATCTTCACCTTGCCGGCGTGGGTGGTCTGCAGCCACCGGGTGCCGGCGACGTCATCGACCTTCAGCACTGACGGCTCGCGGTCGCCCACGGGCGGGAGAAGGGGGCGCACAGGTTCGTCCCACTCCTTCTCGGCGGGCACCGAGACGATCTGTCGCTCCGGGTAGCGCAGCGCCGTGAGCTCGCCGCCGAAGACGACCCCGGTGTCGAGGCAGATGGTGTTGTTGACCCACTCGGCCTTCGGGACCGGGGTGTGGCCGTAGACGACCATCGCCTGGCCGCGGTACTCCTGGGCCCAGGGATAGCGGACCGGGAGTCCGTACTCGTCGGTCTCGCCGGTGGTGTCGCCGTACAGGGCGAACGCACGGACGCGGCGAGACGAGCGACCGTGGTAGGCCTCCTTGAGCCCGGCGTGTGCGACGACCAGCTTGCCGTCGTCGAGGACGTAGTGGCTGATGAGTCCGTCCATGAAGTCCAGCGCCTGCTTGCGGAAGTCCTCTGGCTCGCTCTCGAGCTGGGCGAGCGACTCCGCGAGGCCGTGGGAGACAGTGACCTTGGATCCTCGCAGGGCGCGGACGAGCTTGGCCTCGTGGTTGCCCGACACGCAGAGCGCGGTGCCGGCGGCGACCATGCCCATGACGAGCCTCAGGACGCCGGGGGTGTCCGGACCCCGGTCGACGAGGTCACCGACGAAGAGCGCTTGACGACCCTCGGGGTGGGTCGCGCTGACGGCCGTGCCGTCGTCGTACGGCAGGGTCCAGCCGAGCTCCGTGAGCAGCGTGTGAAGCTCCGAGGCGCAGCCGTGGACGTCACCGATGATGTCGAACGGTCCGTGGATCTCCGTGCGGTCGTTCCACGGTCGCTCGCGCACGATCTCGGCACCCTCGACCTCGTCGATGCCGCGCAGGACGTGGACGCGACGGAACCCTTCCTTGGTGAGTCGCCGGAACGACCGTGTGAGGTCGCGGTGCTGACGCGAGACGACGTGGTCGCCGAAGTCACGGTCGGGCCGCTGCTTGTTGCGCTCGATCGCCACAGACTCAGGGACGTCGATGACGATGGCATCGACCAAGACGTCGTGGCTCTTGGCCAGCGTGACCAGCGCGGCGCGCGCAGACGGTTGGACGTTGGTGGCGTCCACGACGGTGAGCAGGCCCCGGCGCAGGCGGGCGCCGACGATGTAGTGGAGGACGTCGAAGGCGTCCGGGGTGGCCGACTGGTCGTTCTCGTCGTCGGCGACCAGGCCGCGGCAGAAGTCGCTGGAGATGACCTCGGTCGACCTGAAGTGCCTGCGGGCGAACGTGGACTTGCCGCTGCCGGAGACACCGACCAGGACGACCAGTCCCATGGCGGGAACGGTGATCTGCTGCGTGCCGGCTGCTGCGTCAGTCATTGGCCCCCTCCTTGGTGGTGAAGACGGCCATCTGGGTGGGTGCGCCGACGACGTCGTCGAGATCGCCGATGCCGCGACGCTCGACGGCATAGCCGTACGTCGCGGCGACGCGGTCGGACCACTCGGCGAACTGGTCCCGGGTCCACTCGAAGCGGTGGTCCGGATGCCGCATGCCGACGAGGCCTTCGTAGCGCATGTTGTACTCGGCGTTGGGAGTCGTCACGATGACGGCGCCGGGCTTGGCAGTCCCGAACACGACACGCTCCAGGGCTCCCAGCCGTGGCGGGTCGATGTGTTCGACGACCTCCATGAGCACGGCGGCGTCGTATCCGGAGTAGCGCTCGTCCTCATACGTCAGCGCTCCCTGGAACAGCTGGACGCGCTCGGCCTGTCGCTCACTCATCCGGTCGACGTGGAGACGGCGGGCGGCGTGCTGAAGTGAACGGGTGGACACGTCGGAGCCGGCGATGCGCGTGAAGGACGGCGTCGTGACCAGGCGATCGAGGAGCTGGCCCGCACCGCAGCCCAGGTCGATCACAGACCGCGCGCGCAGCTCGAGAAGGAGCTGCTGCACGGCCTCGTGACGCTGGGCGTTGAGCGGGACGCGTCTTTCGGCAGGCTGGAGCACGTCCTCGTCCTCGGCCGGCGCGATGGCGCCCTCCACGTCGTCGCCGAGCTCTGCCAGCCGCGCAAGGGCGACGCGGGTCAGGACGCCTTGACGGCCGAGATATCGGCGGGTGATCAGGTCGGCCTCGGGGTGGGTGGCGAGCCAACCCTCACCCGAACGCATCAGCTTGTCGATCTCGTCAGGTCCCTGCCAGTAGTGCTTGGACTCGTCGAGCACGGGGAGCAGCACGTAGAGCTGGTTGAGCGCGTCGGCGAGCCGGACGACGCCGGTGAGCCGAAGACGGACGTAGCGGGAGTCGCCCCACTCGGGGAACGCCTCGTCGAGCGGGATCGGCTCGGCCTCGACCGTCCAGCCCAGCGGTCCGAACAGCCGGTGGGCGACCTCCGCTCCACCCCGGCACGGCAGCACCGGGACGGCGATCTCGAGCGGTATCGCCGAGTCGGCAAGGTCCTGCCGGGAGCGGCAACGCCCGCTGCGGGCGGTGCTGAACACGTCGGCCATCGCCACGCCCAGAAGCGACGACGCTGCGTACGAGCGGTCGTTGACGTACTGAGCCAGGCTGAAGTCCGGCGTGTTCTTGCCGCGAGAGCGGGCCAGCCGGACCGGATCGACGTCGAGCATCAGCGCGGCCGTGCAGCGCTCGTCGGTGGATTCGGGGTAGAAGACCGTCACGGTGCCGAAGGACTGCGAGAACGACTGCACACGGTCGGGATGCTTGTGGAGCAGGTAGCCGAGGTCGGTCGCAGGCTGATGGGTGGTCGTGACGGTCAGAAGCACCCGGCAAGTCTGGCGTAGCGGTCCACCGGGGTCCGACGAACGGACGGATTCGAAGGCAGCCGCTTGCAGAATGCATTCAGGCCCGGGATTCGCACTGAATCCCGGGCCTGATCTGGTAGCGGGGACAGGATTTGAACCTGTGACCTCTGGGTTATGAGCCCAGCGAGCTACCGAGCTGCTCCACCCCGCGTCGGTGACACGATCCTATCGGACACCCCACCCGACCTCGCATCCGCCCCCGTCAGTCAGGTGCTGCGACTGCTTTGAGCCGGGCGACGTGAGCCCGCTGAAGCTCGGTGGTCTCAGTGAGGAAGCGGGTCACCACGGCAAGTTCGTCGCTCGTGAACCGGCGCCGGAGCAGCTCGTCGCCCTCGCGGACCAAGGGCTCCATGAGCTCATGACAGCGCGCCAATCCTCCCGGCGTGATCGAGATGACGCTTCTCCTGCGGTCGGTGGGATCGGCGGACCTGTCCAGGAACCCGCGTTGGTCGAGGCGATCAAGCATGGGTCCCGAAGCGATCGCTTCCGAACGGTCCGTCTCGAGGGCCACCCTGCGACAGGTGCTCTTCAGCGGCATCGATGCGGTGGAGTTCGGCAAAGTGTTCACGCACTACGAGTCACGCTCCGACGGGACAGTGACGGCCTTCTTCCGCGACGGAACCTCGGCAATGGCCGACCTGTTGGTGGGCGCCGACGGCACCCGCTCGGCCGTCCGGGCGCAGTTCCTGCCTGAAGCAACGATCCGCGACACCGGCATCACCGCGATCGCGACCAAGACTCCGTTGACCGACGAGACCCGAGCACTGCTCCCCCCAGAGGTCGCGAAGGGCCTCTCTCTCATCTTCGCAAACACGGGGATGCTCGGGATCCTGCACGTGATGGCATTTCCCTGGGACGCCGACGGCAACCCCAAGGACGCCAGGTTCGCCGACGTGATCGGGGCGTGGCCGGATCTCGCGTTCGACAACACCCGCGACTACATCAACCTGGCGATCTGGAGCCCACATGAGCACTTCCGGCAGACACGGCTGACCTTCGTGGCGGCGAGCTCATCACGATCGCTCTCGATTCGACGGTGACCTGGGACGAGAGCTAGAGCCGAGCCGCGAGGAGCGCTTCACATCCACCACGCCGGTGTGGCATACATCAGAGGCGGTCCCAGATCTGTCTGGAACCGCCTCTGACCTGCTCAATCTCTTGTAGCGGGGGCAGGATTTGAACCTGCGACCTCTGGGTTATGAGCCCAGCGAGCTACCGAGCTGCTCCACCCCGCGTCGGCACACAGAACATTACCGGACCTATCCCCCAGACCCAAACCCAGGCTGCCTCGCGGCTGCGTGCCGGGATGCCCGGGCCTGCACCATCGCGGCGAGCACGCCGGAGCCCGTGACCGCGATGTACGAGGTGAGCACCGCGACCGCGACCGGCACCGTCTGCAGCGCTCCCAGGTCCATCATGAGCGCCGCCAGTAACACCAGAGTGAACGGCGCGGCGACGATGGCACCGGGCAGCGCGGCGAAGACGCAGCTGAACGTGAGGGCGAGCGGGACGTCCGGCACGATCAGGTGGATCGCGTACCCGTACGTCCCTCCGAGGAACAGCATCGGGAAGAACGGGCCCCCGATGAATCCCGTCTCCATACAGACGGAGAAGGCCACCATCTTGGCCAGCACGATGACGAGGAGGAAGCCGGCTCCGAGCGCCGACCCGGACTCGGCCACCGTGTGGAGCTGGTGGCTCCCGGTGAACAGCGTCAGCGGAAGCGCGACGGCGATGAGGCCGAACGCCAGCCCGCCCGCCACCGGGCGCAGGACGGTCTTCCCTTCCAGACGGGCGGCCAGCCGACGGACGATCCCTGTGAGGACCGCCAGCACCAGGGCGCCGAGCGCAGCGGCCAGGCCGAGACCCACGGCCGCCAGGAGGTGCCAGTCCTTGTAGGCGTAGGACGGGACGTCGTAGAGGCCGAGGAACGTCGTCCCCGCGATCGGGTAGAACACCGCGAAGCACACCGTCGCCGACGCCAGCGACCCGAACACAGCATGGGTGAAGCGGCGACGGTGCGGCTTGGCGAGCTCCAGGACGAGCAGCGTCGCCACCATCGGCACCGCGAGCAGCCCGCCGTACGCGGCCGAGATGCCGGTGAGCGTCGTCGCCTTCTGCATGTCCTCGTCGGTACGCCGTCGGCCGACCCAGGTGCCCAGTCCTCCGCCCATCGACCCGAGCGCCGCCTCCGGGCCCAGGCTCGCACCGCCGACGAGGGACACCGACGACACGGCGACCGTCCCGAGAACGCCGGCAGGCTCGACGTGCTCCTTCTCCAGCTCGTCGGTCAGACCGGGCTGGTGTTCGGGCATCCGCAGGACGTGACGGAGCAGACCGACGACGAGACCGGTCCCGACGGTGACCGCGATCCACCACCAGTGACCACCCCACCAGCCCTGCGACGTCGGATCGCCCCAGAAGTCTCCAGTCTCGACCACGAAGAGGAAGGCGAGGCCGGCGAAGGCCATCACCACTCCGAACACGACCGCGTCCCGGATCAGCACCCAGAACTCCCGCGACCGCGCGAGCGGGGCGAGGTGCAGCTCACCGCTCGTGTCGGCCATCGCCCCGCCTCTCGTGCGTCGGCCGCAACGTATCGCCCGAAGGAGCGAGCGGCGACCGGAATGCGGCGACGGCGACCGGCACCAGCGGGTGGCGCACCGTCGAATCCAACTTGGTCACTACACTTACCCGAGTCAGCGCCGCACTCGACGAGGAGACACCGTGACGACCGCGCCCCGCACCCGCCCGACCGTCGCGATCATCGGTGCCGGTGCCGCCGGCACGCTCGTCGCGCTGCACCTCGTCCGTACAGCGGGACGCCGCTCGACCGGCGTGGACGTGATCCTCCTCGACCCCGCCGACCGGTGGGGTCGAGGCCCTTCCTTCGGCACGCTCGACGACCAGCACCTCCTCAACGTCCCCGCCGCCGGCATGAGCGCGCTCCCCGAGGACCCCGCGCACTTCGTCGCGTGGCGCACCCACGAGGACCCCGAGAACGGCAGCGACCCGGCGACCTTCGCACGCCGTCGCGAATACGCCCGCTATCTCGACGAGACCTTGACGGAGACCCTTCAGGGCCCGCCCGGGGAGTTCGCCGCGGTGCGGCACGTCCGCTCGCGCGCCGTCGGCCTGCGCCGTACCGGGTCCGGGGTCGTCGTCGCCACGAGCGACGGCCGAGACGTGGCTGCGGACGCCGCCGTGGTGGCGACGGGACTCCCCGCCGCTGGGCACGCGTGGGCGCCGGAGGCCCTGCGCGGCTCGGCCTTCTTCGTCCCCGACCCGTGGGCCCCCGGCGCGCTCGACCCCGTACGCCGCGACCGCTCGGGTCCCGGCGACGTCCTGCTGGTCGGGACCGGACTCACGATGGTCGACGTGACCCTGTCCCTCACCGACGCGAGCAACCGGCCGGACCGTGTCGTGCGCGCGATCTCACGCAACGCACGCCTTCCTCGTGCGCACGTCACCGGGCTCAAGCTCGCCGCGATCCCCGACGTCTCCGACTGGGGCAGCTCCCTCGCCGAGATCCGCGACCACGTCACCCAGCACCTTCAGGCGGTCGAGCGCGACGGAGGCGACTGGCGCCCCGGCGTCGACGGGCTCCGGTTCCGGATCTCCACGCTCTGGGGACGGCTGAACGACGAGGACCGCGCCGAGTTCCTGGCCTCGGACGCCGGTGCCTGGAATGTCCTGCGCCACCGGATGCCGCCCTCGAGTGCCACGCTCGTGGAGAGCATGCGCGAGGCGGGCCGCCTCGTTCTGTCGCCCGGGTCGGTCGTGGGCGCCGAGCCGCTCCCACGCGGCGGTCTGCGCGTGACGGTCGCGGATCGCTCCAGCGACGAGCGCGACGCCGTGGAGACGACGCACGACGTCGGCTGGGTCGTGAACTGTACGGGCCCGCAGGGCGACGTCCGGCTGCTCGGCGACCCCTTCCTCGACGACCTCCTCCGCCCTCGAGGTGGCGCATCGAGCGCGGTCGTGTCGACCGCGGGCATGGGATTCCGCACCGACGGGGGCCGCTTGATCGACTCCGAGGGTCGTGCCGACGCACCGGTGTGGACCCTCGGCGCACTGCGGCGGGGCGAGCTCTGGGAGTCGACGGCTGTGCCTGAGATCCGGAGCCAGGCCCTCGCTGTCGCCACCGGCGTCCTCGACGCGATCGCCCCGCTCCCCCGACGTCTTGCCGACGGTCGTGTCGTGAGCGGCCATCACCCCGCCGCTCGCCCGCGCGACCCGCTCGGACTGCCGATCTCGACGACGGCCGAGGCCGCGACGGCGTACAACGCGGGCCTCGAGCGCCTCATGCGCCTCCAGGACGACGCGGACGCCCCGCTCCGCGAAGCGGTCGCGCTCGACCCCGGCTTCGCGCTGGGGCACGCGACCCTTGCCCTGCTGGGCCATGAGGCGGGAGCCGACGCGGACGTGCAGGCGTCGCTGGACGCAGCGCGCGAGGCCGTGCGCCAGCGGGGCGACGAGCGCGAGCGCAGCCTCGTCGACGTCGTCGGACAGCGGGTCAAGGACGTCCGCAACAAGGGCGCCCGGGCGCTGATGAACCACATCGCGGCGCACCCGCGAGACATCCTCGCCGTCTCCGCCGCGGTGCCGACGATCGCGTTCTCCGGCGTCACCGACGTGCAGCAGGAAGCGTGGGACCTGGTCGAGGGACTGGCCCCTGCCTACGGCGACCACTGGTGGTACATCTCGTTGCTCGCCTTCACCCGTCAGGACCAGAGCCGGTTCGAGGAGGCGGGGCTGCTGGCCGAGAGCGCGCTCTCGTGCGAGCCTTCCTCGGGCCACGCCGTGCACGCCCAGACCCACGTCATGTACGAGACCGGGCAGCACGAGGCCGGTCGGGTCTGGCTCGACCACTGGGTCAACGAGAGCGGTCGGTCCGCCAGCCACCGTGCGCACTTCTCCTGGCACGCGGCCCTGCACGAGCTCGCGATCGGCGACACCGAGGCCGTACGCCGCCGCTACTACTCGCAGCTCGCACCACCGACCGTCAGCGGAGTTCGTGCTCTCGTGGACTCCGCGTCACTCCTGTGGCGCTGGCAGCTGACCACGTCCGGCTGGGACGCTGCGGTCGCCGACGGCGTCCCGGGGGCAACGGGGACTGCCTTCGTCGGCGAGACCGCTCCGCCGCCGGTCGCGCCGGTGCTCGACGCCGCCGGGTCGGTGCTGGTCGACGCTCCGGAGACACCGTTCGTGGCCCTCCACTCCGCCATCGCGCTCGCCACCTCCGGTGACGCCGCCCGGCTCGCGGCGCTCGCCCGGCACTGCCGCGGCTCGCGCGACGTGACCATCAGGACCGTCGTGGCGACGGTGTGCGACGCGCTCCTCCGCGCGGGCGAGGAGCGCTGGGACGATGCCGTGACACTGCTGGAGGACACGCTGCCGGTGCTCGCGCAGGTCGGCGGATCGGCGGCGCAGCGCGAGGTCGTCGAGGAGACGCTGCTGTTCTGCCTCGTCAACGCGGGTCATGCCGAGCGAGCGGGTGCCGTGCTCGACGCCCGGCTCGACCGCCGCGAGTCCCCTCTCGACGCCCGGCGTCGCGACTCGCTGGTCCTCCGCACGACCGTCGCCGGCTGACACGAAGAAGCGAGCCGAGACCACCCGTCGGTGGTCTCGGCTCGCTGCCGTGTTCGATCGACGGGCGCTGACTCAGCCGCCGTCAGGGGTGGGTGTCGGAGTCGCCGGTGTGGCACCCACCTGCGCACGCACGCGGCCCAGGATCTCCGCCATCTTCTCGACCTGGGTCTGGTACTCGCCGAGGTTGCCCTTCTCGAGCGCCTGCTGTGCGGCGTCGTAGGCCGCGTCCGCCTGCTGGAGCAGCTGCTCGACACTCTGCGGTGTCGGCGCCGTTCCTCCGTCACCTCCGTCGGCCTGGTCCGTCGGCGGCGCGGCGCCCTCGATGCCGAGGGCGACGCGCAGAGCCTCGTCGAGGTTCTGGCCGAAGCCGATCCCCTCGCCGAACGACGCGATGACGAACTGCAGGACGGGATACGAGCCCTCGGTCGCGCTGCGTCGGATGTAGACCGGTTGGACGTACAGCAGTCCCTCGCCGACCGGCAGCGTCAACAGGTTGCCGAAGAGCACCTTCGTGCCGGCCGACTTGTACGGCAGCAACGCCGACGACACCCTGCTGTCGGCCTCGAACCGGTTGGCGATCTGGTTGGGGCCGTCCACCGTGGAGGCAGAACCAAGCTGCAAGATCTGGATCTTGCCGTAGTTCTCGGTGTCGCTCGCCTCGGAGTTCACCGACACGAACGAGGCGAGGTTCTGGCGGTTGTTGGGCAGGTAGACGCTGGTCAGCGAGAACCGCGAGTCCTCCTCGCCCGGGCGCTGGATCGACAGGTAGTAGGGCGGCTGGAGCGACCCCTTGGCGGTCGGGTCCTCCGGGATCTTCCAGCGCTCGCCACCCTCGTAGAAGGTCTGCGGGTCGGTCACGTGGTACGCGCCGAGGATGTTGCGCTGCACCTTGAACATGTCGACCGGGTAGCGGACGTGCGCGAGCAGGTCGGGCGAGATCTCCGACTTCGGCTTGACCGTGTCGGGGAAGACCTTCATCCAGGTCTTGAGCACCGGGTCCTCGGTGTCCCACTGGTAGAGGTCGACCGACCCGTCGTACGCGTCCACCACGCCCTTGACGGCGTTGCGCATGTAGTTGACCTGGTCCGATGGCAGAACCGCCTGCGCACCGGTGCCGGTCAGCGTGTCCGAGGTCGCCTCGTCGAGCGAGACCTTCTCGGAGTAGGGGTAGTTGTCGCTCGTGGTGTAGCCGTCGACGATCCACACGACGCGGCCGTCCACGACCGCCGGGTACGGGTCGCCGTCGATCGTGAGCCACGGCGCCACCTTGGCGACCCGGTCACGCGGGTGCCGGTCGTACAGGATCTTGGAGTTCTCGTTGACGCGGTTCGAGAGCACGATGTTGGGCTCGCTGAACTTCACCGCGTAGAGCAGCTTGTTGAACGCGCTGCCGATGTCGACGCCACCCTTGCCGTCGTACGTGTTCTGGGTGACGTTCTCGGCCGGCGACTCGCCCGCGGCCTCCTCCTCCTCGGCGGTCGTGCCGTTGCCGCGCGGGATGTCGACCTCGATCGGCTTTGCATTCTTCTTGGGGCGTCCGACGATGGAGTACGAGGGAGAGTTCTCGCCGAAGTAGATCCGCGGCTGCTTGTCGAGCTTGAGCTCGCCGACCGGGGGGATGTCGCGCTCGACCCAGACGGGCTCGCCCTGCGAGCCGCGCTGGTTGCCCTGGGCTGCGATCACGCCGTAGCCGTGGGTGTAGACGGTGTGGTCGTTGGCCCAGTTGCGCTGGTTCGCCGGCAGACCGTCGAGGTTGAGCTCGCGCGCCGCGATCACGATGTCCTGCGGGTTGTCGGTGCCCTCGAGCTGGTAGCGGTCGACGTCCAGCGTGGGCGGCACGCTGTAGTAGCCGCGGACCTGCTGGAGCTGCTCGAACGCCGGAGACACCAGCGTCGGATCGAGCAGGCGCGTGCTCACGCGCGACTCCGCCGACTCGGTCAGCTGCTGGGGCGTCAGCTCGGTCTGCGCGTTGTAGTTCTGCTTCTCGACCCCCGCGATCCCGAATGCGTCCCGCGTGGCGGTGATGTTCTTCTCGATGTAGGGGGCTTCCTTGTCAGGCTCGGACGGCTTGACCTGGAAGGACTGCATGATCGCCGGCCAGATGCCGCCGATCAGCACCGAGGTCAGCACGAGGAGCGCCAGGCTGATGCCGGGGAGGAGCCAGTTGTGCCAGATCGCGTTGGCGAAGAAGAGCAGCGCGCACAGCAGCGACACCGCCATCAAGATGTTCTTGCTGGGGATGCGCGCGTTGGCGTCGGTGTAGGTGATGCCGGTCAGCAGGTTGCCACTGTCGACCGAGAACCCGAAGCGGTCCAGCCAGTAGGCGAACGCCTTCAGCAGCATGATCAGGCCGATGAGGATCGACAGGTGGGTCTGCGTGGCCCGGGAGATCTTGCGGTTCTTGCCCGAGAACGCGATGCCGCCGTAGATGTAGTAGACGACCGCCACCGCGATCACCGAGACGATCAGCAGGGCGAATCCGAAGCCCGTGAGGAAGCGCAGCCACGGGTAGTCGAACACGAAGAACGAGATGTCGCGGCCGAAGGTCTCGTCGTTCTTGCCGAACGGCGTCGCGTTGCGCCACATCAGGAACGTCCGCCACTGCCCCGCGGCCGAGGAGCCGGCGAAGACCAGCAGGAGGATGCCCAGGCCGATCAGCGCCACCTTGCGCAGCGGGTGGATGGCCTCGCGGTAGCGGACCACCGGGTCGTTGGGGCGCACCGGACCTGGAGTCTTGGGACGCGACCGGTAGGCGAGCCAGACGTTGAGGACCACCACGCCGGCGAACAGCGCGCCGAACACGACGAACATCAGCACCCGCGTGCTCAGCATCGTCGCGAAGACCGAGCCGTAGTCGACCGACCGGAACCAGAGGCGATCGGTCCACACACCCGTGAAGATGGCACCGAGGAACAGCAGCGCCACGAGCGTGATGATGGTGGGAATCAGGACACGTCGTCCCTGTCGTCCGACCTCGGGTCGAGGTCGGGCAGCGGCGGATCCTTCGCTCACAGCTCTCCTTCAGTAGTCGTGCTCGAGGCACAACAGTCTTCGGACTGCAAGTGTGACAGGTCAGTCCAGCAGGGTCTGTCGCAGCATCGAGACCAGGCCGGGGACCAGATCGGGCCCCTCGGCGAGCTCGTCGCTGCCGCGCACGTCCACGATGCAGTGCGCCTGGCCGTCCCTCGTCACCGCGACGGTCAGACGGACCTCCTGGCGATCGGGGTGCTCGGCGACGAAGTCGGACACGGTCGACTCGTCGTCGGGCAGAGACTCCTCGGCGTCTGGAGGCAGCATGAGGCGCTCCAGCACCACGGCGGTGCCGTCGACCTGCGGCGGCCACACGATCTCGGTGACGAAGTCCTCGAACGAGCGCTCTGCGGGCAGGTCGTCCTGCTCCACCGCGGTGAACGAGTCGTCCACGTCGTCGGGCCCGATCCCGAGCTCACGGGCCAGCGCGGGCTCGTCCGCGGCCAGCGCGGCCGTGCGCACCAGGGCGTACAGGCGTGGGGGCGCGTCCCACCCGGCCGCCTGCGCCACCTCGGCGATCTCGAGGGCGGTCTCTCTCAGGGCGTTCGTGGGTGTCAGCTGCATGTGGGAACCGTGGCCTTCGGGTCGTCGGAGAGCTTGTCGAGCGCGTCGACGGCATCGGCGAGCTTCTTGACACGCACCAGGCGCATGTCGAAGTCGTCGGACGCCGCCGCTTCGGCGCAGTTGCCGTCGGGGACGAGGAACACCTTCGCCCCCGCAGACGACGCGCCGGCGAGCTTTTGCTGGATCCCGCCGATCGGGCCGACCGCGCCGGCGGCGTCGATGGTGCCCGTGCCGGCGATCGTCGTGCCGTCGGTCAGGTCACCGGGGGTGAGCATGTCGTACAGCGCGAGGGCGAAGACGAGGCCGGCGCTCGGCCCGCCGATCGACTCGCCCAGGTTGTTGGCGATGGGGAACGGCAGCTCGACATCGGTGCCGAGGCTGACCCCGATGCGCGCCTTGCTCGGGTCGTCGGGGGCTGCCTCGGACCTCACCTTGACGGTCTGGTCCGACGCGTCGCGCCGGATGCCGAGAGTGATGACGGCGCCGGGCCGCGCGGACGACACGAGCTTGACCGCCTGGTCGGTGCCGGTCACCTTCCGGCCGTCGACGCTGACCAGCACGTCGTCGACCTTGAGGACGCCGGCCGAGGGGCCGTCCTCGGAGACCGCAGCGATCTCGACGACCGACGCGACGTCGTACCCGGCCTGGGTGAGCGCCGCAGCCTCGGAGGTCAGCTTGGAGCTGGCCATCTGCGCGGCGTTCTCCTGCCGCGACTCCTCCGCGGTCTGGTCCTTCGGATAGACGAGATCGCGCGGGACCACGGCCTCCTCGGGGTTGAAGTAGGCGATGAACGCCTGCGGGAGGCTCACGCGCGAGTCGGCACGCGTCACCGACACCGTCGTCAGGCGGATCTGACCATCGGTCGGGTAGGTCTTGGCGTCCTCGATCTCCAGGACCGGTTTGCCGTCGTAGTCGCCCAGCACGTCGACGGTCGGCCCGGGGCGCATCGTCACGTACGGGACGGGGAGCAGCAGAGCGACCGCGACCAGGGTCAGCACGAGGAGCCCGGCCGAAGCCAGGGTAGAGGTCCGGCGGCTCATCGGGGCGTGCTCACCGGCCTGACTCGGGCTTGGCACGACGGACGACGACACCGCTGGGCGGCTGGGGCGACTGCCGGGCGTGGACCGCGGCCGGCAGCGGCCGCTGGACGGCGTCGCTGAACCGCGCGTACGCGGGATCACCGGGGCCCCAGGAGCGGGCCGAACGATCGACGCCGTGCGACGCGTCCGCACCCCGACGCCCGTACCACGCCGCCCACAGCATCGCGAGCGCGGTGACGGCGAGAGGCACCGCCAACCACAGCAGGATCTTCACGCCACCAGTCTAGGCGGCTCGGCCGCACCCCGGTCGAGCGAGCGCAGCGAGTCGGGACCTAGGGACTCCCCACCCACTCGTCGCTCCCGTCCTCGAAGAGCTGGTGCTTCCAGATCGGCACCTCGGCCTTCAGCCGCTCGACCAGCGCACGGCTGACCTCGTACGCCGCCGGCCGGTGAGGTGCCGCCACCGCTGTCACGACCGCGAGGTCGCCGATGTCGAGGTCGCCGACGCGGTGAACCACCGCAACTCCCCGTACGCCGGTGTCCCCCGAGACCTCCTCGGCGATCGCGCGCAGGACCGGGAGGACCCGGGAGTGCGCCGAGTACGCAAGGCCCTCGACCCCCTTGTCGCCGTCGTGGTCGCGCACCGCCCCGACGAAGAGCACGACGGCGCCGGCGCCGGCGTCGGCCACCGCCTCGTACACCTCGGAGATGTCCAGGGGCTCGTCACGCACGTCGACCAGACGGACCACATCGCTCATGGCGAACAAGACTAGGGCGGTTCGAGCCTCACGGGTACGTTGGAACCATGCCTGATGAGCCCGAGCGCACCCCTGACGACATGCCCGACGACCCGGAGGGCACCTCCAGCGGTGGCGACCAGGGGCCCGACCACGGCATCGGCTTCGGCAAGGTGCCCGGCCCGTCCCAGGGCGGCACCGGCTCACCGTCTGGCGACAACCCGTTCGCGGGCACCCCGATGGAGGGCCTCTTCGGCCCCTTCGGGCAGATGTTCGGCGGGACCGGCGGTGGGCAGATGCCCGACATGAACCTCCTGATGCAGCAGATGCAACGCATGTTCGCCCCGCACGACGGCGCGGTCAACTGGGAGCTCGCGACCGACGTCGCCCGCCGTACGGTGGCGGCCTCTCCCGACCCGTCGCCGCTGCGCACCGAGTCATCCGCTGTGGACGATGCGATGCGACTCGCGGAGGTCTGGCTGGACACCGCGACCGACATCCCCGCCGCCGCCATGCGCTCGGCTGCATGGAGTCGGTCGGAGTGGGTGGAGTCGACGATGCCCACTTGGCGGGCGATGGTGGAGCCGATCGCCGAGCATGTGGTCGCGGCGATGTCGAACGCCCTGCCCGAGGAGGCCAAGGCGATGGCCGGCCCGCTCGTGGGCATCCTCAACCAGGCCGGCGGCGCCATGTTCGGCTCGCAGGTCGGCCAGGCGATCGGGACGCTCGCGACCGAGGTCCTCGCGACCACCGATGTCGGCCTCCCCCTCGGTCCGTCGGGTGTGTCCGCCCTTCTCCCCTCCAACGTCCGCGCGTTCGGCGAGGGTCTGGACCAGACCGACACCGACGTGTTCCTCTACGTGGCCCTGCGCGAGTGCGCGCACCAGCGGCTCTTCGCCCACGCGCCGTGGCTGCGGGGGCGCCTGCTGTCGACGATCGAGGAGTACGGCCGCGGGACGAGCATCGACGTCTCCTCGATCGAGGAGAAGATGCGCGGTCTCGACCCGACCAACCTCGCGTCCGCCCAGGAGGCGCTCGAGGGTGGACTGTTCGAGCCCGAGCGCACCCCGCAGCAGCAGGCGGTGCTCGACCGGCTCGAGGCGCTGCTCGCGTTCATCGAGGGGTGGGTCGACGAGGTCGTCACCCAGGCGACCGACGGTCGGATGCCGAGCGCACCGGCACTGCGCGAGGCCATGCGGCGACGCCGTGCCGCCGGGGGCCCGGCCGAGCAGACGTTCGCCTCGTTGGTCGGTCTCGACCTCCGTCCGCGCCGGTTGCGCGACGCCGCCGCGCTCTGGGCCGCGCTGCGCGACCATCGGGGCGCCGAGGCACGCGACGCCGTGTGGTCGCACCCCGACCTGATGCCCACGGCCGCCGACCTCGACGATCCGCTCGGCTTCGCCTACGACGAGAAGGACCCGGCCCAGGGAAGCGGTGACGCCGACTTCGACGCCGCTCTCGCCGACCTGCTCGAGGGCGGCAGCGACGGCGCTACTTCGGCTCCCGGTGCCGAGGACACGAGCAAGGGCGACACGAGCGAAGGCGACACGAGCGAAGGCGACACGAGCGAGGGCGAGGGTCCGAGCTCGGGCACCGCCCGTTGAGCCTGCACGCCGACGCGTACGAGCTTCTTGCCGGCTGGGCTGCTCCCGACGACCAGCAGGCCGCGATGCGTGCGAGCTACCTGACGCACCTGCAGTCCCATCCCGACGCCATGGAGCGCAGCTGCCTCCCGCAGCACCTGACGGCGAGCGCGATCGTCATCACCGACGACGGGACGCGGGTGCTGCTGACACTGCACCGTCGTCTGCGGCGGTGGTTGCAGACCGGGGGGCACTGCGAGGACGGTGACGCGAGCGTGCGAGCTGCTGCTCTCCGCGAGGCCACCGAGGAGTCCGGCATCGCTTCGCTGCGGGTCGATCCGGTGCCGCTGCGGCTCGACCGCCACACGCTCTCGTGCGGTGGTCGCGCCGATGCCGAGCACCTCGACGTCCAGATGCTCGCCACGGCGCCCGTCGACGCCGTGCCGGCGATCAGTGCGGAGTCGCTCGATCTCGCCTGGTTCGACGTGGACGCGCTCCCTGAGACCGACGACTCCGTACGCGCGCTGGTGATCGCGGCACGCAGACGCCTGAGGGCGGCCGACCTGGGTCCCACCCCTCCTAGGGCGTGACCGTGATCGGTGTCCCCGCGTAGACCAGGCGCCAGTCGACCGACGCGAAGACCGCGGGATCGATGGAGCCGACCTCACTCACCCAGTCGATGAGCAGCTGCCGGATCTCGACCTGGGCGTTGTAGACGACCGGTGCTGTCGTGACACCCGGGAAGTTGCCGCCTCCCGACTGCCGGTAGTTGTTGATCGCGACGACGAATCGCTGGTCGTCGCTGACGGCAGCGCCGCCGTACGCGAGTCCGACGATGCGCGACCCGACGGGTCGCGAGAGGTCGACGTCGTACGTGAGCGGGGCGTCGAGGCCGCCCATGATGTCGTAGTTGTAGTCGGGCGTGCCGTTGGGTGCCGTGTCGGTGACGGCATTGGTGACCGCGCTCGACGGCACCGGGCCGGGGGCCGTCACGGGCTTGAAGTAGCGTGCCGAGAACTCGAGATAGGCATGAACCTCAGCGCCTGTCAGGACGATGCCGAGCAGCGTGTTGTCGTAGATGTAGAGGCCGGCCACGTCGCGCACCGAGACCTCCCCCGCCGGGATCGCGGCTGCACGGTTGAACGGCGCGGCGATGCTGAGCACCGGCAGAGCTGCCTCGGGCGTGCCTGCGATCGCCTTCTTGACCGCGTCCGCCTGCACGTAGTTGATGAAGTCGATCGCCGCGGTGTCCTCCCACGGCGCCGTCGCCGCCGACATCGACGTCAGCGCCGAACCGATGACGGAGTTGACGTACGTGATGACCTTGTCGTGGTCGGCCTGGAGCAGCCTCACGATCCGAGGGTCCTCGTCGACCGTGTTGGCGTTGAGGACCTGCGACGTGACGCCGACGACCTCGTAGCCGGGGCCGCGGCGCCGACGCCTCACCGTCACGTCGATCGCCGACAGACGCATCCCCCAACGCAGCGGCTCGGTGAGGACGACCTCCCTGCCGGTCTGCGTGTTCGTCACGGTTCGTTGCGCGATCTCCACGTGAGCGTGCCCGACGAGGATCGCGTCGATGCCGGGCACCTCCTGCGCGAGGAGGGTCGAGGCGTTCTCCGGCCACGGGAGCGCGTCACCGTACGAGGACGAGGTGTCGGCTCCGGAGTGCGCGGAGACGATCACCACGTCGGCACCCGCTCGGCGCATCCTGGGAACCCAGTGCTTCGCCACCTCGACCAGCCCGGGGAAGACCAACCGTCCCTCCACGTTGGCCTTGTCCCAGATCGCGATGCCGGGGTTGGTCAGACCGAGGATGCCGACCCGGACGGTGTGGCGTCCGACGCGGATCCGCTTGATGACGAACGGCGGGAAGACCGGGAGCCCGGTCGCCGCGTCCTGCGCGTTGGCACCGAGCAGAGGGAAGTCGCACTGTCGTTCGAACGTGCGCAGGAGAGGGAGACCGTAGTTGAACTCGTGGTTGCCGAGCGCGGCGGCGTCGTAGCCGATCGCATTCATCGCGCGCGCCATCGGGTGGACCACACGCCGGCCGATCGGCTCGATCCTGGCGTAGTAGTAGGCCAGGGACGTCCCCTGGATCGTGTCGCCGGCGTCGATGAGCAGCGGGCACGGTGAGCTGTGGTGCTGTCGCATCGCGTCGACCAGCGTCGAGATCTTGGCGAGGCCGATGTCGTTCTGCGCGGAGTCGGTGTATTCGGCGTTCTTGAAGTAGTCCCAGTTGAAGACGTTGCCGTGGAGGTCGGTCGTGCCGAGCACGGTGAAGGTGGCGGTGTCACGCCCGTGTCCGGGCCGGCGGCCGTGGGCGGCAGCAGGCGGCGCGGCGTACCCGGCTGCGGCCAGGGCCGCGGCCGCGGCTGACCCGCTGAGCACCGTACGGCGGCGGAGCGCGGCCGGTGTCCGCCCTCCGGTGGTCTGAGCTGGTTGCCGGGCTGGTTGCTCGGGGGACGGCGTCGGGGTCATGGACACTCCTCGGGGCGAGCGCATCGGGACCTGCTCATCGTCGCGCGACCATCCCGCGAGCGCCTCGTCAGAACGTGACGTGATCTGGTCAGATCTCGGGCACGTCCTTCCAACCAGCTCCTGCGACGACACCCTCGAGGAACCCGCGGGCACGCTCCGTGCGGGGATAGCGGTCGACGTGCTCCCAGAACTCGGGCCCGTGGTGCGGCACCAGCAGGTGGGCCAGCTCGTGGACGAGGACGTAGTCGACGACCCACTCCGGGAAGCCGTGCAGTCGGCTAGACAACCGGATGGTGCCGTCCTCCGGTGTGCAGGAGCCCCATCGCCGCCGCTGGTTGTCGACCCACCGCACGCTCGTCGGGCAGGCGGCGCCGCCCAGGTATCGGGCACTCAGCGCGTCCGCGCGCGCATGCAGCGCGGCGTCGTCGCGGTGGACGCGCCGGTCGCGTCGCTCGACCTTGGCGACCATCGTGTCGACCCACCGCTGCTCCTCGGCGTGCGAGAGGCCGGCCGGCATGAGGATCACGATGCGGGAGCCGTCGCGATAGGCCTGCACGGACTTGCGCCGACGGGCGCTGCGGCGGATCTCGACATGGGGCCGGTCGGGGGCGCCGGGAGTGGAAGCACGGTCGAGGGCGGCGGGCATGGGATCACGGTACGCGCCGCGACGGGGAGGATGAATGCTGCGTCCACAAGGCTGTGACCGGCGTCCGGGCAGGTCAGCAGGCCTCAGCCGCCTCAGAGAGGCCCCCCTGTCCCCGGCTTGTGCACCGGTTCTCCCACACTTTCCACAGCGACACCCGGCGGTTCCCACAGACTATCCCCAGGTTTTTCCACAGGGGTGGACAACGACACGCGGCATGGAGTTGCCGGGTGCGCGGGTCGCCCGTAGCGTCGATGGGTCGGTGCTGGTCAGGCCGGGCGTCGGCTAGGGGAAGGCAGGCGGACGACTGGCCGGGACCGACTCGTGCGGCGACCTGTGGACTGCCGTCCGCGTGTGGACGACGCCCTCGCTGCGCACCGTTCCTCGGGCAAGGTGGATCGACCCCCCTCTTTCCACCTGCCCGAGGAGCCCCCGATGAAGCCCCTCCTGCGACCCGGCACGAGCGTCGTGCGCCGCAGTGCCAGAGCGCTCCAGATCGGCACCGTGGCCGGCGCCGCCCTCGTCGTCGCTGATCGCCAGGGCGTCGCGGCCGTCCTCCGGGGCGCCGACGGCACGCGCGACCTCGACACGATCGCCGCGACCTCCCAGCTGCCCCGGGCCGTCGTCGCGCAAGCAGCCGCCTCGCTGCTCGAGGCCGGGGCCCTGCTCGATGCCCGCACCTGGGACGACGTCGGCGGGGCCGCCCTGATGGGTGAGGCCAGGGCTCTCGCAGCGTTCGGGGAGTCGCGCGAGCAGGTGGCCGACAGGTTGCGCGCACGCTCGGCGGCGCCCGTCGAGATCGTCGGTGACCGCCTGACCGAGGATCTCGCTCGTCGACTGGGCCAGATCCTCGGCGAGGCCGGCGCCGACCTCGTCGGCACGATCGGCGCCCAGGGTGCTCCCGCTCTCGTCGTGGTGATGTCGGCGGGACCGAGCCCGCGTGAGGCCTTCGACGTCCTCACCGGGGAGGGCGTGGCTCATCTGCCCGTGGTCTGCGAGGCCGATCGCGTGCGCGTCGGCCCGCTCGTACGCCCGGGGTTGACGCCCTGCGTCCGGTGCGACGACGTCGACCGTGCCGGCTACGAGCCGACCTGGCCGTTCGTCCTCGAGCAGCTCGCCCGACCGATCGCCCAGGCCCCGGCGACCCACCCGCACGCGCTCGACACGCTCACCGGATATGGGGTCGCCGTGCACCTGGCGGGTCTGGTCCTGGCCTTCTGCGACGGACGACCGTCGGCTGCCGAGGGCGCGGTCCAGGTCCTCGGACCGGGAGTCCAGGCCGGCGCGGTCACCGCCGTCGCGCTGCAGCCCGACTGTCCGTGCCAGATCCTCACCTCGGGCGACGGGTTCGATCCCCGCGTGCGTGTGGCGCGGGGTGTCAGAATGACAGCATGACCGACGGTCCAGACACGCCCGACGACGACGGCCGCGGCTCGGCCGTCCCCCACGGGTCGTTCTCGCGAGCGGTCAAGCTCGCCTCGCTGCCGATCGGCTTCGCCGGCCGCACCACCGTCGGCATGGGACGCCGCCTGGTCGGCGCCCCTGCCAACGCGGTTCTCACCGAGGTGCAGCTCCGCACCGCCGAGCAGATCTTCGCCGTTCTCGGTGAGCTCAAGGGCGGCGCGATGAAGTTCGGCCAGGCGATGAGCGTGTACGAGGCGGCGGTCCCGCCGGAGCTCATGGAGCCGTACCGCGAGGCGTTCGTCCGGCTCCAGGACGACGCCCCGCCGATGCCCGTCAAGACGGTGCACAGGATCTTCGCCGGCGAGCTGGGGCCGAGGTGGCGTGAGCAGCTGATCGAGCTCGACGACACACCGGCTGCCGCGGCCTCCATCGGTCAGGTCCACCGTGGCCGTTGGTTCGACGGCCGCGAGGTCGCGGTCAAGGTGCAATACCCCGGTGCCGCGGCGGCGATGCGGTCGGACCTGCGCCAGATCGGTCGGCTGAGCCGTCTCTTCGCCGTCGCGTTCCCCTCCATCGACGTCAAACCGCTCGCGGAGGAACTGGCCGAACGGGTCCGCGAAGAGCTCGACTACGGTCTCGAGGCAGAGGCGCAACGTGCGTTCGCCGCAGCCTTCGCCGACGACCCGCAGATCGTCGTCCCCGACGTCGTGGCGCACACCGAGACCATCCTCGTCACGACCTGGATGGAGTCCAAGGCGTCGCTCGCCCAGATCATCTCCGACGGCCTGCCGAGCGAGCGCGACCACTACGGCGAGCTCTTCGCACGCTTCCTCTTCGCCGGGCCGAGAAGGGTCGGCATGCTGCACGCCGACCCGCACCCCGGCAACTACCGGATCCTCGACGACGGACGACTCGGGGTCGTGGACTACGGCGCGGTCGCTCGCGTCCCCGGCGGTCTCCCGCCGGTGATCGGACGTCTGCTGCGCGCTGCGGTCGACGACGACTACGCGACCGTGGTGGACGGACTCCGTGAGGAGGGGTTCATCAAGCCCGGGGTGCGCATCGACGAGGAGATCATCCGGTCCTACCTCGAGCCGTTCGTCGAGCCTGCACGCCACGAGGTCTTCACGTTCAGCCGTGAGTGGATGCGCGAGCAGGCCCAGCGGGTGTCGCGGCCCGCGCGAGAAGGGCTCGGGACCGCGATGAAGATCAACCTGCCGCCGTCATACCTGCTGATCCACCGGGTCTGGAGCGGCGGCCTGGCCATTCTCAGCCAACTCGATGCCACGGCGCCCTTCCGCGGGATCCTCGAGGAGAGCCTCCCCGGCTTCGCCGACTGACCTCGCCCGACACGAGGGACGGGCAGCATCCGGTGGGATGCTGCCCGTCTCCGTGGTCTGGCAGCTACAGCATCCGGGCGATCCGGCTGCGCACGCCGTACGCAACGCGTACGAGGCGTTCGATCATCGGGGCTCTCCTTCGGCATGGTGACTCCGTCAGGCGACGGCGTCCTTGCGAGGGCGTCCCCGCGGCCGCTTGCGGGGGATGACGGTGCCCTTCAAGAAGAGCTCGCCACCCCACACCCCCCACGGCTCCCCGCGCTCGAGCGCCCCTGCCAGGCACTCGCGGCGGATCGGGCACTCGAGGCAGAGTGCTTTTGCGTCCTCGACACCCATCGGTGTCTCGGCGAACCAGAGCTCGGGGTCGCGGGTACGACACGGGATCGACGTGTGCTGCACCTCGTGCTCGAGCACGGCGGTCGTCATGGTTTCTCCTGAGAATGAGAGATGGTTGCTGGTGGTGGGCAACACGGTCTCTGTCGGGAACGACAGGAAGGCCGCGGATCCCTGGTGTGGGTTCCGCGGCCTGTGTGGCGTCTGATCGACGGTTAGGTCGAGTCAGGACTCCGGCGAGCAGATCCCAAGGACTGGTGGATGTCGGCATTCGGCGACGCGGCGACGAAGGACGGCATGAGCCACCCGAGGTATCGCGTGCGCGTCGCAACGGCAGCGACGTCACAGACGTCGGCGCCGCCGAGGTTCTTGATGCTGCCCATGACGATGCACGCTCCTCTCTCAGGTCGATCGGGCTGACGAAGCAAGACTCTATGGCGCCCTTGCGACAAGGCGCAAACCAATTATTGCCAAGTTTTCGATAATCTATTCCGCGGCCGTCACGCCTCGCAGAGTGCCAGGACGTCGGCGCCGTACTTCTCGAGCTTGGCGCGACCGACTCCGGGGACCTTGAGGAGATCGGTCTCCTCCCGGGGCCTCGCCTCGGCGATCGCCGTCAGCGTCGCGTCGGTGAACACCACGTAGGCGGGGACCTTCTGAGCCGACGCCTGCTCGCTGCGCCACCCGCGGAGGCGTTCGAAGAGGTCCTCGTCGTAGGAGGACGGGCAGTCGAGACAGCGCCCGAGCTTGCGCTCGGCGCCGGTGGTGAGGACCGCGTCGCAGCTGCGGCAGCGGGCGATCGAACGCTCCTTGCGTGTGCGGCGGCTTCGTCCGGCCCCCACGACCGGCTCCGCGTCGGCCGGCCGCAGGCCGTCGAGGAACCGGCTCGGGCGTCGGTTTCCGCGTCCCCCGGGGTTGCGTGCCAGAGACCAGGAGATCTCCAGCCGGTCGCGGGCACGCGTCACCCCCACGTAGAAGAGCCGTCGCTCCTCCTCCACACCGGCGTCGTCGGTGGCATAGGCGATCGGGACGGTGCCCTCCTGCATCCCGACCAGGAACACCGCGTCCCACTCGAGGCCCTTGGCCGCATGGAGCGTCGTCAGCGTGACGCCCTCGGCGATCGGGGCGTGGGCGTGCTTCGCCCGTCGATCGAGGTCGTCGACGAGAGCGGTGAGGTCGGCGTCGGGTCGCGCCGCCTGCAGGTCGGCCGCCATCGAGACCACGGCATGCAGCGACTCCCACCTGTCGCGCTGGGCGCCGGCTGTCGTCGGGGCGGACTCGGTGTAGCCCATCGTGGCGAGCACGGTGCGCACGTCGGACACGAGGCCCTCCTCCCCCGCATCGCCGCCGCGAGCCTGCCCGCGCAGCAGGGTGACCGCCTGACGCACCTCCGCACGGTCGAAGAACCTCTCGACACCACGCACGACGTAGGCAAGGTTGCGCGCGGCGAGCGCCTCTTCGTAGGCCTCGGACTGCGCGTTGGTCCGGAAGAGGATCGCCATGTCGCGCAGCGACGTGCCGCCCTCTCGGAGCTGGAGGATCTGCGCCGCGACCGACTCGGCCTCGGCGACCTCGTCGGAGTAGGACGTGTAGGTCACGGCGGGACCGGGCTCGCGCTGCGCTCTGAGTACCACGCCGTCGCGCCGTCCACGGCTGAACACGGCGTTGGCAGCCGCGACGACCTGCGGTGTCGAGCGGTAGTTGCGCACGAGCTCGATGCGCTGGGTGCCGGGATGGTGCTTCGAGA
This sequence comes from Mumia sp. zg.B53, assembly GCF_019550935.1. Taxonomy (NCBI): domain Bacteria; kingdom Bacillati; phylum Actinomycetota; class Actinomycetes; order Propionibacteriales; family Nocardioidaceae; genus Mumia; species Mumia sp. zg.B53. The sequence continues at coordinate 181,972 of NZ_JAHWCK010000002.1, read as the reverse complement.
ACTCGTTGAGGTGCTTCGGGGATGCACCCGCGAAGGAGTAGATCGTCTGCAGGGGGTCGCCGACGACGCAGATGTCGTGCCGCCCGCCGAGCCACTGCTCGAGGAGCGCGGCCTGCAACGGGTTGACGTCCTGGTACTCGTCGACGACCAGCCAGCGGTACTGGCGGCGGATCTCGGCGGCCACTCTCTCGTGCTCGGCCAGCATCGAGACCGTGCAGAGAAGCACGTCCTCCATGTCCATGCGGCCGCGGTCGCGCTTGACCTCCTCATAGGCCGCCATCACGTGCGCGACCGTCGCGTCGTCGACGGCGTCGAGGCCGCGGTGCGCCAGCGGGGCGAGCCGGGGGTAGTCGTCGGGGCGGACGTTGGACACCTTGGCCCACTCGATCTCCGCGGCGAGATCGCGCAGCAGCGCCGAGTCGGTCTGCACACGGCACCGTCTGGCGGCCTCGGCGACGAGCGGGATCTTGGACGCGATCAGCTGGGGAAGCCCGTTGCCGTACAGCCGGGGCCAGAAGTAGCCGATCTGGCGCAGTGCCGCCGCGTGGAACGTCCGTGCCTGGACGCCCTCCGCGCCGAGCTGTCGCAGGCGACCGCGCATCTCCCCCGCGGCACGCGCCGTGAAGGTCACCGCCAGCACCTCGGTCGTCTTGTAGACCCCTGTCGCCGCCCCGTAGGCGATGCGGTGCGTGATCGCTCGCGTCTTGCCCGTCCCAGCGCCGGCGATCACGCACACCGGTCCGCGCAGAGCGAGAGCGACCTCGCGCTGCTCGGGGTCAAGGGCGTCGAGCAGGCTGTCGGCGGACGGCACGGATCTCCTCGGGGGTGGTCGTGCGATTGGGGCGGGCGCGTAGGCGCCATAAACTTGGTGGCGAGCGCCGGTCTCAGACCCGGCGAACGCTGCCACCCCCCAGCGTAATCGGAGAGAAGGACACACATGTCGGCCACGTTCACGATGTACTCGACGCCCTGGTGCGGCTACTGCAAGCGGCTCAAGGGCCAGCTCGAGCGGGAGGGCATCGCGTTCGAGGAGGTCGACATCGAGTCGGACGAGGACGCTGCCCTGGTGGTCGCCCAGGCCAACGGCGGCAACCAGACCGTCCCGACCCTGGTCTTCGCCGACGGGAGCGCACTGACGAACCCGTCGGTGGCCCAGGTCAAGGCCCAGCTCGCGACCATCGACGCCTGACCGGCGGCGGTCAGCCCCAGGAGCCGGTCAGGGGCGCGCCGTACCAGCGCTCGATCAGCCAACGCGAGATGGAGACTCCCCCGGGCAGGACGAGCTCTCCGGAGAGTGTCAGCCGCCGGACGTCCTCGCGGCTGAACCACCGCGCGTCCGTGGTCTCCGTGCCGTCGACGGTGACCTCGGTGGTCCGGGCACGGCCGATGAACCCGAGCATCAGGCTCGACGGGAAGGGCCACGGCTGGCTCGCCGCGTACGAGACCTCTCCCACCTCGATGTCGGTCTCCTCGAGCGTCTCGCGTCGGACCGCGTCCTCGAGCGACTCGCCGGGCTCGACGAAGCCGGCGAGCGTGGAGTAGCGACCCTCTGGCCACTCGGGGCGACGGCCGAGCAGCGCGCGGTCGGCGTCGTCGGTGATGAGCATGATGACCGCGGGGTCCGTGCGCGGGAAGTGCGTTGCACCGCACTGCGGGCACCGGCGGACGTGGCCGCCCTCGCGGACGTCCGTCGCCGCGCCGCAGCGCGAGCAGCGGGGATGGGTCCGGTGCCACTGCGCGACCCCGACCGCGTGCACCGCGAGCCGTGCCTGGGCAGTGCCGAGCTCGGTGGCCAGCGACCGAAGGGCGCGGGCGGGCGGGGGGACGCGTTCGAGCATGACGGCCGCGTGCTCCGTCCCGTCGACGGTCCCCAGATAGAGACGGTCGCCCTCGGGCACCTCGGCGGCGCTGCGCCACACCAGCGTGTTGTCGTCGGCAGAGACGTGCTCACCTCCGACCAGGAGCACCTTGGTCTTGGGGTCGGACCACAGCGTGTCCATGAACCCGTCGTCGACCCGTCTCTCCGAGTGCCGGTTGTAGGCGCCGTCGGCGAACGTCAGGTGGTCGGTCACCCCTCGAGCCTACGTGTCGCCAGGATGGACGAGATGCTCGAGCGCGACCCGGTCAGGGAGGTCTGCGTACGAGACGGTCTCGCCGAGGCGTACGTAGTGGAACGAGGCGGTCACCTGGTCGAGCGGCACACCGTGCTTCTCCGCCCACGCGAGCCGGTAGACCGCCAGCTGGAGCGGGTCGGCCGTCGCCGCCCGGTTGGTCTTCCAGTCGACGACCTCGAAGCCGTCCTCCGTCCGGTAGACCGCGTCGATCCGCCCGCTGACGATCTGCCCGCCGAGCCTCAGGGTGAACGGCTCCTCGATCGCGTAGGGGACGCGGTCCCCCATCGGCCCCGACTCGAAAGAACGGATCAGGTCCCCGAGCTCGATCTCGTCCTCGATGTCGGTCTCGTCCCGACCCGGGAGCTCGTCGTCACCGATCAGGGTCTGCTGACCGAAGTGCGCCTCGACCCACGCGTGGAACCGAGTGCCGAACCGGGCTGCCGGCGCAGGCGGACGGGGCAGCGGTCGCGCCAGGCTCCGGGCGAACGCGTCGGGATCTTTGCGCATCGCCATCAACGACGTGGTGGACATCTGCGACGGGAGCGGCACCTGGACGACGTCGCCACGGGCCTCGCGCGCCTCGGCGAGCAGCCGCTCGATCTCGCCGTCGAGCTCGGTCAGGCGGGCGAGCTCAGCCGCCTCGACGGGGTCGACGGGGTCGACGGGGTCAGGAGGGTCGACAGGCGCCGGCGGGGAGGCGACGTAGGTCCGCACCCGCGCGGCCGCCTCTCGCCGGCGTACGAGGTCGTCCTCGTCGGGCTCGACCGGCCAGGCCACCGCCTCCACCCGGCCACGGAGCGGGTTGTCGGCGCCCTGATCCGGCTCCGGGGTCCACAGCTCGGCGTCGTCACCCCGGCCGCGCAGCCAGGTCGCGACGGTCTCGAGGAACGGACTGGGCTCTGACGGCGCCTTGCGGGTCCGGCTCCAGCGACTCGCGCTCGTGATCAGGAGGCGACGCGCGCGGGTGAAGGCGACGTAGCCGAGGCGTACCTCCTCCATCTCCGCCTCGGCTCGCATCGCCGCCCGGAACTCCTTGTCGCCCGCGCGGCTCAGCTCGGCCATGACCGGGAGCTCGGCACCGTCCCCACGAAGGTCGTGCGGCAAGGCGTGCGCCACGGTCGGCCAGGCCGGCCTCGATCGGGTCGAGGGGAAGGTGTCTGCGGTGAGGAAGGGGACGAGGACGACGTCCCACTCGAGCCCTTTGGCCGTGTGAACCGTGAGCAGCTTGACCGCGTCGGAGTCCGTCGGTGAGGCAACCTCGAGGCCGTCGTTGTAGGTCTCCTCGGCGTCGAGGTAGGCGAGCACCGCCGACAGCCCGGCGGAAGGGTCGGTGGCGACCACGTCGGCGATGACGTCGAGCAGGCGGGTGACGTTGTCCTGAGCGACACGGGCGGCCGTCCCGGGCGTGGAGGCGAGCTCGACGTCGATGCCGAGAGCCGCGACCGCCAGCCGCGCAGTGTCGGCGGGCGAGCCGCTCGCACGTCGCCGGAGCCCACGCAGGAGTCGCGCCACCTCGGCGAGACGGGCGCGGGCCTCCGAGGAGTACGGGAGGCGCTGGCGTTCGTCGTCGGGACTCTCGACCGCATCGGCCAACGACACGATCTCGGTGGGATCGATGCCGCGCACGGAGCGCTCGAGCTCCTCCTCCAACGACGTGGTGGCGACCTCGCGGACGGGGCCTACGAGCTGCTTGGCGCGGCGCCCCAGCAGTGCGAGGTCGCGTGGCCCGATGCGCCACCGAGGCCCGGTGAGGAGCCGCAGCAGTGCGGCGTTGGCCGTCTGGTCGGCGAGCACCCGCAGCACGGAGAGCACGTCGGTGACCTCGGGCTGAGCCAGCAGCCCCGACAGCCCGACGACCTCGACGGGGACCCCCCGCGCACGCAGGGCGGCGACGATGGTGGGGATCTCGCTACGAGTCCGGACGAGGATCGCGATCTCCGACCACGGGGTCGGCGGCTGTCCAGCCCCCTCGTGCGCCGCGACCACCTCGTCGACCATCCAGGCGATCTCGTCGGCCACGGTCTCGTGGAGCGCGGCGCGCACGGTGCCGCCCTCGGTGCCCTCGGCGGCGACGAGGGGTCGGACGACTTCGGTGACGTGGTAGTACGGGGCGGCGACACGGTTGGCCACGTCGAGGATCTCGGCCCTGCTGCGCCGGTTGACCCGCAGGTGGAAGAGGCCGCCGCGGCCGGCATCGCGCTGCCGGCTCGCCCCGATCCGGTCGGGGTCGGCCGGGAAGTCGTCGAGGAACGCGGTCAGGTTGCTCGCGGCGGCCCCGCGCCACCCGTAGATGCCCTGGCACGGATCGCCCACCGCGGTGACGCAGTGGCCGAGCCCGTCTCCGGGCTCACCGGAGAAGAGCCCTCGAAGCATGTCGCGCTGGGCGACCGAGGTGTCCTGGTATTCGTCGAGCAGCACCACCGAGAACCGCTCGCGCTGCGACTGCGACACCTCCGGGCACTCGACCGCGAGCCGTGCGCCGCGCTCCATCTGATCGGAGAAGTCGACGACGCCGTCCTCCGCCTTGGCTGCTCGGTAGCGCTCGACGAGCGTCACGAGCTCGTCGCGGCGGCGGGTGGTGTCGGCGAGGTCGTCGTGGAGCCTGACCTTGCGCATCTCGACCGTCGCTCGCTCGACGTCGACCCGTATCTCTGCGTCACAGCGGCGGACGTCGTCGGGTGAGACCAGGTGCTCGGCCATCTGCCCGTCGAGCCCCAGGACGTGGCCGATCAGGTCGGGCATCGAGGTCGTCGCGTGGGCGAGCGAACCCGGATAGGAGGCGATGGCCCGGAACGCCCGCTGGAACCGGGACGCGTCGGTGGTGATCCGCAGGTCGGGCTCGTAGCCGAGCAGCAGCCCGTACTCGGTGATCAGCGTGCCGGCGTACGCGTGGTAGGTCGAGACGGTCGGCGTGCCGTAGCGCTCGAGCAGGTCGGGCACCCCGGCCTCGCGCGCCAGCGTCTCCAGCGCCTGCCGGACGCGGTGCGCGAGCTCGGAGGCGGCCTTGTTGGTGAAGGTGAGTCCGAGGACCGATCCCGGGAGGACGCCCTCGTGCCCCACCAGCCACACCACGCGGGCGGCCATGACCGTCGTCTTGCCCGAGCCGGCACCGGCGATGATCGCGCTCGGGCGGTCGGTCGGCGCCTGGATGGCGGCCATCTGCTCGGTGGAGAACGGGATGCCGAGGAGCGCACGGAGGTGGTCGGCGTCGTGGATCAGCTGCGGGACCTCCACGGCGGTTGCCGTCATGAGGCCTCCTCCTCGGCAGCGGGTGCTGGGGCCACGGCATCGAGGACCGACGCACCCTCCGGCTTGGCGGGGCACATCCGCGCGAACTGGCAGAACTGGCAGGCCTTGGGGCTGGGTGTCGCGACCCACTGCTCCGTCCGGATGGTGCGCACCGCATCCTTGAGGAGGGCGTAGGCGAAGAAGGCGTCCTCCTCGCGCGGCGCGTCCTGGGGCTGGACCTTGGGAGCGGTCGCACGTTTGGCCGACTCGGGCAGCCGCAGGTGGACGAGCTCCGCCCCGCCGCTGCGCGCACGGCGCCGGAGCAACGGGTCGGCGGCCCCGTGCTCGACCGCGAGCTGGTAGACGCCGAGCTGCGCGTGCTCGGTGATCTCGCTGCCGGTGGGAGCGCGCTTGCCCGTCTTGAAGTCGACCACGTGCACGAGCCCGTCGACGTCGACCTCGACGCGGTCCATCGATCCGCGGAGAACCACCTCCTCGCCGGCGACCGGCAGCCGCACCTCGAAGGCGTGCTCGGCGGCGAGCGGACGTCGTCGCGCCGCCTGCTCCTGCTCCGCGTGCCACTGCGCGAACCGACCGATCGCCGCCCGGGCCTCGTCGCGCTCACGCCGGGCCACCCAGGGTGCGGCGTAGGCGAGACGGTCCCACACCACGTCGAGGGCGGCGTCGAGGGCCGCGGGATCAGCCGCGGAGCCGCCCTGGACGACGTCTGCGGCCAAGGCGTGCACCAGGAGTCCGAAGCCCTGAGCCGTCGAGCTCACGGCCTCGCCCTTGGCCTCGTGCGTGAGGAACCACGACAGCGAGCACGAGGTGATGGCGTCGAGCGAGCTGCCAGACAGGCGCACCGGCTCGTCGAGGGTCCGGACCGGCTGCTCCGACCGGGTGACCTCGCGCAGGCCCCACCAGGTGTCGGGGTCGGCCGGCGCGGCCGCGGGCAACCGCGTCGCGGCGAGGGTAGCGAGCCGCTGTGCCGCTGCGTCGCGGACACTCTCGGTCGCGCCGTGCTGGGCCAGCTCGCGCAGCTCGGCGATCACCCCTCGGAGGGAGAGCCCACGGCGGGGGCGTCGCTCCGGGCCGCTGGAGACGTGGGTGGCGTGCCTCGCCACGTCGGCGACGAAGGGCGACGGCTGGTCTCCCTCGGGATCGGAGCTCTGGACCGTCGTGACGACCAGCCGCCGACGTGCACGCGTCACCGCGACGTAGAACAGGCGCCGCTCCTCCGCGACCAGCTCCGCTGCGGTCGGCGGGAGACGGAGCGAACCACCACCGGCCTCTTCTGCCAGGCGTTCGGCGCCCAGCAGCGTGCCGCGGTGACGGACGTCGGGCCACGTGCCCTCCTGGACGCCGGCGACGACGACCAGGTCCCACTCGAGGCCTTTGGAGCGGTGCGCGGTGAGCAGGCGTACGGCTGACCCGCGCTGGCCGCGCTCGGCCAACGTGTCGACCGGAACCTCGTGGCGCGCGATCTCGTCGAGGAAGGCAGCGACGCGCCGACGACGCTGGCTCTCCTCGGCCCGAGCCGCCAGCGCGAACAGGGCGACCACGGCATCGAGGTCACGGTGTGCGGCCGCGGACGCGTCGGCGTGGTCGGCCACGATCTCCTCGGCGAGGGGACGGCTCCTGCCCTCGATCGACGCGAGCAGGCGACCCTCCCACCCGGTCCCGCGCCACAAGGTCCACAGCACGTGCTCGGGCGACGCGTGGTCCGCGACGAGGCGAGCGGCTTCGGAGACGAGCGCGCACGCGCGGTAGGCGCGCCGCGCGACGTCACCGGCACGGCTCCCGTGCCCGCCGCCGTCGACCAGTGGGGCAAGGCTCAGCGGCTCCAGGAGCAGCTCCACGAGCAGCGTGCGCGAGCTGCGCGGGAGCTGACGCTCACCGTCCTCGGCGTACGCGTCGCGTCGCCGGAGCTCCTGGCAGAGGATGCGCAGCTCGGCCGCGTCGAGGTCGCCGAGCGGGCCAGTGAGAAACCGCTCGACGCTCTCGGGGTCGGGCTGACGTTGCTCGGCGAGCGCGACCGCGAGGTGCAACGCCGCGAGCAGGGCGGCCACGGCGGGCTCCGTGCGCAGCGGAACCTCCGCACCGGCCACCTCGACAGGGACCCCCGCGGCCTGGAGTGCCCGCTGGAGGCGAGGCATCGCGGCGCCGGAGCGGACGAGCACCGCCATGTCATCCCAGTCCAGACCCTCCTCGAGGTGCGCGCGTCGCAGCATCAGCGTGAGGTGCTCGGCCTCGGAGGCGGAGTCGGCGAACGTCCGCACCCACACCTCGTCGCCCTCGCCGACCGGGCTCGGCTCCGGGTCTCGAAATGCGCGCGCCTGCACCGCGAGGGGCCCGAGGGGGATGCGCCGGGCGACCTCACGCGAGGCGGCGAGGATGCGCGGGCCGAACCGCCGGGTGCGTCGCAGGGAACACACGGCCGCGGGGGCACCCTCACGGGTCCGGAAGGCGTCGGCGAAGCCGAGGATCGCCGAGACCTCTGCTCCGCGGAACGCGTAGATCGACTGGTCCGGATCACCGACGACGACCAGGTCGCGCCCGTCCCCCGCCAGAGCCTGCAGGAGGGCGACCTGAGCGGGGTCGGTGTCTTGGTACTCGTCGACGATGACGAAGGGGAACCGCTCACGCAGCGCCGGCTGGTGCTCGGGGTCGGCGACGACGAGGCCGGCTCGGTGGACCAGCTCGGCGTAGTCGATGAGGTTCTGGGCGTCGAGGACGTCGAGGTAGTCCTCGAAGAACCGTGCTGCGGCATCCCAGTCGGCGCGTCCGGCCACCGCACCGGCCGCGGACAGGTCGACCGGATCGAGGCCGAGGGCACGGGTGCGGGTCATCAGCCGCTCGAGCTCCACGGCGAAGCCCCGCGTCCGCAGGGCGGGGCCGAGCCGCGTCGGCCACGGGACCGTCCGGTCGTCCAGCCCGCCGAGGACCAGCTCGCGGATGCGGGTGTCGGACTCCGACGCCGACAGCAGCTGGAGCGGCTCGGAGTAGCTCTTGGGGTCCTGGAACTCCCGCACCAGGCCGTAGCAGAACGAGTGGAACGTGGTCGCGAGCGGCGTCGCGACCGTCCGGTCGAGGCGGGTGGCGATGCGGTGACGGAGCTCCTCGGCGGCCTTGCGGCTGAACGTCAGCACCAGCGCCTGCTCGGGCCGGAGCCCGCGCCGCTCGATGCGGTCGACCACCGTCTCCACGAGCGTGGTCGTCTTGCCTGTCCCCGGGCCGGCCAGCACGAGGAGAGGGCCTCCCTCGTGGTCGACGACCGCCTGCTGGTGGGGGTCGAGCACGGGCGCGGGCGCTCGTCCGGCAGGCGGGGGGACCAGCGCGTACGCCGGTCGTCGGGGGTGGTCCGTCATAGGTCCATTCGATCAGAGCGGTCCGACAGATCCGTGGACCTCGTACGCGGCGGCGCGGATGTCGACGCGCAGGTCCCGGTCCAGCCGGCTCCGCAACGGCGTGCCCTCCTCGAGGTAGTGCTCACGGGCACGTCCACGAAGCGGCTCAGGGAGCGTGCCGTCGGCGCGGACCACACGCCACCACGCCACGGCTGCCCCGTACGTCGCCATCACGCGGCCGACCTGCCGCGGGCCACCGCGGCCCACGGCCTCGGCCACCTGGCCGTACGACACCACGTGGCCAGAAGGCACCTGCTCGGCGATGCGCAGGACCGCCTCGACGTACGCGTCGGGGTCCGGGGCATCCTCGCTCACGGGCCCACGATCTCACGGCCGGCGCCGGGTGCGTTTGAGGTGCTCGCACCGCAAGTGCCGCGGTCCCACCCCGTATTGCGGGTGCGATCGTCGTCGTTCGGGTGTGAGCACCTCAAACGCGGCGGGAACGCGAGGCGAGGGAGGCGGCCAACGTCACAGGTAACGGCGGCGGCCCCACTCGAGCTCGTCACGGATCCTCGCGATGTTCCCGCGGGTCGGGCTCCAGACCTCGTCCCAGAGGAAGCGCAGCATCCCGTGGCGACGACCGCACATCGCCCTCTCGCGCGTCCGCTCGTCGGTGACGACGTCGTCCGGCGACTTGCCGGGGACGAACCCGCGACCGTACTTGATCTTGCCGTCGAACTCCCCGAGCATCCCGTGCTCGAGCCAGGCGAAGTCGGATCGTCCGAGGAACGTGCCGTCGTCATCGCGGACGACGTACTGGAGATCAGGCATCGGCAAGCGGCACGCATGGAACATCCATCGCGTGACCGACTCTCCGGGAGACTCGGCGCGGCCGTCGGCGAGCTCCAGCGCGAGACGCGGGCCTTGGGCGCCCTTCCACGAGGCGAATGCCTCGCCGGTCGCCTTGAGCTCGTCTCGTGTCACCGTGCCGTGGTGGAGGGCGTCGTCCATGAGCACGAGCGCGCTTCGTGCGGGGGCCTTGACCCCCGCCTCCCAGATGGCGCGTGCCGGTGACGTCACGGTCCGCCCCCTGACCTGGACGAGATCCGGCTCGCTCACCGGGAACACCCGGTGGTCGACGCCCGCCCGACGGCGCCCCGTGAGGTCGTCGAGGCGAACGACGTCCACCCACGTGCGGTCGATGCCGACGAGTGGAAGCCCGTGGACCGCTGCGGACGACACCCCGCACAGGACCGCGTCCGGCGCGAGCTTGTCGGCGATCGCCAGGCACCGCACGGCGTACTGCTCGTCGGCACCGAGTGCGTCGTCGTGCTCCGCGAAGACGTACGTGCCGTGGCGGATGCGGCGGATCACCCCGGACCTGCAGAGAGACCCGAGTGAGGTCGTGTCGAGCCCGATGTCGCGGACGTCAGAGCGCAGGAAGTAGCCACCGCGGGCTGCCGCGAGCATCTCGAGCGCGACCAGAGCGTCAGGGTGCATCACCCGACCGTGGCGGATCAGGTGTCCGGCGTGCGTGCCGCATCCACAGCGTGCACGGCGTCCGCTCGGTGGTCCACACCGCTTAGAGCGGACTCGTTTGAGGTGCTCACACCGGAAACGCAACGATCCCACCCCGAATTCGGGGTGGGATCGTGCGCGACGAGGTGCGAGCACCTCAAACGGGAGGGGTCAGTACGAGGGCTGCGAGGGGTCGATCTGGTTCACCCAGGCGACGACACCGCCGCCGACGTGCACGGCGTCCTCGAGGCCGGCGCCCTTGACGATCGCCAGCACCTCTGCCGAGCGAGCGCCCGACTTGCACTGGAGGACCACCTGCTTGTCCTGAGGCAGCTGTCCGAGCGCGTTGCCTGCGAGGAACTCGCCCTTCGGGACGAGGATCGAGCCGGGGATCTTGTTGATCTCGTACTCGTTGGGCTCGCGCACGTCCACCAGGACGAAGTCGCGCGAACCCTCCTCGCGCTCCTTGAGCCAGCTCGCCAGCGTCGTCACGGAGATCGTCGAGTCGGCCGCGGCCTCCGCGGCGTCGTCCGAGAGCACCCCGCAGAACGCCTCGTAGTCCTCGAGCAGCTCCGTCGGCGGCTCCGCGTTGGGGTCGCGGCGGACCTTGAGCTCGGTCCAACGCATCTCCAGCGCGTCGAACACCAGCAGCCGGCCGACCAGCGGGTCACCGATCCCGGTAATCAGCTTGATGGCCTCGTTGACCATGACCGAGCCGATCGACGCGCACAGCACGCCGAGCACGCCACCCTCGGCGCAGGACGGGACCATGCCCGGCGGCGGCGGCTCGGGGTAGAGGTCGCGGTACTGAGGACCCTCCTGGGCCCAGAACACCGAGACCTGGCCCTCGAAGCGGTAGATCGAGCCCCACACGTACGGCTTGCCCAGGATCACGGCCGCGTCGTTGACGAGGTAACGGGTCGCGAAGTTGTCGGTGCCGTCGAGGATCAGGTCGTAGCCGGAGAAGATGTCCAGCACGTTGTCGACGTCGAGGCGCTCCTCGTGGAGGATCACGTTCACGTACGGGTTGATCTCGGCGACCGACTCCTTGGCCGAGAGGGCCTTGGACTTGCCGATGTCACTCTGGCCGTGGATCACCTGACGCTGCAGGTTGGACTCGTCGACGGTGTCGAAGTCGATGATGCCGAGCGTGCCGACACCGGCCGCCGCGAGGTACAGCAGCGCGGGGCTGCCGAGACCGCCGGCACCGATCACCAGGACCTTCGCGTTCTTGAGCCTCTTCTGGCCGGCCATCCCGACGTCGGGGATGATCAGATGCCGGCTGTAGCGGCGAACCTCGTCGACGGTCAGCTCGTCGGCGGGCTCGACCAGGGGTGCTAGTGCCACGAGGTCTCCTCGGTCGGGTGCGTTGCTCTCATCGGGTCCAGGAGACCCGCTGATGTCGTCAACACCATGCGGTGGCGCGGTGTTCCCGCGGCTCTCCGGCCCTCCTCCATCATGCCCGGCACGTCCCGGAGACCGGACACCCGTCTTACGCTCCGGACACGGCCGGCGGGGTCGCGAGACCGTCCGGTACGTCCCGCTTGTCCGCGCCTCAACTCGGCAAGACGACCTAGCGGGATACGATCGGGCACGTGACCGACACCACGACCGCTCCACGCCCGCGCGGCGGACGCCTCCCTCGCAGCGCCCGGCGGGCCCAGCTCCTCGAGGCGGCTCGCGAGGTCTTCGTCGACAACGGCTACCACGCCGCCGCCATGGACGACATCGCCGAGCGTGCAGGGGTCAGCAAGCCGGTCCTGTACCAGCACTTCCCGGGCAAGCTCGAGCTCTACCTCGCCCTTCTCGACTCCGCGTGCGACACCGTCGTCGAGTCCGTGCGCGACGCGCTCGCCTCGACCGAGGACAACAAGGCCCGTGTCCAGGCGACCATCGACGTCTTCTACAGCTACGTCGCGAGCGACCAGGCCGCGTTCCGGCTCGTCTTCGAGTCCGACGTCACCAACGAGCCCGAGGTGCGCCGCCGCGTCGACCGCGTCAACACCGAGACAGCCGAGGCCGTCGCCGCGGTCATCCACGACGACACCGGGCTCCCGGCGGTTGCGTCGGAGCTGCTCGCGGTCAGCCTCGTCGGGATGGCGCACGTCGGGGCGCGCTACTGGCTCGACCAGGGCTCGGCGCTGTCCAAGGAGGAGGCCGTCGCCATGGTGAGCGCGCTGTCGTGGCGCGGCATCGGCGGGTTCCCCCGCACCGACGAGCCCGACGGTCGCTGAGCGGCGCCGTACGCGGGCAGCAGACGCCCGTGCTCTCGCTGCGCACCGCGAGATAGCGTGAACCTGCCTCCCGTCCGTGGAGGTGCCCGTGACACAGAAGAGAGGCCATGACGTGGACGTACGGATCGGCGTGCAGCACAGCCCCCGCGAGCTGTCGCTCGAGACCACGGAGACCAAGGAAGCGATCCTGCAGGCGTTCAAGGACGCAAGCTCGGGCGACGGGCTCCTCGCACTGAGCGACGACCGCGGACGCAGCGTGGTCGTCCCGGTCGAGAAGGTCAGCTATCTCGAGTTCTCCGGGGAGTCCGGCCGGCGCGTCGGCTTCGGCGAGTCCTGAGCCTGACCGGCATCACCCGCACGACACGCACGCCCCGCGGGGGCCGGGCTCAGGAGTCCAGTCCGAGCTCGGCCATCCGCGCGGCGTGGTTCTCCGTCATCCGCGCGAACATCCGCCCGATCGCGGCCAGGTCCATCCCGTTGCCACGGTCGTAGGCGCCGACCAGCACGGCCGTGAGCCCGTCGTGCTCCGCGGCCACCAGCTGCGCCTGGCTCAGCGCCTCGCCCATCAGGCGGCGTCCCCACAGCGCCAGCCGTCCCGAGATCGTCGGGTCGGCCGCGATCGCCTCTCGCACCCGTGCCACCACGAAGTCGGAGTCGCCGGTGCCGGCCAGGCTGTTGAGGACGAGCGCGCGCGTGTCCACATCCAGGTAGGCGGCGATCTCCCGATAGAAGTCGGCGGCCAGCCCGTCGCCGACGTACGCCTTCACGAGCCCTTCGAACCAGTCGGAGGGGGCGGTCTTGGCATGGAAACGGGTGAAGGTCTCCTCGAACGGCGTCATCGCCTCGTACGGGTCGACGCCCAGCGCGGCCAGCCGGTCGCGCAGCCCCAGGAAGTGACCGAGCTCGACGTTGGCCATCTGGGCAAGCTCGGCCTTGTCGCGCAGCGTCGGCGCCAGCGTGGCGTCCTCGGCCAGCCGCTCGAAGGCCGACAGCTCCCCGTACGCGATGACGCCGAGCAGCTCGACCACACCCTCGCGATAGATCGGGTCGTCGAACGCTGCGGAGGTCTCGGAGGGGGTCGTCGAGTCGGCCATGATCGAAGAGTAGCCATCGCCGGTACGTCGAGCCGCGCCCGTGCCGTCAGGCGCTGGGGATAGAGTAGTAATGCCCAGGCATGGATCACGGTCCCTCGGACCTTCTGTCGCCGGGCCGCGCGGTCGCCGCCGAGCAGCGCGTCGAACGTCGACGCTCCGCCGCCACGACCTCAGGAGACCAGGCCGCCAAAGACGCGCGGCACGATCGACAAGAAATCGAGAAGACCCCTGACTACGTTCAAAGACCTGGGCGTTCTCCCGGAGATCGCCGATGCCCTGGAGACCCAGGGCATCACCGACGCATTCCCGATCCAGGAGATGACGCTCCCCATCGCACTGCTGGGGAACGACCTGATCGGACAGGCCCGTACCGGTACGGGCAAGACCCTCGCCTTCGGCATCCCCGTCGTGCAGCGGGCCATCGCACCGCACGACCCCGAGTTCGAGATGCTCAGCGCCCCTGGCAAGCCGCAGGCGCTCATCATCGCGCCGACCCGTGAGCTCGCGCTCCAGGTCTCCGCCGACGTCTCTGCCGCCTCGGTCAAGCGCGGCACGCGCGTGCTGACCGTCTACGGCGGCGTCCCGTACGAGCCGCAGCTCGAGGCTCTCGAGCGGGGTGTCGAGATCGTCATCGGCACGCCGGGGCGTCTTCTCGACCTGGCCAAGCGTCGCTCGCTCGACCTGTCCCACGTCAAGGCGCTCGTCCTCGACGAGGCCGACGAGATGCTCGACCTCGGGTTCCTCCCCGACGTCGAGGCCCTGATCTCGCGCACGCCCGAGCTGCGCCAGACGATGCTCTTCTCGGCGACCATGCCGGGTGCGATCGTGGCGCTCGCCCGCACGCACATGCGTCACCCGGTCAACATCCGCGCGGAGTCCAGCACCGACTCCTCGATGGTGCCGGCGACGGCGCAGTTCGTTTTCCAGGCCCACGACCTCGACAAGCCCGAGATGGTGGCCCGCATCATGCAGGCCAAGGACTTCGGTCGCGCGGTCGTGTTCACCCGCACCAAGCGTGCGGCGCAGCGCCTCGCCGACGACCTGGCCGAGCGCGGCTTCAACGCCGCCCCTCTGCACGGTGATATGGCGCAGGTGGCGCGCGAGAAGGCGATGAAGAAGTTCCGTGAGGGCAAGGTCGACGCGCTGGTCGCGACCGACGTCGCCGCGCGAGGCATCGACGTCGCCGACGTCACGCACGTCATCAACTACAGCTGCCCGGAGGACTCCAACACCTACGTCCACCGGATCGGCCGGACCGGGCGCGCCGGCAAGAGCGGCAACGCGGTCACGTTCGTCGACTGGGCCGACATCGCGCGGTGGAAGACCATCAACCGCGACCTCGGGCTCCCGTTCGACGAGCCGCTGGAGACGTACTCGACGTCGGAGCACTTCTTCCACGACCTCGGCATCCCGAGCGACGTCACCGGACGCATCGTGCCGCCGTCAGCGCCGGCCCCGAAGGCCGACCGCCCTCGCTCGGGCTCGGGCTCTCGATCGGGTTCGGGAGCACGCGGCTCCGAGCGTGACGGTGGCGCAGAGGGCGGCGCCAGCGACCGTCCCCGTCGCAACCGCAACCGGCGCCGTACCCGCGGCGGCGAGCCTGTCACCGAGTCGGGCGAGAGCACGACGACGGCCGTGACGGCCACGACCGGAGCCCCGAGCGCTCCGCCAGCGGGCGACGACTCGCCGTCCGGTGAGGCCACCCCCCGACGCCGGCGCCGTCGTCGTCGCCCGTCGGGAGACGGCGGCGAGGGTCGGACCGACGGCGCCGAGAGCGCCGGTGCACCCGCCGCTGACGCCTGACGCACTCGCCGGCGACCTGACGTACCGAGCACCCACCGCACCTGTGCGGTGGGTGCTTCGTCGTTCGTGCGGCGACCCGAAGGGCGGCTCGTACGGCGTTCGCGCGGCGACCCGAAGGGCGGCTCACGCGACGACGACCACGACCGTCCCGACCGGGGCGAACTCCCACAGAGCGATCGCGTCCGGACGATGCTGCCGCACGCACCCGGACGAGAGAGGCGTCCCGAGCTGCTTGCGCGTCTGCACCGGTCTGCCGTCGCCGTCGACCGGGATGGTGTGGAACCCGATCGGCGCGTTGACGCCGCGTGTGAAGCGCACGAAGTACTCCATGGTGCTGCCCAGGTCGTACGACGTGGCGTGTCTCGACCGCGAGTAGACCTCGTACCTGCCGGGGCCGAGGTTGTCGAGCTTGCTGCCGGAGACCTCATACGTCCGTGCGGTCCGACCGTCCTTGCGGACGAGCCAGACCCGTTGCTCGCTCATCGAGAAGACGATCCGCCGTCCCTTCCCCGACCGTGCCGGGAGCGGCGCCTGCGAGGCGCGCGCCGACGTGGCGGTGGCGCCGGGGGTCGGCGTCGTCTGAGACGACGGGGACACCGACGGCGGGACCGTCGGACCCTGGACGGGACCCTGGACGGGGGCAGCCGGCGGGGCGACCTGCGCGTCACCGACCGAGGGCGCAGCGGGCGGGTAGACCGCTGGTCCTGCGGCGTCGAACCCACCGACGGGGGCCGCTCCGGCAGGCTTCACCAACGCGTCGATCCCGATCTCTGGAACGAGGTCCTCGTGAAGCGCGAACACCGTCGCCGCCATGCCGCCCGCCAGGATGGCGGCCGTCCAGCGCGGCCAGTGCCTCCGCGGCCGCCTTCGTGCGCTGTGACGCCCCGAGGATGTCACGGAACGATCACGGCGCACGGTCACGCTGGTCAGCGTACGGGCCACCGAGGTCCGCGTCGACGGAGGGGCGAGATCCTCCTCCGCGAACGGCGCACCGACCCGTAGCCCGGGTTCGCCGCCGCGCCTCGCCACGATCTGCGAAGATCTGCCCATGTCTCTCGCACTCGTGACGGGCGCCACATCAGGGATCGGGCTCGCGTTCGCCCGCGAGCTCGCGCGTCGCGGGGACGATCTCGTGCTCGTGGCGCGGGACGAGGCACGCCTCGACCGGCTGGCTGGTGAGCTCCGCGTAGCCGGCCGCACCGTCTACGTCGTGCCTGCTGACCTGGCCACCCGCGAAGGGGCGGCCCGCGTCGCCGAGGCCGTCCGCGAGCACCGCATCGACCTCCTCGTCAACAACGCGGGCTCGTCGATCGGGAAGTTCTTCGGAGACACCGACGTGGCCGACGAGGACGCCCAGCTCGACCTGATGGTGAAGGCACCGATGGACCTGATGGCCGCGGCGCTGGAGGTGATGCGTCCGCGCGGTTCCGGGCAGATCCTCAACGTCGCGAGCATCGCCGCGTTCACACCGCGTGGCACCTACTCCGCGCACAAGGCATGGATCGTCAACCTGAGCCAGTGGATGAACATCCAGTACGCCCGCGAGGGCGTCGTGACGACCGCGCTGTGCCCCGGCTTCGTCCGTACCGAGTTCCACCAGCGCATGGGCGTCGACCCGAGCGACGTCCCCCGCTGGATGTGGACCAGTGCGGAGCAGCAGGTGCAGGGGGCCCTCGCCGACCTCGCCAAGGGCAGGCCGCTCTCCATCCCGACCGTGCGCTACAAGGTGCTGGGCGCGATCGCCCGCTACGCGCCGGCCGGTCTGGTCGCCGCGGTCGCCAAACGGGGTCGGAAGCTCGCCGAATGACCGTGGCCGACGCCCAGGTCGCGGCCCAGGTCGTGAGCTCGCGGGTCATCGAGACGCCTCGAGGGGTGTTCGCCGCGCTCGACGCCCGCGTCCCGCCCGGCACGTCGAGACGGGGACACGTGCTCCTCGCGCCCGGGTTCACCGGAAGCAAAGAAGACTTCTCGGCCATCCTCCCCGCGCTCGCCGCGGCAGGCTGGCACGCGACGGCGTACGACCAGCGCGGTCAGTACGAGACGGCGGGCGACCCGGACGACGACTACTCGCTGCGGGGGTTCGCCGCCGACGCGCTCGCCGTCCAGGAGGCCCTGGCGCCGCACGGGCGCTCGCACCTCGTCGGCCACTCGTTCGGGGGTCTGGTCGCCCAGCACGCCGTGCTCGACGACGCGTCGGCCTGGCGGAGCCTGACTCTGCTCTGCTCGGGTCCGGCAGGGTTCAGGCATCCCGTCGTGAGGGAGCTCGCGAACGACCCCGAGGGGTCCACGCGGAGGCTGGAGTCCTTCCTCGTCGCCGTCCCCGCCCTCGGCCTGGAGGCGGTGTTCGAGAGCCAGGAGACCGACCCCGACGCCGCGCCCGGCGTGCGCGACTTCCAGCGGACTCGGTTCGTGGCCAGCTCCCCCGAGTCGCTCTGCGCGATCGCCGCGTGCCTGCTCGACGCTCCGGACCAGGTCGACGCACTCGCGGCGACCGAGGTGCCGGTCGCCGTCGGCCGCGGCGCCGACGACGATGCGTGGCCGCACTCGGCCCAGGACGCGATGGCCGCGCGCCTCGGCACCGACGTCGTGGTCATCCCCGGCACGGGGCACTCCCCCGCCGCGGACGCACCGGAGGCGACGGCGGCGTTCCTGCTGAAGGCGTGGGAGCGCCCCGGCCTCTGACGCCCTCAGCCCGCGTCGACGATGGCCGCGACCGGCCCGCCACCGTCCGGACCCTGGTGCGCCGCCGAGACAGAGACGAACACGGCAGGGTCACCGGTCACCGCGGCGGTGACGCCACCGACCGCGGCCTTGATCTGACGGTGCCAGTGGACGTCGGAGTCGTCGAGCATCGCGTTGCGACGACCGCGCACCATGCCGTCCTGGCTCGCCTCGCACTTGAGGAAGACGTTGACGAGCCGGTCGTCGAGATCGCTCGTCCGCGGGCGCTCCGGCAGGTCCAGCCCGGCCGAGCGGATCGCGTCCCAGATGCCGTCCGCGTCGAGCGCGTCGTCCATGACCGCGTGACCGATCCGGTAGCGGCCACCGATCCCGCGCACGTTGCCCACCACCACGACCTGGGCACGGTCGAGCTCCACTCCTGAGGAGCAGGAGGCCACCGACGAGAAGAGCCGACGGTCCTTGAGGACGTCCGCGTCGGTCGGCATCTCGATCTCACCGAGCGCGACCGCGACGCCGAGCGCCGTCGTGCCGTTCGAGAGGTCCATCGACGCGAGCGTGTCCTCGGTCCACACCGACTCTCCGCGCGACGTGGCGTCGCGGATGGTGTCGATCGTGAGCAGCGGTGTCTTGGTCTGGACGTAGTGCACGTCGGCGGCGTCGGTGATGCCTGCACGCTCGACGGCGACCGTCACCGCGGCAGCGACCTTCTCGATCATCGCGGTGCGCCCGATCTCCTCGGGCAGCAGCACGTCGCTCATCGCGAAGCCGACGCTGAGCCGGGGCTCCTCGCTCGCCTCGACCGAACCGTCGGGCAGCGTGGCGAAGATCGTCGCGTGCGGGCTGATGACCCCGTCGGTGCCGCCGGACCAGACGATGGGGATCTCCTTGACCTCCGCCGCGGAGCGCGAGCCCTGGGCGACGAGGACTTCGCGGAACGCCCGGTCGGCGATGATCCGCGTGTAGTCGTTGACGCCGCCGTTGCCCTCGGTCTTGCCGATGATCGCGATGACGCGGTCGGCCTCGATCACGTTGTCCGCGATCAGCTTCTCGAGCTCGCTGGCGTCGGCGACGGAGTGGATCGGGACCTTGCGGACTTCGATCGCTGCTGGCATGGCGTTCCTCTCGGTTGGGGTACGTCGGTGGTCGGGGCGGCGTCGCGACGGCTCAGCCGGTCGGCTGCGGGGCCTGGACGGTCAGCGGGTCGGGGCTCACGCGGGTGCCGGTGCGCCCAGCGACGGCCTCGCCGATGCGGGGCAGGGAGGTGATGACGCCGGTACGGCCCGTGTGCGACGCGAACCGCGCCACCGCCTCGACCTTCGGCCCCATCGATCCGGCCGCGAAGGCGCCGGTCGCCGCGAGCCTCCGGATCTCCGAGACGCTGATCGCTCCGATCGGCTCGGCCTGCGGTGTGCCGAAGCCGAGGACGGCCGCGTCGACGTTCGTCCCGATCACGAGGCCGTCGGCCTCGATCCGCTCGGCCAGGAGCGCCGCAGTGAGGTCCTTGTCGATGACCGCCTCCACCCCGACGTACGAGCCCGACGTGTGCACGGTCGGGATGCCACCGCCGCCGGCGCAGACGACGACGAACCCGTCGGCCAGCAGGGTGCGCACGGCGGGGATCTCGAGGACCGCCCGCGGCTCTGGCGAGGCGACGACCCGGCGCCAGCCGCGACCCGGGACCTCGACCCACCGCTGGCCGTGCGCCCGCATGGCCGCGGCCTCCGCCCCGCTGGCGTAGCGGCCGATCGGCTTGGTCGGCACGAGGAAACCGGGGTCATCGCGGTCTACCAGGGTGCGCGACACCAGAACGGCGCTGCGCGCGTGGTGGCCACGACGTCCGAGCTCCTCGTCGAGGGTGTCGAGGATCAGCCGGCCGATCGTCGCCTGGGTCTGCGCGACGCACCAGTCCAGCGGGACGGGGGGCACAACGTTGGCGGCCATCTCGTTCTTGAGCAGCAGGTTGCCCACCTGAGGGCCGTTGCCGTGGGTCAGGACGATCTCGTGCCCCGCCTCGACGAGGTCGGCGACGCTGCGCATGGACTCGAGGATCGCCGTGCGCTGGTCCTCGGGACCGACGGACCCGTCTGGCGCGGTCATGGCGTTGCCGCCGAGGGCGATGACGAGGCGCATGCGACGAATCTAGGGGCGTATGTCGGTGTCGGCACTGGCGAAGATCGCCAACGCGGCGGCGTCGGCCCGTCACACCTTGACCAGCAGGGCGGGACCCGTTCTCGTCGCCGGGACACCGCAGATTACCCTGTGCGCATGCCACGACGCCGCACTCTCGTGCTGGTGCCCCTCGCGCTGACGCTCCTCGCCGGCTGCGGGCATGCGCCCATGTCCGAGAAGTCCGTGGAGGAGAAGGCGTCGGAGGAGATGGGCAAGCAGATCGGGCTCGCGCCGGTCGTCGACTGCCCCGACGACCTGGAGTCGCGTGCCGGCGCGACGATGGACTGCACCCTGTCCGACCCCAACGGCAGCAACAAGGAGTACTCGATGACGGTCCGCGTCGTCAGCCTCGAGAACGGTGTCGCGAAGCTGAAGTTCGAGCTCGACGACGGCGACTGACCAACCGCCGCGAGGATGCGCGGGCGCTCACTGTGGCACTCGCACGACGTCGACGGCGGCGAAGGCCGCACCGTCGGCGAGCCGGGCGTAGCCGGGACCGCGGTCGAAGAACACCTCGCTCGGCCGGTCCGAACGGCGAGCGGCGCGCAGCGCCACTGTCGCCTCCTCGTCGACGCCGAGGTCGTCCCCGTCGCCGGTGAGAACCACGGCGTAGTCCTCCTCGGCGGCGCGCCGCGAGACCTTGGCCCACACGACGTCGCGGACGACGAGAGCGGGGTCGCGGTCGAGCGGGTCACCCCAGCCCCCGCCGCCGGTCGTCCGGATGCGGACGGTCTCCCCCGCGCGCACCGGCTCGGCGTCGGCGAGCGCGTCGACGAGCCGCTCGTGCGGCCCACCGGGGTCCACCACCACCTCGAACGGACGCCCGGCCAGCCCACCGTTGACCCCCCAGCACGCGAGGATCGAGCGGTCGGCGATCGACATGAAGTGGGCGTCGGCGAGCATCCGCAGGTGCTTCTCGTAGCCGAGCCCGCCGCGGAACGTCCCGGGCCCACCCGAGTCCACCGCCAGCGAGAGCGACTCGACGACGAACGGGAACCGCGACTCGGTGAACTCGGTCGGCAGGTTCCGCGAGTCGGGCACCACGTGGATCGTGTCTTCGCCGTCGGCGTAGTAGCGGCCGCCGGAGCCGCCACCGAGGACCTCGCGCATGAGGTACGGGCGACCGACGAGGTCCGTCCCGTACACGCCGGTGTAGCGGATCGTCTCCTGGTCGGCGGGCATCCGCCCGTCCACGGCCTTGGCAAGCACTCCTGCGAGGACCCCGAGCAGACGCAGGATGACGAAGGTACGAGCGTTGGTCGGCGCCGGGAACTCAGGTGTGATCAGCGTGCCCTTGGGTGGGAACCGCATCTCGATCAGGGGCACGACACCCTCGTTGACGTCCAGCTCGGCCATGCGTTCGGGGGTGTCGGCGAGGTTGCGCAGGATCGGTGCGAGCCACTTCTTGAGGAAGACGCCGTCGGAGTAGTCGCCGCAGTGGTTGATCGGTCCCTTCGCCTGCGGTGACGTGCCGGCGAAGTCGAGGACGACCCGCTCGCCACCGGGATCGTCCGCACCGGTACGGGTGAGCGTGATGCGCTGCGTGTGGAGCTGCGGCTCGTCGACCCCGTCATGCTCGGCGTAGTCCTCCCAGACCCACGTGCCCACCGGGATCTTCGCCAAGATCTCCCGCCGGTAGGTGTCGGTGGTGCGGTCGATGATCGCGTCGAAGCACGACTCGACGGCGTCCACGCCGTAGCGGTCGAACAGCTCTCCCAGGCGACGTGCGCCCATGAGGCAGGCAGCGCACTCGGCGTCGAGGTCTGCGGCGAGCGACTCCGGCATGCGGGAGTTGCGGGTCATGATGGTCAGCGCGGCACGGTTCGGGACGCCCGCGTCCCAGAGCTTGATGGGCGGGACCATCAGTCCCTCCTCGTACACGCTCGTCGCCGCGCTCGGCATCGAGCCGGGGACGGCTCCGCCGATGTCGTCATGGTGCCCGAAGGCCTGGATGAACCCGACGACCCGCTGCTCGCCCTCGACGCCGCTGAAGACGGGCACGGTGACACACAGGTCGGGAAGATGCCCGATACCGCCCTCGGACCGGTAGACGTCGTTGTGGAAGTACACGTCGCCGGGCTTCATCTGGTCGATCGGGAAGTCGCGAGCCACCGGGTGGACCAGAGCAGAGTACGAGCGACCGGTCAGCTTGCGCAGCAGCCTGTCGTGGATCCCGGCGCGGAAGTCGTGGGCGTCGCGGATCATCGGTGAGCGCGACGTCCGGGCGATCGCCGTCTCCACCTCGTGCTCGATCGACGCCAGGCTGCCCTGGACGATCTCGACGAGCACCGGGTCGGCGCTGCCGCCGGCGTCGTCGGTGAGCATGCCGAACGGGAACTGGGTGGGTGCAGGACGCGAGGTGGTCATGCGGGGCTCCCCGCTCGGGTGACGACCAGGTTGAGGTACGGATCGACGCGCGCGACGAACCCCGGATGGAGCGGGACCGTCGACCCGTACTCCTCGATGACCGCGGGGCCGTGGACCTCGTGCCCCGGCAACAGGGACGCACGATCGAGGACGGCCGCGTCGACGTACCCCGCGCGCGCGTCGAAGCACACCGGCCTGCGCACGGTCGTCGGCGCGGCCGCGGTGCGGGTGACCTCGTGCCGACGAATCGCCGGTCGCCGGATCGGCCCGATGCCCGACACCCGGAGGCTGACCCACTCGACCTGCTGGGTGTCGTCACCGGCGAAGTCGTAGCCGTAGAGCGAGCGGTGCTCGCGGTGGAAGGCCTCGGCCACGGCGGAGACGACGTCCGCGTCCACGGGACCGCCGGGCACGGGGACGCGAACCTCGAACGCCTGCCCGAAGTAGCGCACGTCGGCGGTCCGGACGAAGCGCTGGGCCTCGGGAGGGAAGCCCTCGGTCTCCAGCGCAGCCGCCGCCCGTGCGGCCAGCCCGTCGTACAACCGCTCCACCTCGGCCGGGTCGAGCTCGGAGGCCAGCCGGACCGCGGTCTGCACGTAGTCGTTCTTGACGTCGACCGTCAGCAGCCCGAAGGCCGAGACGTTGCCCGGGCTGTGGGGAACCAGCACGGTCGAGATCCCGAGGACGTCCATCAGCCGGCACAGCAGGAGCGAGCCGGAGCCACCGAACGTCGTGAGGGTGAAGTCGCGGACGTCGAGCCCGCGCCTGACCGTGATCTGGCGCAACGCGTTGGCCTGGTTCCAAGCGGAGATCTCCAGCACTCCGGTCGCGGCCTCCTCGAGGGACAGCCCGAGCGCGGCGGCGAGCGACTCGAGACCCTTGCGCGCGGCGTCGACGTCGAGCGGGATCTCGCCCCCGAGCAGGTGCGGCGGGATGCGGCCGAGGACGACGTGCGCGTCGGTGATCGTCACGTCGGAGCCCCCCTTGCTGTAGCAGAGCGGACCCGGGTCGGCGCCGGCCGACTGGGGCCCCACCTTCAAGGTGCGCTCTGGGGACAGCCACGCGATCGACCCCCCTCCAGCACCCACGGTGACGACGTCGATCATCGGGATCTTGCTCGGGTAGACCCCCACGGTCCCCTCGGTGGTGAGGGTGGGCTCCCCGTCCACGACGACCGACACGTCGGTCGAGGTGCCGCCCCCGTCACAGGTGAGGACGCGGTCGAACCCCGCGACCGACGCGATCATCGCGGCCCCGAGCGCGCCCGCGGCCGGCCCCGACAGCACGGTGGTGATCGGCTGGTGCACGACCTCCGCAGCCGAGAGCACGCCGCCGTTGGACTTCATCACGGAGAACGGAAGACCCTCGGTGAGCTCCTCGAGACGCCCGGCGATGCTGCGGACGTACGCCGACACCTTGGGCTTGACGGCGGCGTCGACCAGGGTGGTCATCGACCGCTCGTACTCCCGGTACTCACGGAGCACGTCCGACGAGATCGACACCACGGCCTCGGGGTGCTCCTCGGCGAGCACCGCCCGCATCGCCTCCTCGTGCGCCGGGTCGGCATAGCTGTGCAGGAAGCAGACGCCGAGCGTGTCGATCCCGCGCGCCCGGAACCACCGTGCGACCTCACGAGCCCCGTCGGTGTCGAACGGACGGATCTCCTCACCGGTCCACGACAGGCGACCGGCCACGCCTCTCACCCGGTCGCGCGGCACGATGCGGTCGGGCTTGACCCAGAAGTAGGAGTTGCCGTAGCCGTCCGGGACCGACTGACGAGCGATCTCGAGCACCGCCTCGTACCCCGCGTTGGTGATGAAGCCGAGTCGGCCGACCTTGCCCTCGAGGAGCTGGTTCGTGGCGACCGTGGTGCCGTGGGCGACCGCCGCCACGGTGTCCCGGCCGGCAGCGGGCCCTCCCTCGGGGTCGATCAGCGCCAGCACCTTGTCGATCCCGGCGAGGAAGCCCTCGGCCGGGTCCGTCGGCGTCGACGGAGTCTTGGTGGTGAGGAGCTCACCGGTGGACTCGTCGAAGGCCACCACGTCGGTGAACGTCCCGCCGGTGTCGATCCCGATCCGGAGAGTGGCGTTGATCCGTCCTGGACGGGAGCCTGACGTCATGGTTCTCCTCGCGTGGTGAGCCCTGCTCCTCGATTCCAACGCAACCACCTCGAGACCCCCACGGCGAAGGTCGCCTGACCCCTCCGGGGAACCTTGGCACTACCTGACAGGCCGCCGGCGCGACCCGCCATCATTGTCCCGTGCTCCGTACCCAGCTGGCTGCCCTCATGGCGGTTGTCGCCCTCCTCTCCGGGTGTGGGGTCACCCCCCACGCAGCCCTCTCTGCCGCCGGCGCCGAGGTCGCGAGCGGCCTCCCACCGCTGCCGCCCGTGCGCCACGAGAACACCCTGCCCACACTGATGCGGCAGCCCGACGGCGGTGGAGACCTCCGCCGCGAGCGGGTGCTTGCGGTCAACGACGCCTACACCACGTACGCCATGAGCTATCGGTCTGAAGAGCTGCGGATCTCCGGTCTCCTGCACGTCCCGCACCACGCGGTCGACCGGCCCGCGGCCGTGCTCGCCCACGGCTACCAGAACCCCCGTACGTACCGGAGCGGGCACGCGATGACCGACGTGCAGGACCGACTGGCGAGGGCCGGCTACGTCGTGATGTTCACCGACTACCGCAACCATGGAGGCTCCGACCACGACTCCGACCTCGACGCCACCCTGCGCACCGGCTACACCGTCGACGTCGTCAACGCGGTCGTGGCGCTGCGGCGCGCCCGGCTCGACGCCGTCGACCCCGACCGGATCGGACTGGTGGGACGGTCGATGGGCGGTGGCATCACGTACAACGTGCTTGTCAGCCGGCCAGGGCTGGTCAAGGCCGCCGTCGTGCTGTCGCCGATGAGCTCGTCAGCGCCCGACGGTGTCGAGATCATGACGCGCCCAGCAGCGACGCGTGCCTGGAGCCTCGCGGCGGCGCAGGCCTCGTACGGTCCGCCGGACAAGGACTCCGCCGCCTGGCAGGACCTCTCGCCCCGCCGGTTCTTCGAGCGGGTCACCGAGCCGGTGCAGATCCACCACGGCACCGCCGACCGGACCTGTCCGCCGGCGTGGACCGCCGCCTCGGTGGACGCGCTGCGCGCGGCGGGCAAGGAGGTCGACGCCCACTGGTACCCGGGACAGGGTCACCGCATGTCCGGCGCAGGACACGACCTGTCCTTGGCGAGGACCGTGGCCTTCCTCGATGCGCACGTCTGAGCGGTCCCGGCGCCGCTGGTAGGTGGACCCCGATTCGGGTACGTTCCCGAGAACGCACCCGCCTCCGGGAGGAGCAGCCGTGTCCAACGTCGCCGACGCCCTCTTCGAGCACGCACGCGCCCGCCCCGACCGGGTGGCGGTCCGGGCCGCAGGACGCGAGACCACGTTCGGGACCCTGCGGGACGCGGCGGCGGCCTTCGCGAAGCGGGTCGTCGACGCCGGGATCTCCCCCGGCGACCGCGTCCTCCTCGTCGCCCCGACCATCCCGGAGTTCGTCGCCGCCTACTACGGCCTCCACGCCGCGGGTGCGACCGTCATCACGATGAACGTGATGGCACCGGCTCGCGAGCTGGGCTACGTCGTCGACGACGCCGGCGTCGGTCTCGTCGTCGCCTGGCAGGACACCGCCGAGGCCGCCGAGGCCGTCGCCGGCGAGCGTGGACTCCCCTTCTGGCGGATCGGGCCGCTCGAGGACTGGGACACCTCAGACCAGCTCGACGCACCGGTCGACCTGCCCGACGATGCGACGGCGCTCATCATCTACACCTCCGGCACGACGGGGCGGCCCAAGGGCGCGGAGCTCGCCGTGTCCGGCATCGCCGCGATCGTCGACGCGGCCGAGCACGTCATCGAGTTCAGCGACGAGGACCGATCCGGCACCGCACTCCCGCTCTTCCACGTCTTCGGGCAGATCATGGTCATGCACCTGGCGCTCTCCTTCGGCACGCCGGTCTCGCTGCTGCACCCCTTCCACCCGCGCACGTTCGTCGAGATGATCCGCGACGACGAGCTGACGGTGGTGTCGGGCGTGCCGACGATGTGGATCGCGATGCTGCACGCTGCCGGTGACGCGAAGCCTGAGGACTTCGCCCGCCTCCGGCTCGCCTCGTCCGGGGGTGCCTCGCTGCCCGCCGAGGTGATCCGTGCGTTCGAGGAGAGGTTCGGCACGCGGATCCGCGAGGGCTACGGGTTGTCGGAGACGTGCGGCTGGGCGACCTTCGCCCCGCTCGACACCGAGCCGAAGGTCGGCGCGGTCGGCCGCGCGGTGCACAACGTCGAGATCGAGGTCCGTGACCTGGACGGCAACGCCGTGCCGGCCGGCGAAGTCGGGGAGGTGTGGATCCGCGGCCCGATCGTGATGAAGGGCTACTGGAACAATCCCGAGGCGACCGCCGCCGTCCTTCAGGACGGGTGGCTGCGTACCGGTGACCTCGGCATCCTCGACGAGGACGGTGACCTGCGGATCGTCGACCGGCTGAAGGACCTCGTCATCCGCGGCGGCTACAACGTCTATCCGAGCGAGGTCGAAGAGGTGCTCTACGAGCACCCCGACGTCGTCGAGGCGGCGGTCGTGGGCGTCGCCGACCCGACGTACGGCGAGGAGGTGGCTGCGGTCATCGTGCTGCGGGAGGGCGCCGTTCCCGACCCCGAGGCGCTCCGGGCGTGGGCCAAGGAGCGCCTGAGCGCGTACAAGGTGCCACGCCTCTTCCAGTTCGTCGATGTGCTCCCGAAGGGTCCGTCGGGCAAGATTCTCAAGCGCGCCATCGACCGTGCCGCGCTGTCCGACGCCGCGCCGCAGAACGCCACGCCGTCCGACGCCGGGCCGCAGGACCGCCGCCGGTGAGTCCCGCCACCGCCCGCGGCGCCCGCACGAGGGCAGCACTGCTTGCTGCCGCGCGCGAGGTCTTCGAGCGTGACGGCTTCGGCGACGCCCGCGTCGCGGAGATCACGCGGATCGCAGGCTGTGCCACCGGGTCGTTCTACACCTACTTCGCGAGCAAGGAGGAGATCCTCTCCGTCGTCCTCTACGAGGCACAGAAGGATGTCCTCCACCCGCACATCCCGCCAGAGGACGGCATCACCGACCCGGCGGAGCTCGTCGAGGCCAACCACCGGGCGTTCTTCGAGACCTACCGCGCCAACGCCCGTCTCATGCTGTTCATGGAGCAGGTCGCGAGCCACGACGCGAACTTCCGCGGGATGCGCCGGAGGCAGGGATGGGCGTACGCCGAGCGCAGCGCCGTGCTCGTCCGCCGGCTGCAGGCGCTCGGGCTCGCCGACCCCGAGCTCGATCCGGTGCTCGCCATGCGCTCTCTCGCGACCATGGTGACGCGGATGGCGTACAACACCTTCGTCGCCGGTGACGAGACCTCCCTCGACGACCTCGTGGCGATCTCCACCCGGTTGTGGCTCAACGCGATCGGGGTGACCGCGCGCACGGAGGCCGTCCCGGCGTCAGTGCCCGCGGCGTCGGAGACATCGTCGTGAGCACGGTGCAGACGGTCGCGGGGCCGGTCGACAGCGCCGACCTCGGTCGTACGCTCGTCCACGAGCACATCGTCATCGTCGGCGAGGAGCATCGCCAGAACTACGCCGGCGACTGGGACGAGGACCAGGTGGTGGCCGACGCGGTCCGCGACCTGACCGAGCTCGCGCGCCTCGGGATCGACACGATCATGGATCCGACGGTGCTCGGGCTGGGCCGCTACGTGCCGCGGGTGCAGCGCATCGCGGAGCAGGTCGACCTCAACATCGTGGTGGCGACAGGGCTGTACACCTACAACGAGCTCCCGTTCCAGTTCCACTACGCCGGTCCGGGACTGCTCTTCGACGTGCCGGAGCCGTTGACCGAGCTCTTCGTCCGCGACCTGACGGAGGGGATCGCCGACACGGGAGTCCGCGCGGCGTTCCTCAAGTGCGCGATCGAGGCCCAGGGGCTCACGCCGGGCGTCGAGCGCGTGATGCGCGCGGTGGGTCAGGCGCACGTACAGACCGGCGCACCGATCACGGTGCACACCAACCCTCACACCGGGTCGGGTCTCGTCGCCCAGCGCGTGCTGGGTGAGGAGGGTGTCGACCTGTCGAAGGTGGTCCTGGGGCACTGCGGTGACACGACGGACCTCGACTACCTGAGCAGGCTGGCCGAGGCCGGTTCGCTGCTCGGGATGGACCGTTTCGGACTCGACCTGCTGCTGCCGTTCGATGACCGGGTCGACACCGTCGTCGAGCTCGTACGCCGCGGCTTCGTCGACAACGTCGTGATCGCTCATGACGCATCGTGCGTCATCGACTGGTTCCCTGCGGGTGCCAAGGAGCAGGTCGTGCCCCGGTGGAACTACCGGCACATCAGCGAGGACGTCATCCCGGCCCTGCTCGACAAGGGGATCAGCCAGGCGGACCTGGAGACGATCCTGGTGCACAACCCGCGCCGTCACTTCGAGTAGCCGCACGCCCGCACCGCCGTACTCCCCCCTCGCGATACTCCCCCCTCGCGATTCGGTGAGGAGATCGGGATTTTTGCGCGGGAACTCCCGATCTCCTCACCGAATCGCCGACGTGAGGCGCGCGGGGGTCCATCCCCGCGAGAGCAGCGCAGCCCGTACGCGCGCGACCGCTCGAAGCGGATCCGCGATGTCGGCGGCCGCGATCACGACGACGATCCACCCAGCTGTCGCGAGGGCGGCGAGGCGCTCGTGGTCGCGCCGACGTTGCGCGGCGCTGCGCTCGTGCTGCCAGCCGTCGTACTCGACGAGCACCTTGTACGCGATGTAGGGCATGTCGCCGCGCGCGATGAAGCGGCCCGTCGACTCGTCATGGATGTTCGTGTTCGTCGCGGGCTCGGGGAGACCGGACCCGACCAGCAACAGCCTGACCCACGTCTCGCGTGGAGACTCGACACCGGTACGGACCAGGTCGACGGCTCGGCGCGCGCGTACGACGCCGTCGAGTCGTGACGCTGCCACGAACTCTCGGAGCCGCGGAGCCGTCGTCCACCCGGCGTGCACCAGCCAGTCGCCGGCGGCGATGAGGTCGCGCTCCGCGAGGCCGCTCGACGCGACGTCGACGAAGGTCCTCTCGGGGCCGAGTGCCGCGATGCCCTGCACGTCCTCGGTCAGGAGCGCACCGCGCCTGCGATGGAGCGTGATCCTGGGGTCGACGCACTCGCGCAGACGGTTCGTCGACAGATGAACGGGGCCGTCCACGTCACCGATCAGCACCCCGCGCAGGTGCAGTGCGGTGAGATGGCTGACGACCGAGTCGGGAACGGCGAGGAGCGCGGCCTGAGACCGTACGACGACGGTGGGGTCGAGCTCGTGCCACCGCCAGACGCGAGGGTGCATCAGCACGAATCGTCGACCCTCCAGGACGTGCCGAGGAAGGCCGTACGCGCGGAGCTGACCGACGGTGAACGGAGCGGACCTGAGTGACTGCGGGATCGCGTGCATGCCCTGAAGGTGGGTCCGCCACGGCGTCGCGGGCCACGCCGCGCGCGACCTGTGGACAACGATGTGCGGAGAACGGCGGGCTTCTTTTGCGGGAGTCCCCGATCTCCTCACCGAATCGCGGGCCGGGGGCCTCCCACGCCGATGCCTGCGCCCGAGAGCTCCTCGTACGCCCGCGCGATCGCCAGCAGACGGCGCTCCGAGCCCGCCGGACCCACGAGCTGCAGCCCGACGGGCAGGCCCTCGGGCGTGAATCCGGCCGGCACGCTGATCGCGGGACACCCGGTGACGGTGATGAGGTACGCCGACCGCATCCAGTCGAGATAGGTGTCCTGCGGCCGACCGTTGATCGCGGTCGGGTATTCCTGGTCGGCCGGGAAAGGCGGCACCTGGCTGACCGGCATCGCGAGCACGTCGAAGGAGGCGAAGAACCGGCGCGCCTGCTCGGCGAGGGCGCTGCGCCCCGCGTACGCCTCCGCGACGTCACGCCCGGTCAGGGGACGCCCGGCACGGATGTTGTCGGCGAGCGACTCCTTGACGTCGCCGGGACGGCGGTCGAGCACGGCACCGAGCGTGTAGTCCATGAGCCAGGCGCGCAGCGTGCGGAACGTGGCTTCGGCGTCGGGGAGCTCGGGCCACGCCTCCTCGACCTGGGCGCCGGCACCCGCGAGGTCGACCCCAGCCGCGCGGACGACGTCCGCGACCGAGCGATCGACCTCAAAGGCGCCGCCCAGATCGACCGACAATGCCACGCGCAGACCGCGCAGCCCGACCGGGGCGGGGTCGGCGAACACCGCGCCCGGCGTCGAGTCGGCGGTCGGCACACGCGGGTCCGGCCCCGCGAGCACGCCGAGCAGCATCGCGAGATCACCGACGTCGCGGGCCAACGGGCCCTGGACTGAGACCGTCTCCCACAGGTTCCAGGTCGGCCACGTCGGGACGCGACCCCAGGTCGGTCGCAGGCCGACGACGTTGCAGAACGACGCCGGGTTGCGCAGCGACCCGCCCATGTCGGACCCGTCGGCGAGCGCGACCATGCCCGACGCGAGCGCCGCCGCGGCGCCACCGCTGGAACCGCCGGCCGAGCGACCCGTGTCGTACGGGTTGGCGGTCGTCCCGAAGACGGGGTTGAAGGTGTGCGAGCCCGCCGCGAACTCCGGGGTGTTGGACTTCGCCACCACCACCGCGCCCGCAGCGCGCACCCGCTCCACCACCAGCTCGTCGTACACCGACACGTGGTCGGCCATCACCGGCGAGCCGAACGTCGTCCGCCACCCGGCGACGTGGTGCGTGTCCTTCACCGCGTACGGGAGACCGTGCAGCGCCCCGAGCTCCGCCCCGGACGAGGTCAGGTCGTCGGCCGCCGCGGCCTGCGCATGGGCGCGGTCGACGTCGATCGACACGAGCGCGTTGACCGTGCCGTTGACCCGCGCGATCCGGTCGAGATGGAGCGTGAGCAGCTCACGCGCGGAGACCTCGCGCCTGGCGACAGCCGCCGCCATCTCCCGCGCACTGCTGTAGACGTCGATCATCGTGACCGGCGACCGAACAACCCTCCGGCGACCACGCCGGCCAGGACCAGGACGCCGCCGACGACCACACCCCGAACGAAGTCGTCGTTCGATCCGGCGCGGCCGCGGCCGCGCGTCGTCGACGCCGCCGGCGCCGTGAACCGCTGACCGGGCAGCGAGGTGTCGTCGGTCCGTGCCGAGGACGTTGCCTCGGGCTTCGCCGTCCCGTCGGGCTCGGCACCAGCGCCGGAGAGCGCGTCGTCCACCGCCCCGAAGAACTCACCCGCCATCCGCTTGCTCACAGCCGTGAGCATCCGCTGCCCGACACCACCGATCATCCCGCCCACGACGGCGTCCGCGGCGTACGAGACACCCGTGGTGCCGTCCCCTCGGTCGGCGAACCGGACGGCCACGTCGGCCGCCACCGTGCCCGGCGCCCCGGCGCCCTGCGCCCGCATGACCAGGGACTCGTGCGGGACGAGGTCGCTGAGCGCGCAGGTGCCCGTGTAGCTCCCGCGGATCGACGCGACCCCCGCGCTCACGGTCATCGCGTACGCGTTGTCACCGGTCTCCTCGAGCACCTCGCACCCGGGGATCGTGCGTACGAGGACCTGCGGGTCGAGCAGGGCCTCCCACACCGCGGCGACAGGTGCGTTGAGCACCGCCTCTCCGGCCACCTTCATGAGTCTCCCTCCAGAGCGGCCACCACCGCGTCGTCGCTGCCTGCGTGCGCACGCCGCAGGTCGAACAGCTCGCTCGGCGAGATCGGCATCCTGGTGATCGTGATGCCCTCCGCATCCTCGATCGCCGACGCGAAGACCGCCGCGCTGGGGATCACCCCCGCCTCTCCGGCACCCTTGATCCCGAGCGGGTTCAACGGTGACGGCGTCTCGAGGTGGTCGATGTCGATCGTCTCCGGCACCTCCGTGGCGTACGGCATGAGGAAGTCCATGAACGAGGCGTTCTGGAGCTGTCCGTGCTCGTCGTAGATCATCCGCTCGTAGAGCGCGCCGCCGACGCCCTGCGCGACACCGCCGTGGATCTGTCCCTCGACGATCATCGGGTTGATCAGACGTCCGCAGTCGTGGACGACGGCGTACGTGAGGATCTTGATCTCGGCCGTGTCGGGGTCGGTCTCCACGATCACGGCGTGCATGCCGGAGGCGAACGTCGACCGCGGCGGCGAGTAGAAGTCGCGGCTCTCGAGCCCGGGCGACGTCCCCTCGGGCACCGGGACCTTGTCGGGGTCACCGACGGAGAACTGGGTCGCCGCCTTGCTCGCCTCGTCGAACGCGTATCTCAACGGGTTGCTCAGCACCGCCAGCGTGCCCAGACTGATCTGCGCACCGGGCGCCCCCCTGACCTCGACCACACCGTCGCGCAGCTCGAGGTCGTCGACGTTCGCCTCCAGGGCGTCTGCGGCCAGCTCGAGCGCCTTCTGCCTGACCGAGCGGGCCGTCAGGGCGATCGCGGACCCGCTCATCACCGCAGCACGGGAGGCGTAGGTGCCCACCGCGTACGGCATGCGCCGCGTGTCACCGGTGACGACCTCGACGTCCTCGAAGCGAACACCCAGCTCGTCGGCCACGATCTGCGCGAAGGCGGTCTCGTGGCCCTGCCCCTGGGTCGTCAGTCCGGTGGAGACCTTGACCTTGCCCGTGGTCTCGACCTGGATGTGGCCGCCCTCGTACGGGCCCACGCCGGTGCCCTCGACGTAGCAGGCCAGGCCGATCCCCACCCGCCGTCCCTGCGCTCGCATCTCGTCGCGCATCGCCGTGAACTCGTCCCACCCCACGAGCGCCTTGATCTTGTCGAGCATCTGGGGGAAGTCACCGGAGTCGTAGACCAGCGCCTTGCCGTCCTGGAAGATCAGCCCCTGGTCGTACGGGAACTCGTCGGGCTGGATGAAGTTGGCGGCGCGCACGTCGGCCCGGTCCTTGCCGAGGGCGGCGGAGATCGCGTCCATGGTGCGCTCCATCGCGAACACGCCCTGGGGACGGCCGGCGCCACGGTACGGGGTGACGATGACGGTGTTGGTGTAGAGGCTGTGGAACGTCACCGAGTAGACCGGCGGCTTGTAGGGCCCGAGCAGCTGCGTCGAGGTGATGATCGGGATGATCAGGCCGTACGGGATGTAGGCGCCGTGGTCGTGCCAGATCTCGACGTAGAGACCGAGGATGCGGCCGTCGTCGTCGAAGCCGACCTCGACGTGGTGCTGCTGGGCGCGCTCGTGCGCGGCGGAGACGAAGTGCTCGCGACGGTCCTCGGTGAACGTGACCGGGCGTCCCAGCGCCATCGCCGCCATCGGGACGAGCACCTCCTCGGGCCACGGGTGCACGATCTTGACACCGAACCCTCCCCCGACGTCGGGGGTGATCACGTCGACGGTCGCGAGGTCGAGACCGAGCTTGGCGGCGATCGCGGCGCGGACCCCGGTCGAGGTCTGGGTCGAGGACCACACCTGGAGACGACCGCTGTCGGTGTCCCACTTCGCGAGCGTGCCGCGGCCCTCCAGCGGGGTGGACGCGCTGCGCTCGACGTCGAGGTCGAGCGAGAGGCGGTGCGGGGCGCGTCCGATCGCCGCCAGGGCGTCGCCGGTCGCCTGGGTCGACGACGCGGCGAGGTTGCCGGGGACGTCGTCGTGCACGAGGCGGTCGGCCGCGCGCGCCGCGTCGAGCCCGACGACCGGCGGAAGCACCTCGTACGACACCACGATCCGGTCGACCGCGTCCTCGGCCACGTAGCGGTCCTCCGCCACCACCATCGCGATCGCCTCACCGACATGGTTGACCTCGTCCTTGGCGAGGGCGTACTGCGTGCGTCCGTGCGTGAGGTCGGGGTGCGGGATGAGCAGCGGGAGCGGCTCGGCCATCGCTCCTGTGAGGTCGTCGTAGGTGTAGACCGCGACGACCCCGTCGAGGTCGAGCAGGGGGTCGACCTCGATGTCGACGATGCGGGCGTGGGCGTGCGGCGACCTGAGGACGGCGACGTGGAGCGCGTCGGGCGCGAGGTCGTCGAGGTAGCGGCCGCGTCCCCGCAGGAACCGCTCGTCCTCCACCCTGGCGACCCGAGCGCCGAACGCCTTGGTCGTCATGGCTGGTCCTCGCGGCTGGCGGGCCCCTGCGCGTCGCGGGCCTTGCGGATCTCGGCCGCCCGCAGGACGGAGCTCACGATGTTCTGGTAGCCCGTGCAGCGGCACAGGTTGCCCGCGATCATCTCGCGAGCCTCGTCGCGGGTGGGGTCTGGATTGTCCTCCAGGCCCGCCGTGATCGTGGTGAGGAAACCCGGCGTGCAGAACCCGCACTGGAGACCGTGGCAGTCCTTGAACGCCTGCTGCACGGGTGCCAGGTGGTCTCCCTCCTCGGCCAGGCCCTCCACGGTCGTCAGCGAGGCCCCGTCCATCGAGACCGTCAGCAGCAGGCACGAGCGCATCGGCCGTCCGTCGACGAGGATCGTGCACGCCCCGCACACCCCGTGCTCACAGCCGACGTGAGTGCCGGTGAGGCCGAGGTCGTGGCGCAGGGCGTCGGAGAGCAGCCGTCGCGCGGGCACGTCGAGGTCGTACGCCGCGCCGTTGACGGTGAGCGAGACGTGGTGGAGCGCGTCGGGAGCGAGGATCTCCGGAGGGCTGGTCATCGGGCACCTTGCGCGTCGCTCGCCGTCGCGCGGGCGTGCGCCGCGCGCACCACCCGGCGCGTCAGCACACCCGCGAGGTGTCGCCGGTAGTCGGCGCTGCCGTGGATGTCGGTCTCCGGATCGACCGCGCCGGTCGCGATCTCCGCGGCGGCGTCGACGTTGGCGTCGCTCGCCGAACCGTCCACGAACGCCTCCGACAGGTCGAGCACGAGCGGTGTCGGCGAGACCGAGAGATAGGAGGCCCGCACTCTCTCGATGGCACCCGCTGCTCCCACGGAGACGACCGCGGCGACCCCGCACAGCGCGTAGTCCCCGTGCCGCCGCGTCACCTCGTCGATCGCGGCACCGGAGCCCGGCCGCAGCGCCGGCACCTGCAGCTCGAGCGCCAGCTCGGCGGGGCGGACGGTGCACTCCAGCGGGCCGACGAAGAGGTCGGCCGCCTCGATCGTGCGAGCCCCCCGGGTCGACGCGACCGTCACGGCGGCGTCAAGCAGCGCGGCGACCGCAGGCATCTCGGCCGCGGCGTCGGCGTGGACCACCGATCCGAGCGTGGTGCCGCGGTTGCGGATGGTCGGGTGGGCGACCAGCCGGAGGGCGTGGCGCAGCAGTGGCTGGACCCGCCATGCGTCGACGTCGGTCTCGACGTCGACGTGGCGGGCCAGCGCCCCGATGCGGACACCGTCCTCGTCTGTCCGCACGTAGGCGAGCTCGGCCAGCCCGTTGATGTCGACGAGCGTGGTCGGCGAGGCGATCCGCATCGACAGCATCGGGACCAGGCTCTGGCCGCCCGCGAGCACCTTGGCGTGCGGGTCGGACCCGAGGACGTCGAGCGCCTCGTCGAGCGTGGCCGGGCGGACGTAGGAGAACGGTGCGGGCTTCACAGTGCTCGCGTCACCTCTTCCGCGCCGTCGTCGGTGTCCTCGCCGTGCCGCCTCCAGGCGACCAGGTGGTAGAAGGCGATGACGAGGATCGTGCCGAGGGCGATGCCCCCCAGCTGGAAGTCGTCGGTGAAGACGAGCGTCACGTTGCCGACACCGACGATGATGCCCGCGGCCAGCCCGACGATGTTGACCGGATCACCGAAGTCGACGCGGTTCTCGACCCAGATCTTGGCGCCGACCAGGCCGATCATGCCGTAGAGCACCACCGTGATGCCGCCGAGCACACCGCCTGGGATGGCGTTGACGATCGCGCCGAACTTCGGGCACAGGCCGAGGACGATCGCCACCAGCGCGGCGAAGTAGTAGGCCGCCGTCGAGTAGATGCGGGTGGCGGACATGACGCCGATGTTCTCGGCGTACGTGGTCGTCGGCGAGCCGCCGAACGCGCTGGCGAGCGAGGTGGCGAGACCGTCGGCGCCGATCGCGCGGCCCATGTAGGGGTCGAGGTTGTCGCCGGTCATCTCGGCGACGGCCTTGACGTGACCGGTGTTCTCGGCGATGAGCGCGATGACGCCCGGGAGGACGAGCAGGATGAAGGTGAAGCTGAAGCTCGGGGCGTGCACGGCCGAGACGCCGTCGGCGAGCGTGCCGGACGGGAGGTCGAACCACGAGGCGTCACCGACGGCCGACCAGTCGACCCGCTGGTGCGCGACCTCCTCGCCGGCGCGGGGCACGAAGGAGGTGATGTCGCCGAAGAGCACGTCGGCCGCCCACGAGATCAGGTAGCCGAAGATCAACGCGAGGAAGACGGCGATCCGGCCCCAGAAGCCGGGGAGGAGCACGGCCGCGCCGACCATGAACGCCGCCGTCGCGAGGGCGATCCATTGGTCCTGCGGCCAGTAGGTCGCGGCGACCACCGGTGCGAGGTTGAAGCCGATCAGCATGACGACCGCGCCGGTCACCGCAGGCGGGAGCAGCGTGTGCAGGAAGCGCGTGCCGGCGAAATGGACCGCGACGCCGACGGCAGCCAGGACGAGACCGGCCACGAGGATGGCTCCGGTGACGTCGGCGGAGTCACCGCCCTGTCCTCGGATCGCGGCGACCGCGGCGACGAACGAGGCGCTGGTGCCGAGATAGCTCGGGACCATGTTGTTGGTGATGAGCAGGAACATGATCGTGCAGATGCCGGAGAAGAGGATCGCCAGGTTGGGATCCAGGCCCATCACCACGGGGAAGACGAAGGTGGCGCCGAACATCGCCACGACGTGCTGCGCGCCGAGCCCGGCCGTGCGGCCCCAGCTCAGCCGCTCGCGTGGTCCCACCGCCTCACCGGGAGGCGGTGTCTTGCCGTCGTGCACCACGTCCCACTTGAACATCGACATCCCGGTCTCCTCAGAGCGTGTGCGAGCCGCCGCCGGGGGATCTCGGTCGGCGCACCCGGCCAATGACGAGACCCTAGTAGTGACGAGCGACATGCGACATGGTGCGAACCTGCCAACGGACCCCTGACCGGCCTGTCAGGCCTTGCTCTGCGTGTTCATCTGCCCGAAAAGAACCTGGACGGCGATAGCCTCGAGCGATGCCGAGCTTCGAGGTCACGCCGATAGGCACCGTCCGGAACGACCGGACCGACGTCCAGGAGACGGACCACTGGGGTGCCGTACGCAGCACGATCGTCCTCGATGAGCGCTTCGGCGAGGCGAGCCTCCAGGGCCTCGATGAGTTCTCCCACGTCGATGTGGTCTTCGTCTTCGATCAGTTCCCCGAGGACGACGACTACGGCGAGCCCCGTCCGTACCGCGGCCGCTCCGACCTACCGCCGGTCGGGATCTTCGCCGGCCGCGGCCCGCGCAGGCCGAACCGCATCGGGGTCACGAGCTGTGCGATCGAGTCCGTGCACGGCCGCGAGCTGACCGTGGTGGGCCTCGACGCGGTCTCGGGCAGCCCTGTCATCGACCTCAAGCCCACGATTGCGGAGTTCCTCCCGGTCGGCACCACGCAGCCCTCGTGGGTCAGCGCCATGATGTCGGACTACTTCCAGACGTAGCCTTCGTACGCCGCGTTCACTCCCGCATCTGCAGGATCTGCAGCGCCACCGCGACGTCGAGGCGCACCTGGGGGTCGGTGCTGAACGGACCGAGGATGCTCTCGAGCTTGGTGACCCGGTAGCGCATCGTGTTGTAGTGGAAGTGCTGCGTGCGTGCGGCCTCGGCCACGTTGAGGTTGACGTCGAGCAGCACCTGCAGCGTGGCTCGGAGGTCAGCGGCCGCCGCGGTGGCCTGCGCGAGCGGCCCGAGCACCTCCACGACGAAGGCGTCGAGCTCGCCCTGGTCCTCGACCTGGGACAGGAGGCGACGGACCCCGAGCCGGTCGAAGTACGTCGTCGAGCCGTCACC
Source organism: Mumia sp. zg.B53 (assembly GCF_019550935.1). Classification (NCBI taxonomy): domain Bacteria; kingdom Bacillati; phylum Actinomycetota; class Actinomycetes; order Propionibacteriales; family Nocardioidaceae; genus Mumia; species Mumia sp. zg.B53. The sequence continues at coordinate 143,501 of NZ_JAHWCK010000002.1, read as the reverse complement.
CTTCATCCGACGGCCGACGTCGACCGCCTTGCGGGCGCGGGCGTACGCGTCCGGGAACGCCTCCACCTCGGTCACCACGCGGCTGATGCCCGCGGAGAACGAGCGTCGCCCGCCGCCCGAGTCGCCGCGCACTGCCGCCAGCGCCTCCTCGACGACCTCGCTCACGTCCGACCCGTCCTCGGCCACCGGCAGGAGCGCGACGACCTGCGATGAGAAGTCCGCGACGGCGATGCTCCGACCTCGTCGCTCGACCACCTGACGCCAGGCCGCGGCGAATCGGTCCTGGAACCCGCGGCGCGAGCGACCTGACACCGGCGCGTCCCCGGGTCCGGGCGGGTCGAGCTGGGCGACCACGACCACCAGCGGGCGGTCGAGCTCCCAGCCGAGTCCGCGGGCGTGCTCGAGGACGTACTGCGGGCTCTCGGCCCGGTCGGTGAGCACGTCGCGGAGGAAGTCGCCGCGATACTTCCCCTCCACCGCGACGACCGCCTGCATCCGCGTGATGAGGAGCGCGGCGACGGTCGCGGCCCGCTCGAGGGCGTACACGTCGGACGCCCGCAGCGACCGTCGTTCGCTCAGCACGACCAGCCGGGCGAGCTCGGTCCCGGAAGCGGCCACGTGCAGGGATCGGATCTCGCCGACCCCGAAGGGTCGGGGGGTGCGCATGCGCTCGACCCGGACGCGGCCGGACACGTCGAGGAACTCGCTGACCTCGAGGCTGGCGCGCACGTCGTCGCTCAACGCCCCGGCCCACTCGCGTCCGTCGGTCGAGGTGACGAGGACACCGACGTCGAGCACCTGGGACACCTCCGCGGCGATCTGGTCGAGATCACCACCCTCGAGGACGATCTGGGTGAGGGCCGAGTGGAGGGCGTCGATCTGCGCGAGGACGTGCGACTGGAACGCGTTCAGTGCGGCGTAGGCGTCCCTCAGCACGTCGTCGAAGGCCACCTCGTCAGGGATCTGGACGATCGGGAATCCGAGGTCGTCGGCGAGCGCGAGCACCGACTCGGGCACCTGGTCGACGTAGCGGCCGAGCTTGATCGCGAATCCCGCGAGCCCGGCGTCGTGGAGTCCTCGCACCAGTGCCAGCATCCGGTTCACGTCGAGCCGGCGCGAGGTGTCGAGCAGCGGGAAGCCTGTCGTGACGAGCAGCTCGTGCGGCTTGACCCACCCGAGGACGTCGGGGACCTCCATCACGTTGAGGCCCGTGACGGTGCGCTCGGACCCGGCGGACCCGGCGAGCGTCTTCGCCCCGGTGAGCGCGTCGATCGCGATCACCGCGGACAGCGGGAGCCCGTACGTCGTGCCTGGCAGGTTGTGGCTTGGATCTGGCCGATCATTGGCAAGTCTCGCCATCGGCTCACCGTAGCGAACGCTCCTACGCTGACGCCATGGTCGAGCCGTTCGGATTCCGGTCCCAGGCCGCCGGGCGCCCCGACCGCCACCGGGGCGCGCACCCGTCCGCCGCCACCCCCGAGATCGCTGCCCGGCTGCACGGGCCGCGGCGGGCAGCCCCGATCGTGCACCGTGGCCCGCACGCCGTCTACGTCGACGACCGCGGGACCCGTCTGGCTGTCCTCGGCCGCGACGCGGTCGCGGTCCCCTGCGGTGTCCAGACGCCCTGGCCCGACGTCGCCGGGGTCCGGTCGGTCATCCTCGGAGGCGGGCGTTGCAGCGTCGACGACCGCGACCTCCGTGTCCAGCGGTATCTCGACGCCCGTGTCCGTCCGCTGAGCATCCGGTGGCAGGAGCACGCTCTCCCCACCGCCTCGCTCGCGACAGAGGTCGACGCCCTGCTCCGCGCCGCCGTCCCGTACGCCGCGCTCCAGGAGGACGATCCCGCCGCCGTCGACGCGCTCCTGGGTCGTGGACCGGGCCTGACGCCGCTCGGCGACGACGTCCTCGCAGGGTGGCTCGTCACCCGCCACGCCGCTGGATACCGGGGCGGCCGCCTGGCCCAGGCGGTCCTCGCGGTGGCCTCCGTACGCACGACCACCGTGTCGTCCACGTTGTTGCTGCACGCCGCTCGGGGAGAAGGCGTTCCCCAGCTGTGTGCGCTCGTGGAGAGCCTGGGCCGGCCCGGGGACGCCGACCGGCTGGCCGACCTACGCCTCGTCGGCCACACCTCCGGCGCCGGGCTCGCGCTCGGCGCAGCCCTCGCCCTGCCGTCCCCTTCGGCCGCCGCCGCCTGACCCCATCCCGAGGAGAGCGATGACCGACCACGTACGCATCCGATCGGGCGCCTACGCCGACTCGGTGACCCTGCTCCAGGTGAGCAAGCGGGTGGCCGCCTTCGCCGGGGTGGTCGACGCGCAGGTGGCGATGGCCACGGGCCTCAACCTCGAGACGCTGGCCGCGATGGGGTTCGACGTGCCCCCGGAGGCGACCCCGAACGACATGGTCGTCGCCGTGCGGCTCGACGGGGCCGTGCTCGACGACGTGCTCGTCGAGGTGGATGCCGCGCTCGACGAGGTGAGCCGCCCGGCCGTGGACGGTGATGCCACCGTCGCACCGCCACGTACGACGGCGAGTGCGCTTCGCGGGGCACCCGCCGATGCGGTCGTGCTCGTCTCGGTGCCAGGTGCCTCAGCCTTCGTCGAGGCGATGGACGCGGTCGAGGCCGGGCACGACGTGATGGTCTTCAGCGACAACGTCCCGGTCGCGCAGGAGGTCGCCCTCAAGAGCGCGGCCGCCGGGCGCGACGTGCTGGTGATGGGCCCTGACTGCGGCACCGCCGTCGTCGGCGGGGTGGGGCTCGGCTTCGCCAACGTCGTCCGTCCCGGGCCGGTCGGCATCGTCGCCGCGTCCGGCACGGGGACGCAGCAGGTCCTGGCCCTCCTCGACCAGGCCGGCGTCGGCGTGAGCGCCGCGCTCGGTGTCGGTGGACGTGACCTCTCGGCGGCGGTCGGCGGACTCTCCACCCGTACGGCGCTGGCCCGGTTGGACGACGACCCGGCGACCTCGCACGTGCTGGTGGTCTCCAAACCGCCCGCGCCGCAGGTCGCGGCGTCGATCGAGGCGTACGCGGAGTCCCTGACGGTCCCGGTCGAGCTCGCCCTGCTGGCGCCGGGCACCGACCTGACCCTGCGCACCGAGGCGCTGCTCGACTCGCTCGGTGTGCGCCCCGAGCCGTGGCGTCGTTGGGGCCAGCCCGAGGAGGCCGGACCTGGCCGTCTGTGCGGGCTGTTCGTCGGCGGGACCCTCTGCGACGAGGCCATGCTGATCGCCTCCGAGCACCTGGACGAGATCCGCAGCAACATCCCGCTGGACGGTGGTCTCGGGCTCGATCCGGCGGCCGTCCTCGCCGGTGACCTCGGCGACGCGGACGTGATGATCGACTTCGGCGACGACGCGCTGACGGTCGGCCGAGCGCACCCGATGATCGACCCGACGCTGCGGCTCGGCGCCCTCCGCCGCGCCGGGACGGATCCCTCGACCGCCGCCGTCCTGCTCGACGTCGTGCTGGGCCACGGCGCGGAGCCCGATCCCGGCGCGGTGCTGGCTCCGGCCATCGAGGCCGCCCGCCAGGCCGCCGCCGACGCGGGCCGGATCCTGGCCGTCGTGGTGACGCTGGTCGGGACCTCCTCCGACCCCCAAGGGCTCGAACGCCAGGGCGAGGCGCTCGCCGCGGCAGGGGCGTACGTCTTCTCCTCGAACGCCGAGGCCACCCGCCACGCGGTAGGGCTCGTCGCACCTGCGGCCGCCCGTACCGCCACGACCGCAGGAGAGGCACCATGACCACCCCCACCGTGGTGACTGCCGGGACCGGCCTGCTCACCGACGCCGTCGAGGACCAGGCGGTGACCGTCCGACGCGTCGACTGGCAGCCCCCGATGCCCGGGACCGAGGACGACCTCGCGACCGTCGCCGCGGACCCGCTGCGTGCAGCGGCCAACACCAAGGCGGTCGAGGCCTGTCTCGGTGTGACCGCGCAGCTCGTCGACGTCCAGCCGGCGAGCGAGGTGCTCGGGCTCGCGCCCGGCGACTTCCTGCACGCGGGGCCCCCGATCACCTGGGAGCGCGCGTCCGGTCCGATGCGGGGTGCGCTGAGGGGAGCGGCGGCCCTCGAAGGTCTCGTCTCCGACCCCGACGAGGCCGTCGCGTTCTTCGAGTCCGGCACCGGCTACACCCTGAGCCCGGCGCACCACCACGACGCCGTCGGTCCGATGGCCGGGGTGGTCTCGCCGTCGATGTGGGTCTTCGTCCTCGAGGACGCCTCGACCGGGGCGCGGACGTACTGCTCCCTCAACGAGGGGCTCGGCAAGGTGCTGCGCTACGGCGCGTACGGTCCCGAGGTCCTCGACCGGCTCCGCTGGATGTCGGGAGTCCTCGGGCCGGTCCTCCAGAGCGCCGTGCGATCGACCGGCCCCATCGACGTGACCGCGCTGCTCGCGCAGATGCTGCAGATGGGCGACGAGGCGCACAACCGCAACCGCGCGGGCACGCTGATGCTGCTCCGCGACCTCGCGCCGGCGATGATCCGGTCGGGGTCGCGGGCGGGCGACGTCGCCGACGCCGTGTCGTTCATCGGAGGCAACGACCACTTCTTCCTCAACCTCGCGATGCCCGCCTGCAAGCTGGCTCTCGACGCCGCCCGCGGGATCGACGGCTCGACCATGGTCGTCGCGATGGCCCGCAACGGGACCGACTTCGGCATCCAGGTCTCCGGCACCGGCGACCGGTGGTTCACCGGTCCCGCGCAGGTCGCCGACGGTCTCTACCTCGGGTCGTACGGTCCCGACGACGCCAACCCCGACATCGGTGACTCCGCGATCACGGAGACCGCCGGCATCGGCGGGTTCGCGATGGCGACGGCGCCGGCGATCGTACGACTGGTCGGCGGATCGGTGCCGGACGCGCTCGCCACGACACGTCGCATGAGCGAGATCACACTGGCCGCCAACCCGCGCTGGACCATCCCGGTCCTCGAGTTCGCCGGGACCCCTACCGGCATCGACGTGACCCGCGTGTGCCGGACCGGCATCCTCCCCCAGATCAACACCGGGATGGCCGGGCGTGCGGCGGGTACGGGGCAGGTCGGAGCCGGCCTCGTCACGCCGCCTGCCGAGATCTTCCCGGCGGCCCTCGCCGCCCTCGCCGAGGGTGCACGAGAGCGTGCCGCGGCCTGCTGAGCCGACCCCACACCCGGACACACCTGACCGAAACTCTCGACTCTCCCGGGAACGGTTCCTACGATTTGGCCATGGGGAGCTTCCGTACACCTCGCCCTGACGCCCTGCTCGTGGGCGCGCCGAAGGCGGGGACGAGCGCGCTGCACGCCGCGCTCGCACTGCACCCGCAGGTGTTCTCGAGCCGGCCCAAGGAGCCGAAGTACTTCATGTGCGCCGACGCTCCTCCGCCGTCGTACCGCGGCCCCGGTGACGCGCACAGCCAGCAGGAGTGGGTGTGGCGACGAGAGGACTACGAGGCGTTGTTCGCCGCGGCACCCGGGGACGCCGTACGGCTGGAGAGCACGCCGTTCTACCTCTATCTGCGCAACGCCCGCCGGCGCATCGCCGAGGAGCTGCCCGACGCCCGTCTGGTCGCCGTCGTGCGGGACCCCGTGGACCGCGCCTACTCGAACTGGATGCACCTGTGGTCCGACGGGCTGGAGCCCGTCGGTGACTTCGTCGAGGCGTTCGCGAGGGAGGACGAGCGGGTCGCGGACGGATGGGCTCCGTTCTGGCACTACCGCCGGCTCGGCCTCTACGGCAGGCAGCTGGAGGACCTCTACCGCCACGTCGACGCCGACCGCATCCTCGTCCTGCGCTATCGCGACCTCGTCCAGGAGCCTGCCGCGACGCTCGATCGTGTCTGTGTCTTCCTGGGTCTGGAGCCGGGCCTCGTCACCCACATCCCTCGCGACAACTCACGGCCGTACGCCGCCCCCGGGGCCGTCCACGACCTGACAGCGCGTGCGATGCGCGCCGGCGCTCGTGCCGGGGCGCTCGTCCCACCGAAGGTCTGGCGCCGCGCGAGCAAGCCGCTGGTCGCCGCGATGCACTGGCGCGGGGACACCACCCGCCCGGCGCTCGCGAAGGACGCGCGGGCCGCGCTGGTCGAGACCTACCTCGACGACATCGAGCTGCTGGAGAAGGTCACCGGACAGTCCTTCGACGACTGGCGTGGCACCGAGAGCCTGGGATCGTTCGCCGCGCGGGTCGCTCAGACGCCGGGCTGAGCGATCGACGTCATGAGGTCGTGCGCGCCGTCGGGCCGGGCGGCCTCGAAGTAGAAGCGGGTGCGTCCGTCGGGCAGGCGCACGGCGCTGGCGTAGCGCAGCGCACCGTCGGACTCCGGCGAGGCCGCCACCGGCGCGTCACCGACAGGCTCGAGCACGCCGGGGACAGCCCGCTCCTGAGCCAGCCCGGTCCGCTCGAACCAGTTGGACGCGGCGTCGGCGCGCCCGTCGTACAGCACGGTGAGGGGGGCGCGATCGAGAACGGCGGTGACGCGCGCGCCTCGCTCGTCCCACCCGCCCGGAGTGGGTGTGAGCACGGCCCCGCGGTCGACCCACGACAGTCCGTCGTCGCTCGTCGCGTAGCGGGTCGTCATGCGGTCCTCGGCCCCAGGGACGTCGAGCGGGTGGCAGCACACCCACATGTGCCATCCGTCCTCGTCGAGGAGCACGACAGGGTCCTTGACGCCCACCCTCTCGTCACCGGGGAGGACGACCGTACGGTGTCCGGCCTCCAGTCCCTCGGGCGTCGCCGCGTCCACCGCCTCGATCCACCAGTGCTTGGAGCCCGGGGTCGCGCAGCTCAGGTAGATCCGCCATCCGGCCTCTCCCCGGTGCACCAGCGCCGGCCGCTCGAACGACTCGGCGGCGAAGTCGTCGCGGTAGATCTCGGCCACCGGCTCGAACCGCACGCCGTCGTCCGAGCGGGCGACCACCACGCTGACGCCGCGGCCGGCGTGGATCGGGCGGCGGACGCGGTAGGCCAGCCAGAACGCGCCGTCGGCGTAGATCGCGGCCGGCGCACCGGCCCAGTTGCCGGGGCCTGGTGCGGGGGCCTCGACGACGACCTCGGCGCCGTCGAAGCGAGGAAGGGTCCGTTCGACGATGGTAGTCACGATTTTAAGTCTACCGATCCACTGCAGTTGGGTCGCGGGTTTCGCTCGCCGAGGTGTGCCGCTCCGCGGCTCGCCTGCGACGGCGGGCGACGGATTCTCTCACCGGTTCAACGTGATGCGATCCTCGAGAAGGCGGACGGCCTGGTCGGGCACGGTCGTGTTGACGCCCAGGTCATAGCCGACCTTGCCCGTCCCGTGGTAGTCGCTCGAGCCCGTCACCACGAGGTCGAGCTCTCGTGCGATCTCGCGCAGGCGAGTCCGGGTGCCGGCGTCGTGGTCGTTGTGGTCGACCTCGAGCCCGACCAGTCCCAGCTCGGCCAGGTCGGCGATGACCTCCTCGGTCAGCACCGACCGGCTCTGCCGCGTCCACGGGTGCGCGATCACGGGCCTGCCTCCTGCGTCGATCAGCAGCCGGATCATCTCCTCGAGGTGCGCCGCGTACCGGTCGACGTACGCCGGTCGGCCCGGCATCAGGTAGCGCTCGAACGCCTCGTCACGGTTGGCGACGACACCCATCGCGATGAGAGCGTCGGCCACGTGCGGTCGGCCCGTCGCTGCGGCGTCACCCGAGACCGCGAGGACGTCGGCCTCGGTGATCGGGATGTCGAGATCCTGCAGCTTGGCGATCGTCTTCGGAAGGCGGTCCTGCCGTCCGCGCAGCACCCGCTCGAGCTCGGCGAGGAGGCTGGGGTCGGTGGGGTCGGGCTCGTACCCGAGGAGGTGCACCCCCTTGTAGCGATAACGGCACGAGATCTCGAGCCCTTTGACGAGGGTGATGCCCACCCGGTCGGCTGCGGTCTGCGCCTCCCCCCAGCCCGTCATCGCGTCGTGGTCGGTCAACGCCACCACGTCGAGGCCCGCCCGCGCCGCGTTCTCCACGAGCTCGGTCGGGCTGTCGGTGCCGTCGGACCGACGAGAGTGGGTGTGGAGGTCGATGAGCACGCGGTCAGGTTACCGGCGACCGTGCACCCCGGCGGAACGCAACGGTGTCGATACGGTCGGAAGGTGGATCTCTTCGCCTGGCTCGTCGAGCAGACCCCTTCGCGCGACCGCCCGGCGCTCCTGGCTGTCGACGGCGTGGACGGCAGCGGCAAGACGACGTTCGCGACGGCGCTCGCCGCCTCCGTCACCAAGGAAGGCCGCGCGGCCGTCGTCGTCCACGAGGACGACTTCTTGAATCCGCGCCGGGTCCGGCACCACCGAGGTCGCCACTCCCCGGCAGGGTTCCTGCACGACTCCTACGACCTGGCCGCGCTGAGGGAGAAGGTGCTCGACCCACTCCTTCCGGGCGGCACGCGGCGCATCGTCACCCGTCACTTCGACCACCGCTCGGACACCGCCGTCGTTGCCGACCCGCTCGAGGTCCCGACCGACGCCGTCGTGATCGTCGAAGGCCTGTTCCTCCACCGCGACGAGCTCGTCCGACGCTGGGACCTCTCGGTGTTCCTCGACGTCCCGGTCGACGAATCGGTACGCCGGATGGCGGAGCGCGACGGCACGCCCGACGATCCCGCGCACCCGCTGGTCCGACGTTACGTCGGGGGCCAACGCCTCTATCTCTCGATGTACGCCCCTCACGAACGAGCGACGCACGTCATCGACAACGCGGGCCCGGTCTCCGAATGCACGACGGTGGCGGGTCCGTGGTCACCGACCCTCGTTCGGTGAGCACGCACCCACCACCGTGGCGTGCGGGTCAGCGGCCAGGTCAGTGCACGACCACCGGGGTCCGGGAGTCCTCGCCCACGCGCTCGATCCGCCTGCGCGGGAGGAAGAACGCCGGGACGAGCGTGAGCCCGATGAGCACCGTGGCCAGGACGAACGACGTGCCGAAGGCGTCCGCCGCCTCGCCGAACCCCTGACGGATCAGCGCGGCGGGGATGGTCTCCAGGAGGGACGGGTCGTCCCAGGACTCGATCGCGAGGCCGGACAGAGGCACGTCGGTCTCCTTGGTCACCGGCGCGCCGGTGGCCTCGGCGACGGTCGTGCCGCCCGTGAGCTGGTTGGTCAGGACCACCGAGAACACCGCGGTCCCGATGGACGCCGCGACCTGCTGAATGATGTTCATCAAGGTCGAGCCCCGGGCGATCGTGTGCTCGGTCAGGGTGGCGAGCGCCGCGGTCATCGTCGGCATCATCGTCAGACCCATGCCGAGACCCATCACGAACAGGGCGCTGAGAAGGAACGGGTAGGAGGTGTCGGCGCCGACCTGCGTGAAGCCGGCCATGCCCGCGGTGGTGAGCGCGAGACCGGTGAGCACCACCTTGCCCGGACCGATCCGGTCGACGAGTGCGCCGCCGACCGGCATCGTGAGCATCGCGCCGAGGCCCTGGGGCGCCAGGAGCAGGCCGGCGACCAGCGTGGACTCGCCGCGGACCTGCAGGAAGTAGGCGGCGAACAGGATGCTGGCACCGAAGAACGCGATCGCGAAGCACGCCATCGTGATCACGGCGACCGTGAGGTTGCGGTGCTTGAGGAGACGCAGGTCGACCAGCGGGTGCTCAGGCCGGAAAGCGTGGAACACGAACGCCACGATCAAGACGACCCCGACCGCAGCGGTCACGAGGACCTTGCTGGCCCAGACGGTGCCCTCCTCGGGGATCGAGGAGACGCCGAAGAGGAACAGTGCGAGACCCGGCGACAGCAGGATCATGCCGGTCCAGTCGAAGGACTGAGACGGCTGCGGGTTGTCCTTGGGCAGCACGCGCCAGGCGTAGAAGAGAGCGACGATGCCGATCGGGAGGTTGATCAGGAAGATCCAGTGCCAGGTGAGGCTCTCGATCAGCCATCCACCGAGGATGGGGCCACCGATCGGGCCGAGCAGCATCGGGATGCCGAGGACGGCCATCACTCGACCGATCCGGTGCGGGCCCGCCGCCCTCGTCATGATCGTCATGCCGAGCGGCATCAGCATGCCGCCGCCGAGGCCCTGGATCACGCGGAAGACCACGAGCTCGGTGATGCCTCCAGCGAGGCTGCAGAGGACGGAGCCGGCGGTGAACAGGACCAGCGCCATCATGTAGAGGCGCTTGGTGCCGAACCGGTCGGCGGCCCAGCCGGTGAGCGGGATCACGGTCGCGAGCGCGAGCGTGTAGGCCGTCATGGTCCACGCGACCTGTGCGTAGGTGGCGTCGAACTCGTTCTGGAAGGTGGGCAGCGCGACGCTCACCACGGTGATGTCGAGGATCGACATGATCGCGCCGAGCACGACCACGCCGGCGATCTTGAGGACAGCCGCGTCGAGCCTGTCACCATCTCCGGGTGCGTTGCCGGGGCCAGGTCCGCCGGTCGGCGTCTGGGTGTCTTGACTCATGGGTGAGGGTCCTTAGCCGGGGTGGTGGGTTGGCGTTCGGAGAGCGCGGCGCGTAGCGCGCGATCAAGAAGGCTACGTGTGGGCTCCGACAGCTCGCGAGCGATTTCTTGGAGCGCGGCGCGCTTGGTCTGCAGCTGGCGGCCGACGAGCTCGCGCCCCCGGTCGGTCAGCGTCACCAGACGGACGCGACGATCATCGGCACACTCGTTCCGGCAGACCAGGCCAGCGCCGACCAGCTGGTCGACGGCGCGTCCCGCCGCGGCCACCGAGACGCCGACCGCGCGGGCGACGTCACTGATCTGGGTGGTCCCTGGCCGGCTCGAGATCATGAGGAGCGTCCGCGACTGGGTCGCGGACAGGTCGAGAGCGGCGAACGCGTCGACCGCATCGCCTTCGCAGCGCGCGGCCGCCTGGAGGAAGAACTCCTCCAGGCGGCCGGCGAGGGACTCGGGTGTCGTCACCGGACGATATTAACGTCAGCGCAACAGTTTCACCTACGCGAGAGATGCGTGAGGTAGATCACTGTGCGGCTGCCGGGCCTGCCCAGTTCTTGTCGGGCTGCGGCACGGGCCGCGCCGGCTGCTCGCCGCCGCGGGACTCCAGGTAGTTGTCCTTCGGGACCATGACCTTCCGGCGGAAGACGCAGACGACCTTGCCGTCCTGGTTGTAGCCGATCGTCTCGACGTAGACGACGCCACGGTCGTCTTTGCTCTTGCTCTCCCACTTGTCCAGCACGGTCGTCTCGCCGTAGATGGTGTCGCCGTGGAAGGTCGGCGCGACGTGACGCAGCGACTCGACCTCGAGGTTGGCGATGGCCTTGCCCGAGATGTCCGGGACGCTCATGCCGAGGAGCAACGAGTAGACGTAGTTGCCGACCACCACGTTCTTGCCGAACTGCGTCGTCTTCTCGGCGTAGTTCACGTCCATGTGCAGCGGGTGGTGGTTCATGGTCAGCAGGCAGAAGAGGTGGTCGTCGTACTCGGTGACCGTCTTCCCTGGCCAGTGCTTGTAGGTGGCGCCGACCTCGAACTCCTCGTAGCTGCGGCCGAACTGCATGGGGACTCCTCGCGTCGTTGAACCCTGGGGGCGCTGACATCATGACCGATCCGCCTCCGGCTTCTCGGGTCGGGTGGCTTCCTGCCGGGCGAGCAGGGTCGCCGTCGTCGGCAGCAGAAGAACCGTGATCGTGCCTCCCGCGACGAGGATCGACGCCGTCGTCTGGGTCATCTCGCCCGCGTCCACCGCGACCGTGCTGACCGCGAACCATGAGCGGCAGGCCGGTCGAGGCCGACAGAGACACCCGTACGGAGTCGCACGGCGCCGGGGTCGATCGCCATTCCGGAGGTCACGAAGAAGACCGGGATGAGGAGGCCGAACGCGAGCCCGTTGATATTGGTCTCGAGCCGCTCGTCCCCTCCGGGCAGTGCCCGTCGAAGGATGAACCCAGCCGCGAAGGCGGCCAGGATGGTGTCCAGCTGGACGACCACGGCGAGCGCGCTCAGGGACACCAGGAGCAGCACGGTGAAGCGTACGGTCGTCTGTGCCGTCGTCTCGGCGCCGGCGCGGACGAGGCCCGGGATCACCGACGCCGGCGGGAGCAGCCTCGTCGGTACGACCGCGACCAGCACAGCCGCTACGCCGAAGAGCACGAGCGACAGAACTGCTCGCTCCGGTCCGTCGCCGCCACGACGGGGGCGATCGCGGCGCACAGGACGATCCAGAACAGCGATTCCACGCGGGCCCCCTCTCCCGGGAGGTCAGCAGTTCCAGCGCTCGATCACCGCATCGCTCCCGTGCTCGTAGCCCAGCACCGACAGCGTCGCCGTTCCGAGGGCGAGGCGCGCGCCGAACCGCAGCGGCTCGTCGAGGAAACGGGCGGCCAGCCCGCGCAGTGCGTGACCGTGCCCGAACACCAGCACGACCCCGTCCGTGGCGCGTACCCGCGCCACGACCCGGTCGAGCCGGGCCGTGACCTGCTCCGGCGTCTCGCCGCCCACCGTCCCGGCGCCGTGGGACCAGACGGTCCAACCCGGGGTCTTCTCACGGATCTGCGGCGTGGTCAGGCCCTCGTGCTCTCCGTAGTCCCACTCGACGAGGTCGGGCTCGACCTCGGCGTCGGGGAAGCCTGCCAGCGCCGCCGTCCGGCGGGCACGCAGACGAGGGCTGGTGAGGACGAGCGAGAAGGACGCCGTGGCGAGACGCGGCACCAGCTCGCTCGCCCGTTCCTCGCCCTCCGGCAGGAGCGGGAGATCCGTACGACTGGTGTGGCGGCCGTCGCGGGCCCACTCCGTCGGTCCGTGGCGGACCATCCAGAGTGCCGCGCTCATGCCGTCTCCCTCATGCCGTCTCCTCCATGTCTGTCCCGTCCGTGTCTGTCTCGTCAGCCTGTCCAGGTCGTCGGCAAGCCATGGGGCGGGGCAGCACCGATCACGGTGGCCTCGCCGAACGGCCAGGTCGTGAGGACCACCGAATACGTCCCGTCGACCTCCCCACTGTCCTCGAGCGTCACGCGGGCGAGCACGCGGTCCGGATCCGCCTGCTCCGCCAGCGCTGCGATCCGGGCGTCGACCCGCGCGCGCTCGGCCTTGCCCACGTACTGCCACATCACCGAGTGCCACACCACGGTCGCCACCCCTCGCTCCAGCTCGACCGCGTCGAGGGCGTCCCCGGCGCTCGAGCGCTCGACCACGGCCGGGACGTCGGCCGCAACCTCGCATGCCGCGCGCAGGCGGACCAGCCGCTCGGTCATGTCCGGCCATGTGTAGGCCTCCAGCGTGCGTCGGTCCTCGGCGCGCGCGACGTCCAGCGGCGCGAGGTCGAAGCCGCGTCGCTCGACCACCTCGAGCGGAGCGTCCACCGGCGGCAGCGGCCCGGCCCAGGCGTCGGCCATCACGACAGGCGAGTCCGCAGGGCCCCACCAGCCCGAGGGCGACCCGAACCGGAAGTGGTCCGCGCGAAGGTTCAGCCCCGCGCTCGCCCCGATCTCGAGCAGTCGCACGGGCAGCGCGAACCGATCGGCGGTCCGGAGCAGGCCGCCGACGAGCGCGGCCGAGCGTCCGACCTCGTTGGTCTGCGGCGTGAGGTCGAGGGCGCGACGCAGCGTGGCGCCGTGCTGATCGATCACGGCCAGCACGTGCTGCCAGGCACCCCCGAGATCCCACCGGCCACCGACGCTCGGATAGAACTCCTCGAGACCCGGCGCCTCACCCTCGAGAACCAGCCGGTGGAGCCCACCCGCGAGGCGCAGGCCGGGCACCGAGGGGAGCTCGGCCCCGTCGCTCACCAGGTCACCGAAAGCGGCGCGGGCCGGTCCCCCTGCCACGACGTCGTCGGCGAGCGCCGTGAGCATCCCCTCGTACATCGGCGAGCCGAGCCGTCCGCAGGCCCGGGCCTGCCAGGCCAGCGCGTGCGCAGCGTGTTCGACGCCAGGCGTGGTCACGCCCCTGGCGGGGCCGACGGGGGCTGGGTCGACGGGGGCTGGGTCGGCGAGGGCTGGCTCGGCGGCTGGCCCTGGCTCGGGTCCTGGCCCTGGCTCGGGTCCTGGCCCTGGCTCGGGTCCTGGCCCTGGCTCGGGTCCTGGCCCTGGCTCAGGTCTTGGCGGCCCTGACCTCCCGGCCGTGCCACGTCCGCCGCGTGCTGAGGCTGCTGCTGGGTCGCCGGGTGGATGAGCCCGGAGAGGACCCGCTGCCCGTCGGCGAGGAACTTGTGCTCGACGAGGAGCTCGTACCGGGATGCCACCACCTGGGAGACGGAGGTGAAGTCACGGCGTCCGTGCGTGAACGCGTAGCCGATGAGGCCCCAGATCACGCCGAAGACGAGACCGATGAGGATGGCTGACAGCACCACGGCGAGCCAACGACCCGGCTCGGCGAAGATGCCCACGATCAGACCCAGGAGGAGACCCAGCCAGGCGCCCGTCGCCGCACCGTAACCTGCGACCCTGCCCCAGGTGAGGCGACCCGTGACGCGCTCGACCTGCTTGAGGTCGCTGCCCACGATCATCGTGTTCTCGACCGGGAACCGCTGATCCGACAAGTAGTCCACCGCGCGCTGCGCATCGACGTACTTGTCGAAGTACGCCAGGTGCTGCGGGTACTCGAGCGTGAAGCCTTCTCTGCCTTGCTGCTGCGCCATCGCTGCCCCTTTTTCTCGACTGTCCCTCACCCTAGTGACATCAGTTGCGGCGTGCGCTGCATGTAGTGTCCAGGTGGCGTGTCTCTCGGCGTGCGCGCGGCTGCGGGCGACGACAGACTGACACGATGAGGGTGCCGCCGGCGCCACGGATGATGCCCAAGGAGGGCCGGATGCCGGACGAGACGGTGCTCGTCGTCAATGCGGGCTCGTCATCGCTGAAGTACGAGCTGCGCGATGCGAGCTCAGGGGTGCGGCTGGGGCGGGGCATCGTCTCCCGCATCGGCCACGACGGCACCTCGCTGCGCTATCAGGTGACCGGGTCGGACCCCGTCGAGAGACCGTTGCCCGGCGCTTCGTACGCCGACGCGATCGCTGCGATGTTTCAGCGGTTCGACGAGGCCGGCGCGCGCCTCGACGGGCTGATCGGAGCAGGTCACCGCGTCGTCCACGGCGGCACGGAGTTCAGCACGCCGGTCGTGGTCGACGACGACATCCTGGCGCGCATCGACGCGCTCTCCTCGCTCGCGCCCCTGCACAACCCTGTCGCGGTCGAGTGCATCCGGCTGATGAAGGAGCGCGACCCCGACCTCCCGCAGGTCGCGGTGTTCGACACCGCCTTCCACGCGACGCTCCCGTGGGAGGCCTACACGTTCGCGATCCCGCAGGAGCTCGCCGCCGAGCACCAGCTGCGCCGGTACGGCTTCCACGGGACGTCGGTCGAGTACGTCACCGGGCGGACGGCGGCGTTGCTGGGCGTCCCGCCGGCAGAGGTCAACCTCATCGTCTGCCACCTCGGCAACGGAGCGTCGATCACCGCCGTGCGCGACGGACGCAGCGTCGACACGTCGATGGGCTTCACGCCGTTGTCCGGCCTCGTCATGGGGACACGGGCCGGCGACATCGACGCGTCCGCCGTGCTGTTCCTGCTGGACACGGTCGGCATGTCCACAGCGGAGGTCGCCACCCTCCTCGAGCGACGCAGCGGTCTGCTCGGGCTCAGCGGCGAGTCCGACATGGCCAAGGTTCAGTCCCTCGCCGAGGCCGGCGACGAGGACGCGCGGGCAGCGCTCGCGCTCGCCGCGTACCGCATCCGCCACTACATCGGCGCCTACCTCGCGACCGTCCCCGGCGTGCACGCCGTCGTGTTCACCGCGGGGATCGGTGAGAACGACCCGAGCTTCCGGGCCGAGGTGTGCACACCGCTCGCGCACCTCGGCATCGAGATCGATCTCTCGCGCAACGCGCTCTCCGTGCCCGACGACGGGCTCGTCGTCGGAGGGGGGCCGATCCGGGTCGCGGTCGTGCCCACCGACGAGGAGGCCGAGATCGCGCACCACACCGTCGCCCTGGTGCGGACGGGCTCGCCCGCGCGACCGGCCGCTGCAGCGGACCACTCCGAAGCCAAGGAGAACGCATGACCGAGACGACCATCGACATGACCGCGTTCGCGAACCCCACCGACGAGGAGGTCGCCACCCTCGACGCGTGGTGGCGAGCGGCCAACTACCTCACGGTCGCCCAGATCTACCTGAAGAGCAACGTCCTGCTCGAGCGTCCGCTGTCGGCCGACGACATCAAGCCGCGCCTGCTCGGGCACTGGGGAACGAGCCCGGGGCAGTCCTTCGTCTACGCCCACATGAACCGGCTGATCCGCCAGACCGGGCAGTCCTCGATCTATCTGTCGGGGCCTGGGCACGGCGGCCCGGCAGTGGTCGCGGCCGGCTACCTGGAGGGCACCTACTCCGAGGTCTATCCCGAGGTCTCTCTCGACACCGAGGGCCTGACTCGGCTCTGCCGCCAGTTCTCCACACCGGGCGGCATCCCCAGCCACGTCTCGGTGACGACGCCCGGATCGATCCACGAGGGCGGCGAGCTCGGTTACGTCCTCATCCACGCCTTCGGCGCGGTCTTCGACAACCCGGACCTGCTCGCGGTCGCCGTGGTCGGAGACGGTGAGGCCGAGACCGGTCCGCTCGAGGGCTCCTGGAAGGGGATCTCGTTCCTCAACCCCGCCCGCGACGGCGCCGTGCTCCCGATCCTCCACCTCAACGACGGCAAGATCGCCAGTCCGACCGTGCTTGGCCGCAAGCCCCCCGAGGAGGTGCGGGAGCTCTTCACCGGCCACGGCTACGACGTGCTCGAGATCGAGGGGTCCGACCTGCCGGGTATGGACCAGCGCTTCGCCGCGGTGCTCGCCGAGGCGTACGGCAAGATCCGGGCGATCCAGGAAGCCGCCCGTGGCGGTGACTGGGACGGCGAGATGCCGAGATGGCCGATGATCGTGATGCGTACGCCCAAGGGCTGGACGGGCCCGCACGAGGTCGACGGCGTGACGATCGAGGGCACCTGGCGCGCGCACCAGGTGCCGATGTCTGATGTCCGTCAGAACGCGGAGCACCTCGCGATCCTGGAGTCGTGGATGCGGTCGTACGGGCCGGACGAGCTGTTCCCCGACGGACACCCGAGTGCTCAGGTCGAGGCGAACAACCCCGAGGGTGACCTCCGGATGAGCGCGAACCCGGTCGCCAACGGCGGGGTGCTCACGAAAGACCTCGCCCTGCGGCCGTTCACCGACTACGCGATCGAGGTCCTCAACCCCGCCGCCGAACGCTTCGAGAACACCCGCGTCCTCGGCGCGATGATGGCCGACATCTATCGCGACAACCCGGACAACTTCCGGCTCTACTGCCCGGACGAGACCAACTCCAACCGGCTCGGAGCGGTGTTCGAGGTCAGTGACCGCGCCTTCATGGAGCGGGTCACGCCGGACGACGTGAAGCTCTCCCGCGACGGACGGGTGATGGAGGTCCTGAGCGAGCACAACTGCCAGGGTTGGCTCGAGGGCTACACCCTGACCGGGCGTCACGGTCTGTTCGCGACGTACGAGTCGTTCGCCATGGTGAGCGCCTCGATGACCGTGCAGCACGCGAAGTGGCTCGAGGAGGCGAGCCACCTGCCGTGGCGCGCGAAGATCCCCAGCCTCAACATCCTGCTGACGTCGACGACGTGGCGCAACGACCACAACGGCTTCTCGCACCAGGGGCCGGGGCTGATCAACGTGGTGCTCAACATGCGCGGCATCGTCTCGAGGGTCTACCTGCCGCCGGACGCCAACTGCCTGCTGTCGGTCGCCGACCACTGCTTCCGGTCCCGGTCGTACGTCAACCTCATCGCGATCGACAAGCAGCCTCACCTCCAGTACCTCTCGATCGACGAGGCCGCCGAGCACTGCGAGAAGGGCGCCGGCATCTGGGAGTGGGCCGGCAACGACGACGGCTCCAAGAAGCCCGACATCGTGATGGCGTGCGCCGGCGACGTGCCCACGGCGGAGACGGTCGCGGCGGCGCAGCTGCTCAAGGAGTGGGTGCCGGACCTCACCGTCCGCGTGGTCAACGTCGTCGACCTCATGACGTTGCCGCGGCAGAAGGACCACCCGCACGGGATGTCGGAGTCGGAGTTCGCCGCGCTCTTCACCGAGGACGTGGACGTGCTCTTCGCCTTCCACGGCTACCACGGCGCGATCCACAAGCTGGTGCACGGCCGGCCGGACGCCGACCGCTTCCACGTCCGTGGCTTCATCGAGCAGGGCACCACGACGACGCCTTTCGACATGACGGTGCTCAACCACATGTCGCGCTACCAGCTCGTCGAAGACGTCCTCAACAACGCCCACGCGACGCCGGAGAACGCGCAGGAGCTGCGGGAGCACTGCCAGCAGATGCTCGAGAGGCACCGCACCTATGTGCGGGAGCACCTCGAGGACATGCCCGAGGTGAAGGACTGGGTTCTCAACCCGGCCACCTGATCCCCGCGTGCCCCTCGCCGTCCGACGCGCTTACCGCTCGCAGACGATGCCGTCCCTGTCGCGGTCGATGTACCAGGAGTACTCCGGGTCCCTCCCCCGGTAATAGGGGCCGTAGCCATGGGCGATGGCTACGCCGCACGTGCCGAAGCGCGGATCGTTGCTCGAGGGCGGCGGCGCGGGTGCGCTGTTTCCGCCGGTCTTGACGCTCGCCCGCCCGGGCTTGGCAACCTTCAGGCCGCGCCTACCGCAGCGGGAGAACACGCGGGTGATGGCCCGCTTCTCACGCTTGTCGACGGCGAGCCGCCACCGGTACTTCACGGCCACGTAGCGGGCGGTGTAGGAGCACCTGGACTTGCTGGGCAGCCACTGGGCGATGTCGCCGTCACCCTTGGCCCGGTTGGAGCGCGCGGTCACCGCGACGAGGGACTCGGCATATCCGAGGTCGTTCGCGTAGGCGATCCGGGTCTTTTTGGTCCACTTCTTGGCGCCGCTGTCCCAGGCTTCGGCCAGCGGCACACGGTGGTCGATGTCGAGCTTGGAGGCACGTCGCACGACCCGGCCGTCGTACTGGCTGCGCCATTTGCCGCGCTTGATCGTGCAGTTTCGGGTCTGTGTGGTGCGGGACCTCGACTCGCTTCTGAGCACGACGGCCCTCGTGTCACAGCCCTTCCCCTGTGCCTTCCAGCCGCGGCCGAACTTGGCGCGCGCGTAGCCGGCGCGCGTCTCGCTGCGCACCGTCAGCCTCTTCAGCAGGGTCTTGGCCGAGATCGTGCTGGCCCTCTTCGCGTCGGCCACGCTGGGAGTGGCGGTCGGCACTGGTGTCGCGCTGGCGGACGAGAGCCCGGCGCCGATCAGCGCCAGACACCCCACGAGCGCGAGCGCGCGGACAGCGTTCTTCACGATGGTCTCCTTCGAGCAGCGGCGGCACGCCCCTCGTGCAGCGCGGCACGGGCATGGCGCATCAGCTCACGCCGGACCTCGACCACGCGGCCCCCCGGGGGCAGGGGGCGCAGCCGACGCACGTCAGCGATCGGACTCACCCCGAGAAAGGGCCAAAACCAGACTAATCGCCCACACAAGGGCTCCCGTACGTTCTCACCGTCGTGGTGTCGCGAGGCCAGCCCACTGTCAGAGCCTCCCGATCGGCGGACCGAACCTTCGAGCGTGACAGTCAGCACACGGCGTGTGCTGCCGACCATGCTGTGACGCGGATGTAACACGGCGCCCGTAGCCTCCCGGCATGGAGAGCCAGGCACGAGAGAACGTCCAGGCGTTCATCAGCGCCTGCGAGCACCGCCGTATCCCCACCGAGGACGTGTACAACCGGGTCGCGAGCACGCAGGGCCGTCTGATGACGTACACGACGTCGCGCAAGCCGGTGACGGCCGGCTGGATCCTGCCGGCCAGGCCGCCGGTCGAGGACGCGACCCACGCACTCGTGCTGCCGGTAGGACTGATCTACGGCGCGACGACCGTCCGCCGCAGGCTCGGCCGCAGCCAGAAGGGCACCGGCGCGCTGGCGTGGGTGATGCTGGACGTCTGGTGGCGCCCATCCTCGCCCCACGACCACGGGCTGACGGAGGCGATGTACGACTTCGTCACCGGGTGGGACCGGGTGGGCGTGCGATGAGGCGCCGGGGTCACACGCGACGGTGGACCAGGAGCGGGAGCACGGCCGACGCCCCGGCCGCCCGCAGAGCTCCGCCGACCACCGTGATCGGCCACTGTGACGCCGAGGCGTCCACGACCAGCAACACCGTACGGCCGGCGACCGCTGCCGCGGTCTCGCTCGGCACCGTCACCGCGTCGCGCCACAGCGCCGCCTCGTCGGACGAGGTCAGCTCGCGGATCTCCTGCGCGGACGGGTGCGCCTCGACCGCGAGGTGAGCCCGGTCGAGCCGTCCCACCGCGGCGAGGTGGTCGGCGATGCTGCCGGAGAGCTCGGCGAACCCGGCCGCCGGCAGAGCCACGGCGACCTCAGGGCGAGACCTCCACTGCGAGCGCCAGCGAGCGAGGACCTGGACGCACGCGTCGAGCACCTCCTGAGGCGCCGGCGCGTCTCGAGCGAACATCTCCCGGACCGCCTCGCGCCACTCGGGGGCGTCGGCGTGCACGAGCGCACGGCCCGGCTCGACCGCACGGTCGGGGGCGATCCGCCCGCGTACGCCGAAGGAGCCGCCCGGCCACATCTTGCGGGGCTCGAGCAGGTGGTCCTCACCACGCAGCACCCCCGCCACCGTGCGGACCGTCTCGGCCCGTGGGGCTGCCGCCAACCCCTCGGGGAGCGTCTCGCGGCACACCGAGCAGCGGCCGCACGGGGCGGCCTCCGGATCGTCCAGCGACTCCTGGAGCAGCTGCATCAGGCAACGCTCACCACGGGTGTAGGCGCGCATGATGTCGGCCTCGCGACGGCGTACCGCCACGACACCGTCGTAGTGCTCACGGTCGTACGACCACGGCGTGGTGGTCCGCACCCAGCCGCGCTCGACCCGCTCGGTGACGCCGTCGACGGCCAGCTGCTTGAGCATGAGCTCGACACGCCCGCGCCGCAGGCCGGTCTCGGCCTCGAGGCTCACCACGGTGGCCGGCGCGTCGACCGTGGCGTCGGCCATCGCCTCGAGCAGCCGCTCGACCTGCTCGGCGACGGGGATGGTGGCGGTCGCGAAGTAGTCCCACACTCCGTCGTCGGCCCCCGAGGGCAGCAGCACCGCGTGGGCGTGCTCGATCGCACGCCCTGCACGGCCGACCTGCTGGTAGTACGACACCGGCGACGGCGGCGCACCGACGTGCACGACGAACCCGAGATCGGGCTTGTCGTAGCCCATCCCGAGCGCCGAGGTCGCCACCAGCGCCTTCACTCGGTTGTCGCGCAGGGCGTCCTCGAGCTGCTCGCGCTCGGCGGCCTCGAGCTGGCCCGTGTAGGCGGCGACCGGCACCGCGTCACCGTGGACCGCGCGGACCGCGGCAGTCAGCCGATGCGCATCCGCGACGGTGAGCGCGTAGACAATCCCGGACCCGGGCAGCGTCGGAAGGTGGTCGACCACCCAGGCGTATCGCTCCAGCGGCGACAACCGGTCGACGACCGACAGCTCGAGGCTCGAGCGCGCGAGCGGTCCGCGGAGCACGAGCGTCTCGTCACCGAGCTGCGTCGCCACGTCGTCGGTGACCCGGGCGTTGGCGGTCGCGGTGGTGGCGAGCACCGGGGTGTCGGGATTGAGCCGCTGGAGGACGTCGGAGACGCGACGGTAGTCGGGGCGGAAGTCGTGACCCCAGTCGGAGACCGCGTGCGCCTCGTCGACGACCAGCAGCCCGATGTGGCCCGCGAGAGCGTCGAGCACCCGGCGCCCGAAGCCCGGGTTGGCCAGGCGCTCGGGCGAGACGAGCAGGACGTCGACGTCATCGGCCCGCAGCGCCTGCTCGATCCGGGACCACTCCTCGACGTTGGAGGAGTTGAGCGTCTCGGCCCGCAGACCGGCCCGGGCTGCGGCCGCGACCTGGTCTCGCATCAGCGAGAGCAGCGGGGACACGACGAGCGTCGTGCCAGCGCCCTCGTCGCGGCGGATCGCCGTCGCCGCCCAGTAGACCGCGGACTTGCCCCATCCGGTCGCCTGGACGACCAGCACGCGGGCGCGCGGCTCGCACAGGGCGGTGACCGCGGCGACCTGGTCGCCGCGCAGGCTCGCACCAGGCCCCGCGAGAGCACCGATGACACGGTCGGCGACAGCGGCGCGAGAGGGTGACAGCGCGGACGGAGCGGCGGTGGGGGGCATGGTGTCCACCGTACGCACGCGCAGCGACACCCGGCGTACGGAGTCCCCAGGTCGTCCGTCCGTCCGCGTCCCGGGCGCTCGCACCCGGGACGCGGCGGCGGTCAGCGGAGCTTGTAGTCCTTCAGCAGGCTGCGCCCGATGATCATCTTCTGGATGTCGCTCGTGCCCTCGCCGATGAGCATGAACGCCGCCTCGCGGTAGAGCCGCTCGATCTCGTACTCCTTGGAGTAGCCGTAGCCGCCGTGGATGCGGAACGACGCCTCGACGACCTCGTTGCAGTACTCCGAAGCGACCATCTTGGCCATGCCGGCCTCGACGTCGTTGCGCTCGCCGGCGTCCTTCTTGCGCGCCGCGCGCACGACCATCGCGTGCGCCGTCTCGACCTTGGTGCCCATCTCGGCGAGCCGGAACAGGATCGCCTGGTGCTGGGCGATCGGCTTGCCGAACGTCTCGCGCTGCTGCGCGTAGGCGATGCCGAGCTCGAACGCGCGGTTGGCGATGCCGACAGCGCGGGCGCCGACGTTGACGCGACCGACCTCGACACCGTCCATCATCTGGTAGAAGCCCTTGCCGGGCTCGCCGCCGAGGATCTGGTCGGCCGAGATCTGGTGCTTCTCCAGGATCATCTCGGTCGTGTCGATGCCCTTGTAGCCCATCTTGTCGATCTTGCCGGGGACGGTGATCCCCTGGGCCGTCTCGCCGAAGCCGGGCTCCTTCTCGATCAGGAACGTCGTCATGTTCTTGTAGACCGAGTCCGCACCCTCGTCGGTCTTGGTCAGCACCGCGACGAGGTTGGACGAGCCACCGTTGGTCAGCCACATCTTCTGGCCGGTGATGCTGTACGACCCGTCGTCCTGCTTGGTCGCCTTGGTCGCGACCGCCGAGACGTCCGAGCCGAGCGACGGCTCCGACATCGAGAACGCACCGCGCACCTCGCCCGTCGCCATCCGCGGGAGGTACTTCTGCTTCTGCTCCTCCGTGCCGTGGTGCATGAGCATGTAGGCGACGATGAAGTGCGTGTTGATGACGCCGGAGACACTCATCCACCCGCGCGCGATCTCCTCGACCACCAGCGCGTACGTCAGCAGCGACTCACCGAGGCCGCCGTACTCCTCGGGGATCGTGAGCCCGAACAGGCCGAGCTCCTTCAGGCCGTCGACGATGGCCTGAGGGTACTCGTCCTTGTGCTCCAGCTCGGTCGCGACCGGGAGGATCTCCTTGTCCACGAAGTCGCGGACGGTCTTGAGGATCTCCTGCTGGATGTCGGTCAGTCCGTCGGTGGTGACCAGGCGGCCCATGGTGTTCTCTCTTCTTCCGTACGGCGGGGCTGGCGGGTGCGACGACCTCAGTCGGTCGGCGGCTGCCAGGTCGTGGTGCGCTGCATGCCGGCCGCGCGTCCCTTGGCCGAGATCACGAGCGCCATCTTGCGGGAGGCCTCGTCGATCATCTCGTCGCCGAGCATGGCCGAGCCCTTCTTGCCACCGGCCTCGGAGGTGAACCAGTCGTACGCGTCGAGGATGTTCTCGGCGTGGTCGTAGTCCTCCTGGCGAGGGCTGTAGACCTCGTTGGCGACGTCGACCTGGCCGGGGTGCAGGACCCACTTGCCGTCGAAACCGAGCGCGGCCGACCGCGAGGCGACGCGGCGGTAGCCCTCGGTGTCGCGGATCTGGAGGTAGGGGCCGTCGATGGCCTGCTTGTCGTACGCCCGCGCCGCCATGAGGATGCTCATGAGGATGTGGTGGTAGGCGTCACCGACGTCGTAGCCCGGGGGCTGCTCGCCCACGACGAGCGACTTCATGTTGATGCTGGCCATGAAGTCGGCGGGGCCGAAGATGATCGTCTCGACGCGCGGCGAGGCCGCGGCGATCGCGTTGACGTTGGTGAGGCCCAGGGCGTTCTCGATCTGCGCCTCGATGCCGATGCGGCCGACCTCGAAGCCCATCGTGGTCTCGATCTGCGTCAGCAGGATGTCGAGCGCGACCACCTGCTCGGCGGTCTGGACCTTCGGCAGCATGATGCAGTCGAGGTTGGCGCCGGCGCCCTCGACGACCTCGATCACGTCACGGTAGGTCCACTGCGTCGTCCAGTCGTTGACGCGGACCACCCGGACCTTGTCACCCCAGCCGCCCTCGTTGAGCGCGGCCACGATGTTCTTGCGTGCGTCGGGCTTGGCGAGCGGGGCCACCGCGTCCTCGATGTCGAGGAAGACCTGGTCGGCGGGCAGACCCTTGGCCTTCTCCAGGAAGCGCGGGTTGGAGCCGGGGACGGCGAGACAGGAGCGCCGCGAACGCAAGGCCTTGTTTTCGACAGACACGGGTCACCTCGGTGCTGCGGGGACGGGATCAGGGCTGACTGTACCGACGAGCACTGTTAACGACTTGAACCCGCCGCGCCCGTGTGCCCCCCTTCCCCCCCCCCCCCCCCCCGCGATTCGGTGAGGAGATCGACTCCGCTCGGGCCAGAACCCCCGATCTCCTCACCGAATCGCGCGGATGGGTGGGGGCGATGGGCGCGGGGTGCGGGGGTGCGGGTCAGTCGGCGTCGGGCACCTCGGTACGGCGCGGTGGGCGCCGCGTCACGACGACGGCGAGCCCGACGATGATCAGGGCCAGACCGACGTAGACCCCCAGGCCCGGCGCCTGCCCGAGCATCGCGGTGGCGAGCAGCGCCGCCCCCGGGACCTCGAGCAGGAGCACCAGCGAGACGACCATCGGGCTCATCACCGCGAGCAGGTGGTTGATCACCGAGTGCCCGAGCAGCTGGGCGGTCACCGTCACCGCGAGGATGCCCAGCCAGGCGGTGGTCTCGAACCCGACCAACGGCACCCGCCAGACCAGACAGGCCACCAGCAGGATCAGAGCGCACGCGCCGTAGCAGAGCACCGTGTACGACGTCGTCGACAGCGTCTCCCGCGCCCGGGCCCCCGCGACGGTGTAGATCGCCGCGCTCAGGCCCCCGAGCAGCGCCAGCCCGTCCCCCAGCACGGCCTCGCGCGACAGGCTGAGGTCGACACCGGTGATGACGAGCACGCCGGAGAACGACACGGCCAACCCGGCGGCGACACCGAGCCGGACGTGTCTGCCCCGGAGCCGGTCGATCAGCGCGATCCAACCGACCTGCATCGAGACCAGCGCCGTCGCGGCCGCGACGGAGGTGAGCTTGAGCGCGCTGATCCACGTCGCGAAGTGCGCGGCGAGCGCGGCTCCGGCGAACAGGCAGGTACGGACGTCGACCGCTGTCAGCGCCCTCAGCTCGCGTCGGTTGCGGGTTGCGGCGACCGGGATCAGGACCGCCTCGGCGAGGGCGTTGCGCCAGAACGCGATGGCGAGCGCGGGCGCCTGCGTCCCCGCCATCAGGGGTCCGGACAGCGAGACGCCGAGCACGGCGACGGCGGCGAGGATGACGGTCACCTGCGCAGTATGCGTGGCGCGGCCGCCGTACCGCCGACGCGGCCGCCGCGCAGACGATCCCCGTCCTATGCTGTCGGGCATGGACCCCAGCGAGCCGGCAGGCGACTTCGACGCGCTGTTCCGCCGGGCCTTCGTGGCCGAGGTGGCGAAGAAGTCGGGCCTGCTCTGGATCGTGTACGCCGACGCCTGGCACCCGGTCTGGCACGTCTGGCACGAGGACGCCGTCTGCGTCGTCGCCGGCGGGGACGAGCAGCCGCTGCCAGGGATCCGGGACGAGCGCGAGGTCGTCCTCGACCTGCGCGCGAAGTCGACCCGGGCGCAGGTCGCGAGGGTCAGCGCGTCCGTCGAGGAGATCAGTCCCGACCACCCCGAGTGGGAGGAGGTCACGGCGGTGCTCGCTGCGGACCGCCTCAACCTGTTCGAGGCTGACGAGGCCGTGGCCCGGTGGGCGCGCGAGTGCGTCGTCGTACGCCTCCGCCCGATGGAGCTGTTGTCCTCCCCCGGGCACCTCGACGACAGGGCGCAGCGCGAGCAGCCGCTGGAGTCGCCGGCGCGTACGGTCCGCAGCCGCCCCTTCGCCCTGCACCGCCAGCGTCGCGCCCCTCGCCTCTCGGGGTCTTCCGAGGCCTGAGTCGGGGCCGCAAAATAGTTGAAGCCACCACCATGGCCGAAGCCCCGACGGGTGGACCGCCCATGAGTTATGTTCCTGTCGCACCCTTCGTCTGCCCAGGAAGGCTACCTCAGTGAACTCGCCTCTCAAGCGGGCCGCCGCCGTCGTGGCCGGTGGCGCGCTCGCGTTCTCCGGCCTCGCGTTCGCGTCCGCTGCCCCCTCCGCCGCAGCCGCGCCGAAGCCCACCAGCTTTGGTTCGGCCAGTGTGAGCGCGGCCGCCGCGCCGACGCCGGAGCGTCCGGTCGACATCGTCTCGATCGCCGCGCAGAGCGCCTACATCAACTACAAGACCAAGGGGCTTGACGTCGGCGTGACCGGCCAGGTCGGCCCGAACGTCTCCTACTTCTCGATGACGGCGAACGTCTACCGCGGTTCGACCCGCGTGGGCACCGTCTCCCTGAGCTCCTCCACGGGCAGCGGCTACCTCACCTTCCGGTCCGGATGGGGTCGCGGCACCTTCCGTGTCGCGAACGTCGCCATCACCGGTGGCCGCACGGACGGCAGCACGTTCGCCTACACCGACGCGACCGCCGGAGGCTACTTCACCGTCAAGTCGGCGATCGAGGGCAACCTCAAGTACCGCAACGTCATCTCCATCAAGAGCACCGGCTCGAAGAAGAAGGTGAAGGTCGGGGTCCGCTACTACAGCCCGACCGGCTGGAAGCCGTACCGCGGCAAGAAGGTCGTCGTCCAGGTCAAGAAGGGCAAGTGGAAGAAGAAGAAGGCGCTGCGCCTCAACCGCAAGGGCAAGGCCGGCTTCACCTTCTACTCGTCCAAGCGCGCCAAGTACCGCCTCAAGATCCCCGCGACCAAGACCGTCCAGGGTGGTTACAGCCGCGGCACCATCAAGCTCTGACCTGACACTCAGGCCTCCGACGCCCCGTCACCGCGCCGCGGTGGCGGGGCGTCGTACGTCCGGCCTCCTGCCCGGACGCCGCTAGGCTGACCCCCGTGACCTCGACGAGCCGGATCTTTCTCGCCAGGCTGGCCGGGCACTCTGTCTTCGACCCCGCTGGGGACCAGGTGGGCAAGCTGCGCGACGTCGTCGTCACGCAGCGCAGCGCAGGCCGCCTCCCCCGGGTGCTGGGGTTGGTGATCGAGGTGCTCGGTCGTCGGCGCGTCTTCCTCCCGATGACACGGGTGACGTCGCTCGAGGGCGGCCAGATCATCACCACGGGCGTCCTCAACCTGCGCCGCTTCGAGCAGCGCCAGACCGAGACGCTCGTGTTCGGTGAGCTCTTCGACCGCAAGGTGCGGGTGCCGTCTCAGAACCTCGACGGGGTCGTGGTCTACGACGTCGCGATGGAGCAGGACCGCACCAAGGACTGGTATCTCTCCGACGTCGCCGTGCGCAGCCGCAGCGCCCGCTTCGGACGGCGTGGCCACGGCGTCGTCGTCGACTGGGGCGACGTCGCCGATCTCGCCGGCGAGCAGCCCTCGCAGGGCGCCACCCACCTCCTCGCGACCATGGACGAGATGCGCCCGGCCGACCTCGCCAACGCGCTGCGGGAGCTGCCGGTCCTGCGGCGGACGCAGATCGCGGCCGAGCTCGACGACGAGCGGCTCGCCGACGTGCTCGAGGAGATGCCCGAGATCGCCCAGGTCGAGATCCTCGGCCGCCTCCACCCCGAGCGCGCGGCCGACGTCTTGGAGGAGATGTCTCCCGACGACGCGGCCGACGTCATCGCCACGCTGCCGATGGACACCGCGGAGGCGCTGCTCGCGCTGATGGAGCCCGAGGACGCCGAGGACGTCCGCCGGCTGATGGACTACGAGGAGGGCACGGCGGGTGGCCTGATGACCTCCGACGCGGTCATCCTCCCGCCGGACGCCACCCTGGCCGAGGCCCTCGCCCGCATCCGGGAGCCCGAGATGTCGCCCTCGCTGGCCGCGCTGGTCTACGTGGCGCGGCCGCCGCTCGAGACGCCGACGGGACGTTTCTTCGGGGTGGTGCACTTCCAGCACCTGCTGCGCGAGCCGCCCTCGTCGCTGGTCGGTGCGATCGCGGTGAACGACATCGACTGGCCGCGGCCCGACACGTCGCTGCACGAGGTGGCTCGTATCCTCGCGGCGTACAACCTCGTCGCCTGCCCCGTCGTCGACGACTCCCACCACCTGGTGGGGGCCATCACGGTCGACGACGTCCTCGACGAGCTGCTGCCGGAGGGCTGGCGCGACCAGGAGCCGGAGGGAGCGCTATGAGCGACCGCGACGACCGCCGGGTGCGGCTCGACCAGCCCCGCGATCCCAACCGCTGGAGCCGCAGCCGGCGCCGCCGGGTGGACGCGGAGACCTTCGGCCGGTTCGCCGAGGGGTTCGCGCGGTTCATGGGGACGGCGACCTTCATCGCGTGGATGACGGTGTTCGTGGCGGCCTGGCTGCTCTGGAACAGCCTGAGCCCGGACTCCTTGCGCTTCGACCCGTTCCCCTTCATCTTCTTGACCCTGATCCTGTCGCTGCAGGCCTCGTACGCCGCTCCCCTGATCCTGCTCGCGCAGAACCGTCAGGAGGCCCGTGACAGGGTCACCCAGGAGCAGGACCGGGAGCAGTCGGCCCGGTCGCACGAGGACACGCAGTTCCTCGCCCGGGAGGTCGCGAGCCTCCGTCTGGCCCTCGGCGAGGTGGCCACCCGAGACTTCCTGCGCTCGGAGCTGCGAGGGCTGGTCGACGACATCGAGGACCGGGTCAGGTCGTCGCCGGACGAGGCGGCAGACGGTCAGCCCGACCCGACGCCCTTGTGATTGCCAGGGCGCACGTAGCATCGATGACATGCCCGCTGAGAC
Organism: Mumia sp. zg.B53; assembly: GCF_019550935.1. Taxonomy (NCBI): domain Bacteria; kingdom Bacillati; phylum Actinomycetota; class Actinomycetes; order Propionibacteriales; family Nocardioidaceae; genus Mumia; species Mumia sp. zg.B53. The sequence goes on along the minus strand of NZ_JAHWCK010000002.1, from coordinate 114,539 downwards.
CCTGGTGAACCCCGACGCCGTCAACCAGGCGCTGTCGACCGTCAACGATCCCGAGATCCGTCGTCCGATCACCGAGATCGGCATGGTGGAGGGCGTCGACATCGACGGAGGCTCCGTCACCGTCAGGCTCCTCCTCACCGTCGCCGGCTGCCCACTCAAGGACACGCTGAACCGCGACATCACCGCCGCGGTGACGAAGGTGCCCGGCGTCACCGACGTCCGCGTCGACATGGGTGTCATGAACGAGGACCAGCGCAAGAACCTCCAAGAGGTGCTGCGCGGTGGGCAGACGCAGCGGGAGATCCCGTTCGCCGCCGCCGGGTCCCTCACGAAGGTGTACGCGATCGCGTCCGGCAAGGGCGGTGTGGGCAAGTCGTCGGTCACCGTCAACCTCGCCGCAGCCCTCGCCGCTCAGGGTCTCAAGGTCGGCATCGTCGACGCCGACATCTACGGCCACTCGATCCCGGACATGCTCGGTGTCGGCGACGCCCGCCCGACCCAGGTCGAGGACATGATCATGCCGGTGCCGGTCCGCGGCATGCAGGTCATGAGCATCGGCATGCTCAAGCCGCGCAAGGACCAGGTCGTCGCCTGGCGCGGCCCCATGCTCGACCGTGCGCTCGTGCAGATGCTCTCCGACGTCTACTGGGGCGACCTCGACGCGCTGCTGCTCGACCTCCCGCCGGGCACCGGCGACATGGCGATCAGCCTCGGCCAGCATCTCCCCAACGCGGAGGTCGTGGTGGTCACCACGCCGCAGGACGCCGCTGCCTCGGTCGCCGAGCGTGCGGGGACCATGGCGTCGATGATGCACCAGCGCGTGGTCGGCGTGATCGAGAACATGTCGTGGCTCGAGCTGCCCAACGGCGACCGGATGGAGATCTTCGGCTCGGGTGGAGGCGAGACCGTCGCCGCGACGCTGAGCGCCCGGTTCGGCTACGACGTCCCGCTCCTCGGACAGATCCCGCTCGACCAGCAGATGCGCATCAGCGGAGACACCGGCGTGGCCATCGTGGAGGAGGCACCCGACAGCCCTGCAGCCAAGGTGCTCAAGCAGGTCGCCTCGACGCTGTCCGGCCGCTCCCGCGGACTCGCCGGGATGCAGCTCGGGCTCTCCCCGACCGGCCGCTGACGTCTCCGCCGGCCTGCGGCTAGGCTTCGCGCATGTTCGACGTCGGCGTGGCGGAGATGGCGGTGATCGTGATCGTCGCGGTCCTCGTCTTCGGACCTGAGCGCCTGCCGGAGTTCGCACGGCAGCTCGGCCGCCTCGTCCGCACGGTCCGGCAGATGGCCGACAACGCCAAGGCCGACCTCCAGCGAGAGATGGGCGACGACTTCACCTCGCTGCGAGACGACATACGGGGCCTCGACCCGCGCGAGATGATGAAGGGCACGCTGGACGACGACGATCCGACGTCCAACCCCTCCTCCCGAGCGACGTCCCGCCCCCTCGAGCCCGGCGAGCCGGCTCCGTTCGACGTCGACGCGACCTAGGGCCTGCGGGCTGTGCGCCGCTGGCGGGGCCTGAGTCTCTCAGGCGTCGCGGGAGCCGGGCGTCGTCCAGGCAGTCAGTCGCTCCAACCCCGTACGGACCCGGTCCAGCATCCCGTTGCGGTGCGGCTGCTGGGGGAGGTCGGCGATCACGTCGCGCAGGCGCGAGGCGGGCGCGTCGGTGACGACGGTGAACACGATGCCGTCGTAGTCCCAGGTGGCGACCGACGGTGTCCCCTCCCGCACCCAGACCTCCGCGTCGCCCACGTCGTGGCGCGCGAAGCCCGACACCGCGTCGCGGTCGAGGGCGCCGTTCTGCTCGTAGACGGTCACCGTGGACCGGCCGTCGGTGTAGGTCAGGGCGATGCCCTTGTCCCCGGAGAGGTCGACCCACCGGGCGCCGACCCGCTCGAGGGACCGTCCGAGGCGGTCGTGACACGGCCAGCCGGTCATGGCAAGGCGGTCGATCGTGGCGGTGTCGATCTGCACCCCGTGCTCGGTGGCGAGGTCGTCTGCGGCGACGCGTCCGGTCTCCTGGAGCGGAGCGGATGCCTCGTGCACCGGGATGCCCTCGGTCCGCGGCACCGGCCGGACAGCGCGGAAGACGGGATCGGCGATCTCCTGCTGGGCGTATCGCACGACCTGGCGCAGACGTCCGTCGGCGTCCTCGATCACGTATGCGGCGACACGGCGGCCGTCGTCGGCGGCGATGACCTCCGACCTGCCTGGCCTCGAACGGATGACGGAGAGATCGTAGCGGTTGGCGAGCAGCCGCACGCTCACCGACGAGCCGAGGGCCTCCTCGAGGAGCGACACGGCCTCCGTCGAGTCGCTCCGGGTGGGCACGACGGCGTGGCCGGGCGCGACCACCAGCGCCACGTCGCTCGGAGAGCCGCCCACGGCGCCGACGCTCTGCTGGATCGGGTCGGCCTCGCCGCGGAACTGGGCTACGAACTGCTCGACGGGCGGAGCCACGGTGTCGGCCGGGGTGGCGGGTGCGCCCACCGCGTAGGCGATGCCGGCGAGCACCGCCGAGGCCCCGGTGGCCGCGATGCCGACACGGACCACGACGTGGTCGAAGATCAGGTGCAGCCGCGACGGCGGAGCGGCGGCAGCGAGCCGCGCTGGGTCGGAGAGGGCCGAGAGGAACGTCGAGGAGGGGGACGGAGGCGTGCACAGGCCGGTCATGCGCCGCTTGAGGGCACGCTGGGCCAGGACGGCCTCGAAGCACTCGTCACAGGCCGCCAGATGAGCGTCCGCGCGCGCGGCCTCGTCGACGGGCAGCTGTCCGTCGACGTACGCCGCGACGCGATCTCCCAGGTGTGCCATCAGCGGGGTGCCACCGCCGGGTCGAGAGGGCCTGCGAACCGTGTACGCGCTCCGGACGGGGCACGGTGCTCCAGCGCCGTACGGAGCTGCTTGCGCCCGCGGTGGATCCGCGAGCGGACCGTCCCGAGCTTGACGCCGAGGACGTCGGCGATCTCTTCGTAGGACAGACCCTCGATGTCGCACAGGACCACGGCGACGCGGAACTCCTCCGGCAGCGAGGCGAGCGCGGTCTCGACGTCCGCGTCGAGGCTCGCGTCGGACCAGGCCCTCTCCGGCGACGGGTCGGTGGCGGTCAGCCTCTCCTCGGCGCCCTCGCCGAACCGGTCGAACCGAAACTTCGACTTCCGGCGGACGCGGTCGAGAAAGAGGTTGGTGGTGATCCGGTGGATCCATCCTTCGAACGAGCCGGGCTTGAAGGAGTCGAGCGAGCGGAACACACGGATGAAGACCTCCTGGGTGAGGTCCTCGGCGTCGTGCTGGTTGCCCGTCAGCCGGTAGGCGAGCCGGAAGACGCGCGCGGAGTGCTGCTCCACGATCTCCTCCCAGGTACCGACCCCGTTCTGGTCGTGGGTCTGCGTGCCGGCGTCCTGCGTGGTCGTGCCCATCTGTCTGACGACCTCCTGTGTTGGTCGGACAACTATCGTCTACCAACAAACTGAGACAACGATGAGACGGACCTGGACGTTCCCCATGATGCCGAGTCGCACGAGCTTTCACGGCACCGGCGAGGCGCGTGCTGACGTCCGCGGCGACCCCTCTCCCATGCCTTAGGCTGTGGCCCAGGTGCCGGGATTCCCGGCCTGTGAGAGGAGTTCGTCATCGCCACCGCGATCACGCCGCAGAGCTGGTTGTACGCCGAGGAGTTCGTCGTCGAGGACGAGCCGCTGCAGAACGGCCGTGCCCGGGCGGACGAGGTCGGCGTGGTGCCCATCGGCCCGGGTGGCGGCGCGGCACTGCGTCTGCTGGCGGGGGTCGCGAACGCTGGCGCGGTCGTCGAGGTCGGGACGGGTACGGGTGTCTCCAGCCTGTGGCTGCTGCGCGGCATGCGCCCGGACGGCGTCCTGACCTCCGTGGACCGGGAGGCCGAGCACCAGCGGCTCGCGCGCACGACCCTGACCGAAGCCGGGATCGCCTCCAACCGGTTCCGTCTCATCTCCGGCTCCGCGCTGGAGGTGCTTCCCCGCCTGGCCGACGGCGGGTACGACCTGGTGTTCGTCGATGCCGACAAGCGCGACTACCCCCTCTTCGTCGAGGAGGCGGTGCGCCTGTTGCGTCCCGGCGGCGTCCTCGCGTTCGACAACGCGCTGTGGCACGACCGGGTGGCCGACCCGGCGCGACGCGACGAGGACACCGTCGCGGTCCGCGAGATCGGCCGTTCGCTGCTCGACGACGACCGGTTCATGCCGGCGCTGCTCCCCGTCGGGGACGGCCTGCTCGTGGCCCAGGTCCGGAGCTAGATCTCTCGACCAGCCGCCGCTCACCCTGCCGGGGCGCGGAGCTCGGCATCCTCGCTCAGCCTCGCAGCCAGCTCCGCACGCGAGGAGATCCCGAGCTTGATGTAGGCGTGCCGCAGGTGGTACTCCACCGTCTTCGGACTCAGGAAGAGTGCCGCCGCTGCCTCTCGTGTCGTCCGTCCCTCGCCGAGGAGACGGGCCACCTGCAGCTCCTGCGGGGTCAGGGGCTGCTCCGCCCCCGGCGCGCGCCGCTGCACCCGCTCACCGGTCGCGGCGAGCTCCGCGGAGGCCTGCGCGGCCCACGGGGCGGCGGCCAGGCGGTCGAACGTGGTGAGCGCCTCCCTGAGGTGCTCACGCGCCTCGCTGCGCCGCCGCGTGCGGCGCAGGTGTGCCCCGAACGCGAGCTGGGTGCGCGCCCGCTCGTACGCGTCCGGGCTGTGGGCGTGCTCCACGAGAGCGGCGGCGAACCGCGCGTCCGGCGTCACGCCGGCGAGCGCCAGGGCCCGGTGCGCGCGGGCTCGTGACCACGGCTGACCCTTGGTGTCGGCGAGCAGGGCGAACGCGGACGCCTCAGCACGGGCACCGTCCAGGTCACCGACACGGACGAGGCACTCCACCAGCTCGGGGGCCGGAGACAGGTCGGCGTCGACGACGCGGAAGCGGCGTACGAGCGACTGCTGCGCACGAAAGTGCTCGACCGCCTCCTCGTACCGGCCGAGGCCGGCCGCGAGGTCGCCCGCCGCGAAGCGGAGCCAGGCCCTGCCGAAGTTGAGTCTGCTCCGCACGCACTGACGCTCCGCCTCCTGTGACTCGGCCCGCATCTCGTCCTCGCACCCGCGACGCGCGAGCAGCCACGCGAGTCCGGCGCGGGAGATCGCCTCGTCGGTGCGCTGGCCGGATTCGCGCGCCAGCGCGATGGCCTCGCGGTAGGCCCCCTCCGCCGACGTCCACCGGTCCGTCGTCGCATCGTCGCGCGCGGCGTGGAAGAGCAGGAATGGCAGCGTCCCCAGCGCCGCGCGCTCACGTGCGTCGAGGACCACCGCGTCGACCAGGGCCCGCGAGTCGCCGGAGTCGCGCAGCCAGATCGGCGGGAGCAGCAGCCACCCCCGCCACCGGGGATCGTCGATCAGATCTCCCGTTCCCGCCGCGGCCACGGCACGGCGCATCTGGGTGGCGCCCGCCTCGCCGTCACCGGTCATCAGCCGCCCGATGCCCGCGGCGAGGTCGCCGAGCAGCCGGCTGCGGGGTGCGGTGGCCGTCTCCCGCAGCGCGTCGAGCCGGGCGACGACCGTGCGCGCTCCGGCGCCGTCACAGAGGTACACGCACAGATACACCGCCTCCGCCAGCAGCACCACCGCGAGGTCGGGGTCGTCGGCGGCGACCGGACCCGACGCCTCCAGGAGGAGGGCGCGCGCCTCGACCAACGAGCCGCACCGCGCACCCACCACCCCCCGCAGCGCCAGCGCGCGTCGACGGGCCGGCCCTGTGGGAGCACCCGCGACCGCCTCCCCGAAGATCTCCAGGGCGCGGTCGGCCAGGCCCCCGAGCCAGGCGTGCTCGCCGGCGAGCGCGAGTCGCCGGGTGCGCTCCTCCGGGTCCTCGCTCGCGTGCGCTGCCCGCTCGCCCCACTGCGACGCCACCGCGTATGCGCGACGCCGTGCCGCGGACGCGGTCGCCGCGTCGAGCACCGCGGCCGCCTCTCCGTCGGGGCCGATCGTCGCCGCCGAGAGGTGCTGCGCCCGCCGGTCGAGGTCGCCGGTGGGGAGCGCGTCGGCGATGATCCGGTGCAGCTGCCGCCGCAAAGGTGGCGCCGTGGCCTGCACCAGCGACGCCTGCATGAGCGGGTGCCGGAACCGGACACGGTCGAGCCCCAGGTCGACCAGCTCCGCCTGCTCGGCATCGGCGAGGTGCGCGAGGTCGCTCCCGGCCGTAGCGCACGCCCGGCCCAGCGTCGTGAGGTCGACGTCGCCCGCCAGCGCCGCGACGGTGAGTGCGGTGCGTGCGAGGGGCGGCAGGCTGCCGAGACGGCCGGTGAACGCCTCCTCGATGAGTCGCGGCACCGGGATCTCGCCGAGATCCCGCGCCAGCAGGTCCGGCGTACGCACCATCTCGAGGGCAGCGAGCGGATTGCCCTCGCTCACGGCGTGCAGGCGCTCGGCCTGCGTGGCCGAGAGCCCGCGGGATACGACGAGCGCGTCACACTCCTCGCGGCTGAGTCCACCAACCTCGAGACGGTCGAGGTCGGCCACAAGCTCACCGACGGCAGCACCCGGTCGCGTCGCGAGCACCACCGCGACCGCGTCGGTGAGGAGCCGTCGGGCGGTGAAGAGGATCGCGTCGACGGAGGGGCGGTCGAGGTGATGGAGGTCGTCGACGAGCAGAAGGAGGGGGCGTTCCTCGGCTGCCCGGCTGATCAGCCCGAGCGTCGCCGCGGAGATCACGAAACGCTCCCCGGCGCGAGCGGGCGCCTCCCCCGTACCTCCCGGACGGAGGGCGAGCGCCTGTGCGAGCGCGTCCGCCTGCACGGCCGGCAAGGCGCCGAGGTGGCCGAGCAGCGGCCGCAGGAGCTGCGCGAGCCCGGCGAACGGCAGGTCGCGCTCGGGCTCGGCTCCTGCCGTCGCGAGGACCTGGACGCCGGAACCGGCTGCTTCCCTGGCCTGCAGGAGCAGGGTGGACTTGCCGATCCCGGCCTCGCCCACGACGACGACAGCACCGCTGGCACCGCCGCGTGCTCGCGCCACCAGCGCGCCGATCGCGGCGCACTCACGCGCTCGTCCGACGAGCATGCTCCCGAGGCTAGTCACCCGGGGGGCCTACAGCCGCGGGATTGACGAACCAGGGGGGTCACCGGATGCGGCGACACGCCCCCGATCCCTAGCGTCGCGGGCATCGACGGATCACCGAGGAGGGTGACATGACTGCACAGATCGACGAGGACGTCCTGATGTCCTTCGTCTTCCGAGCCGTGGACGAGGTCGGTGCGACGCTCAACGCGGCGCTCGTGGTCCTGGGCGACAAGCTCGGCTACTACCGGGCGCTGGCCGACGGTGGCGCGCTCACGCCTGCGGAGCTCGCCGAGCGGACCGGTACGGCTCTCCCGTACGCGCGCGAGTGGCTCAATGCCCAGGCGGCAGGCTCCTTCGTCCGCTACGAGCCCGACACCGGGCGGTATGTGCTCCCGGCAGAGCACGCCGTCGCGCTCACCGACGAGTCGAGTCCGGCCTTCCTGCCCGGTCTCTTCCAGATCGCGCTCGGCACGGTGGCCGACTCCCAGCGCGTCGTCGAGGCGGCGCGGGACGACGCGGGGGTCGGCTGGCACGAGCACAACGGTGACGTGCACGACGGCTGCGAACGGTTCTTCCGGCCCAGCTACCTGGCCTACCTCGTCGATGCGTGGCTTCCCGCCGCGGGTGTGGCGGACAAGCTCCGGGAGGGCGCCCGCGTCGCCGACATCGGCTGCGGTCACGGCGCCTCCACGATCCTGATGGCCGAGGGGTACCCCAGCTCCACGTTCGTGGGCTCGGACTACCACGCGGCCTCGATCGACGTCGCCCGTCAGCGGGCCGCGGCCGCAGGGGTGTCCGACCGGGCGACCTTCGAGGTGACGTCGGCCCAGCACCTCGGTGACGAGGCGTACGACGTCGTCACGACGTTCGACGCGCTGCACGACATGGGCGACCCGGTCGGTGCCGCTCGGCACGTGCACCACATGCTGGCCGACGACGGCGTCTGGATGATCGTCGAGCCGATGGCCGGCGACCGGGTCGAGGACAACCTGACGCCTGTCGGTCGCGCCTACTACGGGTTCTCGACGCTGCTGTGCACGCCCGCCTCGCTGTCCCAGGACGTCGGGCTGGCGATCGGCACCCAGGCGGGTCCGGCGAAGATCCGCGAGATCACCGCCGCCGCCGGCTTCACGGGCTTCGACTCGGTGGCGGAGACGCCGTTCAACAGGGTGCTCGCCGTCCGGAAGTGACGTCTGCGCACCCACGGGGACGACAACCAAGGGCCGTCGCACCCACCTGCGGGCGCAGACTGGGGGCGACGGCCCACCGACGGAGGGACGATGCGCGCGAGGGAACCCGACAGCGACGGCGTCGTGGTGCGCGACGGGGTGCGCATCGCGTACGAGGTGTTCGGCGACGCTCCGCACACCGTCCTGTTGATGCCGACCTGGTCGATCATCCCGTCGCGCTCGTGGAAGGCGCAGGTGCCGTACCTGGCACGTCGATTCCGGGTGGTGACCTTCGACGGCCGTGGCTCCGGCGGCTCCGACCGTCCGGTGGGGCCGGAGCCGTACGCCGACGGCGAGTTCGTGGCCGACGCCCTGGCGGTGCTGGACCGCACACGCCGCGACCCGACGGTGACCGAGGCCGTGGCGGTGGCCGGGTTCTCCTGCGGCGTGGCCTGGTCGTTCGCGCTGGCGTGCGAAGCACCGGAGCAGGTGGCCGGGATCATCGCAATCGGCTCCGCACTCGGTCTGGTGCCGGGTCATCCGGAGCGGGAGCAGCACGCGTTCCTCGCCGACCCGCGCGACGGCCCGGCACCGCCGGGGTGGGCGTCCTTCAGCCGCGACAACTGGCTCCACGGCGACTACGACGCCTTCCTCAGGTTCTTCTTCGGGCAGATGTACACCGAGCCGCACTCGACCAAGAAGATCGAGGACTGTGTGGCCTGGGGACACGACATCGGGCCCGAGCGTCTCGTCGACACCGAGCTCGCGCGGACGGTGTGCCGTCGTCCCGAGTTCACGCAGAGCATCACGCAGGTCGACCTCCCGGCTCTCGTCATCCACGGCGAGGAGGATCACATCCGCCCCTTCGCCGAGGCGGAGGCGCTCGCCGAGAGGACGGGGGCATCACTGTTCGCCGTGTCCGGCGGCGGGCACGCCCCCCACACGCGTGAACCGGTCGCCGTCAACCGGGCCATCGGCGAGTTCCTCGGTCGACTCTGGCCTTCTGCGGAGCCGGCTGTGCGGCGGAGGTGGACCCCGCCGCGAGGGCGCCGACGGCGGGCGCTCTTCCTGACCTCGCCGATCGGCCTCGGTCACGTGCGACGCGACCTCGCGATCGCCGACGCACTGCGCGAGCGCCACCCCGACCTCCACGTCGACTGGCTCACCCAGTCCCCGGCCACCGGCGTCCTGGAGCGCGCCGGCGAGCGCGTCCACCCGGCATCGTCCCTTCTCGCGAGCGAGTGCGCCCACGTCGAGGACGAGGCCGGCGAGCACGACCTGCACGCCTTCCAGGCGATCCGTCGGATGGACGAGATCCTGGTGGCGAACTTCGGCGTCTTCGACGACGTGGTGAGCGAGGAACCGTACGATCTCGTAGTCGGCGACGAGGCGTGGGACGTCGACCACTTCCTGCACGAGAACCCTCAGCTCAAGCGGTTCGCGTATGCGTGGCTGACCGACTTCGTAGGCTGGGTCCCGCTGCCCGACGGCGGCGCGGAGGAGGCGGCGCTGACCGCCGACTACAACGCCGAGATGCTCGAGCAGCGTGCTCGGCTCGAACGTGTGCGTGACCGGTCGCTCTTCGTCGGCAACCCTGCCGACGTGATCACGGAGCCCTTCGGTCCGGGTCTGCCCGGCATCCGGGAGTGGACCGGGGCGCACTTCGCCTTCACGGGGTACGTCACCGGGTTCGAGCCGGTGGGCCCGATCGGACGGGCCGCCGTCCGCACCGAGCTCGGCCTCGAGGCCGACGAGCTGCTCTGCGTCGTCACCGTCGGGGGCTCTGCGGTGGGGCACCACCTGCTGCGTCGGGTGCTCGACGCGGTCCCGCGGATCCGTCGCGAGGAGCCGCGCCTACGGTTCCTCGTGGTGACCGGACCCCGGATCGACCCTCGTACGCTCCCTCGCCTCCGTGGCGTGGACGTGCGGGGCTTCGTGCCGGACCTTCACCGGCACCTCGGGGCGGCCGACGTGGCGCTCGTCCAGGGCGGGCTGACCACCTGCATGGAGCTGACGGCACAACGCGTGCCGTTCGTCTTCGTGCCGCTGCGCCACCACTTCGAGCAGAACGTCCACGTGACGCACCGGCTCGCGCAGTACGCCGCGGGCCGGCGACTGGCGTACGAGCAGGCGTGCGACCCGGACCAGCTCACGTCGACGCTGGTCGCCGAGGCACGGCGCCGACCGTCGGGTCCGCCCGTGGAGAGCGACGGCGCCGAACGGGCGGCGGGCCACCTGGCCGACCTCCTCTGAGCAACGCGTACGAGGTTCCCGCCGCAGACCCACGGCGCCGCCCAGGGCGACGTCGGTGGCCTGCGGCGGGCACCTCGACCGATCAGGCGAAGGACGGGGTGGGCCTGAAGCCCGCAGCGCCTTCCGCGATCGCGACGACCTCGCACTCCTCGATCAGCTCCGGCGCGCTCCCGACGATCTGCGATCCGGGTGCCGAGGCCGCGGTGGCGGCGAACGACTCCTGGAAGGCAGCACGAGCAGCGTCGTCGACGAACACGTACACGCCCTCGAACCACGCGCCCTCACGAGCACGCCAGGTCTTGAACGCCAGTCCGTCCATGCCGGAGAACCGGTCGTAGGAGGTGTCCCGGACATAGGCCCTCAGCTGGTCCAGCGTGCCGTCGGGGGCGTCACGCAACGACCAGCGGACGGTCAGTCCGGGCTGGGAGCCCACTCAGACTGCCTTGAGGGCGTCACCCAGGTTGGATGCCTCGTCGTTCGTCAGCTCGACGACGAGTCGTCCTCCACCCTCGAGCGGGACCCGCATCACGATGCAGCGTCCTTCCTTGGTGACCTCCAGCGGACCGTCTCCGGTCCGAGGCTTCATGGCCGCCATGCGTTCCCCTCTCCTCCGTGCGCAGCGCGGGCGCGTGCACCTTGAATGCGTCCATTATCGCCCACGTCCCCGCCGGGAGTGAATGCGGCAGACTGACGCCATGACAGAACCCCACCCCGCCGTCGCCTACGAGGTCGCCGACGGCGTCGCCACGATCACGCTGTCGCGCCCCGACGTGCTCAACTCCTTCGACGATCTGACCAAGGTCGCGTTCCGTGACTCCCTGCACGCCGCGGCGGCCGACGAAGCCGTCCGGTGCGTGGTTCTGACGGGCTCGGGGCGGGCCTTCAGCGCCGGTCAGGACCTGAAGGAGCACGTCGCGAAGATGAGCGAGGGCGGCCAGCTCAGCAACACCGTCGAGGAGCACTTCAACCCGATGGTGCTCGCGATCACCACGATGCCCAAGCCGGTGATCGCCGCCGTCAACGGGATCGCCGCCGGCGCGGGCGCCTCGATCGCCTTCGCCGCGGACTTCCGGATCGTCGCCGAGTCCGCGGGGTTCAACCTCGCGTTCGCCGGCATCGCGCTGTCGGCGGACACTGGGGCGTCGTGGACGCTGCAACGGCTCGTCGGCCTCCCGAAGGCCACCGAGCTGCTCCTGCTGCCCCGTACGGTCCGCGCCGAGGAGGCTCTGGCGCTCGGTCTCGCGACGCAGGTCGTGCCCGACGACGCCTTCTCCGAGGCGGTCGCCGACCTCGCCCAGCGCCTCGCCACAGGCCCGACGCTCGCGTACGCCTCCCTCAAGCGCGCGCTCGCGTTCTCCGCCACCCACTCCTTGCCCGAGTCGCTCACCAACGAGGCCCGGTTGATGGCGTTGACCGGTGCGTCGGAGGACCACGGCACCGCGGTCAAGGCTTTCCTCGCCAAGGAGCAGCCCACGTTCGTGGGCCGCTGAGCCGCGGCGTCAGGGCCGCGTGCCGCCGAGGGCCTTGAGGAGGCCGGTCGGCGCGGTCCGGGTCAGGTAGGCACGCGACGGACTGCGCCCGAGCTCGACCGTGACGAGCTGGCCGTCGAGCCGGTGGTTGAACCACTGCGACATCGTCCCGTAGCAGCCCGACCCGCAGGAGAATGACCTCCTGGGGAGCTTGAGGTGCTTCGCGAGCCGCCGCGCGAGCGGGCGGTTGCCGGTCCCGCTGGTGTCGATCCCGTACAGAGGCTGGTGGAACGAGACGACCTGATCGGGGGCGACCCGGCGGAGGAACCGCATCATGGCGCGCGTCTCCGGCTCGGAGGCCGCGCTCGGGCCCGACCAGGTGACGCCGCGCCTGGACCGCTTCCAGCGCCGTGGGAAGTTGCGGTTGAGGTCGACACCACGGGCATTGCGTCGCGCCTTGCGGGCGACCCCGTCGGGGTTGGCACTCGGGACGACCCACAGGTCGAGGCCGGTGATCGGACGACCGTCGCGAAGGGTGCGGAGGATTGTCTGGGGCTTGCGCTCGTTGCCGTGCATCGCCGCGATGACGACCGCCGACCGGGTCGCGTCGGGGTCACCGAGCCGGAACGCGAGGATCGGGCGGCCCCTGCGGGAGCGGCCGATCACCACCCGCTCGACGACCGCAGGACGAGGCTCGGCGAGGCTGCGTGCCGGCACCGCGACCCTCGACGGAGCCGTCCTGTCCGGCACGACCTGCCGCACCGACCGCGTGGCGGACGCCTCGGCCGCCGACGGGACCACGAGAGCCAGCGCGACAGCGCCCACGGCACTGCCGGCGAGGGCGCCACGCGTTGCTGTCCGCATGAGCCGATCCTCGCTCAGACCGGGTCGGTGCGCACCTGGCAGCCCGCGAGGTGGTCGTCGACCATGCCGACCGCCTGCATCATCGCGTACGCCGTGGTCGGGCCGACGAACCTGAACCCCTGCCGCTTGAGGCCAGCGGCCAGGGCGGTGGACTCCGGGGTCACCGCCGGGACGTCGGTCATCGAGAGCGGGCGCGGACGCGGCTCGGGGGCGAACGACCAGACCAGGTCGGCGAAACCACCGTCCAGCGCCCGGATGGCCCGGGCGTTGGCGATCGTCGCCTCCACCTTGGCGCGGTTGCGGATGATGCCGACATCGCTGAGGAGCGCGGCGACCCGCGCTGTGTCGTAGGCCGCCACGACCTCGGCGTCGAAACCTGCGAAGACCTCGCGGAACCGCGGCCGCTTGCGGAGCACGATGGCCCACGAGAGGCCGGACTGGAACGCTTCCAGCGTCAGTCGCTCGAACAAGCCTCGCTCGTCGCGGACGGGACGGCCCCACTCCGTGTCGTGGTAGGCCCGCATCTCGTCCGACGACTCCGCCCACGCGCAGCGCGCGACTCCGTCCGACCCGACGACCGCGTCACCCATCGGCGTCGTCCCGGGGCGTCACCGACGGCTCCACGGGCGACGACGGTGTGCTCTCGTCGCGCGCGCGGGCCTCCTTCTCGAGCCGCGCCATCAGCGAATCGACCTCGTCGCGCGCGTAGCCCCGCCAGGCCCAGCTGAAGCGCACCGCCTGCAGGTCGTCGGCCGAGAGCGTACGGTCGGCCGGCACGAGGACGTCACGACGCGAGGACGGCAGCGGCGCGAGGTCCCCGGTGCGTCCGGCGACGACCGTCACCACCGCACCGACGAGGACGGCTCCGACCACGACTCCGATCCAGATCACGCCTACGATCGTGCCATGGACCTCCGACTGCGCGGACGGGCCATCGCGCCCGGGGACCACGCGGTGATGGCGATCGTGAACCGCACGCCGGACTCGTTCTACGACGGGGGCCGCACCTACGACCTCGACGACGCGCTCGCCTACCTCGGCGTGGTGGTCGCGGAGGGGGCCGACATCGTCGACGTCGGCGGTGTCAAGGCCGGCTACGGCGACACGGTCGACGCCACGGAGGAGCTGCGGCGTACGGAGGACTTCGTCCGGGCCGCGCGCGAGGCGTACCCGGAGCTGGTGATCAGCGTCGACACCTGGCGCAGCGAGGTCGCCGACCGCCTGTGCGCCCTCGGTGCCGACCTGATCAACGACACGTGGGCCGGACACGACCCCGAGCTCGCCGAGGTCGCCGCGCAGCACGGCGCCGGTCTCGTCTGCAGCCACACCGGCGGCCTGCCCCCGCGTACGGACCCGTTCCGCCCCGCGTACGACGACGTGGTCGCCGACGTCGTCGCAAGCACGACCGAGCTGGCCGGGCGTGCGGTGGCGGCCGGGGTGCCGCCGGAGTCGGTGCTCCTCGACCCGACCCACGACTTCGGCAAGAACACCCGACACTCGCTGCTCCTCACCCGTCGCATCGGAGAGCTGGTCGCGACCGGCTGGCCGGTGATGGTCGCTCTCTCCCGCAAGGACTTCGTCGGCGAGACCCTCGACCTCGAACGCGACGAACGGCTCGCGGGCACCTTGGCGGCCACGGCCTGGTCTGCGGCCGCGGGGGTGCGCGTCTTCCGCGCCCACGACGTCGCAGCCACCCGTCAGTGCCTGGACATGGTCGCGTCGATCAGGGGCGTACGACAGCCTGCGGTGTCGCGGCGCGGGCTGGCCTGATCGGCGGCTCGCGCCGGCCGCTCACCCGGAGCTGGAGGCGCCGACCGGCTCGGCCATCGCGGCGATCTGCTGGAGGAATGCCGCATAGACGTCTCGTGCCTTGGCGCTGTCGCCGTCGACCAGCCACGCGAGTACCACACCGTCGTTGACCACCACGAGCATGCGTGACAGCAGGTCCACCGGAACCGACCACTCGATGCCGGCGGCAGCCGCGATCCGCAGGAGGACCTCGCGGGCCGTCGTCCGGTAGGTCTCGTACTGCCACTGCGCGAGGTCGGTGAAGCCTGCGTTGCGCAGCGCGTGGGCCGCCACCTCGAACGTCAGCAGATGCGCCTTCGGGTCACCCTCGACCGACGACCACATGTGGGCGAAGGTCTCCTCGAGCAGCGCGGTCACGTCGTCCTCGCCCGAGACGACGACGTCGCTGACCGAGGCGACGTACTGGTCGGCCAGCCGGGAGATCATCGCCCGGAGCAGCTCCTCCATGGAGGAGAACACGTAGTGCACGATCCCGGGGGTGGCCCCTGCCTCGGCGGCGACCGTGCGCGTGCTCACCGCGCCGACGCCCTCGCGCTTGGCGACGGCCAGCGCAGCCTCGATGAGCTGTTCGCGCCGCTGTTCCGAGGAGACCCGCACCCGCACTCCGTCCGTCGACCGTGTCCGTCCGATTGTGCCGCACGAGCGCGGCCCGGTCCGCACGGCACGCCCTTGCGACGGCGGTTCAGGAGGAGACGAACTGCGCGACGATCTCGTCGATGTCGTCGGTGAGGACGAGCCGGTCCACGTCGTCGGCGGAGATCGCTCCATACTCCAGGACGGAGTCGCGCAGCCAGGCCAGGAGGCCGGCCCAGTACGCCGTGCCGTACAGGACGACGGGGAACTGCGTCACCTTGCGCGTCTGCGCGAGCGTCAGGGCCTCGAAGAGCTCGTCGAAGGTGCCGAACCCGCCGGGGAAGACCACGAAACCCTGCGCGTACTTGACGAACATCGTCTTGCGCGCGAAGAAGTATCGGAAGTTGACCCCCAGGTCGACCCAGGCGTTCATCTTCTCCTCGAACGGCAGCTCGATGCCGAGGCCGGCCGAGACTCCTCCGCGCTCGCACGCGCCTCGGTTGGCGGCCTCCATGATCCCGGGGCCGCCCCCCGTGATGACGCCGATGCCCGCGTCGGCCAGCCGGCGTCCGAGCTCGCGGGCGGCGGCGTAGTCGGCGGCGTCGCGCGAGGTCCGGGCGGAGCCGAAGATGCTGACCGCAGGCCCGAGCTCGGCCAGTGCACCGAACCCCTCGACGAACTCAGCCTGGATACGCAGGACGCGCCAAGGATCGGTGTGCACCCAGTCGGACCGCTCAGGGGAGTCCAGCAACCGCTGGTCGGTCGTCGTCGACTCGATCCGGTCGCGCCGAAGGAGGACGGGACCCTTGACCCGCTCGTCCTCGGCGCGCTCCTCGACCCGCTGGTCCTCGGCGCGCTGGTCGTCGCTCATCCGGGCTGCCCCTCGCCGGCACCGCGCAACCACCCGTGCAGCCGTTCCTCGACCGACCGGAGCTGTGTCACCGGGACGCGCTCGTCCTTCTTGTGGGCGAGCAGCGGGTCACCGGGCCCGAAGTTGACCGCGGGCACGCCCAAGCGGGCGAACTCCGCGACATCGGTCCATCCGAACTTCGGGTTGACCTCCACGCCCATCGCCTCGACGAACGCCGCCGCGGCGGGTCGGTCCAGCCCCGGCGACGCGGCCGGCGCCGAGTCGGTGACGACGACCTCGTACCCGTCGAACAGTCCTTGGAGGTAGTCCAGCGCTTCGTCCTCCGTACGATCAGGGGCGAAGCGGTAGCTGACGGCGATCCTCGCCTCGTCGGGCACCACGTTCGACGCCGCACCCCCGCTGATCCCGACCGCGTTGAGGCCCTCGCGGAACGTGAGTCCGTCGATGACCGGTGTGCGAGCCTGCGCCGCGGCGAGGCGATCCATCGCGGGCTTCAGGCGATGGATCGCGTTGACGCCCATCCACGACCGGGCCACATGGGCGCGCTCCCCCCGGGCGACGACGTCGACGCGCAGCGAGCCCTGACAGCCTGCCTCGATCACACCGTCCGAGGGCTCCATGAGGATGGCGAAGTCGCCGGCGAGCAGCTCGGGGCGCTCCCTGGCGAGCCGTCCCAGCCCGTTGGCGGACGCCTCGATCTCCTCGGCCTCGTAGAAGACGTAGGTGACGTCGCGAACAGGCTCGGGAATGTGTGCCGCGGCCCGCAGCGCGACCGCGACGCCGCCCTTCATGTCGCACGCGCCCAGGCCCCACAGGTCACCGCCATCGAGCGCGGACGGGAGGTTGCCGTTGACCGGCACGGTGTCGAGGTGCCCGGCGACCACGACCCGGCTGTCTCGGCCGAGAGCCGTGCGGGCGACGACCGTCTGCCCGTCGCGGATCACCTCCAGGTGCCGGCAGTCGCTCAGTGCGGCCTCGACCGCGTCGGCGATGACGGCCTCGTGACGGCTCTCTGAGGGGATGTCGACCAGGGCGGCGGTCAGGCTCACGACGTCGGCGTGGAGATCGAGCGAGGTCATGCCGTCCATCCCATCACGTGGCGGGCGCCAGAGCACGGGCCGCCACCTGGAGATCGGAGACGAGCGCGCGTCACCCCTCCTCCTCGAAGACGCAGAACTCGTTGCCCTCCGGGTCGGCCATCACCGTCCACGGGGTCTGCTCCGCCGGCCCGCGCAGCACGCTCGCGCCACGGCGTACGAGCTCGTCGACGGCGTCCGGGCCCCCCGTGACGTCCCAGTGGATCCGGTTCTTGACGGTCTTGGGCTCGGGCACGTTCTGGAACACCAGCGACTCGAACGGCACGCCCGGAGGAGTCGTCCAGCTGAAGCCTCGACCCTCGTCGTCCACGTCGGAGCCGAGCACGTCGGCCCACCAGGCCGTCATCGACGGATGGTCGACCGCGTCGACCCCGACCTCGTACAGGCGGTACGCCTGCGGGTGTGCCGACCACCAGTCGTCATCGCGTTCGAAGACGCACAGCTCGCCGCCGCTCTCGGGGTCACCCATCACCGTCCACGGGGTGTCCCAGCCCGGCAGCCTGGTCGCGCCGAGCGCCTCGTACTCGGCGACCGAGCGCCCGTGGACGTCGAAGTGGACGCGCTGCTTCACCGTCCTCGGTTCGGGCACCGCGTTGATCCACACCGTGTGCTGCGGCGTGGGCCCGCGCAGCACCGCGTCGCCGTCGGGCAGCGCCTCCACCGTGAGCCCGAGCGCTGCCGCCCAGAAGGCGCTCGCCGCCGGCACGTCGTTCGCGTCGATGCTGAAGTCTTTGAACCGTACGAGAGACATGTCGGCACCCTAGGACAATCGGGCGTCTGGAGCCGGTCGATAACCTGGACCGCATGACCCCCACCACCCCGCAGTCCGCCTGGGCGTACGGCATCGCCACGCTCACCGAGGACGGGACCGTCCTCGACGTCTGGTATCCGAACCCGACCCTCGGTTCGTACGACGGAGCGATCGAGCCCACCGGCCTGACGGCGCTGGAGGGGACCGACGAGGTGCGCCAGGTGCGGAGGACCGTGGTCCGGACCGAGGTCGAGGACCTGAGCTCGCCGGTCACCGACGCGTACGACGCCTACCTGCGCCTCCACCTGCTCTCCCACCGGTTGCTCCGCCCCCACGGGACCAATCTGGACGGCATCTTCGGCGCCCTCGCCAACGTCGTGTGGACGTCCATCGGCCCCTGCTCGGTCGAGGGCTTCGAGGAGACCCGGCTGCGAGCCCGTGCGGCTGGGCTGTCGGTCGCGGTGACCAGTGTCGACAAGTTCCCGCGGATGACCGACTACGTCGTTCCCAGCGGCGTCCGGATCGGTGATGCCGATCGGGTGCGCCTGGGCGCTCACCTCGCGGAGGGCACCACGGTGATGCACGAGGGCTTCGTGAACTTCAACGCGGGCACTCTCGGGCACGCTATGGTCGAGGGCCGGGTCAGCGCGGGCGTGGTCGTCGGCGAGGGCACCGACGTCGGCGGCGGCGCATCGATCATGGGCACCCTCTCGGGCGGCGGCAAGCAGGTCATCAGCCTCGGGCGCAACTGCCTCCTCGGTGCCAACGCCGGCATCGGCATCTCTCTCGGCGACGACTGCGTGGTGGCCGCGGGCTGCTACGTGACGGCGGGCTCGAAGGTCACTCTCCCTGACGGGTCGGTAGTCAAGGCGGCCGAGCTCTCGGGCCACGACGGGCTGCTGTTCCTCACGAACTCCGAGACAGGGCGTCTGGAGGCCCGGCCCCGGACGGGCAACGGGATCGCGCTCAACGCAGAGCTGCACGCCAACTGAACGGCGCAGTGACCGACCCGATGGCCCCTCGTGACCGTCGCCGGAGGGGCGCCTCCCTCCTTCTGATCCTCCTCGTCCTCGTGGGCGTGGTGGCTGCGGGTCTGGTCGTGCTCGCGCGCAGCGGGCAGATCGCCCAGCTGCGCGGCGAGGAGTGCACCGTCGAGGTCGGCGACACCTACGCGACCCTCGATCTCGAGCAGACCGAGCACGCGTCGCTGATGGCGGCGATCGCGATGCGCCGCGGGTTGCCCGCCCGGGCCGTGACGATCGCCGTCGCGACGGCGTACCAGGAGTCGAAGCTGCGCAACATCGACTACGGCGACCGGGACTCCGTCGGCCTCTTCCAGCAGCGCCCGTCGCAGGGCTGGGGGACGGTGGAGCAGATCATGGAGCCCCGCTACGCGATCACCCGCTTCTACGAGGGCCTGGAGAAGGTCGACGGCTACCGTTCGATGTCGGTCACCGAGGCGGCCCAGGCCGTCCAGCGGTCTGGTTACCCCGAGGCGTACGCCGACCACGAGGCCTACGGGCGCGCGATCGCGTCGGCACTCACGGGCAACTCCCCCGCCACCTTCACGTGCGTGGTCGACCTGCCCGCCACCGACGAGGGCGTGCCCGGCGCCAACGGTCTGACCCCTGCGGCCGAGGCCGTCCGTGTCGACGTACGCAAGGCGTTCGGGCGCCTGCCCACCGGCGGGTACGCCGCCGACGGGGTGAGCACGGGACACTCCGCCGGGTCGAAGCACTACGACGGCAAGGCGGTGGACGTGTTCTTCCGGCCGGTCACCGCCCAGGCGAAGAAGGACGGCTGGGCGCTCGCGCAGTACCTCGTCGCGAACGCGCGCCGTCTCGGGATCGCCACGGTGATCTACGACGCCAAGATCTGGACGGCACGCCGGTCCCCGCAGGGCTGGCGGGACTACACGCCGCCGGCGCGCGACGGCGACCGTGCCGTGCTCGAGCACCGCGACCACGTCCACGTCGACGTGTCGTAGTCGCGGTGCTCGGCGTCACCCTCCGGCGACCGGCTGCTGGGTGAGGACCTTGTAGGTGTAGCCCGTCGCGATCAGCGTCAGCGGGATGGTGACCAGCAGTCCGACGAAGCACAGGATGAAACCGAGGATGTTGATGCCGGTCAGCGCCAGTGCGAGCAGGAAGACGGGCCCGAGGTTGTTGCCCACCAGCCGGAAGCTCGACTGGAGCGCTTCCCACGGTCCCTGTCCTTGGTCCATCACGAACCACAGCGTGTACCACGCGAAGAACGTGAAGACGATGCCCGGCAGGATGCAGAGGATCAGTCCGACGAAGGTGAGGACGCCGAGGAGCAGGAAGGTCAGGATGACCTTGCCCGCGTGCTCCCCCCACTGGAAGAAGTCGCCGAAGCCGGGCTTGCGTCCTTCGGTCTCGAGCAACGCTCCCTTCGTCTGCGCGGCCTGCATGAACCAGCCGACCAAGGTGCCCGCGAGGTTGAACAGCAGCGCGACGACCGAGAAGCCGCCGGCCAGCCACCAGCGCGAGGAGTCCCAGGCGTCGTCTCCCCCGGACTGGGCGGCCGAGCCGATCCCGCTGATGACCGCCTGGATGACGAAGAACACCAGGCTGACCCCGACCCAGACGCCCCAGTTGTCCTTGAACCTGTCCCAGCCGAACGAGATCGCTCTGCCGACGTTCAGCTCCTGCGGGGCGCCGTAGCCGCCGGGTCCACCCCCATGGCCGCCCGGGGGCTGGCCGGGCGGGGGGCCGTACCCACCGGGTGGCTGGCCGGGCGGCGGACCGTACCCACCGGGCGGCGGTCCCGGAGGCGGACCGTACCCACCGGGCGGCGGTCCCGGAGGCGGTTCGTACGGCGGTGGAGGAGGTGGAGGCGGATCGTACGGCGGAGGCCCGCCGGGTGGCTCGTTGCCCGGTGTGTCGCCGCCGGGAGGGTTCTGAGGCTCGCTCATGGACCGTCTCCTCCAAGGGTCGCGCGGGGCGATCGACCCCCCGGCCTCCTTCGAGGCTAGCGACATCTCGGCGTGTCGGCGCGACCGGAGCGGACTCGGCGCGTCGCGGCTCGTGGGCCTCAGGCGAGGCTGGAGAGCCTCGTGGCCGCGGCCGCGATCCGCTCGTCCGACGCGGTGAACCCGACGCGGACGTGCTCGGCGCCGGCGGCGCCGTAGAAGTCACCCGGCGCCACGAGGATCCCGAGGTCCGCGAGCGCTCGCACGGTCTCCCGCGCCGGCTCGCCCCGCGTCGCCCACAGATAGAGCGAGGCCTCGGAGTGGTCGATGCGGAACCCTGCAGCCTCGAAGGCGCGGCGGAGCGTCGCCCGGCGGGCGGCGTAGACGGCGTGCTGGGCGTCGGCATGCGCATCGTCGGCCAACGCCGCCGTCATCGCGTCCTGGACGGGCGCGGGGACGATGAGGCCGAGGTTCTTGCGCACCTCGAGCAGTTCCCCGATCACCGTGGGGTCGCCGGCGACGAACGCCGCACGATATCCCGCGAGGTTGGACCGCTTCGAGAGCGAGTGGACGGCGAGCACGCCCTCGTGCGAGCCGCCGCTCACGTCAGGGTGGAGGACCGAGGAGGGCGTGGCGTCCCAGGAGCACTCGAGATAGCACTCGTCGGAGACCAGCAGAACACCACGCTCCCGCGCCCACGAGACGGTCTTGCGCAGGTGCTCGAGCCCCAGCACGCGCCCGCTCGGGTTGGACGGCGAGTTGATCCACATCAGGCTCGGCGCCGACGGGCCGAGGGCCACCGTGGAGTCGGAGACCACGACCTCGCAACCGGCGAGGCGAGCACCCACCTCGTACGTCGGGTAGGCCAGCTCCGGGATCACGACCGCGTCACCCGGGCCGAGGCCGAGGTGGAGTGCCAACCCGGCGATCAGCTCCTTCGAGCCGATGGCGGGAAGCACCCCGTCGACGTCGAGACCGGTCACCCCGTGGCGCCGTGCGAGCCAGTCGACGGCAGAACGCCGGAGCGCGAGGGTGCCGACCGTCTGGGGGTAGCCGGGCGCGTTCGCGCCGGCGGCCAGGGCCTCCCGTGCCACTGCCGGGGTCTCGTCCACCGGCGTGCCGATCGAGAGGTCCACGATCCCATCAGGATGTGCGACCGCTCGCGCCTTGACCTCGGCGAGCGAGTCCCAGGGGAAGTCGGGAAGGCGACGAGACACCGCACCGGCCGACAACCGCGTCGTCGCACTCGGGCGCGACGGCACGGACGGGACCGGGTCCGGCATCAGTCCTGGTTCTGCGGAGGAAGCGCGGCGATCATCGGGTGGTCCTTGTCGATCGGACCCATCTTGGCAGCACCGCCGGGCGACCCCAGGTCGTCGAAGAAGTCGACGTTGGCGGTGTAGTAGTCCTTCCACTCCTCCGGGGTGTCGTCCTCATAGAAGATCGCCTCCACGGGACAGACCGGCTCGCAGGCACCGCAGTCGACGCACTCGTCGGGGTGGATGTAGAGCATCCGCTTGCCCTCGTAGATGCAGTCGACGGGACACTCATCGACGCAGGCACGGTCCTTGAGGTCCACGCAAGGCTGAGCGATGACATACGTCACGAGGGGTCCACTCCTTCATTCGAACGGCTGGAACTAGTATCACCCTCTCGTGCGGGGAGGGAGTGGCCAGGTCCGCCTAACGGACCGGCTGGGCGGGAGGTTCGGGTGCCAGACTTCGGCGAGCTCGTCGGTCGACGCGTCGTGGTGAGGTCACGTGTCCCCGGTGAACGCGGCCCGTCGGGCGGGCCCGCCTACACCGACGTGGTCGGTCGGCTGCTCTCGTACGACGGCTCGACCCTGCGCATCCAGCGCCGCGACGGTCGTGAGGCGTACGTCCCGGCAGCGGACGTGGTGGCAGCCAAACCCGTGCCCGAGGGCAGCGCACGCGTCCGGACGCGGCCGGCGATGGACTACTCCCCCGAGGAGCTCGCCCGGATCTGCACGCGCGGCTGGCCGCCCCGCATCACACAGGATCTCGGCGAGTGGACGCTGCGCGCGTCCGGCGGGTTCACCGGCCGCGCCAACTCGGTCGCGGTGCACGGCGACCCCGGCGCCGACCTCCCGACCGCGCTCGCCCAGGTCGAAGGGTTCTATCGCGCGCAGGGGCTGCCCGCGAAGGCCCAGGTGATCGACCAGACCCCCTGGCCCGGCCGCTTCGCCGACGCCGGATGGGTCGGGACCGGCGGCACTCACGACCACGCAGTGGTGCTCGTCGCCGCCGCCCGCGCCGTCCTCGAGACGTCACGGACCGGGCGCCAGGACGGCGAGGCGACGGTCAGGATCGACGAGACGCTCACCGAGCCGTGGATGGCTGCGGCTGAGCGGGTGACCGCCGACGTGCCGCTGGACGACGTCCGCCACGTGCTCGCCTCACCGCCGGTCGTCGGGTTCGCGGTCGTCGAGGGGGACAGCGGGATCGAGGCGGTGGCGCGCATCGTGGTCACCGGAGAGTGGGCCGGCCTGTCGAGCGTGCACACCCTGCCCCAGGCCAGGCGCCGCGGGCACGCCGCACGGCTGCTCGAGGCGTGCACGCGTTGGGCGTGGGACCGCGGCGCGGACAAGGTCTACCTGCAGACCATGCGGCACAGCAGGGCGGCGCTGGCGTTGTACGAGGGGTACACCTTCGAGGTGCACCACACGTACCGCTACCTCAGCCCCGCGTAGCCGTCACTCGTCCCCAGGCGCCTTGCGGCACTCCACGTTGTCGGCGGCGTTGTACTTCGCCGTCGTCGTCTCACGCTTGACCACCGCGCCGTCACGCGTGAAGGTCCGATAGACGTCGACGTCGAACCCGGTCACGCCGGCCTGGGGCAGGCACTCGTCGGAGGCGTCGTAGCGGGTCGCGGGCGACCGGAAGTTGCGCTTGGACGACAACCCTGACTTGATGTCCCACTGCTTCGTGCCCCACAACGTGACATTCATCGAGCCCTGGCGGCCCGGGGTGCTGCGGTTGACCCAGGCCTGGATGAGGATGCCGTGATCGGTGGTGTTCTTGAACTTGAGGTCGACCGACGGCCAGGCGACCGTCGCCTCGCGGCCCACCGGGTAGCGGCTGATGTAGAAGCTGTGCGGCTTGTGAGTGACGTCCTCGAGGCCGGCGAAGAATCCCGCGTTGTAGAGCGTGGTCGCGACCTGGGAGACGCCGCCGCCGAGGTCCTCGCGGAAGACGCCGTTGCTGATCATCGTGCCCGCGGTGAAGCCGTTGGCGACCGTACGCTCGCCGACGGTCTCGTTGAAGCTGAACGTCTCGCCTGGCTTGAGCAGCGTGCCGTTGACGAGCTCGGCGGCGCGGCCCTGGTTGGTGTTGCGGTAGTCCGCGTGCGGGTAGTTCGTCGAGAAGGAGCTGACCTTCTCGACGATGCCGAGCTTCTCCACCTCCTTGGTGGTGAGGTCAGGCGCCTTCTGCTTGGGCTCCACCTCGACCGCGCGTTCGGCGCCGGACTTCTGGAGCACCGGCACGAGGGCGGTCGCCACGTCGGCCGGGACCACGCCGATGCCGGCCTTGCCCGGGACCACGACCGGCTTGCCGGAGCGGATCGCCACCGTGGCGTCCTGCGCCGGTGTGCCGATCTCCTCGGTCGCCTCGGCGAGCGGCTCCGCCAGCTTCTTGGGGTCGACGACCGTCGTGAGCTTGCCGTCCTTCACCTGCACGCTCAGCGCAGGCGCGTAGTCCGACGGGGCGAGCTCGGCAGACTTGCTCCCGGCGACGATCTTGACCGGGGCCGACATCGCCGGCTTGGCGATCTCGGTGACCGCGGCCCGGAGGTCGTCGACGCTCACTGCGGGCTCCAGCACGTCGACCGGCAGCTCGAGATCGGTGTGCGCGAGCGGGTACGAGCTGCGGACGAGGGCCGTCGTGGCCTTCTGATCCACCGCGCGGCCCGCCTTGGGCTTGCTCACCTTGGGCTTGCCGTCGGTGAAGCCGATGCGACCCTCGGAGACCTCGCGGTCGGTGTCGTCGGCGATGGAGGCCACGGCCGACTCGAGCACCTTGTCGTCCACGGCGACGGCCACGTCGTAGCTCTCCGCGCCGAAGAGCACGTCCAGCATCGTCAACGGGTTCCACACCGAGGTGTCGGCGCCGGTCTGGGCGATCGAGGTGTCGAGGTCGACGGCGAGCCCGGCCTCGTCGGGCGTGAGCTCGAAGGTCTTCTTGCCGCGGACGATCCGGACGGGCTCCTTGGCCGGCGCGGCCAGCGTGTCACCGAGTGTGGTCCGCGCCTCGTCGATCGGCTTCATGCCGAGCTCGACGCCGCCGATCGTGGTCCCCGCGGGCACGCGGTCCGAGGTGGAGAAGTGCAGGACGACGTAGACGCTCACGACGAGCAGCGCGATGACGGCGAGAGCGATCAGCGCGATGCGGTCGCCGCGCCGGCGCTTCTCCTCGAACAGAGTCGTGTCGTGCTCGGTGAGCGTGGGGGTCGGGGTCGGGGCCATGTGTTCCTCGTGGTCCGGGTCGTGCGGGGGCCGGTCAGCGCTGGTGCTCGACCGGGGCCAGGCCTGAGTTTTTCTCGCTCTCGGGGGAGCGGACCAAGGCGCCGTAGTGCGAACGGTAGTAGAGAAGGGGCTCCCCGAGCCGGGACTCGCCGAAATCGCGGGTTCCGTCGGGTGCCGCGGGGGCGCCCGGCTCGTCGGCACGCACCGCCGCCGTCAGGACCTCGCCGACGACGATCGTGTGGTCACCACCGTCGTACGTCTGCCAGGTGCGGCACTCGAGCCACCCGATGGCCCGGTCGAGCAGCGCTGCGCCGGTGGCTTCGCCCCGGTGGTGCGGGACACGCTCGAGCTGTCCCTCGAGGGGGCGCCCGCGGCGGGCGAGCCAGGTGGCGTCGTCCTGTCCGTTCTCGGCGAGGACGGAGACGCCCCACGTGCCGGAGGACAGCACCGCGTCGTGGAACCGCGCTCGTCGGTCGACGGCGACGAGCACCAGGGCGGGGTCGAGCGAGACCGAGCAGAAGGCGCTCGCGGTCATCGCGTGATCGAGCCCGTCGGCCACCGTGGTCGTGACCGTGACGCCGCTCGCGAACCGTCCGAGGACATCACGGAAGGTGCGCGCGGCCGCTGGGTCGAGGGGGTGGGGCACTGAGCTCACCCTCCCAGCCTACGGGGACGGTCCACCGTTTCGGACGCGATGTGACCTGCGCCGCGTGCGGCGAGCACGACGCCGGCTCCGAGGACGACGAGGGAGCCGAGCAGGAACGAGTAGCCGAGGGCGTCGGCCGCCACCAGGTAGTCGCCCTCGGGCCGCGACGACATGGTGAGCAGCAGCACGGCGCCGTAGGAGACGGCGAGGACGACCGCCGCCGCCGTACCCCCCACGAGCGCGGCAGCACGCAGCGTCACCAGCACCGTTCCCAGGGCCAGGACGAGCCCCCACGGGACGGGGCCGGTGACGTGCCGGTGGACGACCAGTCCGGCAACGCAGAGGACCGCTCCGAAGACGGCGGCGAGGAGCAGGACGAGCGGCCTCGCGGAGCGCGAGTCAGCGCGTGCCCGCGAAGAGGTCATGCTCGAGCCCGTCCTCCCCCGGCACCGGCGTGCCCTTCGCGATCCGGAAGAACTCGGTGCCCCACACGTACGCGCCGAGGTTGTTGGACAAGGCGAAGAAGGGGCTGTCGACCTGGATCTGAGTCGGGTAGGCGCGCATCGCGTCCAGCTTGGCCTCGGCGAACTCCTCGGCGACCACCGATGCCGCGATCTGGTCGTCGGGGACGGCCATGAACGACAGGTCTCCCTCGGGGTCGAGGCCCTCGAAGGTGGTGTGGTCGCCGGCCGCTCGGAGCTTGCGCAGACCCTCCCGCAGCCACGAGTCGGCGTTGGCGGTCCAGTAGACCTTGTCGACGTCCCAGGCGGCGCCGAGGTCGGCGCGGTAGGACGGGGCGGCGGCGAGCGCGACCGCGTAGGTCGCCACGCGGTGCGCCTGCACGTGGTCGGGGTGACCGTAGTTGCCGAAGTCGTCGTAGGTGATGAGGACCTGTGGGCGGATCTCGCGGATCACGGCGACGAGGTGGTCGGCCGCCTCGCGAAGGTCGGCGAGCCAGAACGCGTTGGGGGCGACGTCGGGCGCGACGGTGGCGGCACCGGACTCGGACCACACCATGCCCGAGTCACGGTAGGTCCCGGCCCCTCCGAGCCATCGGGCGTCGGTGATGCCGAGTCGCTTCATCGCCGCGTCGCGCTCGGCGACCCGGTGCTCACCGAGCGTGTCGTCGCGGTCGGCCGCGAGATGCTCGAGCTCGGGCACCAGGACCTCGCCCATCTCGCCCATCGTGCACGTCACCAGGGTGACGAGCGCGCCCTCGGCGGCATACTTCGCCATCGTCGCGCCGGTCGTGATCGTCTCGTCGTCGGGGTGAGCGTGCACCAGGAGCAGACGGCGGTCGGGGAGGTTGTCGGGCATGCCGCCCAGCCTACCGAGGCGGACGGACGCCCCACGCCTCTTCTCGCGCCAGACGGTCGTCTAGAGTCGGCGCACCGCGCGTGTCACGGGTCACACTCGACACGCTCGCACCCGTCCGCCGGTCCTCGAGGAGATCACCATGGCCGACCGCACCGTCGACGTCGTCATCGTCGGCGCAGGCCTGTCCGGCATCAACGCCGCGTACCGCCTGCAGGAGCGCAGCCCGGGCACCACCTACGCGGTCCTCGAGGCCCGTGACGCGATCGGCGGGACGTGGGACCTGTTCCGCTACCCCGGTGTGCGCTCGGACTCCGACATCTTCACGCTCTCGTTCCCGTTCCGCCCCTGGCGCGGGCCGGACTCGATCGTCGACGGCGAGCAGATCCGGGACTACCTCCACGAGACCGCGCGGGAGAGCGGGATCGAGCAGCACATCCGGCTGTCGACCACGGTCCTCGCCGCCGACTGGTCCCCCGAGCGTGCACGCTGGACGGTCACGGTCGCCACCGGGCCGGACGCCGTCGAGGAGACGTACGAGGCGCGCTTCGTCTTCTTCTGCAGCGGCTACTACGACTACGACGCCCCGTACGACCCGGGTCTCGCCGGTGTCGAGGACTTCCGAGGGCGGGTCGTCCACCCGCAGTTCTGGCCCGACGACCTGGACTACGCCGGCAAGCGGGTGGTCGTCGTGGGCAGCGGAGCCACCGCCATCACCGTCGTGCCCGCGATGGCCGAGCAGGCGGAGCACGTGACGATGCTGCAGCGGACCCCCACGTACGTCGTCGCGCAACCGAAGCAGGACGCCGTCGGCAACGCGATCCGCAAGGTGCTCCCGCCCCGGGCGGGGCACCTCGCGATGCGGACCAAGAACACCGCGATGCAGTGGGGCTTCTACCAGGCGTGCCGACGGCTGCCCAACCAGATGGCCGGGCTGTTCCGCAAGGGCGCGGTCGCGGCGATCGGCTCCCAGGAGATCGTCGACGCGCACTTCACACCGCCGTACCGGCCGTGGGACCAGCGCCTGTGCATCTCCCCCGACGGCGACCTGTTCCAGGCGATCCGCGAGGGCAGTGCCTCCGTGGTGACCGGCCACATCGACCGCTTCGTCGAGAACGGCATCCGGCTGGAGAGCGGCGAGGTGGTGGAGGCCGACGTCGTCGTGACGGCGACCGGGCTCGCCCTGCAGCTGCTCGGCGGCACGCAGATCAGTGTCGACGGGACGCCGGTCGACCTCGCGCACACCTACGCCTACCGCGCGACGATGCTCAGCGGCATCCCCAACCTGGCGTTCTGCATCGGCTACGTGAACCTCTCGTGGACGATGCGCTCGGACATGACGGCGCGCCTCGTGGCTCGGATCGTCAACCGGCTGCGCGACACCGGCGCCGACACGGTGACGCCGGTGATCGAGGGGACGCCCGAGTCCCGTCCGCTGTTCGACATGGACTCCGGCTACATCCGCCGTGGCGCGCACCTGCAGCCGCGGTCGACCGGTGACTACCCGTGGTCGATGCGCCAGAACGTCGTCGTGGACGCGTGGGCGACCAACCGGGCCGACCTCGACGACGGCCTGGTCTGGACCCGTTCGGCGCGTACCCAGGACCGGACGGAGGTCGGGGCATGAGGGCGGTCACCTGCCACCGCGGCGAGCTCGCCGTCGCCGAGGTCCCCGATCCCGTCCCCGGCCGGGGCCAGGTCCTGATCGAGGTCACCAGGAGCGGGATCTGTGGGTCCGACCTGCACGCCCGGACCCACAGTGACCTCACCGCCGACGGAGCCGCCGAGATCGGGTACGACGGCTTCATGCGCTCCGAGCAGACCGTCGTCCTCGGGCACGAGTTCTGCGGGCGGGTCGTCGCGTACGGGCCCGGCTGCCATGAGCGGTGGCCGGTGGGCACCAGGGTGGTGGCGCTGCCGGTGCTGCGGCAGGACGACGGCGCACACCTCACCGGCCTCTCGGAGCGCGCGCCTGGCGGCTTCGCCGAGATGACGCTGGTGTCGGAGGTGATGACGATGCCGGTCCCCGACGGGGTGAGCGACGACCACGCCGCGACCACCGAGCCGCTTGCCGTCGCGCACCACGCCGTACGGCGCAGCGAGGTCGGCAAGAAGGACGTCGCGATCGTCGTGGGATGCGGACCCATCGGGCTCGCCGTGATCCTCATGCTCAAGGCCGCCGGGGTCCGCACGGTCGTCGCCAGCGACCTCTCGGCGGCACGCCGGCAGCTGGCGGCACGGTGTGGCGCCGACATCGTCGTCGACCCGCGCACCGAGTCGCCGTGGACGGCGTACGGAGAGCGCAAGGGCCACCTTCGCACCGCACCGAGCCTGATCGAGCTGGGGATGGACACGCTCCAGGTCCTGCGACGGGTGCCGGGACTGCCGTGGTGGCGGGTGATGCGCGCCGCCGAGAAGGTGGGCGCCACGCCTCGCGGCCCGGTCGTCTTCGAGTGCGTCGGTGTGCCCGGGATGATCGAGGACGTCATCACGCACGTGCCGTTGCTGTCGCGTGTCGTGGTCGTGGGCGTCTGCATGGAGCCCGACACGTTCCGCCCGTCCATGGCGATCAACAAGGAGATCGACCTGAGGTTCGTCTTCGCCTACGGACCCGGCGAGTTCTACGAGACGCTCCAGATGATCGCCGACGGCACCGTCGACCCGTCGCCGCTGCTGACCGGCACCGTCGGGCTGGACGGGGTCGCCGACGCGTTCACCGCCCTCGCCGACCCGGACCGGCACGCGAAGATCCTGATCGACCCCGTCAGCGACGTGCGGACGGTCTGACCGGCTCGATACGCTCGGGGGATGTCGAGCCCCGTTGACGAGTCCCTGTCCTTCCCCCGGCTCCAGGCGCGCTCGCTGCGCTTCACGCTCGGAGTCCCGCGCAACCTGACGGTGAGCCCCGACGGGTCGCGGGTCTTCTTCGTCCGCACGCCGGACGGGAGCTCACGCACGGGCTCGCTGTGGGCGTACGACGCCGACAAGGGCGAGGAGACGTGCCTGGTCGACGCGAGCGCCCTGCTCGGCGCGGGCAGCGAGGAGCTGTCGGCCGAGGAGCGGGCCCGCCGCGAGCGCAGCCGCGAGTCGGCCGCCGGGATCGTCGGGTACGCGATGGACGACGCCTGCGAGGTCGCGACGTTCGCGCTCTCGGGCAAGGTCTGGGTCGCTCGCACCCGCTCCGCCGGTGCACTCGCGCTCCCCACCGCCGGCTCCGCGATCGACCCCCGCGTCGATCCCACCGGGCGGCGCATCGCCTACGCCACCGACGGATCCCTCCGGGTGATCGGGGTCGACGGCACCCTGGACTACCCCGTCGTCGAGCCGGACGGCGAGCACGTCGTGTGGGGGCTCGCCGAGTTCGTCGCGGCCGAGGAGATGGACCGGTTCCGTGGCTACTGGTGGGCACCTGACGGCGAGTCGCTGCTCGTCGAGCGCTACGACGAGTCGCCGGTCGAGACCTGGTACGTCGCCGATCCCGCCGACCCGTCCCGAGCCCCGGTCGAGCACCGTTATCCCGCCGCCGGCACCGCCAACGCGCTCGTGTCGCTGTGGCACGTGCGCCTCGACGGGACCCGCACCGAGGTGGTGTGGGACCGGGAGACGTTCCCCTACCTCACCCGCGTCTCGTGGACGTCGCACGGCGAGCCGCTCGTGCAGGTCATGTCGCGCGACCAGAAGCACGCCGGTGTGCTCGCCGTCGAGCTCGACTCCGGCGAGACGACGCTCGTCCGGGCACAGAGCGACGACGTGTGGGTCGACCTCATGCCGGGCGTCCCTGCCTACGCGCCGGGTGGTCGCCTCGTGACGCTCGAGGACCACGCCGACACCAAGACGCTGTTCGTCGACGGGAAGCCCGTGTCGCCGAGGGGCCTCCAGATCCGCAGGGTCGTCTCGCTCGGCGCCGAGGGCGCGATCGTGACGGCCTCGCA
The DNA here is from genome assembly GCF_019550935.1 of Mumia sp. zg.B53. NCBI lineage: Bacteria > Bacillati > Actinomycetota > Actinomycetes > Propionibacteriales > Nocardioidaceae > Mumia > Mumia sp. zg.B53. The sequence continues at coordinate 83,316 of NZ_JAHWCK010000002.1, read as the reverse complement.
GGACCCGACGCAGATCCACCTCCACGCCGTCGGCTGGGACGGCGAGACGGTGCCGCTCGCCGAGGGGCCCGGCGTCTGGAGCGGTGACGAGCGGGGTGGCACGGCCGTCCGCGTCCGTGAGGGGATGGAGTCGCCTGTCCCGACCGTGACGGTGATGCGCCACGGCTCGACCGTCGGCACCATCACGTCCCACCCGCTCGACCCCGGCCTCCACCCGGAGGTGAGCTTCCTCGAGGCGGGCGACCACGGCATCCGCACCGCGGTGCTCTTCCCCCGTGGGCACGTGGTCGGCAGCCGCGCGGCGCTCCCGATCATCATGAACCCGTACGCCGGTCCCCATGCGCAGCGCGTGCTGCACTCGGCCAAGGCCTACCTCCAGGCACAGTGGATGGCCGACCAGGGCTTCTGCGTCGTGATCGCCGACGGGCGCGGCACCCCGGGCCGCGGACGCGCCTGGGACCGCGCCATCCGCGACGACGTCGCCGGTGTCACGCTGGAGGACCAGGTGACGGCACTCGAGACGGTCATCGACACCTATGGCGGTGACGTCGACCGGTCGCGTGTCGGCATCATGGGCTGGTCGTACGGCGGCTACCTGGCGGCGCTCGCGGTCCTGCGCCGGCCCGACGTCTTCCACGCGGCGGTCGCCGGAGCACCGGTCACGGAGTGGCGTCTGTACGACACCTTCTACACCGAGCGCTACCTCGGCGACCCCGCCGAGCAGCCCGAGATCTACGACGCGCACTCGCTGATGGTCGGGCTCGACAAGGTCGACGTGCTCCCGCCGCTGATGATCGTGCACGGCATGGTCGACGACAACGTGGTCGTCGCCCACACGCTGCGCCTCTCGTCGGCGCTGCTCGAGGCCGGCAAGCCTCACAGCGTGCTCCCGCTCACCGGCGTCACGCACATGACGCCGCAGGAGGTCGTCGCCGAGAACCTCGCCCAGCTGCAGGTCGACTTCCTCCGGACCGCCCTCCGGGCGTGACCCGGCGGGTCAGCCTCGCTTGAGCCGTCTCGGTCCCGACGGGAGCGGCGGCGCGTCAGGGGGTGGGACGACCGGAGCCGGACCGGTGACCACCATCCACGCGAGGTCGACCTCGTCGACGAGCTCCTCGAGTCGGTGCGCGGCGGCGGGATCCTCGACCCGGACGAGCCAGGCCCGGTCCTCGCTGTCGTCCTCGCCGGCGAACCCCTCGCGGTGCACGGAGGCTGCGAACCCCTGCGCGTGCAGCTGCTCGAGGACGTGCTCGGCGTCCTCGCCCTCGTCGAAGTGCGCCTCCGCCACGGTCGGCGAGGGCGTACGGCGCAGCAGCGCCTCGAGCTCCGGCAGAAACGGGCGGTCGGCGTCCAGCCACGCGACGGAGTCGAGCTCGTCAGGCCCGAGCCAGCGCAGGAGGTCGTGCTCGGTGGGCTCCGGCTCACCGGAGACGATCTCACCGACGTACGCGCGAAGCACGAGGGCGCCGCTCAGCGGCACCTCGCCCGCGAGCCGATGCCCGACCGTGGCGTCGCACCCGAGCTCCTCCGCGACCTCGCGACGGGCAGCCTCGGCCTCCGACTCCCCCGGCTCGACCTTCCCGCCGGGGAGCTCCCACCCGCCCGCAGCAGCGGCCGGACGGGTCCGTCGTGCGGCGAGCACACGACCGGCACGGATCAGTGCCACCCCCACGACGACACGCGTCGAGGGCGAGGGCTCGGGGCTCTGGGGATCCACAAACGGCGAGGTTAGCGCGTACGGTCGGACCATGGACCAGTCCCAGCTCCCCGACACCCTGTTGTCCGAGGCCGAGATCACCTCCGCGCTGGCGAGCCTGCCCGCCTGGGTCCGCGACGGCGACACCATCGTCCGCTCGGTCCGTGCCCCCAGCTATCTCGACGGCATCGCGCTCGTCGACGCCGTGGCAGCGGCCGCTGAGATCGTCGACCACCATCCCGACATCATGATCCGGTGGCGCGACATCACCTTCACCCTCTCGACGCACTCCTCCGGAGGGCTCTCGGCACGAGACATCGCCCTCGCCCGGCAGATCGACGCGATCGCTGAGGACGCCGAGGACCGCTGAGCCACTCTCCGAGAGACCGGTCCTCGCGTGGGACGCTAGCCCCGTGAGTCACACGCACAGCCATCTCGGAGCGAGCGACGATCTCGACCAGGGCCGGCGCGGCCTCGCGACCGTGCTCGCGGTGGTCGTCGGGCTGCTCGGCGTCGCACTCGCGGTCGCGGTGTGGATCCTGTGGCCGGACGCCGACGACGTCGCGAAAGCGCCCAACCCCTACGGCACGCAGGGCGTCAGCATCGTGTCGGCCACCGTGACCGACGTCCGCGCCGTCGACTGCGGTGGCGGCGCGGTCGGACCCGACGGTCTCCCCGCTGTCCAGGGCGACTGCGGCGAGCTGCTGCTGCGTACGTCCGACGGCAAGTCCGCGAGCGTCACGGTCCAGCCGGCGGTCTTCCGCAGCGGCGTGGACGTCGGGGACGCCGTCGACCTGGTGCGGGTCCAGCCTGAGGGCGCCAGCGAGCCCACGTACGAGTTCCTCGACTTCGATCGCGGGATGCCGCTGCTGTGGCTCGGACTCGCGTGCGCGCTCGTCATCGTCGCCGTCGCCCGCTGGCGTGGACTGCTGGCGATCGCGGGAGTGGTCGGCACCATCGGGGCCATCGTCGTCTTCGTCCTGCCCGCCCTGCTCGCCGGCGAGAACCCGCTGGTCGTGGCCGTCGTCGGGTCGAGCGCGATCATGCTGGTCGTCCTGTATCTCGTGCACGGAGTCTCGATCCGGACGACCGCCGCCTTGTTCGGCACGTTGTCGGGGCTCGCCATCACCGCGATCCTCGGCTCGCTCACGACCGGATGGACGCACCTCACCGGCATCTCCTCCGAGGACGACCAGATCCTGATGGCCGTCGCGGAGCAGATCAGCCTGTCCGGGGTGGTGACCGCGTCGATGGTCATCGCCGGTCTCGGCGTGCTCAACGACGTGACCGTGACCCAGGCGAGCGCGGTGTGGGAGCTGCGGTCGGCACAGCCCGGAGCGAGCCGACGCCAGACGTTCATGTCGGCGATGCGTATCGGCCGCGACCACATCGCGTCGAGCGTCTACACGCTGGTGTTCGCCTACGCCGGGACGGCCATGACGGTGCTGCTCCTGGTGACCGCGTACGACCGGTCGCTGCTCGACATCGCGGGCACCGAACAGGTGGGCGCGGAGATCGCGCGCACCCTGGTCGGGCTGATCGGCCTGGTGCTCGCGGTCCCGATCACGACCGCGATCGCCGCCGCGCTCGCCCCCGGGCCCTCCGACGAGGCACACGCTGGCGACGCGGAGACCGTCCCGCCGCCTGACCCCGCCGCACACGCCGTCCGACCTCGGTAGCGGACGATCACCCGACGCCGGGCAGCACGCCGACGACCTCGTACGTCGAGTCGAGCGCGACCAGGTGCGCCGGGCCGCCGACGGTGATGGCGCCGCCGTCGAGGCCGAGTGCGGTGGCCGGGGCGGCTGAGGCCGCGCACGCCACCGCGACGGGATCGAGGCCCAGCACCCCCAGCGCACGTCGTACGGCGGAGTCCATCGTCAGCGTGCTGCCGGCGATCGCACCGGAGTCGGCGAGGCGAGCGGTGCCGTCGGCGACGTCCACGGCCAGACCGCCGAGCTCGTAGCGTCCGTCCTGCGCGGCCGCCGCCGCCATCGCGTCCGTGACGAGGACTCCACGCTCGCCGGCGTCGAGGAGCAGCCGGCGCGCCCACGCGTCGTGGAGGTGGATGCCGTCGAGGATGACCTCGAGGCGGACGCCGGGGGTCTCGAGGGCCGCCACGACCGGACCGGGTGCGCGGTGGTGGACCGGCATCATCGCGTTGGAGGCGTGGGTGAGGACGGTGGCTCCGCGCGCGAACGCCTCCCTCGCCAGCGCGTAGTCGGCCGCGGTGTGGCCGACGGCGGCGACGACCCCCTCGGCGGCGAGGTGCTCGATCGTGTCGAGCCCGCCGTAGAGCTCGGGTGCGAGCGTCACCATCCGTACCAGCCCGTCCCCGGCGGCGAGCAGCCTCTCGACGGCCTCGTGGGTCGGCGGTGTGAGCGCGTCCGGGTCGTGCGCCCCCCGGTGGTCGGGCGACAGGAACGGGCCCTCGAGATGGATGCCGCGGACGGGACCCAGCTCCCCGGAACGGATCGCGCGCGCGAGTCCTCCGACCTGCTCTGCCAGGACGTCGACGCGTGCGGACACCAGGCTTGCGAGCATCGTGGTCGTCCCGTGCGCGGCGTGGGTTCGAGCGGCGGTGCGCGCGGCCTCCAGTCCGCCGTCGAAGGACGCCCCACCCCCGCCGTGGCAGTGCGCGTCGACGAAGCCGGGGAAGATCCACGGGTACGCCCCCGCGACCGGAGCCTCGTTCTGACCGATCGCCGTGACGATGCCGTCGCGATGCTCGACCCACCCGTCGGTGAGGACGCCGTCGGGCAGGACGACCCGGTCGGCGTCGATGTGCTCGGGCAAGGGCGTCGCGTCGGTCACCCACCCACCCTAGGGCTCCGGCAGGGCGCCGCCGGAGCGCATGGGAGGCTCGCGGTGTGACCAACACGCCCTCTCCCCGAACCCCTGACACCCGCACCTCAGCGGGCCCGGCGACGCCCGCGACGCGCGTCGCCGGACCGTTGATCGCCTCCGGAGTCGTGCTCCTGTTCGCGCTGCCCTTGGCCTGGATGCTCGCCTACTTCATGAAGGACGAGCTCCAGACGGCCGACCACGTCGTCTTCCTCGCCGTCCCCGTGGTCGAGCTGGTCGTCGCCGGGCTCGTCGCAGGCCTGGTGATCGGGCGGTCGCCCGGGATGTCGTACCGCCGTGCGATGGCAGGGGCGCTCGCCCTCGTGTTCGTCCCGCTGCTGGCGATCGTGACCGTGTACGCCGCACTCAGCCTCACTCCGCTCTTCGATGACGCGATCGGGCGATCGGCGAGCGACGGCCTGTGGCTGGGCGTGGCAGCAACGGCCACGGTGCTCGCGGTGCTGCTGTTCCGCGCCGGCGTCCGGTTGATGCGCGCCCGTCCCTGACCGAGGCGTGCACTGCGGGTCCCGCCGGCGAGCACCTAGCATCGAACCCATGAGTGTCATCAAGATCAACGCGATCACCGTCCCCGCAGACTCCGGCGACGAGCTCGCCCACCGCTTCGCCGCCCGGGCGGGTGCCGTGGACGACGTCGACGGCTTCGAGGGCTTCGAGCTGCTGAAGCCGACCGACGAGCGCACGACGTGGCTGGTCATCACGCGCTGGCGCGACGACGAGGCGTTCGAGGCGTGGAAGAGCTCGCCCGCCTTCGCGCACGGCCACGGCGACTCCGCCGTCGGTGCCCACGGACACGGCGGCGAGCACGCCGGTCACAGCGCGGGCGAGCACGCCGGCCACGGCGGCGGCCACGGCGGCCACGCGGGTGCCCACGGACACGGCGGGGAGCACGCCGGTCACGGCCAGCGCCCGGTCGGCGTCTCCGCCGAGCTGTGGTCGTACGAGGTTGCAGGCGGCACCTCCGCCTCCTGACGACGGCGGTCCCGGTGCCGGTGTGCGATCTCCGGCACCGGGCCCTCGTCGACGTCAGCCCTGTGAGCAGGGCTCCAGGCCGGTCAGCTCCAGGCCGCCATCTTCTGCAGCAGCTCGGGGCCGCGCTCGTCCACGAGCCGGCCCCCCGTACGGATCCCGAGCAGCAGCACGCCGATCCCCGAGCCGAGCCCGACCACGACGGTGAGGGCGGTGGCCCACACCGCCCCGGTGGCGAGCGCGACCACGAAGAGGACGACCGTGGGCGCCGACAGGAGCGCCACGACGACGAGACCGATCGTCTGTCCGACGAAGATCGCGGTCGTCGCTCCCTGCGGCTGCGAGAACAAGCCGTCGCCGGGCTTCTGGACCGGATAGAGATAGGCCGCCGACAGGACCGACGACGCCCCGGCTGCGATCAGCAGCACGCCGACCGACATGCCGAGCACCGCCACCAGGGTGTCCCAGCGCCCGGCGGCCCACACACCGCCCACGGCCAGGAGCACGACCATCGGCAGCCCGAGCGTCAGCACCGCCACGACCCTCCCCGCTCGGTCGGCGGCGCCGCGGACGCCTGAGACGACGTGCAGCCAGAACGCGGTGTTGTCGTAGGCCAGGTCGGCAGAGATCGCGAAGCCCATCACGTACGCGATGACGGGAGCCAGCCACAGGAGGCTGTCGTTGCCCTCCAGCCCGCCGACGACGATGAACGGCACCGGCAGGAACGGGACGAAGGCGATCGAGCCGGCATAGCGCGGGTCGCGCTGCCAGTAGGTCAGGCACCGGGCGGCCACGGCACCCGTACGCGTGTCAGGCAGGCGGTCGAGCCAGCCGTAGCCCTGTGCCTGCGCCGCGGAACCGTGCGAGGGCGGCCGTGTCATCGTCCGGTCGAGCGCCGCACCCCACGCGAGGAGCATCAGCGCGAGCGTGACCAGCGTGACCACGATGCGGCCGAGCGCCGACAGCCAGCGGCCCTCGGCGACGTCGCCGGCGAGGGACCACGGTGCGCCGAGCGGGGTCCAGGCGAGCACGCCCGCGACGTCGGGGAGCCAGTCGCGCACGCCCGAGAGCCTCCCGAAGAGCTGGCCGACGAGCGGCCCCAGCATCAGCACCGGGACCAGGACGAGCACCACCGCGATCTCGCGGAAGCGCCGCCGTTCCACCAGAGGGGCCATCACGGCGGTGATCGTCCGCGAGCCCACCGCGCAGAGTGCGACGCCGAGGACGGCGCCGACCACCGCGGCGACGAGGGCCAGCGGGGAGTCCCACCACGCCAGCGCCGTCGACAGCCCGGAGAGCAGGGTCGCCGCCCCGGCGACGCCGACCATCCCGGCGAGCGCGAGACCGACCAGGAGGTCGCGGCGCTCGATCGCGTACTGCTGGAACCGTCGCGGGTCCAGCGTCGCGTCGAGGCCGAAGGCGAGCAACGGGATGAGCCACCACCCCAGCACCGCGACCGAACCTCCGACGACGAGCCATGCCCACCTCTCGTCGTCGGGAAGGAACGAGAGGCCGATCGACCCCACCGCGACCATCCCCACGATGGACAGCCCGTACAGCGCGGAGAGGACGAAGCCGACCGTCTGCCAGGCCGAGCGCCGGAACCCGTTGAGCAGCAGGGTCAGCTTGAGTCTCAGGAGGACTGCAACCACGACAGTCCTTCCGTCACCTGAGCGCCGCCCACGAGCTGCACGAACCGGTCCTCCAGCGACTCCCCCGCGCGAACGTCGTCGACGGTGCCGGAGGCGAGCAGGAGTCCACGCGCGACCACCGCGACGTGGCTGCACATGCGCTGGACGAGATCCATGACGTGCGACGAGACCACCACGGTGCCGCCGCTGGCGACGAACCCGGTGAGCAGCTCGCGGATGCCCGCCGCCGACACCGGGTCGACGGACTCGAACGGCTCGTCGAGAACGATCACGCGCGGTGCGTGGATCAGCGCGGAGGCGAGGGCGACCTTCTTGGTCATGCCGGCCGAGTAGTCGACGACCAACGTGTCGGCGTCGTCGGCGAGGCCGAGCGTCGCGAGGAGGTCGTAGGTCCGTGCGCGGACGGTCTCGCGGTCCAGCCCGCGCAGCTCGCCGGCGTACGCGATGAGCTGCGCACCGGTGAGCCGGTCGAACAGGCGCAGACCGTCGGGCAGCACGCCGAGCTGCTTCTTGGCCCCAGCGGGGTCGCGCCACACGTCGATCCCGTGCACCGAGACGCGCCCGAGGTCGGGTCGCAGCAGACCCGTGGCCATCGAGAGCGTGGTGGTCTTGCCGGCACCGTTGGGACCGACGATCCCGTAGAACGAGCCGGACGGGATGTCGAGACTGACACCGCCGACGGCCAGCTTGCCGCCGAACGACTTGGACAGGTTGCGGATCGAGATCGCGGCACGGTGGTCGAGAGGTTGTTCGGTCAACGGAGAGACGGCGTACGTCGGGGGCACAGGTCCTGATGCGGCGCGGGGGACGTCCGGGGTGGACAACGGATCAGCTCCTCGATTGTCGATGGGACCACGGTATGCGGGTTTGGTGTCACCTGATTCGACCGGTCCCGCACTTTGCGCACCCTTACCCTTGCGTGCATCTCCCGGCTTCGCCATGATCCACAGGTGCCCCGTCACCGCAGAGCCCTCGTCATCGCACTCGCCTCGCTGGTCGCCCTCACGGTCGTCGGCGCGACCGGATGGGTCACGGCCTCTGCGCGCTCAGCGGACCGAGTCACCGTGGCCGCGGGCACACCACCGGTCTGCGACGACCCGCGGTCGCATGCGGCGAAACCGGTGCGCGAGGACGAGGTGGTCTGGCCGACGCTCCGCGTCGACTCCCGGCTTCGCTGTCGCGTCGCGGCCGTCGTACGCAACGAGTCGTCTGCACCGATCACCGTGACGTCGATCGAGTGGCCGAGCGTCAATGTGCTGAAGGTGGGCTCTCGCGCCCCGTTGAACTGGGTCGCGTCGACGGATGGCGACGACGACAGCGTGGTCCTGGCGTCCGCCTCTGGTGGCGAAGACCTTCCGCCGGGAGGGTCGATGACCATCTGGACGTGGATGGTGTTCGACCCGACCGGCTGCCTCTCGCCCAGGTCGCAGCTGGGGTTCGAGGGCTCGCCGGGGGTGGACTTCTCGGTGCTGGGCCGCCAACACAGCGTCAACGGGATCGGCCCCACGATCGCCTTCAAGGGCACCGCGGAGTCCGCACGCGGCTGCGACGAGGGCGAAGTCGGCACGGGCGGTATGTAGCGTCGGGGCATGGACGCCGTCGTGCTCGACCTCCCGTTCACCGGGCGGTGGATCGTCCAGAACAGTCCCGCCCGGCGCTTCCCCAGCCACGGGACGACGCTGATGGGGACGTCGTACGCGATCGACTTCGTCGGCGTCGACGAGCGACGGCGCACGGCTCCGCTGCGCGACTGGCGCACCTACCTCGCGACCGAGCCGCCCGAGCGCTTCTACGCGTACGGTCGTCCCATCCGCGCGCCGTGCGACGGCACCGTGGTCGCCGTGCACGACGGGGAGGTCGACCACGAGGCGCGGAGGTCCCAGCTCGCCCTCGTGCCGTACGCCCTGGGCCAGGCGGCCCGGATCAGGCAAGGGCCGGCCGCCATCGCCGGCAACCACGTGACCCTCCGGTACGGCGCCGTGTTCGTGACGCTGGTCCACCTGCGCCGCGGCTCGTTGCTCGTCGACGTGGGTGACGCGGTCACCGCCGGGCAGCAGGTCGCCGAGTGTGGCAACTCCGGCAACTCGACGGAGCCGCACGTGCACGTCCAGGCCAACGACAGCGCCGACATCGCCACCGCCCGAGCAGTGCCGTTGGCGTTCCGCGACTACCGCGAGTGGCCGCGCGGCGGCGGGGAGGCGTACGTCGACCGCACCCTCGGCGTGCCGGCCGAGGCCTCGGTGGTCGCCCCCGTTCCGGGCTGACGCAGCCTGACACCGCCCGGCTACCGGCGGGACGAGGCCGCAACGCGGGTCAGCAGGAACGGTGCCCCGACCCGGCGCAGCAGTGGCCGGTCGACGAAGGTCATGCCGACGATCGTGCCGTCCGGGGCTCCCCGGAGCTCGTCGCGGACCCACCGCCACGGGCGGGGCGCGTCGGCGGCATAGCTGACGACGAGGGCGAGTCCGCCGTCGGCCAGGGACGTTCCGACGCTCAGCTGTATCGGGAGCACCTCCCGCAACCCGGCCGAGGAGTCACGCACCAGGTTGACCCCGCGCACCGTCTGGCTGCCCGACCCGGTCGCGTGGTCGGCTTCGAACCGCTTGCCGTACCAGCGTGGCAGCCCCACCAGCCCCAGACCCCACGGCGCCACCGTGCGCAACGGCGCCACGAACGAAGCCTCGAGGTCGCCGATCACCTCCTCGGGTGCGAGCGGCTGCAGCGTGGACCAGGCGTGACGCAGACTTCGGACGGTCGTGCTCATACGGGCTCCTGAGTGCGGGCCGACCGAGCCGGGACGGCGTCGATCGGGGTGCGGGTTCGTGCCGAGGTGGGCGGCGCAGGGAAGAGACTGGCGAACCGCTCGGCGAGCGCGGTGATGGTCAAGGAGGGGTTCACTCCGAGGTTCGCCGGGATCACGCTCGCATCGGCGACGTACAGGCCCGGATGGCCGTGCACCTCGTGGCGGTCGTCGACCACGCCGGTGCTGCGGTCGACACCCATCACCGCCCCGCCGAGGATGTGCGCGGTGATCGACAGACCGCCGACCGACTCGCCGAGCAGGTTGAGCGGACGGCCCCCGGAGGAGTCGGCGAACGCCCGGGTCACCCTGTTGGCGACCGGCAGGAAGCTCGGCGGGCGGACCCCGCCGGTGATCCGCGACCTCAGCACCCGCCGCCAGGGACGGACCGACGAGCGCCGCCACTCCAGGGCGAGCTCGTTGTCACTGTGCTGCATCGTCGTGAGGACGGTCAGGCGCCGGAGGAAGCCTCGGGCGGCGACCAGGCGCGCCTGGGCGCCCGGCCTGCGTGCGATACGGCCCAGCACGCGCAGCGACCGACGACCCGCCCGCTCGCCCTCCACCATCGGTCCCAGCTGGAAGCGCATGTGCCAGCCGCCGACGTACCGGTTCTGGGTGACGTGAGTGTGCGCGTCGGGGTGGAAGTCGGAGCTGATCGTCGTGCCGCGCGAGAGATCCTCGCCCGGTGGCGCGAGCACGGCGGTGAGCGCCTCGCTGTTGGTCCGGACGTGTCGACCGAGGGTGCTCGAGAGGTTGGGGAGCGTCCCGAGGTCGTCGCGGCACCGGAACAGCAGGTCGAGCGTGCCCAGCACCCCTGCGGCGAGCACGACACGTCGAGCCCGGACGACCTGTGCCGGCTGGTTGCGCCAGGGATGCCGGGTCCCGACCTCGAAGCCTCCCCCCGGCAGCGGCGTCAGGGACTCGACCTCGTGCTCGGCGCGGATCTCGGCCCCGTACCTCTCGGCGAGGTGCAGGTAGTTGCGCGTGAGCTGGTTCTTCGCGCCGTACGGGCACCCGAGCAGGCACTCGCCGCACAGTCGGCACCCGGTGCGCGCAGGGCCTTCGCCGCCGAAGAACGGGTCGAGCTCCGTGACTCCCTCACGGCCGAAGTGGATGGCGAGCGGCACCGGCCCGTACGAGGCCCCGGCGCCGACCGCACGCGCCGCCGCCTGGAGGTGGTCGTCCATGGGGCCGCGGTGCGTCGTCACGACCCGGCCCAGCATCCGCGCCGCGCGTTGCAGGTGCGGGGCGAGCTCGGTCTGCCAGTCCACCCCGAGGGCGCGCAGCGACGGCGCCCGGTAGAAGTCCTTCCCCGGCTCGAGCAGGACGCCCGCCCACACGATCGACCCGCCGCCGACGCCGGTGCCGCCGATGATGCCGACGTGACGGAAGATGCGCTGCCAGAAGAACCCACGCATGCCTACGCCCGGTTGCCAGAGGTACGCCCGCGGATCGCGGCGCGCCCGGCTGAGCGCCCCGTCGTCGAGGCGGCGGCCCTTCTCCAGCACGATGACGCGATGTCCGGCCTCGGTCAGCCGCAGAGCACTGACGGCTCCGCCGAACCCACTGCCCACCACGACGACGTCGGCGTCCCAGTCGTCTGCCACCGGGCGCATGCTACGGGGTGTCCGGCACGCCGCGGGCCGCGAGCGCCTCGACCAGCCATCGACTGCGCCGCTCGAGCAACCGCGTCATGTAGGAGGTCAGCACGACGCGATCGGCGAGACGACCGATCGGCCCGACGGGCGCCTCGTACTCGACCACGTCGGTCATCTGCGTGCCACCAGCCACCGCGTCGAACCGGTGCTCGTGCCACCAGCGGTGGAACGGCCCGGAGACCTGCTCGTCGACGAACCGACGCGGAGCCTCGTACTCGGTGATCCGTGATGTCATCCGGAACGGGATCCGGAAGTGCGTCGCCTGCCAGGTGACCGTGTCGTCGAGACGCATCAGCCCGGACGTGACTCCTGCGACGGCCCGCTCACCCGACTGGCTCATCGATGCCGTGTGCGCGTCGACCGAGAGGCTCAGCGCGAAGCACGCCTCAGGCGTGTCAGGCACCAAGGAGGACAGCACGATCGTCGGCACGGCCTGACCGTACCGCCTCCTGCGGACCCGGCGCCGGCCATCTTCATCGCGGCCGGAGAGCGGCTGTCATGAGACGATGCCGGCTCGTTGGACGCTGTTCTTGACGTGGAGGTGACGATGCACGCGACTTCCCTGGGCGACGATGCTGTGCTCGGTCCGCTTGAACCGTCGCGGGCCGGGGAGCTCCTGAACCACATGGACCGAGCACGGGAGTTCGTCGGGCGGTACATCGCGCTGCCCGACGCGGTCACCGACCTGGCGTCGAGCCGCGCCTTCCTCCAGGCGTACGCAGACAAGGCGACCACCGACACCGGCCGGATCTTCGGCATCTGGACGGCAGGCACGCTGGTCGGCGGGGTCCTCTTCCGGACGATGGACGTCGAGCAGGGCACCGCCGAGGCGGGCTGCTGGCTGGAGCCCTCGGCGGTGGGCAGAGGGCTGGTGACCAGGGCCGTGCGCCTCATCATCGACTGGGCCGTCGAGGAACGGGGCATCCATCGCGTCGAGTGGCAGGTCAGCCCGGCCAATGCGGCCAGCATCGCGGTGGCGCGCAGGCTCGGAATGACGCGAGGGCGTGCTGCGAGAGAACTTTCTGCTGCGAGGGACACGACACGACACGGAGGTCTGGTCGGTGCTCGCGCCGGAGTGGCGGGCCAGCGCCGGCTCCGGCACCCCTCCCGGAAAGGAGCGCCGCATATCGACCGTGTGGTGCCAGACCTGTCCGTGTCAGACCTCGCGGCGGCGGTTCGCCAGCACACGGCCGTCCTCGGCATGGACGTCCTGATGGACCACGGCTGGATCGTGACGTTGGGGGACGGCACCGGGCATCAGCTGAGCCTGATGACGACCGACGCCACCGCCACCGTCAACCCCCAGGTCTCCGTCTTCGTCGACGACGTCCACGCTGCCTATCGAGCGGCCCTCGGAGCCCACACTGAGATCGTCCACCCCCTCACCGAGGAGCCTTGGGGGGTCACCCGGTTCTTCTACCGCGACTCCTCGGGCAGCGTCGTCAACGTCGGCTCGCACCGCTGATGCTTCTGACATCGAACGCTGTGGACCTCGAGCCGGCCGCTCGCCGTCAGCACCCGCGCGCTTATCCGTCGATCCGGACCGGTGTCGTGAGCACCCTGCCCTCATCGACGACGCGGGTCTCCCCGGTGATCTCGAAGCGACCGGTCAGCCGGCGGTCCTCGCTGGAGGTGCCGACCGTGACGTCGATCCTGCCGGGCTCGACGACGCGCTCGAGGTCGCGACCGGTGAAGGACGTGCGGTCCATGTGGACGTCGAAGGTGACGGTCGCGGAGCACCCGGCGTCGAGCCGTACCTTGGCGTAGCCGACGAGCTGCTTGAGGGGCCGGGTCACCTGCGCCAGCGGGTCACCGAGATAGAGCTGCACCACCTCGGCCCCGGCGCGGTCACCGACGTTGGTGACGGTCGCCGACACCTCGACCATCCCGTCGGTCGCCACGCTCTCCTCGCTGATGTGGAGGTCGGTGAGCTCGAACGAGGTGTAGCCGATGCCGTGCCCGAAGGGGAACAGTGGCCGAGGGTCGAGGTTGGAGATGCCCTCGGAGTACCAGGCGAGCGGCGGTGCGAGATAGGTGCCGGGCTGACCACCGTGGTGCGCGGGGATGCCCACGGGCAGCTTGCCCTCCGGGTTGAGGCGTCCCGTCAGGACGCCGGCAAGGGCCGCGCCGCCTTCCTCGCCCGGCATGAACGCCTGGACGATGGCGGCACAGCGGTCGGCGAACGCCCCGAGCGCGTACGGACGACCCGACACGACGACCAGGACGGTCGGTGTCCCCGTGGCCACCACGCGCTCGACGAGCTCCTCCTGGATGCCGGGGAGCCGGAGGTCGACAGCGTCGCAGCCCTCGCCCGAGGTGCCCAGCCCGAACAGTCCCGCCAGGTCCCCCACGACAACGACGGCCACGTCGCTCTCGGCGGCCGCGCCCACCGCCGCGTCGAGGCCTCCGCGATCGGCCTCGGTGACGGGCACGCCGAGGTGGTGGACGACCTCGGCCTCGACCTCGCCGCGCAGAGCATCGAGGAGCGTCGGTACGTCGACGCCGAGGTCGTCGCCGCCGTACCGCGACAGCACGTGGTTGGGGAACGAGTAGCAGCCCATGAACGTGTTCGGGTCGTCCGCGCACGGACCGACCAGCGCGATGCGCGACGGGACCTGGAGAGGGAGGACGCCGTCGTTGCTCAGGAGCACGATGCTCTGCTCGGCGAGACGACGGGAGACGTCTCTGTTGCGCGGGCTGTCCAGGTCGGTCGACTCCCCGACCGACGTCGGGTCGTACGCGGGATCCAGCATCCCGAGCTCGATCTTCTGCCGCAGCACCCGCCGGGCCGCCCGGTCCACGTACGCCTCGTCCAGAACCCCGTCGGCGACCGCAGACGCGAGGTCGGCGTACCCGGTCGTGCTGGGGAGCTCCACGTCGAGCCCGGCCTCCAGGGCGAGGATCCCGGCGGCGCGCGGGCCGGCGGCGACGCGGTGGGTGGTCTCGAGGAAGGCGACGGCGAAGTAGTCGGCGACGACCGTGCCGCGGAAGCCCCAGCGGTCGCGCAGGACGTGCGTCAGGAGCCTGTTGCTCGCGAGCGCCGGGAGCCCGTCGACGTCGGAGTACGAGTTCATCACCGAGCGCGCGCCGCCCTCGCGGATCGCCATCTCGAACGGCGGCAGGATCATGTCCTCGAGCTCGCGCGGACCGATCGACACCGGCGCATGGTTGCGCGCCGCCTTGGACGCTGAGTATCCGGCGAAGTGCTTCAGCGTCGCGACGATCCCCGCGCCCTCGAGCCCACGGACGTACGCGGCCCCGAGGGTGCCGACCACGTACGGATCCTCACCGAGCGTCTCCTCGACGCGGCCCCACCGGTAGTCGCGGACCACATCGAGCACCGGCGACAGCCCCTGGTCGACCCCGACCGCCTTCATGTCGCTGCCGATGGCGGCCGCCATCTCCTCGACCAGGTCGGGGTCGAACGTCGCCCCCCACGCGATGGCGGCGGGGTAGACCGTCGCGCCGTACGTCGTGAAGCCGGTCAGGCACTCCTCGTGGGCGATCGCCGGGATCCCGAACCGGGACTGGTCGACGACCTGGCGCTGGTAGTCGCGCAGCCGCTTGACGCCGTCGTCGACGGAGACCGGCTCGGTGCCGAAGTTCCGCGTGAGGTGGCCCAGGCCGTGGCGGATGGACTCGTCCCACGACAGCCCGTCGCTCATCGCGCTCTCCATCGGGGCCACGTCACCGGCGACCTGCGAGGAGGCGGCGGGCTGGGGCCAGAAGCTGGCGAGCTGGCCGACCTTCTCGTCGAGGCTCATGGCGGCGAGCAGCGCATCGGCGCGCTCGTCGACGGACGCGGCGGGATCGTTCCAGAGGTTCATCGAGTTCCTTCTGCGGTCGGGACCGGGGCGATTCCGGGAGATGGCGTGGTCGCGCTACTTGGAGAAGCCCGCGGTCAGTCCCGAGACCAGGAACCGACGCCCGATGGCGTAGACGACGAGGAGCGGGATCACGGACAGGACGACGGCGGCGAGGATCGCGGGCACGTTGACCGTGAACGATCCCTGGAACGTCCAGAGGGAGAGCGGCAGGACTCTCTTGTCCGCGCTCTGGGTGAGGATCAGCGGGAAGAGGAACGCGTTCCACACGTTGAGCGCGTCGTAGATGGCGACGGTGATGATCGCGGGCACGGTCATGGGCGTGACGAGCCGCCAGAGCAGGCTCCACTCCGACACTCCGTCGAGCCGCATCGACTCGAACAGCTCTCGAGGGATGTCACGGACGAAGTTGACGAGGATCAGGACGGAGATCGGGATCGCGAAGGCGATCGAGGGAAGGATGAGCGCCCACAACGTGTCATAGAGACCGAGGCGGACGATCAGGTAGTAGACGGGCACGATCGTCGCCTGGATCGGGATGGCGATCCCGAGGAGGAGAACCTCGAAGGCCCGTCGCGACAGAGCCGACCGGTTGTGGACGATCACGTACGCGGCCATCAGCGAGAGCGTGACGGTCACGGCCACCGTCGCGACCGTCACGAGGACCGAGTTGACCAGGTACTTGGTGAAGTCGGCGGCCAGGACCTCACGGTAGGCCGTCAGCGTCGGCTCGGTGGGGATCGAGAGCGGGTTGGACGTGAAGTAGTCCGCGCGAGGGCGGAGGCTGGTGACGACGATGTAGTAGATCGGCACCAGCGTGACCGCCAGCCAGAACGTGCCGACGAGCCCTCCGACGAGGTTGGGCCGTTGGGTACGGGTGCGCATGTCAGAGGCCTTCCATCTGGCTGTCCATGCGTGAGCTGCCGCCGAGCCGGTTCAGCAGGTACGACACGGCAAGACCCACGACGACCAGGAGCACGCCCACGACCGCCGCTCCCCCCATGTCGTACGAGCGGAACCCGCGGAGATACATGTCGAGGGGCATCACGCGGGTGGCGTTGCCCGGTCCGCCGTTCGTCATCACGAAGATGAGGTCGAAGTACGTCAGCGAGCCGACGATCATCAGCGTCGACGAGGTCACGATGGTGTTCTTCAGCTGCGGGAGCGTGATGTGGAAGAAGGTGGTCATCCGCCCTGCCCCGTCGATCGTCGCCGCCTCGTACATCGACCGGGGGATCTGGCGTGCCGCGGCCTGGTAGAGCAACGAGTGGAACGGGATGAAGCACCAGGCGATGACGAACACCAGCGTGGGCATGCTCAGTGACGGGTCGCCGAGCCAGTCCTGGTTGAGCGAGTCGATCCCGAGCGCGGTGCCGAGCCCGAAGTTCGGGTCGAGGAGCGACTTGTACGCGATGCCGACCGCGGCTGCGGAGAACAGCAGGGGGAGAAACAACAGCACCGAGTACACGGCGCGGTAGCGCTGTCGCCCTGCCATGAAGACGCCGAGGAGGAGACTCGTGGGGCACTGGACCAGCCACGAGGCGACCGTGAGGATGACCGACAGCGTGATGGCGTGCTGCGTGACCGGGTCCGAGAGCACCGACCTCCAGTTCGCGGTGCCCGCCCACTCAGGCGTCCCCAGACCGTCCCACGTCGTGAACGACAGGATGACGACACCTGCCAGCGGCACGACGGCGAAGAACGCGAAGAAGCCCATGGCCGGCGCGCTCATCCACAGGGACGGACCGAGGCGACGGGGGCGAGGACGGGCGGGCGGGCTGGTGGACTGGCGGGGCTCTCGGACCCGGTCGGCAACGGTCATGACGCGTCGTTCATCGCCTTCGCGAACTGCTCGGGCGTCTTCTGGCCGAGGAAGAGCTGGCTGAGGTTCGTCAGCAGCGCCTGCGCCTGGCTCGCCGGTAGCGCCTGGTCCCACGACAGCTGGAAGTTGGGCGCGTTCTTGACCATGTCGTACGCGAAGGTGAGAAACGGCGCCTGGTCGGAGCCGGCGATCTTGTCCTCGGCACCGACGGTGACCGGGACGCCACCGTTCTTGATCAGCTCGTCCACGTACTTCTCGTCCCACATCGCATCGTTGAGGTAGTCCACGGCGGTGTCCTGCTGCTCCTTGGACGCCTTCGCCGAGACGGACCAGAAGTTGGCCGGGTTGCCGACGATGTTGGCGGGGTCACCCTTGCCACCCTCGACCGACGGGAAGTTGGCGAAGCCCAGGTCGCCGCTGTCGGCGAAGTCCGGGGCGTCGGTGAGGAAGTTGGAGTACGTCCAGGCACCTTGCAGCAGCATGCCGCTCTTGCCGGTGTGCAGGAGGGCGGCATCAGCGTTGGCGTCGGCGACGACGGAGCCGAACTTGTCACCGAAGGCACCAGCGTCGACGAGCTGGGTGATCATGCCGAGCGCCTTGAGCATCTCGGGGCTCGACCAGGCGTCGGGCTTGCCGTCGATGACGGCGTTGAACGTCTCGGGTCCGCCGACGCGGTCGGCGAGGTACTGGATCCACATCAGCTCGGGCCACTGGCTCTGCCCCGCAAGTGCGATCGGGGTGTCGACTCCGGCTCTCTTGAGCTTGGCGACGTCGTCCAGGAGCTCGTCGAACGTGGTGGGCGGACCGTCGACGCCTGCCCCCTCGAGGACCTTGTTGTTCGTGAAGAGGATGACGGGTTGGGCGTTGTTGTTGGGGACCGCGTAGAGCTTGCCGTCGATCTTGCCGCTCTCGAGCACGGAGGGGACGAGTCGCTCCTGAAGCTCCTTCGTCCGAGAGGTCAGGTCGACGACGTCGTCGTTGCCGACGTAGTCCGTGAGCGCGCCGCCGGCCCAGTTGAAGATCAAGGTCGGTGCGCTGCCGGACCCGACGGCGGTCCGGATCTTTTCCTTGTAGGCGTCGTTCGCGAACCAGTCGGTCGCGATCTCCTGGTCGGCGTTGTCGCTGTTCCAGGTCTCGAACGAGCTGCGGAACGTCGCCTCCGAGCCGCCGGTGAGCACCCAGGCGCTCGCGTCCTCGCCGCCGCTCCCGGGATCGGTTCCGCCGCATGCGCTCAGGACGAGAGCGGCCGCGCTCGCCGCGGCGCCGATCGCGACCAGCCTCTTGTTGCCTCTCATGGTGTGCTTCCTCTCCGTGCCGAAACGTTTCGGGCGGTTTCGGTTGAGATGACCATAGACCGGATGTGATGCACGACACAAGAGGTCGAAGTCGGGCGTGACCCGCCGCTGGATTTCTCGCTGTTCTCGCGCGGATCGTGGACGAAACGTTTCGAATCCCGTACGGTGCACGCATGGCCGAGACGCACGTGACCTTGGGGCAGGTCGCCACCCGGGCGGGTGTCTCGAAGGCGACCGCCTCCAAGGTCTTCAACGACCGCGCCGACGTTGCCCCCGAGACGAGGACACGCGTCACCACGGCGGCCGACGAGCTCGGGTACGTGCCTGCGGTCCGCGCCCCTGCTCCCGGCACCACCCAGGTGTGGGTCGTCTTCGACCGCCTCGCCAACGCCTACTCGGCGACGGTGCTCGACGGTCTGCTCGCCGAAGCGCAGGTCCGAGACGCCATCGTCATCGTCAACGAGTTCGGCAACGTCGCCGACGACCGCTTCGCGCCAGGCTCGCCGGCCTGGATCCGGCAGGCCCAGGCGCGCGGCGCCCAGGCCTTCATCCTCGTGACCAACCCGCTCTCCGACGACCACGTC
The DNA here is from genome assembly GCF_019550935.1 of Mumia sp. zg.B53. NCBI lineage: Bacteria > Bacillati > Actinomycetota > Actinomycetes > Propionibacteriales > Nocardioidaceae > Mumia > Mumia sp. zg.B53. The sequence continues at coordinate 64,154 of NZ_JAHWCK010000002.1, read as the reverse complement.
GCTGCCTGCCGCCGCCGCGGGACTCCCCTGATCGTCGTCGACCCGGTGGCTGCGGCACCTGACGGCGTGATGAGCGTCGGCGCGACCAACTGGATGGGCGGCGTGCAGGCCACCGAGCACCTCCTCTCGCTCGGACACACCCGTCTCGCCTACGTCGGTGGAGAGCCGACGTCCACGCCGGCCAACGAGCGGTTGGCGGGATTCCGCAGCGCCATCGAGACGGCCGGCCTCGACCCGAACGCCGCCCCGGTCGTCCCCGGGACGTTCGACTACGACGACGGCCTCGGATGCACGACACTGCTTCGCGACACCGACCGCCCGACCGCCATCTTCACGGCCAGCGATGCCGTGGCTCTCGGCGTGCTCGAGGCCGCGCGCCAGGTCGGCCTGCGCGTTCCCGACGACCTCTCGGTCGTCGGGTTCGACGACACCTTCGCCGCGCACGCGGCCTCACCCCAGCTCACGACCGTCCGCCAACCACTCACCCAGATGGGGCGCATGGCGATGCAGGCGGCCGTCGAGGGTGCCCGCGACGGCTCCCGCGTCTCCCCTCCGGTGCAGCTCGCGACGTCCTTGGTCGTACGGGGGTCGACCGCACCACCCGCCTCGCGGGAGGCGTCACGGTGACGGTCAGGAGGTCCCCGACGATCCGTCCTCATCCTCGCGTCCCAACCACAGGGCCATACCGATCGACAGATCCCGATCCTCGGTGAAGCCCAGTCGCGTGTAGAGGCGTCTCCCTGGCGGGTCGGCCATGAGCGAGACGAAGGCACCCGGCGGCGCCCCGTCCCGTACCTGGTCGAGCAACCAGGTGAGCACCGCGTTCCCGACACCCCGCCGCTGGTGAGCAGGCAGCACGGCCATGTCGACCACGTGGAAGTACCAGCCACCGTCACCGATGAGCCGCCCCATTCCCACTGTTCCAGCACCGCTGTCGATGACATGGCATGCGGACCAGCTGCCGGGCAAGGCTCGTTCTGCCTGCTCCACGGTGCGCGGCGTAAGGCCGGCATCGTTCCGCAGCCGCAGGTAGTCGGCCGTGCTGGGCACTCCCGCACAGAGCGAGTATCCAGGTGCCAGCCCTGTCACTGCGCCACCCCATGCCGGGTCTCGTCACCGGCCCGTGCGGCTTCGTCGATGTAGTGCGCCAACGCCTCCCGAGAACGAGTCAGCGCGTCGACCTGGTCGTCCAGGCGGCCCAACCGGGTCCGCATGGCCGCCAGCAGCTCCGGACAGCCGACGAGCTCGGGCGCCTCCCCGACTGCACACGGCAGCAGGTAGGCGATGTCCTCGGTCGACAGTCCCGCCTCGAGGAGGTGCCGGATCTGCTTCACCGTGACGACGTCCGCCGGGCCGTACACCCGGTATCCGGCCCCGTTGCGGCCCGGCTCCAGCAGTCCTTGGGCCTCGTAGTACCTCAGCTGATGGGCATTGACCTCGGTTCGACGGCTCAGCTCTCCGATATGCACAGCTCCCCCTTGACCTTCACACCGGTCTCAACGTTCAGCATGCTGGTATGACTTCCCGTACCGATTCTGACGTGACACTCATCGGCCTCGGACTCATGGGCACCGCCCTGGCGGGCGCACTGCTCGGAGCGGGGCACCGGACGACCGTGTGGAACCGCACGGCCGCCAAGGCAGAGGAGCTCGTGACTCAGGGCGCGCTGCTCGCCGACTCGGTCGGCTCGGCGGTGAACGCGAGCCCGGTGGTCGTCACGTGTGTTTCCGACTACGCGTCGCTCCAGCAGGTCCTCACCCCGGTCGCCGACAGACTTGGCGGTCGAGTCCTGGTCAACCTGGCGTCGGGCGACTCAGAGCAGGCCCGCGAGATGGCTCGCTGGACCGAGGACCGAGGTGCGACCTATCTCGACGGCGCCATCATGGCTGTTCCCCCGACGATCGGCACCGCCGCGGCAGTGATCCTGCTGAGCGGCCCCGAGACCACCTTCACCATGCACCAGTCCATCTTCGACGCGCTCGGCACCACCGCCTACCTCGGCGAGGACCATGGTCTGTCGGCTCTGTACGACGTCGCCGGCCTGAGCATGATGTGGGGCGTTCTGAACGCCTGGCTCCAGGGCGTGGCCCTGCTGAGCACCGCCGGCGTCGACGCGGCCTCCTACACGCCGTTCGCGGCCCAGCTGGCGCAGGAGACGGTAGGCTGGCTCGCCGGTTATGCCGACCAGGTTGACCGTGGGACATACCCATCCGACGACGCGACGCTCAACACCCATGCGGGCGGAATGACGCACCTCATCGAGGAGAGCGAGAGGCTCGGCGTCAACGCGGAGCTCCCGAGGCTCTTCAAGGCGCTTGTCGATCGAGCCATCGCCGCCGGCCAGGGAGGAAGGAGCTATCCCGTTCTGATCGAGCAGTTCGCCCAACCGCACGCAACGTCGAGATGATCGAGCTCACGGTGCGGCGTAGCGCTCGTGACACGGTGACGCGGAGCTCCACCGCGTTCCGTCGAGCGCAGGCGTCACGCCTCGCCCCGACAGTGGCTCAGGCCTACCGCGGGACGAGGCGCGACCGACCTCACTCAGGGTGGGGGCGGAAGACGCTCACGCGTCGCTCAGTCGACCACCGAGCGGACGATCTCGGCGATGCGCTTCTCCGTGTCGTCGTCCACGGTCTCGAAGAACCACGCAGCCGGCATCAACAGCCCGTCCGCGCCGCCTGCGGCTCGGAAGGCCGACTTCTCGGTGATCGCGAGATTCAAGCGTTCGTCGTTGCGCAGCGTCACGAGCGCGGGCGTGCTCGCCGACGTCGCGTAGGCGGGCATTCCGTACCAGATCCGTGGCTTCAGCGCGGGGGCCGCAGTCATGATGATGTCGTGCACACGCTGCATGGTTGACCGCCTCGGCTCGTCCATCTTCGAGATCTTGTCGACCACCTGTGCCAGATTCTTCTCGTCCTTCGACGTCACGTCATGTCCTCTCTCGTCAGCCGATGTCGAGCACCGGCGGAATGAAGTCGGCGCGAATGCGCCGCACCCCATCCGGACATGTCCTGAGCTGCTCAGGCCTCTCCGCGATGATTCACGTGGCCTTGCCACGTGGAAGCGTCGTCGGTGGCGTACCACCGCGGTCAGGGTATCGGACCGCAGACAGATCACACCACCGGCAGCGATCTCGCCCGACGCTCAGCGCAGCGGCAGCACTTCTCTCGAGGCATCCATGTCACTCGGCTGACCGGCGGGCCGAGGACAGAAACGTGGCGACGGCGGCCTTCACATGGTCTCCTTGGGCCGGTGTCGACGGGATGGCGTCGTCCCCCAGGAACATGGCGTCGTTGACCGGGGCGCCCATGACCAGCCAGTTGAGCTGGGTGGCGGCCGTTGTCGGATCGGGCACGGACAAGAGATCGCGGGCGTCGAGGTCGGACAGGATCTGGGCAAGCACGGCGACAGCCCGCTGGGGGCCATGCTCGAACACGGCCCGCGCCAGCTCGGGGAATCGCGGGACTTCACCGATCACCAACCGGCGCAGCCTGAGCATGCGCGGCTGCAATACCGCCGCCAGCTGCCGGCTCAGTATCGACTCGAGCACCGGCGCGATGCGGTCGGCCGACTCGATCGGGAGAGCGTCGACCTGGTGCACGTCGTCGGCTGCCAGCCGGGTCATCGAGGTGACGAGCTCGATGAAGAGCTGCTCCTTGGTGCCGAAGTGCGCGTACACGGTCTGCTTCGAGACTCCGGAGGAACGAGCGAGATCGTCCATGGTCACGCTCTCGTAGTGGGCGGCGAGGAAGGCCTCCTCCGCGGCTGCCAGGATGGCTCGCCGTTTCGCCGCCGAGCTCGGGCGCATCCCGGCTGACCCTTGACTTATCACACCCACCAGTCTAACTTCTTAATTCTAGACGCACCAGTCCAGAAACTTACGAGGGGGCGACCATGACAGGTGTCAGCGCCACCATCTCGCGTGACGGCACCAGGCTTGCCTACGAGGTGAACGGCGAAGGCCCGCCGCTCGTCTACGTGACGGGGGCCATCTGCCACCGGACGTTCCGCCCCGTCCAGAAGGGCGCCTCGGTGTTGTCCCGGTCCTTCCGGGTGTTGTCCTACGACCGGCGCGGACGCGGCGACTCGACCGACACAGCGCCGTGGTCGCTCGACCGTGAAGTCGAGGATCTCGAGGCGCTCATCGACACGATGGGAGGACGATCGTTCATCTACGGCCACTCGTCGGGGGCGGTGCTGGCTCTGCACGCGGCCCACAGGCTCGCACCGAAGGTGCAGGGGGTCGTTCTCTACGACGCGTCCTGGGTCGCCGACCAGGCTGGGGCCGATCGCTACGCGACGGTGTGCGCCGGCGTGGAGGCCCTTCTCGACCAAGGACGCGACGCGGCCGCTATCAAGCGCTTCCTCGTCGGCATCGGCATGCCGAGGTTCTTCGCTGCGCTGCTGCCCTTCATGCCGGGGTGGCGTCGGCTCGTCGCGCTCGCACCCACGCTCCGCTACGACATGTCCCTCACCGCGGCACCGCCACCGTTGGACGTCGCCGCCGCGGTGCGCGTGCCCACACACGTGATGGTCGGCGAACGCAGCCCCGAGGAGCTGCACCGCGTCGCCGACGCTCTGCAGGCGAGCATCCCAGGCGCCACTCGTGAAACGCTGGCCGGACAGGATCACATGGTCTCGGAGAAGGTGCTCCTACCGAGCCTGGTGCGCCACCTGCGTCTCGGCGAGGAGACAGCACGATCCCGCGACCCTCGCCCCGGCGGTAGTTCCTGAAGGCTGACGGTCTCGGCCTTCAGCGCGCAGCGGCTACCTCTGGCACGAGTTCGCGCGGACCGCGCACAAGCCGAGCAATCACACGTTGAAGCGGAACTCCACCACGTCGCCGTCCTGCATGACGTAGTCCTTGCCCTCCATGCGGACCTTGCCCGCCGACTTCGCCGCAGCCATCGAGCCGGCGGCCACGAGGTCGTCGTACGACACGATCTCTGCCTTGATGAAGCCACGCTGGAAGTCGGTGTGGATCACGCCGGCGGCCTCGGGTGCGGTCGCGCCCTTCTTGATGGTCCAGGCACGAGCCTCCTTCGGCCCGGCGGTGAGGTAGGTCTGCAGCCCGAGGGTCTCGAAGCCGACGCGCGCCAGCAGGTCGAGTCCGGGCTCGTCGATGCCCATCTCGGCGAGCATCTCGCGAGCCTCCTCGTCGTCGTCGAGCTCGACCAGCTCGGCCTCGAACTTCGCGTCGAGGAAGACGGCCTCGGCGGGCGCGACGATGTCACGCATCCGCTGCTTGAGCTCCTCGTCCGCGAGCTCGTCGGAGTCGCAGTTGAAGACGAACAGCTGCGGCTTTGCCGACAGGAGGTGCAGCTCGCGCAGCGGCTCGGGATCGAGGCCGGCGGAGAACACGCCGGTGCCTGCCTCGAGGTGCGTACGCGCCTGCCTGACCGCCTCGGCGACCACGGCGACGTCCTTGTCCTTCTTGGCGTCCTTCTCCAGCCGCGGGAGCGCGTTCTCGATCGTCTGGAGGTCGGCGAGGATCAGCTCGGTGCGGATGGTCTCGATGTCGTCGCTCGGCGAGACCTTGCCGTCGACGTGGGTGACGTCGGGATCACGGAACACACGCGTGACCTGGCAGATCGCGTCGGACTCGCGGATGTGGCTCAGGAACTTGTTGCCGAGTCCCTCACCCTCAGAGGCGCCACGCACGATGCCGGCGATGTCGACGAACTGAACGGTCGCCGGGAGGATCCGCTCGGAGCCGAAGATCTTGGCGAGCTCGTCGAGGCGCGGGTCGGGGACCCCCACCACGCCGACGTTGGGCTCGATCGTCGCGAACGGGTAGTTCGCCGCGAGGACGTCGTTCTTGGTCAGAGCGTTGAAGAGGGTCGACTTGCCCGCGTTCGGGAGTCCGACGATGCCGATGCTGAGTGCCACGAGGAACTAGCGTACGGGGCGGCCGCGACGCGCCGCCGCCCAGTGGTCTCGCGTCGTACGGAACAGGTGGCTGTCACCCTCGTACCACGGGTCCTTCAGGATGCCGAGGTCCTCGAGCCCGAGGCGTACGGCGACTCCCGCGGAGCCGTGATTGTCGGGATACATCCCGCACCACACCTCGTCGAGCAGCGGCCGGTCCGGCGCGGAGCCGTCGAAGTGTGCGTACGCCACGTCGAGCAGGGCCCTCGCCCCCTCCGTCGCGTAGCCGCGACCGGTCGAGTCCGGGTGGAGGTGCCAGCCGACCTGGAGGTCCGGCGGGTCGCTGTTGGGGCACGGCGTGATCATCACCGTGCCCGCGACGACTCCGGTGTCGCGCACCTCGGCAGCCAGACCGAGACAGCCCGGGTGGGCCTCGGCCAGCTCGTTGAGGTCGTCGATCCAGGCGCGGGCCTCGTCGAGCGACGCCATCGGCGTGAACGGAGGGTCCCCGAGCCACCGGATGACGTCGAGCCGGCTGTGGATGTCGAGCACCCGCGGCGCGTCGCCGTGCGCGTACGGGCGCAGCCGCAGGCGGTCGGTCTCGATCGGGAGCGGCCACGCAGACGGCAGGGTGGCGCGCGTCGGCTGATCGGTCATCCTCCGTTCGTACCATCCTCGGCCAACATCCGTCCTCCCCCGGCGACGAGCGCGTCACCGAGCTCCGACCGGAGATAGAGAACCGACCGTCCGTGCCGCGCGCTCGTGAGCAGCCCGGCGTCCCGCATCGCCCGCAGGTGCTGGTTGACCGCAGGGGTCGTCACTCCCAGCCGACGGGCCAGCTCCGTCGACGATGCCGGCACCTCGAGCGCGGCGAGAAGACCAGCACGTGTCGCCCCGAGCAGGTCGCCGAGCACCGCCGGCGAGCGGCGCGGCTCGACCTGCCAGAGAGCGCCGGATCCACGGGCGCCGTAGAGGATCATCGGCGGCTCGTCCTCGCCGATCGGCACGGTCGCTCCCCTGGTGAACAGACTCGGCACGAGCGTCAGGACTCGCCGCGAGTGCCGCGACGTCTCTGCAAGGGCGACGTCAGGCGGACCCGTACGACGTCGCCGTCGAGGCAGACGCGGTCGCTGATTCCTCCGAGCATCGAGCCGACGCCCTCCGTGGCCGCCACCCGACCACGGTGCACGATGTCGGCCTGCAGCACGCCGCGCATCCGCGGCCACCAGGGCGCGAAGCAGGAGTCCCAGTACGCCCGCAGCGCGCGCAGCATGCGGAGGCGGACCGCCTCGGCGGACCCCCGCAGCGGGTACGGGAGACCGTCCGGGTGGATCGCGCGGAGGTCGGCACCGAGGCGTTCGTCCTCCACCCTCGCCAGCGTCTGCAGCTCGGTGTCGATGCGGGTCAGAGGGCTGTGCGGCCGCGGGCTGAGGAAGTCCGGTGTCGACAGCGAATCGTTGCTGAGCGCGCGAAGCATCGTCGTGTCGAGCCGGTCGCGGGCGTCCTGCGTCTCGCGGAGCCACGGAAGGTGGACGGGGAAGCGACCGGGTTCCCGGAACGTGCGCAGCGACAGTGCCAGCTCGTTGATCGGCGAGATCGCGAAGCGGACATCGCCCAGATCCCTGCCGTCCAGCTCGTACTCGAGAAGGCCGACCATGAAGCCTTACGCTATATCTCTTCGTGCTCCCCGCGCGATCGGCGAGAACTGACCCCGTGATCGAGACGTTCTTGCCGCACGACCGGGTCGCCCGGGCTCTCACCCTGAGCACGGCGGCGCACTCCCTGTCGAGCGGCGTCTTCTACACCGTGAGCGCGCTCTACTTCACCCGCGTGATCGGTCTTGAGGCCACCACCGTCGGGCTCGGGCTGGGCATCGCCGGAGGCGTCGGGGTCGTCGCCTCGTACGCGGGGGGCTGGTTGTCGGACCGGGTCGGCGCCCACCACGTGCAGTCGTGGGCGATGACGCTCAACGGCCTGGCGATGCTCGCGTACACCTTCGCCGCGGACGCGCTCGTCTTCGTCCTCGTCGCCTGCGTCGCGGTCGGCGCGCGCTCGGTGCAGGGATCGGCGAAGCAGGCGATCATCGCGCGCTGGTACGTCGGACCCGACAGGGTCACCCTCCGGGCGCGGATGCGCGTGGTCACCAACGTGTGCATCGGACTCGGCACCGTCACCGCAGCGGCGGCCCTCGTCGTCGACACCGCAGCCGCGTACCGGGCCGCGATGATCGCGGCGGGCGCCCTCCTGCTCGTGGCGGCTGTTCCGGTCGTCCGGCTCCCGTACGCGGTCCCGGCACTGGCGGCGACGATGACCGAGGCCTCTCGGAGGCCGACCGACGCCGGGCAGCCGACCCGCGGCCCGTCGCCCTGGCGCGACCGCACGTACGTCGCCAGCGTCGGCCTCAACGCCGTCGTCGCCATGCACTTCGGACTCCAGACGATCGGCGTCCCCCTGTGGATCGCGACGACCGCCGCGCCGACCGCGATGGTCTCGGTGCTGCTCGTGCTCAACACGGTGGTCGTGGTGGTGCTGCAGGTTCGGGTGTCGCGGGGCACGCACGACATTCGCAGGGCAGGCATCGCGGTACGGCAGGGGTCGTGGCTGCTCGCTGCGGCGTGCGTCGCTTACGCCGCGGCGGGATACGGCGACGTCGTGACCGCGTGCGCGCTGCTCGTCGTCGCGGCTCTCGTGCACGGGTGGGGCGAGGTCCTCGGCGAGGCGGGCGGCTGGGGCATGGCGTTCGGGCTCGCCGACACGCGTCGAGCGGGGGCGTACCAGGGACTGACGCAGACGGGCTACGCGGTCGCGGCCATGGTGTCACCGATCCTGGTGACCGCGACGGCGATCGAGCACGGCACGGCGGGGTGGCTCGTCCTGGGCGGTCTCCTGGCGGCGGCGGGGACAGGGGCGGCGTGGGTCGCTCGACGCGCGGCAGTTGAACGGGAGGGTGCCGCCGACAGCAGAACTGTCAGTGACCGCTGAGACGCTGACCCCATGCCCAGCCTGCTCCTCGTCGCCCTGCTCGCCCTGCTCGCCGGCCTCGCCGTCGGAGTGCTGCTCGGCAGCGGCGTGCTGCGCCGGCACGATGCCGCCACCGTCGACCACGTGCAGCTGTCCGCGCACGCGACGGCGCAGGCCGTCGGTCCGGTCAAGGAGAGCCTCGACCGCTTCGACACCCGGCTTCGCGAGATCGAGGCGGGACGGGTGTCGTGGCAGAGCCAGCTCCGGGAGCAGGTCGAGCAGGTCCGTACGACGAGCGAGTCCCTGCGACGCGAGACCGCCTCGCTGTCGACGGCGCTCCGCAAGCCGCAGGTCCGCGGCAGGTGGGGCGAGATGCACCTGCAGCGGGCCGCCGAGCTCGCAGGCATGGTCGATCGCGTCGACTTCGACCTCCAGACCACGGTCCGTGACGGCGGAGCCGCGCTGCGCCCCGACATGGTCGTGCACCTGGCCGGCGACAAGCACGTCGTGGTCGACTCCAAGGTCCCGCTCGATGCCTTCCTCGACGCCACCGAGGCCGATGACGAGGACGAGTACGCCGCTCACCTCCGGCGGCACGCGCGTCAGCTCCGGACTCACGTCGACGGGCTGTCGGCCAAGGCCTACTGGCGGCAGTTCACCACCGCGCCGGAGTTCGTGGTGCTCTTCGTGCCCGGTGAGGCGTTCCTGTCCGCCGCGCTCGACACCGACCCGTCGATCCTGGAGGACGCCGCCGCCAAGCGCGTCGTGCTGGCGACCCCTACGACGCTGATCGCGCTGCTGCGCACCGTCGGCTACGCCTGGACCCAGGCGCAGATCGCCGACCAGGCACGGGAGGTCCACACCCTCGCGCGCGAGCTGTACGAGCGTCTTGGCACCCTCGGCAAGCACTTCGGCAAGGTCGGGCGCAGCCTCGATGCGGCGGTGGGTGCCTACAACGGCGCCGTCGGGTCGCTGGAGACGCGGGTCCTCGTCACGGCGCGTCGGATGTCGGAGCTCCACGCACCCGACGCCGACCTGCCGGCGCCCGAGCCGGTCGAGAGCCTGGCTCGTCCCGTCCAGGCGCCGGAGCTGGTCGACCGCATCGTCGAGGAGATCACGTCCGCTGAGGTCGAGCGCGCCGAGGACGGCGATAGCGTCCTCGGCACGGCGCGCCGTACGGGCTGATCGAGCCACCACGCCATAGCGTGGAGACGTGCAGCAGTGGGCACGGCTCTCCCGCGGTCCTGGTCGGCGGCCGCCACGCCACCGCAAGGCGTGGACAGCGCGCGCCGCCCAGCACGACCTGTCCGCGCGCGGACTGGTGGTCGTCGCCGTCGTGGCAGCTTTCGCCACCGCCTGGCTCGAGATCCTCACGACCGGGCGCCTCGGCTGGTTCTTCGACGTGTTGTTCGTGCTCGTCTCGGCCACGAACGCCCTTGCCGCCTCGCGGCAAGCGCTCTACGCCCCGATGGTCGCGCCGCCGCTCGTCCTCGTGAGCGTGATGGCCGTGGCGGCGATCGCCCGTTCGAGCGCCCTCGACGAGCCGGGCACGCCACCCGACGCCTCGCTCGTGCAGCTCGTCGTGATCGCGGTCGTGCAGCACGCGGTCGCACTCGTGGCCGGGCTCGGCGCCGCCCTCGGCATCGTGGGCTGGCGCCGAGCCTCGTTCGGACGAGCGCTCAGCTGAGCGCTTTGGCCTTGAGCTGGTCGAACTCCGCCTGGCTGATCGTCCCCGAGTCCAGCAGTGCTTTCGCCGTCTCGATCTGGTGCGCCGGACTCGCGTGGCCTGCGGTCTGCTGGATGTACTGATCGGTCTCGGCCTTGGCCGCCCGCAACGCCGCCGCCTGCCGCTCGGCCATGCCTCCGCCGCGGGCGATCAGATACACCAGCGCCGTCAGGAACGGGAAGATGATCAAGAAGATCACCCACACTGCCTTCAACCAACCGCTCAGACGATGGTCACGGAAGAGGTCGGTCAAGATCTGGAAGAGCAGGATCAGATACGCCACGAAGAAGAAGCTCCAGACCAGGAGCCAGAAGAAGTCCCAGAAGTCGTCCATGCGCGACCCTTTCCGTCATGCGGTGCCTCGGCGCGCCCATGCGCTCCAGCAGAACTGTCTCGCCGGACGGACGTCACCAGCATCGCCCGGGAGGGGTGATTCCGGTGGTGCCGCCGTCAGGCCGCGGTCTCCTGCTGGTGGGGGTAGTCCGTACGCCGCTCACGAACGGGTCGGCCGATCCCCTCGGCGATCACCCGGAGCTCGTGGACCGTCTTGGCCGAGCCGTGCTGCGACCCCGCCATGCGGCTGATCGTCTCCTCCATCAGCGTGCCGCCGAGGTCGTTCGCACCGCCGCGCAGCATCTGCCGCGTGCCGTCCACACCGAGCTTGACCCACGAGGTCTGGATGTTGTGGATCCGCCCGTGCAGCATGATTCGCGCGAGGGCGTGGACAGCCCGGTTGTCGCGCAGCGTGGGCCCCGGACGGGCGACGCCGGCGAGATAGATCGGCGCGTTGGTGTGGATGAACGGCAGCGCGACGAACTCCGTGAACCCGCCCGAGCGCTCCTGCACCTCCGCGAGGGTGCGCAGGTGCCCGACCCAGTGCCGGGGGTTGTCGACGTGGCCGTACATCATCGTCGAGCTCGACCGGATGCCGAGGCTGTGCGCCGTCTCGACGACCTCGATCCACTGCGCCGCCGGCAGCTTGCCCTTGGTCAGCACCCAACGGACGTCGTCGTCGAGGATCTCCGCCGCGGTGCCGGGGATCGTGTCGAGCCCCGCCTCCCGCAGCTCCGTCAGCCACTCGCGGATCGAACGGCCCGCCTTGGCCGCCGCAGTGACGATCTCCATCGGGCTGAACGCGTGGACGTGGACGTCCGGCGACGCCGCCTTCACCGCGCGAACGATGTCGGCGTAGGCCGAGGGTCCCAGGTCGGGTGAGATGCCGCCCTGGAGGCAGATCTCGCTCGCGCCGAGCGCGGTCGCCTCGCGGACGCGGTCTCCGATCTGCTCCAGAGAGAGCGTGTAGGCGTCGGCGTCGGACTTTCGCTGAGCGAACGCACAGAACCGGCATCCGACATAGCAGACGTTGGTGAAGTTGATGTTCCGGTTGACGACGTAGGTCACCTCGTCGCCGACCGCGTCGCGCCGCAGGTCGTCGGCGAGACGGCAGACCGCGTCCAGCGCCGGGCCCTCGGCGGCCATGAGGGCGAGGTAGTCCCCGTCGGAGAGGCCCGCGGGTTCCTCAGAGGCGCGCGCCAGGGCCGTACGGACGTCGGAGTCGAGTCGCTCGGGGACCGACGGCAGACCAAGGGGTTCGGAGGTCCGGGACGCGTGCTCGCGCACCTCCTCCCAGTCGCCGTAGACACCCGCGAAGTCGCTGCGTCGGTCCGCACTCCGGCCGACCGTGTCGATCTCGGTGTGCAGCTCCGTACGGCCGCTCGCCTCCGGAGGTGTCTCGGGGTCCTGCCAGGGCCGACCCACGACCGGCGCTCCGGCGTCGGCGAGCCCGTCAGGATCCGCGAGAGCGGACACATGCGGGATCAACCGGCTGTCGAACCACGGGCGCTCCCCCGACAACGTCTCGCGCACGAACCGCGGGTGCACCGTCAGTCGCTCGGCCAGGGTCAGGCCCGACTGCGCGGTCCAGGTCGCGAGGTCGTCGATCTGCGGCCACGGGCGCTCGGGGTTGACGTGGTCGGGCGTCACCGGGGACACGCCGCCCCAGTCGTCGACGCCCGCCGCGAGCAGCGGGGCGATCGAGTCGGGGTCGGAGAGGTTGGGCGGGGCCTGCAACGTGACCCCCGGACCCAGCACGATCCGTGCGGTCGCCAGCGTGGCGAGGTATTCCTCGACCCCCAGATCGGGCTCGTTGCGCATCGCCGTGTCGTCCTTGGCGCGGAAGTTCTGGACGATCACCTCCTGGATCCCGCCGTAGGTGCGCGAGAGCCGCCGCAGCTCGAACAGCGCGTCGACACGCTCCTCCACGGTCTCCCCGATGCCGACGAGGATCCCGGTGGTGAACGGGATGCCGATGCGACCCGCGTCCTCCAGGACCCGGAGGCGCACGGCCGGGTCCTTGTCCGGCGAGGCGTAGTGCGGCTGACCGGGCTCCGACCACAGCCGTGTCGCGGTGGTCTCGAGCATCATGCCCATCGACGGCGCGACCGGCTTGAGCCGCTGGAGCTCCGCCCACGACATCACGCCGGGGTTGAGGTGCGGGAGCAACCCCGTCTCCTCGAGGACGCGGATCGCCATCGCGCGCACGTACGAGAGCGTGTCGTCGTACCCGTGCTCGTGCAGCCACTCGGCAGCCTGGGGCCAGCGGTCCTCCGGGCGGTCGCCGAGGGTGAAGAGCGCTTCCTTGCACCCCTGCGCCGCGCCCTGCGCGGCGATGGCGAGGATCTGGTCCGGCGACAGGAACGGCGCGTCGACACGGTTCGGCGTGGTCGCGAACGTGCAGTAGTGGCACCGGTCGCGGCACAGCCGCGTGACCGGGATGAAGACCTTGCGCGAGTACGTGACGACGCCGGGACGCCCAGCCGCGACCATGGCCGCGTCACGCACGCGCGACGCGACGTCACTCAGGCGCACGAGGTCGTCGCCGCGGGAGGAAGCCAGCGCTACCGTCTCCGCGTGGTCGAGGGACTTCCCAGCCTCGGCGCGGGTCAGCGCCCGTCGGATCTCGCGGTCGCTCGTCATGATCGCCTTATCGTAATCGTCTCCCGCCGTGCGTGAGACGATGCGTCGTGCTGCCGAACACACCCGGATCGAAGGACGTCATGACTCATCACATCGCCGTCGTCGGCGGGACCGGCCCGCAGGGCCGCGGGCTCGCGTACCGTTTCGCACTCGCCGGCCACACGGTCGTCATCGGGTCGCGATCGGCCGAGCGCGCCGCCGAGAAGGCCGAGGAGATCTCGACCCGCGCCGCTGACAACGGCGCGACCGTACGACTCGACGGCGCCACCAACGCCGACGCGGCCGCCGCGGCGGACGTCGTGGTGCTCGCCGTGCCGTGGGACGGGTACGACGCGCTCGTCGCCGACCTGGCACCGGCTCTCGACGCCAAGATCGTGATCAGCTGCGTGAACCCTCTCGGCTTCGACGCCGCCGGCCCGTACGGCCTCACGCTGGCCGAGTCGGCCGCCGAGGGGACGCAGAAGGCCGTGCCGGGAGCGCGGGTCGTCGGCGCGTTCCACCACCTGGCCGCCCTGTCGCTGTGGAAGACGCCCGATCCGCTGTCGCACGAGGACGTGCTGGTGTGCGGGGACGACGCGGAGGCCAAGGACCTGGTCGCCGACCTCGCGCGTACGGTCACCGGGCACCGCGGCATCGACGCGGGGGCCCTGCGGATCGCCCGTCAGCTCGAGCCGTTCACCGCGGTCCTGATCAACGTGAACAAGCGCTACAAGGTCCGCTCGGGCCTGCACCTGGCCGGCCTGCCGGACGACGCCCGCGCCTGAGGGCTGAGGTCCCGTCGGGGTCAGACGGGCTGGCCGGCCTTGCGGAGGTCGCGGCGAAGCTCCGGAGGAAGCGCGAAGATGAGGCTCTCCTCCGCGGTGTGCACGGCTGTCGCGGTCGGGAAGCCGCGGTCGTTGAGGTACGACAGCACGCCCTCGACGAGCTCCTCCGGCACCGACGCGCCGGACGTCACGCCGACCTTCTCGACACCCTCGAGCCACTCCTCGCGCATCTCGCTCACGTCGTCGATCCGGTACGACGCCTTGGCGCCGGCCTCGAGCGCGACCTCGACGAGCCGGACCGAGTTGGACGAGTTCGCGGAGCCGACCACGATCATCAGGTCGGAGCCCTCCGAGATCTCCTTGACCGCGAGCTGCCGGTTCTGGGTCGCGTAGCAGATGTCGTCGCTCGGCGGGTCCTCCAGCTGAGGGAACTTGTCCCGCAGCGCGTCGACGATGTCCATCGTCTCGTCCACGCTGAGCGTGGTCTGCGACAGCCAGGACAGCTTGGTGCCGGCGGGGAAGGACAGTGCCTCGACGTCGGCGACGGTCTCCACGAGCGTGATCGCCTCCGGGGCCTCGCCGGAGGTGCCTTCGACCTCCTCGTGACCGGCGTGCCCGATCAGCAGGATCCGGTAGTCCTCACGGGCGAACCGCCTGGCCTCGTGGTGCACCTTGGTGACCAGCGGGCAGGTCGCGTCGATCGTCTTCAGCCCGCGAGCCTGGGCGTCGTCGTGGACGGCCGGTGAGACACCGTGCGCGGAGAACACCACCGTCGAACCGGCCGGGACCTCGTCGAGCTCCTCGACGAACACCGCCCCACGGTCCTCGAGGGTCTGCACGACGTGCTTGTTGTGGACGATCTGCTTGCGGACGTAGACGGGAGCGCCGTACAGGTCGAGCGCCTTCTCCACGGTGATCACGGCGCGGTCGACGCCGGCGCAGTAGCCACGCGGCGCGGCGAGCAGAAGGTCACGGTCTGCTCCGAGGGTGGGCATGCCGAGAGTCACGGAGTCCGAAGCCATGGCTCCATCGTAGGGGAGCCCTCCACAGCCTCCGACGGCGTCGCGTCCTGCTGTCGGCCGGAGCACCTAGGGTGGCGGCATGGCCCTCGAGACCAGCCCTGACTCCCCCGCGCCGCTGCGTGTGATCTCCCAGCTGATGGGCGACTACATCGCGCGCCTCGGGGCCCAGTGGATCGAGGGCGAGGTCGCCCAGCTGACGCGACGCCAAGGGGTCTGCTTCCTCACGCTGCGCGACCTCGACGCCAAGATCTCCATGTCGGTCACCTGCCGCCGTGTGGTGCTCGACCGGTCCTCGACGCCGATCACGGAGGGCGCCCGGGTCGTCGTCCACGCACGGCCCGACTTCTATCCGACCAACGGCTCGCTGTCGCTCAACGCCCGCGACATCCGCCCGGTCGGCATGGGTGAGCTGCTCGCCCGCATCGAGCAGCGCCGTCAGCTGCTCGCCGCCGAGGGACTGTTCGACGTCGCCCGCAAGCGGCCGCTGCCGTTTCTCCCGCACCGGATCGGGCTCATCACGGGCAAGGGGTCGGCCGCGGAGCACGACATCCTCGAGAACGCGCGCCTGCGCTGGCCGGGGGTCGAGTTCGTCACCACCTATGCCCTGATGCAGGGCAACCAAGCCGCGGCGCAGGTCATCACCGCCCTGCGCGAGCTCGACGCGGACGAGACCGTCGACGTGATCGTCATCGCGCGTGGGGGTGGCTCCGTCGAGGATCTCCTGCCCTTCTCCGACGAAGGCCTGGTGCGCGCCGTCTCCGCAGCCCGTACGCCGGTGGTGAGCGCGATCGGTCACGAGCCCGACACGCCGCTGCTCGACTACGTGGCCGACGTGCGTGCCTCGACACCGACCGATGCCGCGAAGCGCGTCGTGCCTGCCGTGGCCGACGAGCTCCATCACCTCACCCAGCTGCGGCGCCGTGCCTGGTACGCGGTCGATCAGCGGCTCGGACGTGAGCAGCACGGACTCGACGCGATCCGCAGCCGGCCCGTCCTCGCGCGCCCGAGCACCCTCATCGACGAGCAGACAGCCCGCGTCGAGGACCTGTGCGCTCGGGCCCGCCGCTCGCTGGGACACCGGCTCGACCTCTCCCACCACGAGGTCGCCGGACAGCTCGCGCGTGTGCGGTCGCTCTCACCGCTGCGGACCCTCGAGCGCGGCTACGCCGTCGCCCAGGCGCCGGACGGCAGCGTCGTCACGTCCATCGACCAGCTGTCGCCCGACGACGAGGTCACGCTCCGAGTCGTCGACGGCCACGCCCGCCTCCGTACGCTGTCCACGGCGCCCGCGCCGCACGCCGACCTCGACGAGGAGTCCTGATGCCCGACACACCCGCCGGCGACACCCCGTCCGCCGCACCTGCGATCCCCTACGAGCAGGCCCGCGAGGAGCTCGCGGAGGTCGTCGGCAAGCTGGAGACGGGTGGCACGACCCTCGAGGAGTCGCTCGCGCTCTGGGAGCGCGGCGAGGAGCTGGCGGCGATCTGTCAGCAGTGGCTCGACGGGGCCCGTGCTCGCCTGCAGCGCGCGCAGGACCAGGCGGCGCAGCGACGTGACGGGACCGACACCACGGAGTGACGCGCGGTCACTCCGTCGTCAGCAGCTCCAGATAGCGCTCGATGTCCGTGCGCGGCGCAGGCCCTCCGACGAGGAGGGTCATCTCGCCCTCCTCGCGGACGAAGGCAGTCTCGCCGTCGCCCGTCCAGAGCTGCCAGGTCTTGCCCGCGACCTCGACGTCGTCCTTCTGCGTGGCGCCGGACGCATACCGTTCGACCATGCGTGGGACCGAGTCGATCTCCTGCTCCAGGCCGATGTAGCGGTCGCCGTCGGTGAGCACCCCGAGATGCCAGCGGCCGTCGCGCCCCGGCTCGTACGTGACGCCGTTGGCGCGCCACCCGTCAGGCAGGGAGGTCGGCGCGTAGACGGGGAACGGCGCGGACTTGCGCACTCCCTCCACCGTCTCCTCGTACGCGACGGCCGGACGCTCCTCTGGTGTGTAGCCCATGAAGAACTGACCCACGACGAAGAGCCCGATCACGATCGCCCCGATCACCAGCATGGATCGCGCGATGTCGGAGAACGCCGGGTTGCCGCGCGACGAGGGCGGCTTCGCTGGAGGAGTCTGGTCCACAGGCCTGCCGGGTGCCGCCGGAGGAGTCGGGGACGGATCGGTGCTGCTCACGGTGCCATTCTCCCAGGCCCGCCCAGAGCGGGCTCCGGCACGCCGACGGGGCGTACGACGGCGTCCGCAGATGCGCCCTTGGCTCGTATTGTCGGACGCACCTGCGGATGATGCGCTAGATTTTTGACGTGCCTGCGTATCGCTACTCCGAGGCGGCCGACCTGCTCGGCGTCAGCGACGACACCGTGCGCCGCTGGGGCGACCAGGGCCGGTTCACCCCGAGCCGGACGCCCTCAGGCGCGGCGGCCGTGGACGGTCACGACCTCGCGGCCCTCGCAGTCGCCCTGGCGGACGGCGACGAGACCAGCCGGTCCCGTGCCCGCAGCGCTCGCAACCAGTTCCGCGGCATCGTCACCAAGGTGGTCGCCGACACGGTGATGGCGCAGGTCGAGATGTGCTGCGGTCCCTTCAGGGTCGTCTCCCTGATCAGTGCCGAGGCGGTCCGCGACCTGGGCCTGGAGGTCGGCGTGGTCGCAGTCGCCGGGGTGAAGGCGACCAACGTCACCGTGGAGGTCGGCCCGTGAGCCGTTCGCCGCTCCTCCTGTCGGCCGCCCTCTTCGCGTTGATGGCTGCCACCGCCTGCGGCGGCGCAGACGACGGCGGCGGGACGCAGGACCGTACGCTCACCGTCCTGGCAGCGTCGTCGCTCACCGAGGCCTTCGACGACCTGGAGACGGTGTTCGAGCGGGAGCACGACGGGGTGGACGTCCGGCTGTCGTACGACTCCTCAGCTGTTCTCGCTGAACAGGTCATCCAGGGTGCGCCCGCCGACGTCCTCGCGACCGCCGACGAGACGACGATGCGCAAGGTCGTCGACGCGGACGCCGCCGACGGCGACCCGGTGCTCTTCGCGAGCAACACACTCGTCATCGCCACCCCGCCCGGCAACCCCGGCGACGTCCGTGGCGTGCGGGACCTGGGCCGGGCGACGTTCGCCGTCTGCGTACCGCAAGCACCGTGCGGTGATGCCGCCCAGCGGCTCCTCGCCCTCGACGGCAGCACCGCGAAGCCGACGACCGAGGAGCAGAACGTGAAGGGCGTCCTCGCCAAGGTGACCCTCGGCGAGGTCGACGCCGGACTGGTCTACCGCTCCGACGCCCAGGCCGCCGGCGACAAGGTCGAGACCGTCGAGGCGCAGAACGCCTCGGAGGTCGTCAACGTCGATCCGATCGTGGTCCTCGTCGACTCGCAGGCCACCGAGCTCGCTGTCGACTGGGTCGACCTCATCGTCAGCGAGCAGGGGCAGAAGGTCCTCGCGCGGCACGGGTTCGGGCCAGCCGCGTGACCAGGCAGGGCGGTGCCGCCCTCGGACGGGTGCCGGTCACGCTCGTCGTCCCGTCCGTCGTCGGCCTCCTCCTCCTGCTCCTCCCCCTCGGAGGGCTGCTGCTGCGGGCCCCCTGGGGGACGTTCGTCGAGCGCCTCGGCGAGCCGGAGATCCTCGACGCGCTGCGCCTGAGCCTTCTGACCTCGACGATCGCCACGGCCGTGTGCCTCGTGCTCGGGGTGCCTCTGGCGTGGGTGCTCGCCCGTACGACCTTCCGCGGGCGAGGTCTTGTCCGGGCGCTGGTGAGTGTCCCGCTGGTCCTCCCGCCGGTGGTCGGGGGCGTCGCCCTGCTGATGGTGTTCGGGCGGCGGGGCGTCCTCGGGCAGTGGCTCGACGACGCGTTCGGGATCACGGTGCCGTTCACCACCGCCGCCGTCGTGCTGGCGCAGACCTTCGTCGCAATGCCGTTCCTCGTGATGGCCGTGGAGGGCGCACTCCGTACGGCTGATCCCCGGTACGACGAGGTCGCCGCCACCCTCGGCGCGCGCCGCCTGGTGACGTTCTGGCGCGTCACGCTGCCGCTCGCCGGGCCGGGGATCGCCGCGGGCGCCGCGCTCGCGTGGGCGCGGGCACTCGGCGAGTTCGGTGCCACGATCACCTTCGCCGGCAGCGTCCCTGGCGTGACCCGCACGATGCCGCTGGAGATCTACGGCGCGATGCAGTCCGACCCGGACACGGCGATCATGCTGAGCGTCATCCTGCTGGCGATCAGCGTCGCGGTGCTGGTCGGCCTGCGCGGTTCCTGGGCAGGGCGCACATGACCGAGAAGGGTCTCGACGCACGTCTCGTCCTGCGCCGTGGCGCGCTCACCATCGACGTCACGCTGCAGGTCGCACCCGGGGAGGTTCTCGCCCTGGTCGGTCCGAACGGAGCCGGCAAGAGCAGCGTCCTGCGCGCGCTCGCAGGACTGAGCGATCTCGATTCGGGCCGCGTCGCTCTCGGCGGCACCGTTCTCGAGGACACCGCCACCGGCGTACGGGTCCCCACCCCCGAGCGCGACCTGACGATGGTCTTCCAGGATCCGCTGCTCTTCCCTCATCTCACCGTGCGCGACAACGTCGCGTTCGGCCTGCGCCACCACCCCTCCGCGCCCTCGACGAGCCGACGGCCAGCCCGTGAACGCGCCACGGCGGCCCTCGAAAGGAGCGGCCTCGCTCAGTTCGCCGGGCGTCGGGCGACGCGCCTGTCCGGCGGCCAGCGACAGCGGGTCGCGATCGTCCGTGCGCTCGCCTGCGATCCAGGGCTCCTCCTGCTCGACGAACCGACCTCCGCGCTCGACGTCGCCGTCACCGCGCAGGTCCGGGCGTTCCTGCGGCGGCACGTCCGCGACTTCGGCGGCGTGACCGTTCTCGTGTCACACGACCCCCTCGACGCGTTCGTCCTCGCCGACCGCGTCGCCGTGCTCGAGGAGGGACGGATCACCCAGGCGGGGACCCCCGACGAGGTCGCTCGTCGCCCACGCACCGACTACGTCGCGCACCTGATGGGGATGAACCTGCTGCGCGAGCGCGACACCTTCCGGACGTTCTCGCCGACCGCCGTCACGTTGTACGGGGAGGAGCCGGTCACGTCCGCGCGCAACGTGTGGCGGCTCGAGGTCACCGGTCTCGTCCCGCACGGTGACGCGGTCCGCGTCCAGCTGCGCGGCGAGGTGTCGCTCCTCGCCGACGTCACCCGCGCGGCCGTGGCCGATCTCGACCTGCACGAGGGGGTCTCGGTGTGGGCGAGCGTGAAGGCCACCGAGGTGACGACGTTCGAGGACTGACGCCGCCGATCCGCAATTGTGGTGGCACCCACGAAAACGCCGACCCCGAGGCCGCAGCGACTCGGACGTAGGATGCGGCCATGACCGACAGCGCGCAAGGATCCAAGCTGCCAGGCCCTCTCACCCCCGCCAAGGCCGCGCCTGACCGCAACCTCGCCCTCGACCTGGTCCGCGTGACCGAGGCGGCGGCGATGGCGGCAGGCCGCTGGGTCGGCCGGGGTGACAAGAACGGCGCGGACGGTGTCGCGGTCAACGCGATGCGATCCCTCATCAACACCGTCGGCATGAGCGGCGTCGTCGTGATCGGCGAGGGCGAGAAGGACAACGCCCCGATGCTGTTCAACGGCGAGGAGGTCGGTGACGGCACCGGACCCGAGGCTGATGTGGCGGTGGACCCGATCGACGGCACCACGCTGGCGGCCAAGGGCATGCCCGGAGCGGTCTCCGTGCTCGCCGTCGCTCCCCGCGGCGCGATGTTCGATCCGTCGGCCGTCTTCTACATGGACAAGCTGGCGGTCGGCCCCGAGGCCGCCGACGTGATCGACATCCGGCTCCCCATCTCGGAGAACATCCGGCTGGTCGCCAAGGCCAAGAGCCTCTCCGTCTCATCGGTCACGGTGTGCGTGCTGGACCGCCCGCGACACCAGGGTCTCGTCGACGAGATCCGCAAGACCGGCGCACGCATCAAGTTCATCAGCGACGGCGACGTCGCAGGCTCGATCTACGCCGCGCGCCCCGGCACGGGCGTCGACATCCTCGCCGGTGTGGGCGGTACGCCGGAGGGCATCATCACCGCCTGCGCGATGAAGGCGCTCGGCGGCGCGGTCCAGGGCACCCTCTGGCCGACCGGTGACGAGGAGCGGCAGAAGGCGGTCGACGCCGGCCTGGACGTCGACGCGATCCTCACCACCGACGACCTGGTCAAGGGCGACGACTGCTTCTTCGTCGCGACCGGCATCACCGACGGCGAGCTGATGCGCGGAGTCCGCTACGGATCCGGCTCCGCGATCACCGAGTCCCTCGTGATGCGCTCGCGATCGGGCACCTACCGCAAGATCATCTCGGAGCACCGCATGGAGAAGCTCCGCGCCTACGCCTCCATCGACTACGAGAGCTGAGCCGACGATGCCCGCGGTCACCGACCGCACGCTGGTCGTCGGGGAGGCGCTGGTCGACCTGACGCGTGACTCCGGCGGCCACGAGTCGGCGCACCCTGGCGGCTCTCCGCTCAACGTCGCCGTCGGGCTCGCGCGTCTCGGCCTCCCGACGGTCCTCGCCGCGCAGGTCGGCGACGACGAGTACGGCGAGCTGCTGCGCGACCACGTCGACGCCTCCGACGTCGACCTGCGCTCGCTGCCTCCGCACCACGGAGACAGTGCGGTCGCGGTGGCCCAGCTCGACGACCACGGCGTGGCGACGTACCACTTCGAGCTGACGTGGGACCCGTCCGAGATGCCGGGCCCGGCCGGCTTCGCGCTCCTCCACGTGGGATCCATCGGCGCGGCGCTCCGACCCGGAGCCGACGCTGTCGAGCGCCTGGTCGAGGAGGCGGTCGCCGCGGGTGTCCCGGTCTCGTACGACCCCAACGTCCGACCCGCCATCACCCCCGACCTGGCCGACGTCCGCGAGCGCGTCGACCGGATCGTGCCGCGGGCCGCGTTCGTCAAGCTCAGCGACGCTGACGCCGCCAAGCTCCGCCCCGACCTGGACCCCGCCGCCTACGCCGCCCGGATCGCAGGTGAGGGTCCCCGGCTCGTCGCACTCACCCGCGGCGGGGACGGGGCGACCCTCTTCAGCGGCGGCGCGTCCGTCGAGGTGGCGCCTCCGCCGATCACGGTCGCCGACACGATCGGTGCCGGCGACTCCTTCATGGCGGCCCTGCTGGCCGGCATCCTCGTCCGCGGCTGGACGGAGCGGCCGGCGTTCGACGAGGAGGCGCTGACGTGGCTCGGCGAGCTCGCGGTCCATGCCTCGGCCGTCACCTGCTCTCGCCCGGGCGCGGACCCTCCGCACCTCAAGGAGCTCCCCGAGCTGCTCGCGTGACCGGGACGTCGCAACGCCTGCCTACGATGGAAGGGTGACCGACCGGATCGCCAGGCTCGACAGCGGACTCAGCCTCGCCTACGAGACGTTCGGCGATCCGGACGACCAGACTCTGCTCCTCGTGATGGGGCTCGGCTGCCCGATGAACTGGTGGCGGACCGAGTTCTGCGAGTCCCTCGCCGACCACGGCTTCCACGTCGTCCGGTACGACTCCCGTGACGTGGGCCGCTCGACCCGGTTCGACCGCGCCCCCGTGACCCGCGCCCAGGTGGTGTCGACGTTCACAGGGCTGCGGCGTGACGTGCCGTACGCGATGACGGACCTCGCCGCCGACGCCGTCGGCCTCCTGGACGCGCTCGGCGTCGACGCCGCTCACGTCGTGGGCCAGTCGATGGGAGGAATGGTGGCCCAGACGGTCGCCGTCGAGCACCCCGACCGCCTGCGTTCGCTGACCTCGATCATGTCGACGACCGGCCGCCGTACGGTCGGGTGGCAGCACCCTCGACTCCTCGGGATGCTGCTCGGTGCCCCCGGTGAGGGCGAGGAGGCATACGTCCGGCGCTCCGTACGCAGCGCTCGTGCGATCTCGAGCCGCCAGTTCGCTCTCGCGCCCGAGGCCGTCGAGGCGCGCGCCCGCGAGACGTACGCCCGGGGTTGGTCGGTCGAGGGCACAATGCGTCACATGCTCGCCGTGATGACCCAGCCAGACCGCACCCGCGCGCTCGCCTCCGTCGCCGCACCCACGTTGGTGATCCACGGCAGCGCGGACCCCATGGTGCACCCGTCCGGCGGCCGCGCGACTGCCGCTGCCGTCCCGGGCGCCGAGCTGCTGATGGTTCCCGGCATGGCGCACGAGATCCCGGTCGATCTCGAGGGACTCTTCGCCGCATCGATCGCCCGGACAGCGCGGAGGGCTCATGCACACGCGCGGTGATGCCGTCGTCCGCCGGCGTGAGGACGGCGCGCTGGAGCTCCGTGTCAACGGCGTGTTCGTCATGGACGACGTCGAGACGACCTCGGAGCGTCTGCTCGCTCGTACGGCCCTGGCGGGTGCGGCCGACCCGCGCCACGTCGTGGTCGGCGGCCTCGGCATGGGGTTCACGCTGCGGGAGATCCTCACCGACCGACGGGTCAGGCAGGTGACGGTCGCCGAGCTCGAGCCGGCGATCCCCGCGTTCATGCGCGAGGGGACGTTGCCGGGAGCCGATCTCCTCGACGACCGACGGGTGGGCCTCCACGTCGGGGACGTGCGCGACGTCGTCGGCGACCTCGCGCCGCGGAGCGTCGACGTGATCCTCCTCGACGTGGACAACGGTCCCGACTTCCTGGTGAACGACAGCAACGCCGACCTGTACGGAGCGCCCTTCATCGCGACCTGTGCCGAGCGTCTGCGCGACCTCGGCGAGCTGTGCATCTGGTCGATGGACGACTCGGCCGCGGTCCGCGAGGCCCTCGCGGCGTCGTTCGCCCACGTCTACGCCGAGCGCGTCCCCGTACGCCTCCAGGGTCGCGCCGAGGCGTACTGGCTCCTGAGGGGCCGCGTCCCACGGCGGTGACCCCGCGCCCGCCCGTACGTCGGGCCGGATAATCTCGCTCTCATGAGCACTGAGACCGAGTACCGCATCGAGCACGACACCATGGGCGAGGTCAAGGTGCCCGCCGACGCTCTCTACAAGGCCCAGACCCAGCGCGCCGTCGAGAACTTCCCGATCTCCGGCAGCACGCTCGAGCCGCAGCACATCCGCGCGATCGCCCTGGTGAAGCTGGCCTGCGCGAAGGCGAACGCCGAGCTCGGTGTCATCGACCAGGACGTCGCCGATGCGATCGTCGCCGCGGCCCAGGAGGTCGCCGCCGGCGACCACGACGACCAGTTTCCGATCGACGTCTTCCAGACCGGGTCGGGCACGTCGAGCAACATGAACATGAACGAGGTGCTCTCGACCCTCGCGACCCGCCGTCTGGGCCGCGACGTGCACCCCAACGACCACGTCAACGCGTCGCAGTCGTCCAACGACACGTTCCCCACGTCGATCCACGTGGCCGCGACCGAGGCCGCGATCAACGACCTGATCCCGGCGCTCGACCACCTCGCTGCCGGTCTCGCCGCGAAGGGCTCGGAGTGGTCCGAGATCGTGAAGTCCGGGCGTACGCACCTCATGGACGCGACGCCGGTGACTCTCGGCCAGGAGTTCAACGGCTACGCCGCCCAGGTCCGCCGTGGCATCGAGCGCGTCGAGTCCGCGCTCCCCCGCGTGGCGGAGGTCCCGCTCGGTGGCACGGCCGTCGGCACCGGGATCAACACGCCGGCGGGCTTCCCGCAGCGCGTCATCGAGATCCTCGGCGAGGAGACCGGCCTGCCTCTCACGGAGGCGGTCGACCACTTCGAGGCGCAGGGCGCGCGTGACGGGCTCGTCGAGCTGTCCGGCCAGCTGAAGACGATCGCGGTCAGCCTCGTCAAGATCAACAACGACCTGCGCTGGATGGGCTCCGGCCCGCGCACCGGGCTCGGCGAGCTCAACCTCCCCGATCTCCAGCCGGGCTCGAGCATCATGCCGGGCAAGGTCAACCCGGTCATCCCCGAGGCCGTGCTCATGGTGTGCTCGCAGGTGATCGGCAACGACACCGCGATCACGTTCGCGGGCCAGTCGGGCTCGTTCGAGCTCAACGTCCAGATGCCGGTGATGGCCCGTGCGCTCCTGGAGTCGATCCGCCTGCTCTCGAACTCGTCGCGCGTGCTCGCCGACAAGTGCATCGCCAGCACGGTGCCCAACGCCGAGCGCTGCGCGGAGCTGGCCGAGTCGTCGCCGTCGATCGTGACGCCGCTCAACAAGTACATCGGCTACGAGAACGCCGCCAAGGTCGCCAAGACGGCGCTCAAGGAGCAGAAGACGATCCGCCAGACGGTGCTCGACATGGGCTACGTGGACGAGGGCCTCGTGACGATCGCGCAGCTCGATGCAGCTCTCGACGTACTCTCCATGACGCATCCCTGAGCTGGCCGGGTGACCCGCGGGCGCCAGAGGGTGACCCGCGGGCGCCAGAGGGTGACCCGCGGGCGCCAGAGGGTGACCCGCGGGCGCCAGAGAGTGACCCGCGGGCGCCAGAGGGCGACCCGCGATCAGTCGATGCGGCGCGCGACCTGGTAGCCGTCGCGGTCGAGCACGGTCTCCCAGCTCGTGCCCGGGTGCCGCTCTCGTGCGTACGCCGCAGCGTCTGGCGCCTGCCCGCCCCAGCTCGTGAAGGCGTCGATCACCATCCAGTCGGGGACCGCGTCACCCACGGTGCCGGTCCAGTAGACCGTGCGGTCGCTGGTCAGGTGGGTGATCAGGCCGATGTCGGTCTCGACCTTCGCCCCCTCCGGCACGAGCGCCAGGACCTCCTCGGCGGCGGCGGCGCGCGGACTCGCCTCGTAGGTCTCCGCCTCCGCCAGCCGCGCCAGGGGGAACTGTGACACGAGTGCCAGGGCGACGCCCGCCACCAGTGCGGGGACATGCGTGGCGTAGCGGCGGAGCCAGGTCGGCGACGCCCAGGTCCACCGACTCCTCTCCTCGGCCTCTTCCGCGGCCCGCAGCCGCGCGATCGCGTCGAGCATCGCCACGAACACGATCGGCATGATGACCAGGCCGTAGTGCCAGTCGGTGCCCCAGTAGTACTCGTTGTCCCCGACGAAGCGCCACAGCAGCGTAGGCCCAGCCACGAGGACCCAGGGCGACCTCAGCGCGAGGAAGCCCGTGACGCCGAAGGTCGCGATCAGCGTCGGGAGCTTGAGGTCCCACCCCGCCCAGAACGTCGCCCACGGCCCCGGGCCGCCCTCGCCGCCCGCTCCGATCACGCCGACGTAGTCGTAGCCGCCGCCGGGGTTGAACGACGGGATCACGACCAGGAGCGTCAGCGCGAACCCGCAGAGCCCGATCACGGCCGTCGCGGCGCCGATCCGGCGGGCACCGGAGAGTGCGAGGACGATCCCGACCGCGAGCACGGTCAGACCCAGGTCTTCCTTGACGAGCAGCAGCGGCAGGGACCATGCGGCCGCTGTCCACCACCGGCGCTCGAGATAGGCGACGCCGGAGAGGGCCAGGAAGACGGCGGCGAAGGCCACCTCGTGGAAGTCGACCCACACCGCGGAGGCGATGCCGAACGACACCCCGTACGCCAGTCCGACCGCGAGGCCGGCGGCAGAACCGAGGAGGTGGACCGCGCCGCGCGCGATCACCCACACCGACAGCGCGATGAGAACGGCCTGCGCGACGAGCAGGGTCCGGCCGTCGGGGAAGACGCGGTAGAACGGGGCTACGAGCGCGGTGACGGGCGAGAAGTGGTCGCCCAGGATGTTGTATCCGGGAGCCTTGATGTCGACGATCGGCGCCTCGAGCCTCGAGTAGGCCGCGATCGCCTGCTCGAAGATGGCGTTGTCCCACGACGGCGTCTCGAAGCGTCGGAAGCGGAGCAAGGACACCGCCGCGTACGCCGTGCCGCAGACGACGGCCAGCAGAGCGGGGCCGAGGATGCCGACTGCGCCGGAGCGTCTGCGCGCGCCGACGTCGTCCTCGGTCGGGGGGTCGGTCATGCCGACACGCTATCCGGCGGGGCCAGCGGTCCGCCGCGGTCTCCCCGTGCCGATGCCGCGAAGCTGTCACCGAGGAAGGCCAGCTGGCGCGGGGCCATCCGCCGCCAGTAGCCGACGGTGTGTCTGCCGGGTTGGAACCCGCCCGCAGGGCGCCGCTCGAACCCACGCACGTAGTCGCGGGTGGCGGCGGCGAACGGGTCCGACCGTCCGCAGTCGATCCGCACCGGGATCCCTCGCAGGGACTCCTGCCGCGAGGTCACGTCGACCGCAGCGAAATCGTCCGCGTCGTCGTACGCGCCCCGCGCCGTGTCGGCGTAGTCGCGCCACAGCGCTGGACTCATCACGGCCACGGCGGCGACTCGATCGGGCCCGAGGGACCCAGCCAGGTGAAGGGCTCCGAACCCGCCCATCGACCAGCCGAGCAGCCCGACGCGGTCGGTGCGCACCCCGTGGCGGGCCACCAGCGGGAGGAGCTCGTCGACGATCATGGCGGGGGCGTCGTCACCGTCGTCGCGTGCATGCCAGTAGCTCTCTCCGCCGTCGACGCTCACCAGGGCAAAGGGCGGTGTCCCTCCGGCGACCGTTGCCGCGAGAAAGCGATCGAGGCCCAGGTATCCGGGGCTGAACGCGGAGGCGTGGTCGTTGCCCCGGCCGTGGAGCACGACGGCTACCGGCAGGTCGCGGGAGTGCCCTGGCGGCAGTGCGAGAGCCCAACCGCACCGCTGACCACGGCGCGCTGCGGAGCTGAAGGAGCCGGTGAGGAGGCGTCCCGGGCGTACCTGCGGCACGACACCGTCCGCGCCGTCGTCCTCGAACACGCGGGAGGCGACGGCACCACCGGCGACGAGGCCGACGGTGGCCACACCGCCGATGACGAGACGGCGTCGTGTCAGGTGACGGGCGACGGCGGGGTCCGGCGTACGGCGCATGCGGACATCCTCACGGCTCACGACACCGGTGTCCGGCGAATCAGGACCGGCGTCAGTACCAGCCGTTGGCGTTCTTGAACGCCAACGCCGAGCACGGGTCGCCGAAGCGGTCCTTGATGTAGCCCAGCCCCCACTTGATCTGGGTCGCCGGGTTCGTCTTCCAGTCCGCCCCGGCCGAGGCCATCTTGGAGCCGGGCAGGGCCTGCGGGATCCCGTACGCGCTGGAGGTCGGGTTGTCGGCGTTCCAGCGCCAGTTGCTCTCGCCCACCCACAGGTCGTTGAGGCATCCGAACTGGCCGCTGAAGCCATAGTCGGGGAGCATCGCCTTCGCGATCTGGCGCGGATCGCGGTCCTTCATGCGCGCGGTCCTGGTGGCCATCCGGGCGGCGCGGGCGGTCTTTGCAGCCTGCTGCTTCTTCGCGTCAGCGATCGACGGGCTCGGCGCGGCCTTCTGCGGGGCCGGCCGCTCCCCGGATCGCGAGACCTCGGCGTCGTCACGCTCCGCGGCCCTCGAGGGGCTCGAGCGCGGGTCCAGCTTTTCCAGCCCGGTGACGGACTCCACCTCGGTCGCCGGCGGTGCACCGGTCGCACCGACGGCCGCGCCACCGACGATCGCCGCCGAGGCAGCGACCGCCGCGGCCACGGCGATCCGACCGCGCGGCGTACGGGCGCGGGTGAGGAGCCGTGTCGTCAGCGGTTTGCGTTCGGCCTTGCGTCGGCCGTCCTGGGCACCAGAACGGCGCACGGGCATGCGGGGGTCGATCACTCGTGGTCCTCCGGGGGAAGGAATCGCGGTAAGCGCAACCCCCAGGATGCGCGGAGAACATCACGGGATCAAACAGACAACCAGTGAAAATCCGGTCAGATCGCCCTCTGACCTGCACGAACGGACTTTCCTGAGAATCTGGGCCTACTCCCTCGCGACGGACTCCGCGGCGTGCGCCCCACCCGTGGCTGCGCCCGACGACCCGTCGGCGTCGGACGACGTGTGAGCCCCCGCACGAGCGCTCAGCATCAGGTTGTCCCCGGTCTCGGGATCGAAGAGGTGCAGCTTGGAGACGTCGATCGTGAGCTGCGCCTCGTCACCCTCACGCACCCGGGTCGTCGGGTCCAGCGTCACCACGATCTGCTGCTGCATCCGCTCGCCGTCGAGGTCCTTGGCGAGCTGGTCCAGCGTCGACCTGACCTCGGACGGGGCCTCGAACGGGATGTAGGCGTACTGCTCGTTGCCCAGCCACTCCACCACGTCGACCGTGGCCGAGAACGGCACGCTCGCCTCGGGCACCTGGGGCCCGTTGGCGTCTGTGAAGTGCTCGGGACGCGCACCGGCGATGAGGAGCTCGTGCCCCTCGGCCGCCTTCGCCATCTCCGGCGGCATCGTGAACGAGACGAAGGGCAGCTCCAGCTGGTCCCCGTTGGGGCGTGCCGGAAGCATGTTCATCGGCGGCGAGCCGATGAACCCGGCGACGAACAGGTTGACCGGGTCCTCGTACAGCTCGCGTGGCGAGGCCACCTGCTGGAGGACTCCCTTCTTGAGCAGAGCGACGCGGTCACCGAGCGTCATCGCCTCGGTCTGGTCGTGAGTGACGTAGACCGTCGTCACGCCGAGCTTGCGCTGCAACCGGGCGATCTCGGTCCGCATCTGCCCGCGCAGCTTCGCGTCGAGGTTCGACAGGGGCTCGTCGAAGAGGAACGCCTGGGCCTCCCTGACGATCGCCCGCCCCATCGCGACGCGCTGGCGCTGGCCGCCGGACATGTTGGCCGGCTTGCGGTCGAGGAACTCGGTGAGCTCCAGCGTCTGCGCGGCATCGCGCACCCGCTTGTCGATCTCTTCGTCCTTCATGCCCTTCTGAAGGCGCAGCGGGAAGGCGATGTTCTCGTAGACGTTGAGGTGGGGATACAGCGCGTAGTTCTGGAAGACCATCGCGAGGTTGCGGTCGCGCGGCGGCTCGTCGTTGACCCGCCTGCCGCCGATCATCATGTCACCGGACGTGATCTCCTCGAGGCCGACGATCATCCGCAGCAGCGTCGACTTCCCGCAGCCGGAGGGACCGACAAGGATCATGAACTCCCCGTCGGCGACCTCGAGGCTGACATCGTTCACGGCCGGCGCGTTGTCGCCGTACTGCTTGACGATGTTCTTCATCTCGATGGTGGCCATGGTGATCAACCCTTCACTGCACCGGAGGTGAGCCCGGAGACGATCTTGCGCTGGAACAGGAGGACGATGATGAAGATCGGCACCGTCACCACGACGGAGGCCGCGGCGATCGCTGCGATCGGCTGGTCGAACTGCGACGCACCGGTGAAGAACGCCAGTGACGCCGGCACGGGGATCGCCCGTGTCGTGGAGGTCAGAGATATCCCGAAGACGAAGTCGTTCCAGGCGAAGAAGAACGTGATGATGGCCGCCGTGAAGACTCCGGGCGCCGCCAGCGGGACGATCACCTTCCGGAACGCCTGCCACGACGAGGCACCGTCGACCTGGGCCGCCTGCTCCATCTCCCACGGGATCTCGCGGAAGAACGCCGACAGCACCCAGATCGACATCGGCAGGGTGAACGACAGGTACGGGATGATCAGACCGAGCCACGTGTCGTAGATCCCGATCGCGCGCCACATGTCGAAGAGCGGGCCGACCAGGGCGACGACCGGGAACATCGCGATCGCGAGCGCCATCGAGAGCACGAACTTCTTGCCCCGGAACCGCAGCCGCGCGATCGCGTACGCCGCGAACGTGGCGAGCACCACCGAGATGGTCGTGGAGATGACCGAGATGCCGAACGAGTTGACCAGCGCGCTCTGGAAGAGGTCGAACTTGAAGACCGTCTCGTAGTTGTCGAGGCCGGGGTCGTGCGGGAGGAACCCGCCCTGGTTGACGTCGGCGTTGCCACCCTTGAGGGAGAGCGAGAGCAGGTAGACGACCGGTGTCAGCGTGTAGAGCACGATCAGCTCCGCGCCGACGATGGACGACCACGAGACGTGCGGCGCGGTGTCGCCGAGCAGGAGGCCGACGGCGCCGGTGAGCACGAACACGGTGGCCACGATCAGCCAGAGCCAGAGGTCGGGCCGGTCGATCAGGACGAGCCCGGCACCGGCGAAGATCAAGCCGATGACGATCGCGACCAGCGACCACACCACCCGGGACTTCCGTCGCGGTGACATGTCAGTCTCCTCTCACCTGGCTCAGGTCCACCCGGAACAGCTTCATCAGCCCGAAGGCGATGATGAGGACCGAGAGGAACAGCAGCACCGACATGGCCGACCCGAGGCCGAGCTCGACGCGTTGGATCATGGCGTTGTAGACCAGCCCCGACGGCGGGGCGGTGCCGTTGGCGAAGCCCGTCATGATGAACGGGCTGTCGAAGATGCGGTAGGCGTCGAGCGCACGGAAGAGCACCGCGACCATGATTGCGCCGCGCATGGACGGCAGGATGACCCTGGTCAGCCGCTGCCACGCGGTCGCCCCGTCGACCGTCGCCGCCTCGATCGCGTCGTTCGGGACCTGTGAGAGGCCGGCGAGGAGGAGCAGGGAGACGAACGGCGTCGTCTTCCAGATCTCGGCGAGGCAGATGACGAAGATCGAGCCCCAGAAGTCGTCGAACGGGTTGGTGCCTGGGTCGAGGTTGAGCCACTGGTTGACGAACCCGGTCGTCGGCTGGAACGCGTACAGCCATGCGTACGCCGAGACCACCGTGATGATGCCGTACGGCACGAGGATCGAGGCTCGGACGATGCCGCGGGCGACGAGGATGTTGTTCATGACCATCGCGAAGCCGAAGCCGATGACGAGCTCGACGGCCACGGTGACGACCATGATGAACACGGCGACGCCGACCGCACGCCACCACAGCGGGTCGGACAGGACCACGCCGTAGTTCGAGATGCCGACGAGCTCACGGTTGTCGGGGTCGGTCAGCCGGTAGCTGAACAGCGAGAGGTAGAGCGCCCGCAGCATCGGCCACGCGGTCACCAGCAGCATCACGGCGACCGCCGGACCTGCGAGCTTCCAGCCGAGACGGTTCTCGGAGCTCTCAGCCGTGCGTGCCTTCGCCGGGCGACCCTTGTCAGGCGCCGCCTTGGTGGGTTCCAACGTCGTGGGGCTGGTCATCCTCATCGCCTCCCGCTCACAGCAGCGCCTTGCCCTGAAGGACGTCCTCGATGTATCTCTTCGACTCCGCCGGAGTCTTGTCGGGGTTCACCGACGACGGCGGGTGCCAGCTCGAGTAGAGCGCGGTGCTGATGTCGCTCCAGTACGGCGTCATCGGCCGCGCGGCCGCGGCGTCGATGCTCTCGCGCCACAACGGCGCCATCGGGAAGGCCTTGCGCGTCTCCGGCTCGTCATAGATCGCGGAACGTGCCGGCTGGTTGCCCGAGGCCTGGGCGTACGTCTTCTGGCTCTCCTCCGACGTGAGGCACGCGGTCGCCTCGTACGCCAGCTCCGGGTGCTTTCCATAGCTCGACACGCCGATGTTGATGCCACCGATCGGTGGACGGCTCTCCTGGTCGGCGACCGTGCGCGGGTAGCGGACCCAGGCGAGGTCTTCCTTGAAAGGAGCCACGTTGGGATCGGAGTAGAGGTAGGTCCAGTTCACGAGGAAGCCGCCGTCGGCTGCCGAGAACGCGGCGACGGACCCACCCTCGTCCGCGTTCGACAGGGCAGGCGGTGCGGCATCGGACTTGCCCAGCGTGGAGACGACCTCGGCGGCCGCCTTGCCCGCCGGGCTGTCGATGGTGATCTTGGCGTCCTTGCCAGCCTCGGGATCCTCGACGATCTGTCCACCGGCGCCTGCGACGAGGGAGTTGATCCACACGGAGTAGCCCTCGTAGCGCTTGGCCTGGACGCTCACCGTCGTCCCGGTCTTCTCGGCCGCGGCGATGACCTGGTCCCACGTCACCGGTCCGCTCGTGTCGAGGCCGGCCTTCTTGGCGACGGACTTCTTGTACCAGAGGATCTGGGTGTTGGACCAGAGCGGCACGGCGACGAGGTTGTCGTCGTAGGTGGCCGCCTCGATCGCGCCGTCGAGCATGCCCTCAGAGAGCTGGGACTGCTGCTCCTCGCTCATCGGCTCGAGGAAGCCGGCGTTGGCGAACTCGGCGGTGAAGGCCGGGTCGAGGCTCATCAGGTCGATCGACGTGTCCTTCGCCGCCAGGCGGCGTACGAGCTGCTCACGCTGCTGGGAGGCGTCGTTCGGGAGCAGCTGGACCTTGATGTCGTAGGCGCCGTTGGACTCCTTGGCGCACTTCATCGCCAGATAGGCCTGGCCACCGGGGGTCTGCTTGCCGTCCTCGCCGGTGACGTACGGGTCGAGGTTGGAGACGTCGGGGTTGATGTACCACGTCAGGGTCGGCGTACCGCTGTCGGAGCTGCCTCCTCCGCACGCCGCGAGAGCGCCAGCCGTGATGACAGTGGCGGCGAGCACCGCGGCCCGCCGTCGAGCCCTCATCCTCATCGACAGCTCCCGTCGTCAAGGGCGCTCGGACGCCTGCGTACGTGACGTCAATACTGAACCACAGCGGTGGGACTTTCGCAGACCGAGAGACCCGGACTTCGCTGCACCAAGCCCGGGCCGCCCGCCAGGTCAGAGGGTCGGATCCTCCAGCATCTCCGTGACCAGCGCCGCGACCGGCGAACGCTCCGACCGGGTCAGCGTGACGTGGGCGAAGAGCGGGTGGCCCTTGAGCTTCTCGACCACTGCCACCACGCCGTCGTGGCGGCCGACGCGCAGGTTGTCCCGCTGAGCCACGTCGTGGGTGAGGACGACCCGCGAGTTCGCGCCGATCCGCGACAGCACGGTCAGGAGGACGTTGCGCTCGAGCGACTGCGCCTCGTCCACGATCACGAACGCGTCGTGCAGCGACCGTCCCCTGATGTGGGTGAGCGGGAGAACCTCCAGCATGCCGCGCTCGATGACCTCCTCGAGCACGTCACCGGAGGTGACCGCACCGAGGGTGTCGAAGACGGCCTGTCCCCACGGGCCCATCTTCTCGGCCTCCGACCCGGGGAGGTAGCCGAGCTCCTGACCTCCGACGGCGTACAGCGGGCGGAAGACCACGACCTTCTTGTGGAGGCGGCGCTCCATCACCGCCTCCAGCCCCGCGCAGAGCGCCAGTGCGGACTTGCCGGTCCCCGCGCGCCCGCCCATCGACACGATCCCGATCTCGGGGTCGAGGAGGAGGTCGAGCGCGACCCGCTGCTCGGCCGAGCGGCCGTGGATCCCGAACGCCTCACGGTCGCCGCGGACGAGCCTGACCCGCTTGTCGGCGGTGACCCGGCCGAGGGCGCTCCCCCGCGACGACAGCAGCACGAGGCCCGTGTGGCACGGCAGCTCCCGCGCGTCGGGGAGGTCGGCGACGCCCCGGTCGTAGAGGTCGGCAACATCCTCTGCGGGGACCTCGAGCTCGACCATGCCCGTCCACCCGGACTCCAGCGCGAGCTCGGCGCGGTATTCCTCGGACGCCAGCCCGACGGCTGACGCCTTGACCCGCATGGGCAGGTCCTTGGAGACGAGCGTGACGTCGCGGCCCTCGTCGGCGAGGTTCTTGGCCACCGAGAGGATGCGCGTGTCGTTGTCACCGAGCCGGAACCCTGACGGCAGCGAGCTGCAGTCGGTGTGGTTGAGCTCGACGCGCACCGTGCCGCCCTCGTCGTTGACCGAGATCGCGCGGTCGAGCGTGCCGTGGCGGACACGCAGCTCGTCGAGGAGACGCAGCGCGCCGCGGGCGAAGTAGCCCAGCTCGGGATGGGCTCGCTTCGCCTCGAGCTCGCTGATCACGACGACCGGGATGACGACCTCGTGCTCGGCGAAGCGGGTCAGAGCCCGGGGATCGGCGAGAAGCACGCTGGTGTCGATCACGTAGGTGGTGGGGATGTCAGCAGCCACGGCAATCTCCTCGTACGAGCCCACGCGCATCCCCGCGCCGGCTCACTCTCTCGCAGATGGAGCCGGTTGCGGAGCGGCGGGCCCGGGGGCGGGCCGACCTCCCGCCGTGCACACGGGACCGGCTCCTGTGACGAGCGGTCGGTGGTGCACGGAGGGCCTCCCGGTGCCGTCGGGAGGTGGTCCCGTCGACGAGACGACGGTACGACGCGGGCGGTCCCCTTGGACAGCGACACGCCACCAGGTGGACACGTCCTGTCAGGCGGGCGGGCGACTCACTGTCCGAAGCGGCGCTCGCGCTCGGCGTACGAGCGGATCGCACGCAGGAAGTCCACCCGCCGGAACGCCGGCCAGAGCGCCTCGCAGAAGTAGAACTCGCTGTGCACGCTCTGCCAGAGGAGGAAGCCCGACAACCGCTGCTCGCCGGACGTCCGGATGACGAGGTCGGGGTCGGGCTGACCCTTGGTGTAGAGGTGGTCGGCGATGTGCTCGACGTCGAGCACCTCGGCCACCTGGTCGATCGTCCGACCCTGCTCGGACTGCTCGCGGAGGAGCGAGCGCACGGCGTCGGCGAGCTCCTGGCGGCCGCCGTACCCCACGCAGAGGTTGACCTCCATCCCGTCGACGTCGCTGGTCGACGCCACCGTGTCCTGCAGGGATCGGGCGATGTCGGGCGGCAGGAGATCGAGGTTGCCGATGAGCCGCACGTGCCAGCGCCGGGAGGCCGTGAGCTGGTCGACGAGGTTCGCGATCACGGCCAGCAGCGCACGGACCTCGGGCTCGGGACGCAGCAGGTTCTCGGTTGACAGCAACCACAAGGTGACGACCTTCACCTCGAGGTCGTCGCACCAGCCGAGGAAATCGACGATCTTGTCCGCGCCCGCCTGGTAGCCGCTCGAGACGTCACCACCGGCACCCCTGGCCCAGCGGCGGTTGCCGTCGACGATCACGCCCACGTGCGCCGGGACCTGGTCGGGGCGCAGCCTGCCGAGGAGCCGACGCTCGTACGCCGTGTAGAGCAGGTCGCGGACCGACACCGGTTCGTCCTCCCGTGAGGAGTGTTACCTACGCTGGCGTAGGTGCGTTGGCTAGGGTCGACTCGTGACTGAGCACGAGAGACATCCCGGGGCAATCGACGTCGGCGATCGTCTTCGCGATGCCGTCGACGAGATCAAGCCTAGACTGCGCGGCTGGCTGCACGCCGCCACCTGGCCCCTCGCGCTCGTCGCCTTCGTGGTGCTGCTGGTCCTCGCCCCCGGAGCCAGGCCCAAGACCGGCGTGGCCGTCTACATGGCGAGCGCGCTGCTGCTCTTCGGCGTCAGTGCCGTCTACCACCTCGGGCGCTGGGGCCCTCGTGCCGAGGTGCTGCTCAAGCGCCTCGACCACGCCAACATCTTCCTGCTCATCGCGGGCTCCTACACGCCGTTCGCCCTCATCCTTCTCGAGCCCCGCGAGGCGGCCCTGCTCCTGACCCTGGTGTGGACGGGTGCCATCGGCGGGGTGCTGTTCCGGGTCCTGTGGGTCCACGCGCCACGGTGGCTCTACACCCCGATCTACGTGCTGCTCGGGTGGGCCGCGCTCTTCTGGCTCGAGGACTTCGCCGCAGCCTCCTCGACGGCCGTGCTGGTGCTGATCATCGTCGGCGGGGCGCTCTACTCGCTGGGCGCGCTCGTGTACGGGTTGCGCTATCCCGACCCGTATCCGCGCTGGTTCGGGTTCCACGAGGTGTTCCACAGCCTGACGATCGCGGCCTTCGTCGTGCACTACATCGGTGTCTCGCTGGCCGCCTACTCGGTGTAGGCGCCTAGGCTGGCGTCATGACGCACCCCATCG
The DNA here is from genome assembly GCF_019550935.1 of Mumia sp. zg.B53. Lineage (NCBI taxonomy): Bacteria > Bacillati > Actinomycetota > Actinomycetes > Propionibacteriales > Nocardioidaceae > Mumia > Mumia sp. zg.B53. The sequence continues at coordinate 27,313 of NZ_JAHWCK010000002.1, read as the reverse complement.
GCCTTCCACCGGGGAGGCCGCTGACGCGTGCCGACCTGGACACGCTCCCCGACGACGGTCGCCGCTACGAGCTCATCGACGGCTCACTGATCATCACTCCCGCGCCCTCTCCGGAGCACCAAGAAGCCGTGCTGGAGCTGACCGTCCTGATGCGGGCGTCGTGCCCGCCGGAGATGAAGGTCTTCGTCTCGCCCCTCGACGTCGTCCTCGCCGAGGACTCGGTGGTCCGGCCCGACGTGGTCGTGGCACGCCGCGCGGACGTCGAAGGCCGGGTCCTCTCCGCGCCCCCAGTGCTCGCCGTGGAGGTGATCTCGCCGAGCACGCGCAGCATCGACCTGCTGCTCAAGCGGTCGCGCTACGAGTTCGCCGGCGCCGGCTCGTACTGGGTGGTCGACCCCGACCCGTACGAGCGGTCGCTGACCTGGTGGGAGCTCGAGGGCGGCGAGTTCGGCGAGATGAAGCGGATCGTGGGCGACGAGTCGGCGACCTTCGAGCGCCCGTTCCCCGTGACGCTGTCGCCGTCGGACCTCCTCGGCTGAGCACCCGGAGGAGTCAACCGCGCAGCTGGGACGGATCGGTCACGGGCCGCTCGCACGCGAAGCCCCGGCACACGTAGGCCGCCGGCGTTCCGTCGACGAGGTCCTTGTACGCGAACAGCGGCACCGGCGTACCGACCGGACCCGCCACCACCACGGCTCCCGGTGACGGGAGCGAGAGAGCGGCGCGGTGGAGCCGCGCCGCCGCCTCGCCCTCGCCCACGACGGCGATCTCCAGCGGGCCGGCCAACAGCGCCTCCGCGGCCGCCAGCGTCCAGCCGGCGAACCGCGGCGACCCGGTGGCGAGGGCGGACGCCGACCGCACCGCGTCCTCGGCGCCGCTGCGGTAGCGGTCCTCCCCCGTGACGGCGGCAGCCGCCACGAACGCCGCCGCCGCCGACGACGTCCCTGACGGCGCGGCGTTGTCCGCGAGGTCGCGAGGGCGTACGACCAGCCGCTGCGCGTCGTCGGCGGTGTCGTAGAACCCGGTCACGCCGGCATCCCCGGGGACCCGGAAGTGGTCCAGCACCGTGTCGAGGAGGCCGGTGGCCCGCTCCAGCCAGACGGCCTCGCCGGTGATGCCCAGGACCGCGAGGTAGGCCTCCGCCACGCAGCCGTAGTCGTCGAGCACGCCGGCGTTGGTCGACGGCACCCCGTCGCGCGAGGTCCGCAGCAACCTGTCGGCAGCATCGGTGTGCACCGTGGCGAGCAGCGTGGCCGCCACGACAGCGGCGTCGCAGTAGTCCGGCTCCTCGAGAAGCACACCGGCCTCGGCCAGCGCAGTCACGGCGAGACCGTTCCACGCCGCGACGACCTTGTCGTCGCGGGCGGGCGCGGGCCGGGTCGCCCGGGCGGTGACGAGACGCTCACGGACCGACGCCCAGCGAGCCGGGTCGTCGGGGTCCTCCCGCAGCTGCAGCGTGGAGGCACCGTCCTCGAACGTGCCACCGGTCGTGACCGACAGGAGCCGGGCGGCCCAGGCGCCGTCGTCGTCACCGAGCACCTCGACGAGCTGCTCCGGGGTCCAGACGTAGGTCGCCCCCTCGACGCCCTCGGTGTCGGCGTCGAGGGCGGAGGCGAACCCGCCCTCGGCCGTCGCGAGGTCGGTCAGGAGGAAGTCGGCGGTCTCCCGGACCACCCGCAGGGCCAGCGGCGAACCGGTCTGGCGCCACAGGTGCAGATAGACGCGCAGCAGGAGCGCGTTGTCGTACAGCATCTTCTCGAAGTGCGGGACGACCCACCCTGCGTCGACGCTGTAACGCGCGAAGCCCCCACCGAGCTGGTCGTACATGCCGCCGCGTGCCATCGCGTCACAGGTGTGCTCGGCCATCGCGAGGGCGTCCGCCGACCCGGTCCGTGCCGCAGCCCGCAGGAGGAACTCCAGGCACATCGACGGGGGGAACTTCGGCGCGCCGCCGAACCCGCCGCGGGCGGCGTCGTACTGCCCGGCGAGGCCGCGGACCGCCTGGTCGAGGGCGTCCGCGTCGAGCGCGGGACCGTCCCCCGCCTCGAGCGCACCGAGGTGGGAGACGACCTGCGCACTGATCCGGTCGACGTCGCCGCGGCGCTCCTCCCAGACGTCGACGACAGCCTCGAGCACCTGCCGGAAGGCCGGCATCCCGTGCCGGGGCTCGGGTGGGAAGTAGGTGCCCGCGAAGAACGGGTCGCCCGCCGGGGTGAGGACGACCGTCATCGGCCATCCGCCCTGACCGGTCATCGCCGTCGTGGCCCGCATGTAGACCGCGTCGACGTCGGGGCGCTCCTCCCGGTCGACCTTGACCGGCACGAAGTGCTCGTTGAGATAGGCCGCGGTCGCCTCGTCCTCGAACGACTCGTGGGCCATCACGTGGCACCAGTGGCACGCGGCGTAGCCGACGCTGAGCAGCACGGGCACGTCGCGCTCGGCCGCGAGCGCGAGCGCCTCGTCACCCCACTCGTGCCAGTCGACCGGGTTCTCGGCGTGCTGCAGGAGGTACGGGCTGGTGGCTCGGCTCAGTAGGTTCGCCATGCCCTCAGCCTAGGCACGATCCAGGATGCGCGGCCGCCGATGCTCCGTAGCGTGGGGCATCCAGCACCACCGAAGGAGACCCGATGGCACTCGACACGATGATGGTTCTCGCCGCGAGCTACGACAGCGAGGACGACGCGGTCGCCGACTACGAGGCGGTCAAGGAGGTCTATCGGGAGAGTGGTCTGATCGACACCTACGACGCCGCCGTCATCTCCAAGCACGACGACGGCACGGTCAAGATCGTCAAGAAGCACGAGCAGCCGACGCGCCGCGGAGCGTGGGGCGGGCTCGGGATCGGTCTGGTCGGCGGCGCGCTGGTGGCGCTCTTCCCGGCGGTCGCGCTCGCCGGCAGCCTCCTCGCCGGCGGCGCGGCAGGGGCGGGCGTGGGCGCGCTCGCGGGCCACGTCTCGCGAGGCATGAGCCGCGGTGACCTCAAGGACCTCGGCGAGCTCCTCGACGACGGCCAGAGCGGGCTCGTCGTGGTTGCGGCCACCGACATGGAGGCGCACGTCGAGCGCGTGGTCAAGAAGGCCGCCAAGACGATGAAGAAGGAGCTGCGCGCGGACGAGAAGGCGATCGAGGCCGAGATCGACGAGGCCAGCAAGGCCTGACGGAGCGGCCTCTCGTCGCGTCGGTCACCCGTCGAACGACTGGCCCCGCGAGGCGAGCTCCTCGCCCAGGATGCGCACGGCCTTCGGCCCGACGCCGTGGATCGCGAGCAGGTCCTTGCGTGAGACCGTCGTCAGCTGGTCGTACGTGGTGTAGCCGCTCGACGCCAGCTGGCGTCGAGCCGTACGGCCGATCTCCTCGGGGTACTCGGTCGGGACGGGCGAGTCCTGGGGCGGCATCGCTGAGCTCCTCTCAGGGCCGCGCGTCCCTGACGTCCTCGCGTCCGTGCTGGTGCGCCAGGCGCGCGTGGCGGTGGCCGTACCCGAAGTAGACCACGAAGCCCAGCAGCAGCCAGACGAGGAACCGCAGCCAGGTCTCCACGGCGAGGCTCGCCATCAGCCCGAGGCAGCAGACGACCGCGACGACCGGCACGAGGGGAACCAGCGGCGTACGGAACGGACGTGGCATGTCCGGACTGGTACGACGCAGGACCACCACCGCGATCGAGACGACCACGAACGCGAAGAGCGTCCCGATGCTGACCATCTCCGCCAACACGGAGATGGGCACGAGGCCGGCGAGGAGCGCCACCGCGCCCACCGTGACCCCGGTCATCAGCACCGGGGTGCCCCACCGTGGGTGCACACGCCCGACGACCGGTGGCAGCAGTCCGTCGCGGGCGAGAGCGAACCCGATGCGCCCCATGGCCACGAGGTCGACGAGGATCACCGAGGTGAGACCGGCGACGGCGGCGATCCCGATGAGCAGACCCGCCCACTCCAGGCCGACCTGGTCGAACACGTCGGCGACCGCGTCGCTCTCGCTGAGGTCGCGGTAGTCGACCAGCCCGGTGACCACCAGGCACACGCCGACGTAGAGGACGGTGCAGATCCCGATCGTCCCCAGCAGACCGAGCGGCATGTCGCGGGCAGGCTTGCGCGTCTCCTCGCCGAGGTTGGCCACCGCCTCGAACCCGGAGTAGGCGAAGAAGACCACGGCGGCAGCCACGAGCACGCCGGCGATGCCGAACTGCGTCGGCTCGACGCCGGAGAGGAACTGCCAGAGCGGTGCGCGGATCCCCTCTGCCGTCCCGTCGGAGCTCGGCTCGGCCGGCGGGACGAAGGGCACCAGGTTCTCGGGCCGGATGTGGAACGCGCCGACCGCGATCACGAAGACACAGATCGACACCTTGATCACCACGAGTCCGTTCGTGAGCCACTTGGACTCGCGGATCCCGCGGATCGCCACCCAGCCGAGCACGAGGACGATGCCGATCGCTCCGACGTTGACGACCGATCCCTCCTCGGCGAACCACCGGTCCGGCAGGTTGAACACGCCGGCGAGGTAGCCCGACCAGCCGCGTGCCACCACCGCCGCGCCGAGCGCGAACTCGAGGACGAGGTCCCAGGCGATCACCCAGGCGAAGACCTCCCCGATGGTGGTGTAGGCGTACGTGTAGGAGCTGCCCGCCGTCGGCACGGCTGCCGCGAGCTCCGCATAGCAGAGGGCGGCGAGCAGGCTCACGAAGCCGGCGATCAGGAACGAGACCATCACGGCGGGTCCGGCGTTCTCCTTGGCCTGGAGCCCGGTGAGGGTGAAGATCCCGGTGCCGATGACGATCCCGATGCCGAAGCCGATGAGGTCACGGGCCTGGAGGTTCTGGCGCAACCTGCCCTCGGAGGCGGTCTGCGCGCCGGCGCTGCCGTCGGCGGTGCCGTCGGCGGGCGGGGCGTCGTTCTGATGGACGACGTCCTCGACCGCCTTCCTCCGTGTGATGCTCATCGCTCGACGGTAGAGTTCCGTCGCCGTTCTGTCAGGGGAGCTCCCTCGTCCTGACAGCCCCTGCGGGAGGTGGCAGGCTGCGTCCGTGCCAAACATGACCAGCAACACCAAGCAGGCGGGCCGCGGCGTCCGCAACAGCAAGGCCCTCGAGACCGGCGCCAAGATCGGCCTCATCGCCTACGGGATCGTTCATCTCCTCATCGCATGGATCGCGATCCAGGTTGCGCTCGGCGGTGGCGGCGAGGCCAGCCAGGGCGGAGCGATGAAGACGCTGTCCGACGACCCGGTGGGCGTCGTCATCCTCTGGATCACCGCGGTCGGGTTCGTGGCGCTCATCTTCTGGAAGCTCTCCGACGCCATCTGGGGCTTCCAGGACGAGGACGGCACGAAGAAGATCGTCAAGAAGGTCGAGGCGGCGGCTCTCGCTGTCCTGTACGGCTTCCTCGCCGTGCTCGCGTTCAAGTCGGCCAGCGGTTCGGGCGGCGGCGGCGGCAACAGCGAGGAGGGCTTCACCGCGCAGGTGATGAGTGCCCCCGCAGGCCGCTGGCTCGTCGGTCTCATCGGTCTCGCAATCATGGCCGCCGGCGCCTACCAGATCTACCGCGGTGTGACCCGCCGGTTCGAGCACGACCTCAAGCCGCAGGCGACGAGCGGCAGCAGCGGCACCGCGCTCGTCCGGCTCGGCCAGGTCGGCTACACCGCAAAGGGCATCGCCCTCGGCATCGTCGGCCTGCTGTTCATCATTGCCGCCATCGACTACGACGCCGACAAGGCGGGCGGTCTCGACGATGCGCTCAAGACGCTCCGCGACCAGCCCTTCGGCCCAGTCCTGCTCATCCTCGTGGCCCTGGGCCTCGCGGCCTTCGGCGCCTACTGCTTCGGCTGGGCGCGCTACGTCAAGCGCCGGTGAGTCCGGCTGCCTAGGCTGCGGGGATGGACTCGCACGCCTGGGACAGCCGCTACACCGAGCAGCCGTCTCCGTTCGGCGACGCCCCCAACGCCACGATCGCCCAGGCGTTGGGGGCGTCGACGTCCGGGGACGCACTCGACCTCGCGTGCGGCGACGGACGTCACGCCGCCTGGCTCGCCGGGCAGGGCTGGCAGGTCGACGCGGTCGACTTCTCCCCCGTCGCGATCACCGCCGCACAACGACGGTGGGGAGACGTCGGTGGTGCGGTGCGGTGGATCGTCGGCGACGCGCTCGCCTGGGAGCCGGGCCGACGGTACGACCTCGTGCTCATCGCCTACTTCCAGAGCCAGCAGCTGCGCACCGTCCTCGACCAGGCCCGGACGTGGTTGACCCCGCGAGGGCGGCTCGTCTATCTGGGGCATGCTCGGGAGAATCTCGTCTACGGCGTCGGCGGGCCGCGTTCGGCGGCGGTGCTTCCGACCGTGGCCTCGCTGGCCGGCGCGCTCGACAGCCTGGAGGTGCTCGACCTGCGCCACGTCGAGCGCGTCACGCCCGACGGCACCGCGTACGACGTCCTCGCGGTGGCCCGCGAGTTCCCGGCCTAGGACACCTCGTCGGGGCGCTGGACCTGGGCGACGAGCCGAGCGGGCGCCTGCACGCAGTAGGCGTCCACGAGGAGCTCGCTCAGCTCGTCCCAGTCGGTCTCGTCGTCGAGGAGCATCCCGACGACGTTGTCTCCCCACTCCCCGCGGAAGTAGGGCGGGCCGAGTCGCTCGAAAGCCATCAGCTCGTCGCGCTCGGCCCGGAAGGTGATCCGGAACAACCCGTCCTCGCCACCGAACACGTGGGCGACCGTCGCGGAGCCCACGCGCCAGCGGACTCCCACCCAAGCGTCCTCCTCGACGCACGACGGGAGACCTGAGAGCGCCTCACGGATCCGGTCGAGCATCTCGAGGGGGACGTCGGGTCGGGCAGCCACCGCATCACCTTCTCCTACGGGACTGACACTCCGCACTGACAGTCCCGCACCACCTACGGCGTGAGCCTCCACACCTGCCCGGCGGGAGACCCCGGCGGGTACGACCGACGCGTGTTCCACGCATGCGCCGTCGCGTAGAGGCGCGTGCCGCGAGCAGCCAGCGAGCCGGAGCTCGGGACGGCGAACGACGGGCCGGCCCCGTCGACGCGCCGGATCGGTCCCTCGATCTCGTCGACCCACACCACGCCGTCGGACGTCGCCGTGGCTTCGCTGACCGGCTGCGGGGTCACCCAGGTGCGCAGCGTCCGTCCGGCGGCGTTGAGCCGGACGACGCGCGTCGGCGCGTTGGTCGACGAGTCCTCGGCGACCACGGCGTAGACACGGCCGTCCGCGCCGTGCGAGAGGGCGTTCACGACGGGAGCGTTGGGCGCGCCGGCCGGCCGCGGGGCGCGGTACCAGGTGCGCAGCCTGCCGTTGCGGAGCCGGAGCACCGTCTTCGACAGGTGGTCGAGCACGAGGACCTGACGGCGCAGCGCCACGACGTCGCCGGGGTCAGCGCGTCGTCCGTCGAACCTCGGCCTGGCGACGACGCGCAGCTTCCCGCGCTTGGTGACACGGACGACCTTGCCCGCGTACTTGCCGGGGGCGTACGTGCTGAACGTGGCGTAGACCGAGCCACCGGGCCGCCGATCGACCCCCGCGACACCGGCGGCGAAGGTCTCGAACGCCGTGCGGTTGGACGGGAGGCGGCTGGCGACCGTGCGCCGCTTCGTGCCTGCGGCGGTCATCGACCGGATCCGCCCGGTGCGTCCGATGCAGTCGGCATCCGAGGTCCCGCCCGGACGGCAGGCGCCGCGGCCCCACCTTCCGTGCCCGGCCTCGCTGACCAGCAACCGACCGGAGGCCGTGAAGCTGATCTGACGGACGTTGTCGAGCCCTCTGACGATGTGCGTCGTCGCCTGCCGGGCGTCCGAGCCGGCCGTGCGTTCGTCGGGGCTGGCGCCCTGAGCGCTCGCGGGGGCGACGGTCATCAGGCTCGCCACCAGGGCCCCGGCGGCGGACATCGCCATCAGGGCTCCCGTACGGGTGTGTGCACTCATGTGCTCTCCTTCGACGCGCCGCCCGGGGCTGCCGGAGATCGGCAGGCGACTCGACCATCGTGCACAGGAGAGGGTCAGGGACCGCGCGGCTGTTGCCCGGGATGACCCGGGCCGACGGTCAGGCGTCGTCGCGCGGCTCCTCGGCCGACGGGCGAGGACGCTCCGTGGCCGACTCGTCGAAGTCCACCTTCTTCATCTGGTGCGACATGCTGCGCATGAGGAAGTAGAGGCCCACGCACAGCGCGAGGATGATGAAGAGCGCGACCCAGCCGGCAGGCTTGAAGTTGATCTGCTCGGCGGCGGCGAGCACAGCGGTGGACATGCCTCCAGCCTACGCCCGCCCTCAGCGCAGACCGGCGAACAGGTCGTCCTCGGGCACCGACGTCTCCACGAACGACGTCACCAGCTCGTAGTCCTCGGTGGGCCACGCCTCGGCCCGGACCTCCCGGGGGATCGCGAACCAGTGGCCGTCGGGGTCGATCTGGGTGGCGTGGGCCCGCAGCGCGTCGTCGGCGACGCCGAAGTAGTCCGAGCAGGGGACGCGCGTGGTGAGCCGCTGGTCCTCGTCCGGGTCGAACGTCCACTCCTTGAGCCGCTCACGGTAGACCGGCTCGAGCCCGTGCCGCTCCAGCGCCGAGTCGATCGCCTCGGCGCGGGCCCGGGACCAGCCCCGGTGGTAGTACAGCTTCTGCGGCTGCCAGGGCTCGCCGAGCTCGGGATAGGCGTCGGCGTCTCCGGCCTTCTCGAACGCGTACACCGAGATCTTGTGGCACATGATGTGGTCGGGGTGCGGGTAGCCCCCGTTCTCGTCGTACGTCGTCACGACGTGCGGGCGGAACGACCGCATCAGCGCGATCAGTGGCTTCGCGGCCTCCTCGACCGGCACCAGGGCGAAGCATCCCTCCGGCAGCGGAGGCAGCGGGTCGCCCTCGGGCCACCCGGAGTCGACGAAGCCCAGCCAGTCCTGCTTGATCCCGAGGATCTCTCGCGCCCGGTCCATCTCCTCGCGCCGGATCTCGACGATCAGCTCGGGGTTCTCGAGGATCCCCGGGTGGTCGAAGCTCGGGTTGAGGATCGAGCCGCGCTCACCGCCGGTGCACGTGGCGACGTGGACGTCGACGCCCTCGGCGACGTACCTCGCCGTCGACGCCGCCCCTTTGCTCGATTCGTCGTCGGGGTGGGCGTGGACGTGCATCAGGCGCAAGTTGTCCGGCACAGCAGTCCTCCGGTGGGTCGTGTGGGTCGCTCGGTCACAATGGTGGCATGCCCGTGACCGACCCCGCTCTCTCCACCAGCCGGTACGGAGAACGCCGGACGCTGAGCCGCCGCACCTGGACGGTCATCGCCGCCGTCGGCGTGACGCTCGGCGTCATCGCGGCGTGGTTCGTCGCGCAGGCCCAGGCCGGTGACTCCTTCCAGGCCGACGTCGTCGCGTACAAGGTGCTCTCCGACCACGAGATCTCGGTGACGGTCCGCGTGCTGCACCCCTCGGGCGACCCTGCCTTGTGCGAGGTGGCCGCGCAGGCCGAGGACCACTCGTACGTGGGCGAGGCGACCATCCGCGTGGACCGCACCGATACCGACGAGATCCAGGTCAGGGACGTGGTCGCGACCGAGCGCCGTGCGGTGACCGCGACGGTCGTGAGCTGCCGCCTCGCCGACTGAGGATGCTTGGCCGAGAGCCTGGCTGTTGCTAGGCTCAAGGTTCAGCCCCAGGCGTGACGTCTGGGGTTTGTTACATCCAAGGAGCTTTTCCCATGACGACGTCGAACGAAGAGAAGAACACGGTCTGGCTCACCCAGGAGGCGTACGACCGCCTCCAGGCGGAGCTGGACCATCTTCGTGGCCCCGCTCGCCAGGAGATCACGACGAGGATCGCCGACGCCCGCGAGGAGGGCGACCTGCGCGAGAACGGCGGCTACCACGCGGCTCGTGAGGAGCAGGGGAAGTCCGAGGCCCGGATCCGCCAGCTCGAGGACATGCTGCGCCGCGCCGAGGTCGGCGAGGCGCCCGCTGACGATGGTCTGGTCGAGCCCGGCATGGTCGTGACCATCACGTTCGCCGGTGACGACGACACGGAGACGTTCCTCCTCGGTTCCCGCGAGATGCTCGGGCTCGACGCCTCGGTCGAGATCCAGGTCTACTCCCCGCAGTCGCCGCTCGGCTCGGCGATCAACGGCAAGAAGGCCGGCGACTCCGCGACGTACGCCGCGCCCAACGGGCGCGAGCTGACGGTCGAGATCGTCGACGCCAAGCCGTACGTGGCCTGACCCGCGACCGGCCTCCGACAGAGCCGACGGCACCCGTCGCCCCAGGGCGCGGGTGCCGTCGGCGTCTCCCCACTCCCCGGCTCAGGTGTAGGTGATCACGTAACCCTGGTCGCGCAGCGCCTGCTCGACGGCGAAGCGGTGCTCCGGCCCGCGAGTCTCGACGCTCAGCGTCACCTCCACCTCGTCCATGGCGAGGGTCGAGGACGTCCGCTCGTGGATCACGTCGAGGACACTGACCGCCATCTCGGCGAGGACCCTCAGGAGGATCTCCAGCGAGCCCGGCCGGTCGGAGATCCTCACCCGGAACGACAGGAAGCGTCCCGCCGCGGCCAGGCCGTGCCGGACCACGTTCATCAGGAGCAGCGGGTCGATGTTGCCGCCGCTGAGCACGCACACCAGCGGGCCTTCGCTGTCGTCGGCGAAGAGCTCGGGATGCTGCATGATCGCGGCGACGCCGGCGGCCCCCGCCGGCTCGACGACCAGCTTGGCGCGCTCGAGCAGGAGCAGGAGCGCCTCGCTCAGCGCCTCCTCGGTCACCGTGACGATGCGGTCGACGTAGCGCGCGATCTCCTCGTACGGCACGTGGCCGGGCAGCGAGACCGCGATGCCGTCGGCCATGGTGCGCTGCGCGACGACCGACGTCGGCCGTCCCTCGGCGAGCGACACCGGGTACGGGGCGACGCGCTCGGACTGGACCCCGACGATCCGGACGTCGGGTCGTAGCGTGCGGACGGCGAGCGCCACGCCGGCGATGAGTCCACCACCGCCGACCGGAACGACGATCGTCGAGGCGTCAGGCACCTGCTCCAGCAGCTCGAGTCCGAGCGTGCCCTGTCCTGCGACGATGTCGGGGTGGTCGAACGGGTGGATGAGGACGGCCCCGGTGCGCTCGGAGTAGGCGCGGGCGGCCTCGAGCGCCGACTCGACCGACGTTCCCGCGAGCTCGATCCGGGCTCCGTAGTCGCGGGTCGCGGCCAGCTTGGGCAACGGCGCCCCCTCCGGCATGAAGACGGTCGCGGTGGTCCCGAGCAGCGAGGCGGCGAGAGCGACGCCCTGCGCGTGGTTGCCCGCGCTGGCGGCGACCACGCCGCGAGCCTTCTCCTGGGCCGAGAGGTGGGAGATCCGGACGTACGCGCCACGGATCTTGAACGACCCGGCCCGCTGGAGGTTCTCGGCCTTGAGCAGCACGGGTCGTCCGAGGAGCGCGCTGAGCGGGCGCGAGGACTCGATCGGCGTGCGTACGGCCACGTCGGTGAGGAGGGCCGCAGCCGCGCGGACGTCGTCGAGGGTGACGGTCATGGCCTCCACCCTAGGACGGGCACCAGGGCGGCGGACGGTCGACCGCTACTCGGCGACGAGCGGCGGTGAGCCGCTCGCCGGCGCCACCCTGGCCGGGTCGCCACGCTCCGAGAGGTGGCGTACGACCGCATTGACGCAGGCCGCGAGCGGGACGGCGAGCAGCGCTCCGACGATCCCGGCGACGGTCACGCCGGCGGCGATCGCGAGGATGATCGCCAGCGGGTGGAGCTGCACGAGATGCCCCATGAGGAACGGCTGGAGGATGTGGGCCTCGACCTGCTGGACCGCGATCACGCCCAGCAGCATGAAGATCGCCGTCCACGGACCCTGGGCCACGAGCGCGACGAGGACCGCCACGAGCCCGGAGACGAACGCGCCCACGATCGGCACGAACGCACCCAGGAACACGAGGGTGGCGATCGCGAGGACCAGTGGCACCCCGAGGCCCCACGCCACACCGGCGATCCCGATCGCGTCGACGAGCGCGACCAGCACGGTGGCGCGGACGAAGGCCGTCAGCGAGGCCCAGGCGACGCGTCCGGAGGTGTCGACGGGGCTGCGGGCGTTGCGCGGGAAGATCCGGACGACCCAGTCCCAGATCCGACCGCCCTGGTAGAGGAAGAAGTACGTCGCGAACAAGACGATGAAGAACCCTGCGAGCAGGTGGGTCACCGTCGTCCCCAGCTCGGTGACGCGGTCGACGACCCCCGTGCCGCTGCTCCCCCACGCCTCGATGGTGCCCGTGACGCGGTCGATCCCGGCGTTGAGCTGGGCGTCGCTGAGTCCGAGTGGCCCGGTGCGCGCCCAGTCCTGGATCTCTTCCAGGCCGTCGACCACCTTGGTCCGCAGGTCGTCGAACTGCGCGGAGACCTGCTGCCCGACCAGGGTCAGCATCCCGACGACGGCGCCGATCCCCAGGACCATCACCAGCAGCGTCGCGAGCGCCCGAGGCACGTGGAGCCGCTCGAAGCGGTCGACGAAGGGCCTGATCAGCGCGGTGACGAGGATCGCGATCGCGACCGGGATGGTGATCTCGGAGAAGAAGCCGAGCAGCCACATGAGCCCCAGCCCTGCGGCGGCGATGATGATGAGACGCCAGCCCCACGAGGCGGCCAGCGCGATGCCGTACGGGACGTTGGGAGGGGTCGCGTCGGCAGGTGTGGCCGGAGGGAGCGCGGCGTACGGGCTCGAGGTCGGGACAGGATCGCCGAGGACGCCTGCCCGGTCGTCCCGCGCCGCGAGATCGCGCCGTGCGGTCGCTCGCATCCGCTCCACGAGCTCGTCGAGGCGGTCGCGACGGGACGGGGAGGACGAGATGGCGACCGACGGCCCGTCGGACAGCGACGCGTCGGCCGCGACGGTCTCCCCGTTGCCGTCGGCGCCTCTCCCGTCGCCTACCGGGCCTCTCCCGTCGCCGACAGCGCCGTCGTCACCGTCGGGCGGGAGCCCGTCCTTCCGGCCCGGAGTCATCGCGCCAGCCGCTCGAAGGCCGTCGCGAGGTCCGCGACGAGGTCGTCGGCCGTCTCGATGCCGACGCTGACGCGCACCAGGTCGGCGGGCACCTCCAGCGGGGAGCCGGCCGCGGACGCGTGGGTCATCCGACCGGGATGCTCGATCAGCGACTCGACGCCGCCCAGCGACTCGGCCAGCGTGAAGAGCTGGGTGTGCTCGACGACCTCGAGGGCGGCACCCTCGCCCGCAGCCATCCGGAAGGACACCATGCCGCCGAAGCGCTTCATCTGCCGGGCGGCCACCGCGTGGCCGGGGTGCTCGGGAAGTCCGGGGTAGATGACCTGGGACACCTCGGGTCGGCTCTGGAGGAAGGCCACGACGCGCTCCGCGTTGTCGCTGTGCCGGTCCATCCGGAGGGCGAGCGTGCGGAGCCCGCGCAGGACCAGCCACGAGTCGAACGGCCCGGCGACTGCACCCATGGAGTTCTGGTGGAAGGAAATCTGCTCGCCGATCCCCGCGTCGCGCACGACGATCGCGCCACCGACGACGTCGGAGTGACCGCCGGCGTACTTGGTCGTCGAGTGCACGACGATGTCGGCACCAAGCTCGAGCGGCTGCTGGAGGTAGGACGACGCGAACGTGTTGTCGACGACCAGCAAGGCGTCGGCGGCGTGCGCCACCTCGGCGAGGGCCTGGATGTCGGCGATGCCGAGGAGCGGGTTGGTCGGTGTCTCGACCCACACGATCCGGGTCGTCCCCGGGACGACGGCCGCGCGGACCGCCTCCACGTCGGAGATCGAGACCGGGTCGTACTCCAGGCCCCAGCGGGCGTGGACCTTGTCGAAGAGACGGTAGGTCCCGCCGTACGCGTCGTCGGGGATCACCACGTGGTCACCGGGCTGGGTCAGGGCGCGCAGCAGGGTGTCCTCGGCCGCGAGGCCGCTGGCGAAGGCGAACCCGCGCTCGCCGTGCTCGAGCGCGGCGAGGCACTCCTCGAGGGCGGTACGGGTGGGATTGGCGCTCCGCGAGTACTCGTAGCCCTCGCGGAGCCCTCCCACACCGTCCTGCTTGTAGGTGCTGGTCGCATAGATCGGGGGCGTCACCGCGCCCGTACGGGGATCGGGGTCCTGGCCCGCGTGGATGGCCCGTGTCTCGAAACCGAAGTCGCTCACACCCGCGAGCGTATCCGTTCGTGGTACGGCGCATGGATGGCCGGATCAGGCGCTGTCACCTCATCGGTGAGGCAGCGCACCCTGCCGCGATCGTGCGGCGACGGCCACGTCGGGGAAGTCGGTGAAGACCCCGTCGACCCCGGCGGCGTAGAAGGTCCGCAGCTCGCCGCGGAGGTTGCCGCGGGCACGGGGATCGGTGCCCCGGCGGAAGTCGGCCGGAAGGAACTGGTTCTCCGCCCGGAACGTCCAGGCGTACACGTCCAACCCGCTCCGGTGGGCGTCGCGCACGACGGTCGTGGGATCGGCGAGCGCGCCGTCCGCGGTCCGCGGGATCAGTACGTCCTTCTCCGCGCTCAGGATGTCGGCATAGCGGGAGAGGGCACGAAGTCCCTTCGGGGTCACCATGTCGGCGTACGTCGTGGGGTCTCCCGACGCCACGTGGTCGTACGGAGATCCCGACGCACTGACGTTCTGCGCGAGCGGGACCCGCAGCCGCCTCGAGAGCGCCTGCAGGTTCGCGGTCTCGAACGACTGGACGGTGACCGGCGACCGGCGGTGGTTGAGACCCCGACGGTCCAGGGTTCGGACGAGCGGGTCCTCGAGGTTCTTGCCGATCGAGCGGAAGTACGTGGGGTGCTTGGTCTCGGGGGCGACACCGATGGGGCGGCCTCGGCGGAGGCTCTCCCTGCGCGCCAGGTCGAGCACCTCGTCGAAGGTGGGGACGGTGAACCGACCGTCGTAGACGGTGTTCCCGGGTCGGACGAGCGGCAACCGCTCCTTGGCCCGCAGCGTCTTCAGCTCTGCGAGGGTGAAGTCCTCGGTGAACCATCCGGTGACCGGGCGGCCGTCGATGGTCTTGGTCGTGCGGCGAGCGTTGAACCGCGGGTGGTCGGCGACGTCGGTGGTGCCCCCGATCTCGTTCTCGTGGCGGGCGACGAGCACCTTGTCCTTGGTGATCACCAGATCGGGCTCGATGACGTCCGCGCCCTGCCGGATCGCGAGCCCGTAGGCGGCGATGGTGTGCTCCGGGCGGTAGCCGGACGCACCGCGGTGCGCGATCACGACAGGCAGGCGGGCCGTGTGGTGGAACGCGCCCGCCACGCGGTCGGGTCGGTCGGTGGCCGTGCCGGGGGTGCCTGCGGCGGCGGGGCCGCCGGCGACGACGATCGCGGGCGCGACGAGGGAGGCGGCGATCCCCAGGAGGATGGTCGTGCGACGTGTTCTCATGGGGACATCGCAGCGTCCCCGGATGGCGTCGCGGCAGCTCCCCGAGGTGGTGCGCATGAACGGTGGACGAACTCCGGAGGGCGGAGGCGGAGCCCGGGACCTGCCCGACGTGATGCGTGCGTGGCGGGTGACGTCGCCGGGGCCGGTGGCCGGTGGCGGCGACCCACCGCTCGAGCTCGTCGAGGTTCCGCTGCCCTCCCCGCTGCCGGGCGAGCTGCTCGTCCGGGTCGAGGCCTGTGGCGTGTGCCGCACGGACCTTCACGTGGCGGAAGGGGACCTGCCCGTCCATCGTCACCGCGTCGTCCCCGGGCACGAGGTTGTCGGTCGGGTCGTCGGGGACGGCGGCGGGGTCCACGGCGGTGCCCTCGACGGCTGGTCGACCGGTGACCGGGTCGGCATCGCGTGGTTGCGGCACACCTGCGGGCGTTGCCGCTGGTGCGTGCGGGGAGCGGAGAACCTCTGCCCGTACGGACGTTTCACCGGCTGGGACGCCGACGGCGGCTACGCCGAGTTCGCGACGGTCCCCGCCGCCTTTGCCTACCGGCTCCCCGACGACGTCGCCGCCGTGTCGCTGGCACCGCTGCTCTGTGCCGGGATCATCGGCTACCGCGCCCTGCGCCGCGCCGCGCTCCCCGAGGGAGGAAGACTCGGCCTGTACGGCTTCGGCGGCAGCGCCCACCTGTGTGCTCAGGTCGCGATCGCTGCCGGGGCGACGGTCCACGTGCTGACGCGCGACGCCGCGGCGCAGCGGCTCGCGCTGGACCTCGGGGCGGCCTCGGCCGGTGGCGCGTACGACGCGCCGCCGGAACCCCTCGACGCCGCGGTCCTCTTCGCGCCGGTCGGCGATCTCGTCCCTGTGGCGCTGCGTGCCCTGGACCGTGGCGGGGTGCTCGCCGTCGCCGGCATCCACCTCTCGGACACGCCCCCTCTCGTCTACGAGTCGGAGCTGTTCTACGAGAAGGAGCTGCGCTCGGTCACCGCCAACACGCGCGACGACGGACGGGCCTTCCTCGATCTCGCCGTCCGTCACGGGGTCCGAGCGACGACCCACCCGTACCCCCTCGAGGAGGGACTCTCCGCGCTGCGAGACCTCAAGGCAGGTCGCTTCGACGGCGCGGCGGTGCTCGTGCCGTGAGGTGGCTGCTGCACCTGTCAGGTCCTGGAGACGGTGACGAGGTGCCGTAGCCGGTCCTCCATCGGAGACCACCGGTCCTCACCAGGGCCGAATGGCCTGACCGGACCGCCCACCGCGCCCGCGGACACATAACGCCGACCCGTGGGCGTCGTCCAGGTAAGGCTCCTGGCGTGGTCGCGGTCGACCCGCCACCCTCGCGTCTCCTTGAGGAGGTTGTCGGTGCGGCAGACCCCCTGCGCGTTGTCGAGCACCGTCTCTCCGCCGCGTGCATACGGGGTCGTGTGGTCGATCTCGCGCACACGGCACTCGCACCACGGACGGGCGCAGAGCTCGTCGGTGGCCCGGACCAGCCGAGCGACGCCGGCCGGGAAGCGACGCCGACGGGGATCGACGGCCTCAAGGCCGTGACCGTCGGGTCGCGTGAAGAATCGGCGCACCCACCCCTGCTCTCCCGAGGCGAGGCGACGCGCGAGCTCACCGGGCACCGGCCCGTAGCCCCGGAGCACCGCGGCCACGTCGTCGGTGCCGTACAGCGTCTCCGGGCGCATCAGCACGCCGATCTCGGTGACGATGGCGAGCGCGCCGTCGGCGGTCACCGAGGCCCCGGCGAGCCGCTCGACGGCAAGGTCGGAGGTGAGCTGCGCGATGGTGCGGGGATCTCCGTCGGAGTGACGGGCCGACGCCTCGTGGTCGAGCCGCTCCCACACGGGGGCGAGCTGTGCCGCAGGTGCGCAGATCGACAGGGTTGCCATCGCGTCGAGCTCCGGTCGCAGCCGCACGTGGCGCTCGTCGCGAGCGCGCACCGTCCGCACGAACGCAGCATGCGGGTCCTTCTCGATGACCAGCCGCCGGGCGGCCGCGGCGGCACGCCGAGGACCCAGCACGGCCAGGAACGGCGCCAGCTCGGCGTCGACCTCGGCGCGCTGGTCCGGAGCAAGGTAGACCGTCTCCCGGCAGACCGCGGCGACGACGGACTGGTTGACGACGCCGTCCTGCAGGAGTCTGCGGGCTGCCGGATGGTGCTCCAGGTCGCGGGTGAGCCGGTAGGTGGACTCCCCGGCGGTGGCCGAGGCCTGGCGCGCGAGCCCGATCTCGGCGAACAACGACCGGCAGACCTCCCGCTCGTCGGTGTGCGGACCGAGCACCTCCCGCCGACGGACGTCGAGGTCGGCGACCGCGTCGGTCTGGCACGCCTGCGCCATGCGCACGATGACCTCGCACAGGGCCACCGCCTCCACCGCACCGGCACCCGCGGCCACCGCCTCCTCCTCGGCGGCGTCGATCCGTGCGAGCGCGGCCGCGACCGCCTCACCGACCCGCTCCAGCAGGCCGGTGAGCAGGAGCTCTGTCATCGGATCGCTCATGTGTTCGATTCTAGCGCGGACGAGCGACAAGGGTGAGGACGTTGTCCACCGGTCAGATCGGGAACACTGAAGCGGCAGGCATGGTTGTAGGTGGAGCACCCGAGGAGGAAACAGATGTTCTCGTTCAAGACTCACCTCATCTCCCCCGACCAGGCCCTTCCCGGCCGCGAGGCCCGTCCGTTCTCGGTCGGTGACGAGCACCTCGTGCTCGGCACGCCGATCATGACCGAGCCACCGGAGGGCTACGAGGCCGTCGTCTTCGGTCTCGGATGCTTCTGGGGTGAGGAGCAGACCTTCTGGAACGTGCCGGGAGTCTGGTCGACATCGGTCGGCTACGCCGGCGGCTTCACCAAGAACCCCACGTACGAGGAGGTCTGCAGCGGCCGCACCGGGCACGCCGAGGTCGTCCGCGTGATCTACGACCCGGCCAAGGTCTCCTTCGACGACCTGCTCAGGGTCTTCTGGGAGAACCATGACCCCACCCAGGGGATGCGGCAGGGCAACGACCGTGGCACGCAGTACCGCTCGGTCATCTACACGACCACGCCGGAGCAGCTCGAGAAGGCCGAGGCGTCGCGCGCGGCGTACCAGAAGCGGATGACCGCCTCCGGCTACGGCGAGATCACCACCGAGATCCGGCCGCTGGGCGACTACTGGTACGCGGAGGACTACCACCAGCAGTACCTCGTGAAGAACCCGTTCGGCTACTGCCCGAACCACTCCACCGGCATCGCGTACGCCACGAGCTGATCGCATGCAGGGAGCGCCGGTCCGCACGGTGGTCGCCGCGGTCGCCCTTGTGGCGGCCGCGGCGTGCACCAGCGAGCGGACGACCGGCGACACGGCTCCGTCGTCACCGCCCGGCGCCACGACGGAGCCGGTCTCCGAGCCGTCGGTCTCCGAGCCGTCTGCCGCCGACCGGCCCGACCCCACCGCGACGCCCGCACTCCCCGCCGCCGGCAGCCCGGTGTCCCTCCCGGCGCTGATGGCGAAGGAGTACGACGGCCGAGCGCTGCGTCTCGGGGAGACGCTCGCCACCACCGAGGCCTACACGCGGCGTGCGGTCACCTACCGCAGCGGCGACCTCCGGATCTCGGGGATCCTCGTCGTCCCCCGGGGTCGTGGCCCGTTCCCCGTGCTGATCCTGGCGCACGGCTACATCGACCCGGCCGTCTACACCAGCGGCCGCGGGATGACGCGCGAGCAGGACTACCTCGCGCGCGCGGGGTATGCCGTCCTCCACGTCGACTACCGCAACCACGCCGGCTCGGACGACGACCCGACCGCCGAGCGCGACCTCCGGCTCGGCTACACCGAGGACGTCATCAACGCGGTCCTCGCCGTCCGCCGCTCCGGCGACCCGCGCCTCGACGGCGACCGCGTCGGCCTCGTCGGCCGTTCGATGGGGGGAGGCGTCGTCCAGAACGTCCTCGTCACGAAGCCGGGGCTCGTCGACGCCGCGGTCGTGTTCGCGTCCGTGAGCAGCGACACGGTCGACAACTACGAACGCTGGACGGCCGCCGAGCGCCCGGAGGTGGCCCGCCAGATCGTCCGCCGGCACGGCTCGCCGGAAGATGCCCCGGGCTTCTGGAAGCAGGTGTCTCCCCGGACCTACGTCGACCGCGTGACCGAGCCGCTGCTGATGCTGCACGGGACCGCCGACGACACCTGCCCTCCGCGCTGGTCCGAGCAGACCGCCGCGGCCTTCGAGCGCGCAGGCAAGGATGTCGAGCTCGTGACGTACGCCGGAGAAGGACACGCCTTCGGGCCGCAGTGGCCGCAGTCGATGCGGCGCACGGTGCGCTTCCTGCGGACCGAGATGGGCTAGCCCGCCATCGAGGCGTAGCGCTTGGCGGCGCGCGCCTTGGCCTTCTCGGCCTCGACCTCGCGGTCCTTGGGCGGCGCCTGCGTGACCAGGTCGGCAAGGAGGTGCTGGGTGACGTGCGCGACCTCGCGCACCGCCTGCTCGAACACCTCGGCGTTCGTCTGCGACGGCTTGGTCATCCCGCTGACCTTGCGGACGTACTGGAGCGCCGCGGCCTCGATCTCGTCGTCGGTCGCGTGCGGCTCGAAGTTGTGGAGGGTCCGGATGTTGCGGCACATGTCGTCCACGCTACGCCGCCGGGCGGACCTCGTCACGGCCTCGGCGCCACCCGGTGCCGTAGAGTCGCCCGCCATGGTGAGCGACGGTGCGACGCGATCGTGGTGGGGATGGGGCACGCTCGAGGAGGCGCTCGACTCGGGTGAGACGGACGCGCTGGTCAGCCGTACGGCCGCGCTGATGCCGTCACAGGACCTCACCGTCCACGCCCCACCTGTCGTCGACGACGACCTCCTCCCCGCCCGGCGGGTGACCCCACCGCCGTCGCTGGACCACCTCTGCTCCGTCGACCCCGTCGACCGCGCCGCGCACACCCACGGCAAGGCGTTCCGTGACATCGTGCGCAACCTCCGGGGCGACCTCGCGAACGCGCCCGACCTCGTGCTCCGGCCGCGCACCGAGGCCGATGTCGTCGCCATCCTCGACTGGTGCTCGGGCGCGGACGTCGCCGTCGTCCCGTATGGGGGCGGCACCTCCGTGGTCGGCGGCGTCGAGCCGCGGCTCGACGGTGACTTCGCCGGCGCGGTGTCGCTCGACGTGAGCGCGATGGACCAGGTGCTCGAGGTCGACCGGACCAGCCGTGCCGCCCGGATCCAGGCCGGCGTCCTCGGCCCGCACCTCGAGGACCAGCTCCGGCCGTACGACCTGACGCTCCGGCACTTCCCGCAGTCCTTCGCCTACTCGTCGCTGGGCGGCTGGCTCGCGACCCGCGCGGGCGGGCACTTCGCGACGCTGCACACCCACATCGACGAGCTGACCGAGTCGATGCGCGTCATCTCGCCGTACGGGACCGGTGAGTCGCGACGACTGCCGGGCTCGGGTGCGGGACCGTCCCCCGACCGGTTGTTTCTCGGGTCCGAGGGCACGCTCGGCGTCATCACCGAGGCATGGATGCGTCTCCAGGACCGGCCGCAGTGGCGCGCCGGCAGCTCGGTGCACTTCGCCGACTGGGCGTCGGCCGTCGAGGCGGTGCGCCACCTGGCGCAGTCGGGCCTGCACCCGGCGAACTGTCGTCTCCTCGACCCGGCCGAGGCCTTCCTCAACGCCGGCGTCTCGGTGGGCGGTGGCGTCCTCGTGCTGGGGTTCGAGTCGGCGGACCACCCGGTCGACGCCGCGCTGGAACGGGCGGTCGAGATCTGCCACGACCTGGGCGGCATCCTCGCCGGAGCGTCTCCGCCGGGCGGCGCGCGCGACGCCTCGGCGTCGACGTGGCGCTCGTCGTTCCTGCGGATGCCCTACCAGCGTGACGCGCTGGTGCAACGCTCGGTGATCGCCGAGACGTTCGAGACCGCGACGACGTGGGACCGCTTCCCCGCGCTGCACGCGGCGATCACGACCGCCGCCACGGACGCCGTCCGGGAGGTCTGCGGCGTGGGGGTCGTGACCTGCCGGTTCACCCACGTCTATCCCGACGGCCCCGCGCCGTACTACTCGGTCTACGCCGCCGGGCGCTGGGACGGCCTCGTCTCCCAGTGGGACGAGGTGAAGGCCGCCGTGTCGGAGGCGATCGTCGCCCACGGCGGCACGATCACGCACCACCACGCGGTCGGACGCGACCACCGGCGCTGGTACGACGAGCAGCGGCCCGAGCCGTACGCCGCCGCGCTCGCCGCGGTCAAGCGCGCCCTCGACCCGGCGGGGATCCTCAACCCCGGCGTCCTCCTGTGAGGACCGGGCCGGCCCTCAGCGCCGCGTCCACGCGAGGAGCTCGTCGAGAGGCCACGTGTCGACGACGCGTTCGGCGGTGATGCCTGCCGCCTCGGCACGCACGCAGGCGAGCCCCTGCCAGGAGAGCTGACCAGGCGCGTGCGCGTCGGTGTCGATCGAGAAGAGGCACCCGCGCTCGACCGCGACGTCGAGCAGCCGCGACGGCGGGTCACGGCGTTCGGGTCTGCTGTTGATCTCGAGCGCGGTGTCGAACTGCTTGCACGCCTCGAACACGATCTCGGGGTTGAAAGCCGACTCCGCCCGTGTGCCCCGCGATCCCTCCACCAGCCTCCCTGTGACGTGGCCGAGGACGTCGGTGTGGGGATTCGCGACCGCGGCCACCATGCGCCGGGTCATCGTGTCGGCATCGTCCTTCAACCGCGAGTGCACGCTCGCGACGACCACGTCGAGGCGCTCCAGCAGCTCAGGCTCCTGGTCGAGGCTCCCGTCGTCGAGGATGTCGACCTCGATGCCGGTGAGGACCCGGAACGGCGACAGCTCCTCGTTGAGCCGCTCCACGACGTCCAGCTGCTCACGGAGCCGCTCAGGAGAGAGCCCGCGGGCCACCGTGAGCCGGGGCGAGTGGTCGGTCAGCGCGCAGTAGTCGTGGCCGAGCCGGACCGCGGTCCGCATCATCTCCTCGATCGACGCTCCGCCGTCGGACCAGGTGGAGTGCGTGTGGAGGTCGCCGCGCAGGGCCGCACGCAGGGCGGTGTCGTCACCAGGGACCGGCTCGTCCTCCTCCCGCAGCCGCGCGAGGGTGTCGGGCACCCGGCCGGCTGAGGCCTGCGCGATCACCGCCGCCGTCTTGGCTCCGACACCGCTCAGCTCCGACCAGGAGTCCCGCTCGGCCAGCTGCGCCCGACGGTCCTCGTCGAGGGCGTCGTAGACGTCCGCGGCCTTGCGGTAGGCCATGGGCCGCCGCGGCTCGGAACGGGAGCGCTCCAGCAGGTAGGCGATCTCACGCAGGGCAGCAGACGGCCCGGTGTCGGTGAGATTCATCCCCGGCACCGGGCCGTCGCTCGCGACGCGTCGGTCGTACGACCGCGGTCAGACCCGCATCTGGTAGGTGAGGCAGTCGGCCTTGTCCTTGCCGGGCCCGACCCGGATGGCGTCGGCGGTGCACTCGAGCTCTGCGTTGTGAACACAGTCCGTACGGTGGCACGCTCCGACGCGCGCCACCACCTTGGAGAGGCCTCCGCTCGGTCCGATGTCGAGGAACGTGCCGCACAGCGGGTCGTCCACCGTGCCGGAGATCGTGATCGCGCCGGCGTGGCACTCGTGCTCGTGGTTGTAGGAGCAGCCTGCCGCTGCGCACCCGTTGACCGCGGGAAGATCCGTGACGCTCATGCCGTGCCCCCTGCTCGATGGCCAGTGCCTCAGGCTAGAACGGGGTCCCCGCCGTAAGGCAAGACTCAGCGGCCGTCACCTTAGGCGAGGCTTCCCCCGGAGAACGACCCCTGGACACGACACTGGGTCCGGTGCCGTCCCTCCCGGACACCGGACCCAGTGGTCTTGCGGGCACCGGCGCGTACGTGGGCGTGACGCGCGCGGTGCCCGGCTCGAGGCGCTCAGAACTGGATCGGGCCAGCCTGCAGCGTCATCTTGTTGCCGCTGCCCGAGAGCAGCGAGGTGAGGAGCAGGTCGCGACCGCTGGTCGGACCGATCTTGTAGCCGCAGCCCTGGAACTTCGGGATCGTGTACTCACCCTCGAGCTGCACCGGCTCGGTGAGCGAGAAGGGCGTTGTCGAGCGGAGCGTCGTGGTGATCTCACCCGTGCCACAGCCGCTGCGGACGATGTTGAGGAACGGCAGGAGGTCGGAGGAGACCCGCGGGACAGCCAGCCGGAACGAGAGGTCGACGCTGACCACGCCGTCTTCACCGACGGTGGCCGCCGTCGGGCTGGTCTGGACCAGCTTCACGGTGGAGGTCGTGTCACCGAGCCCGGGGATGCCGAGGAGGCGGATGTGGGCCTCGATCGGGGGAATGTTGACGTCTCCGACGACCGTGATCGGCGGGCCGAAGTTGAAGTCACCGTCGAGCGAGGCACCCTCGGGGATCTGCAGGGTGGCGTTCTGCTTGGCCACGGTGGCCGTGCCCGTGATCGGCAGCGTGACGGGCTGTGCGTTGGCGGGCGCGGTCGTGGCAACGAGGCTGCCGAGGACCAGGGCCCCGACGGCGGCGAGGCCACCGAGCTGCTTGCGGATGGACATGGGTCTCCCTCCCATTGGACGGCACGCTCGCGGGGTCGCCCTCGGGGGTCGGGCCGTCTGTGTCGTAGATCACGCAGACTACTGAGAGGTAACGTCGACTGCAACCCTGGGTTACAGACGTGACGGCACCCTCAGGTTGTGTGAAGCGGAGCCTCAGCCGACGAGGCGGGTGCGCAGGCCGTCCACGACCCGCGCGGCGGCCCCGGCGTCGTACAGCCAGCCCGCCGTCCCACCGGGATGGGCGTCCCAGACGTCGAGCACGGCGTCGATGGCGTCCTGCGGGATCGCGAGGTAGGAGGAGGGGGCACGTCGCGACGGATCGATCTGCGGTGCGATCCGGAGCCGCTGCAGCACCGCGTCCATCGCTGCGCCGGTCGCCAGGTAGTCCTTCACCACCGCGTCGCGCGAGACACCCGCCGTACGCAGCAGCATGGCCACGGCCACCCCCGTACGGTCCTTGCCCGCCGCGCAGTGCAGGAGCGTCGCGCCGTCGTGGTCGGCGACCAGCGTCGCGACCTGCACCAGCTCGGCGCGGGCCACCTCCAGCATGCCGAGGTACAGCGCCTCCAGCCCGCCGGTGGCCATCCGCGCCACGACCTGCGGGCTCGCCGACTGAGGGCCGTCGGGACGCAGAGCCTCGAGCAGCGAGATCTGACGCACGGTGGCACCGGTGGGGGCGAGAGGGTGCTCGGGGCCGGACTCCGCCGACGAGCGCAGGTCGAGGACCAGACTCGGCGGCCACGGCAGCCCTCCAGGGTCACGGTCGTCGATGCTCGGCATGGCCGAGCGCAGCAGGACACCGTGCACCGTCGTGGCGCCGTCCTCGGTCGGCAGCCCACCGAGGTCGCGGAGGTTGGGCGTGGTCGTCGCCTCAGACATCCGCCACCTCGGGGAGCACCTGCTCGCCGAGCAGCGCGAGGTGGTCGAGGTCTGCGAGGTCGAGCACCTGCAGGTAGATCCGCTGCGACCCCTCGCCGGCGAAGGTCGCGATCCGGTCGACCACCTCCTGCGGCGTCCCGCAGAGTCCGTTGGTGCGCAGGTCGTCCACGTCGCGCCCGATGGCTTCCGCCCGACGTCGGATCTCCGCCTCGTCGCGACCGCAGCACACCACGAGCGCGCTCGAGTAGGTGAGGTCGTCGGGGTCGCGGCCGATCTCCTCGCACGCGGCACGCACGCGGTCGTACTTGGCCCGGTGCTCCTCCGGCAGGGTGAACGGGAGGTTGAACTCGTCGGCGTAGCGAGCCGCGAGCGCCGGGGTCCGGCGGCGTCCGTGCCCGCCGATGACGACCGGGGGACGCGGCGTCTGGGTCGGCTTCGGCAGCGCCGGGGAGTCGGTCAGCGTGTAGTGCTCTCCCGCGAAGGAGAACCGCTTGCCCGTCGGGGTCTCCCACAGCCCGGTGAGGATCGCGAGCTGCTCCTCGAACCGATCGAAGCGTTCGCCCGTCGACGGGAAGGGGATGCCGTACGCCTCGTGCTCCTCGGCGAACCAGCCCGCGCCGAGCCCGATCTCGACCCGGCCCCCGCTCATCTGGTCGACCTGCGCGACCTGGATCGCAAGCACGCCGGGGTGCCGGAACGTGGCCGACGTCATCAGCGTGCCGAGGCGGATGGTCGACGTGTCGCGGGCGAGACCGGCGAGCGTCGTCCAGGCGTCGGTCGGCCCCGGGAGCCCGTCACCTCCTCCCATCACCAGGTAGTGGTCGGATCGGAAGAAGGCCCCGAACCCCTGCTCCTCGGTGGCCAGCGCGACCGCCAGCAGGTCGTCGTACGTGGCGCCCTGCTGTGGCTCGGTGAAGATTCGCAGCTCCATACACCCACTCTGCCATCCACGGCGAACGCCCGGTGCCGGGCCGATCCACAGGCCCACCTCGCAGGACTGTTGCGTCGCGCCCTTTGTGCCCTAGTGTGTAGCGAGCCGTCCTGGAACGTATCCAGTTCGGCCTGTGACAACCCCCCGGACCGACCCCTCGCTGCTTACCCCCGCGGCGTGACGGGTCGAGGAAGAAGTCAAACCACCGTGCGCGCTGCAAAGAAGCTCGTCGCGGCGGCGGGACTGGTGCTGCTGCCTGCGCTCCTGATCTCCGCCCCCGCCCACGCCACTGTCTCCACCACCTATGGTCACACCTCGGTCTGCAAGGACCTGGACACCGGCAAGCTCGAACCCACGGGCGACAAGAAGTACGTGAAGATCACGGCGCCCGAGGGCAAGCTCATCTCTGGCTACTGCGTGAAGACCGACTCCAAGCGCGGCGTCGAGTACGTCAAGGTCAACCCGCCGGCCGAGAGCGTGAAGATCAGCCACGCGTGCAAGGACGTGGTCCACTACTCGGTCACGTACGTGCCGGCTGGCAAGCCGACCCCCTCGCCCTCACCGTCGCCGTCGGCGACCCCCCCGCCGTCTGAGACTCCGACGACCGAGCCGACGACCGAGCCGACCCCGACCCAGCCGACCACGGAGCCGACCGAGACGGAGCCGACCAGCCCCGCCACGGAGCCGACGACCGAGCCGACCGAGACGGAGCCGACCAGCCCCGCCACGGAGACCTCTCCGACGCCGTCGGAGGATGTCGCCCCGGCGACCGAGACCGCTCCCGGTGACGATGACGACAGCGACAACGGTGTCGCAGGCGATGACGAGACCGCCCCGACTGCTGTCGACGCCGGTCTGACGAGCAGCACCACGCCGGGGTCCACCACCTGGATGGCCACCGTCGCGGGCCTCGGAGGCGCCGTCCTCCTCGCCGCCGCGGCCTACCTGATGCGGATGCGCAAGCGCGGTGACCACCGAGCCTGATCTCGTCACCGTCCGCCGCGAGGCGCGTGCCCGTCGCCGGGCGCGCGCCCGCGTGCGGATGGCGGTCGCCGTCGTTGCAGGCGCCGCGGGCCTCCTCTGCACCTGGGTGGCCTTCGGCGCCTCTGCGTCGTTCAACGACGAGGACGGCTCCGGCACACCGACCGCGGCCGCTCCGGTCGCCTCCGAGAGCGCTGAGGCCATCCTTGCCGAGACGCCCGCCCGCAAGCTGCCCGCCGGACGCGCCGCCAAACCGGTCCTCGTGCGGGTGCCCGCACTGGAGGTTGTCGCCCCGGTCGCGCCGATGAGCGCCGTCGACGGAGTGCTGACCCCTCCCGCCGACGCCTCGATGGTCGGCTGGTGGGACGACGGCGCACGACCGGGAGCCTCCAAGGGCACGGTCGTGGTCGCCGGACACACGGTCCACACAGGCGGAGGCGCTTTCGACGACCTCGGCCAACTCGAGCCCGGCACGAAGGTCGCCGTCAGGACCAAGCGCGGAGTCGTCCGCTACGTCGTCCGCCGGGTGGAGACCTACGACAAGGCGACCCTCGCCGAGAAGTCCGCACGACTCTTCCGACAGAAGGGCCGCCCGCGTCTCCTCCTCATCACGTGCGAGGACTGGGACGGCACGGGCTACCGCTCCAACACCGTC